>DBLQ01000021.1:0-361 GCA_002297505.1 Flavobacteriales bacterium UBA720
TCGCAGTACATTTTTGTTTTGGTGATGATCTATCTGGCCGCTGTTCTCGCTGAGTTGGCGGGAGTTGAGGCGATCATTGGCGCCTTCCTCGCAGGTCTGGCACTCAACCGACTGATTCCGCACACCTCATCATTGATGAATCGTGTGGAGTTTGTAGGCAATGCGATCTTTATTCCGTTTTTCCTGATAAGTGTCGGGATGCTGATTGATTTTACGGTGTTCTTCAAAAGTTGGGATACCATCATTGTCGCAGCAATTATGCTCGTGGCCTCAATTGGCGGAAAGTATATTGCTGCAGTGCTGACGCAGAAAACCTTTCGACTTTCTAAAGATGAAGGTCAGCTTATCTTTGGATTAAGCT
>DBLQ01000021.1:396-3539 GCA_002297505.1 Flavobacteriales bacterium UBA720
ATTAAGCTCGGCTTCTGCCGCAGCAACACTTGCTTCAGTAATGGTGGGCTATAATATCATCATTTCAGAAACAGAAGCCGGCGAGCCGGTAAGATTACTGAACGAACACGTTCTGAACGGCAGTATCTTACTCATTCTGGTTTCCTGTACGGTTTCATCATTCATTTCCATGTCCAGCGCGCAGAAAATTGCCGACGCAGACAATGATGAGACCGTCTCCGGCGATTCTCCCGAAGAAGAACGTATTCTGCTGGCCATGAACTACGAAACTACTGTAGACAAACTCATCAATTTAGGCTTGCTCATTAAATCTCATGAAAATCATGACAGACTTTTTGCCCTTAACATTATCAATGAAGATAAAAATGAATCATCGGTAAAGAATGCGGAGAAAATCCTGGAGCAAGCCGTTCACACCGCTTCTGCCGCCGACGTCCAATTGAAAGCGCTGACACGTTACGACAATGATGTCATCAGTGGCATCAACAATGTTATCAAGGAACAGAAAATCACTGATCTGGTGATCGGTCTGGAAGAGGAAAAAGGCTTCTCCCAGTCCTTCCTTTACAATCTGTATAATGGCTATCTGCAGAATGATCAAGTCAATATACTGATTTATCACGCCGTGCAGCCGCTGGCTACAGTCAGGAATTATAAAGTGCTTATCCCGAATAATGCGCAGAAAGAAGCCGGCTTTTTTCATGCAATGCTAAGGGTATGGAACATTGCCAAAAATTCCGGCGCTACCATTACATTCTATTGCAATGACAGCATCCGCCAGATCCTGGAGCGGATTCTCAAGAAGAACAGCATCGAAGCAAAATTTGTTAAAATGGACAACTGGAAAGATGCACAGAAAGTTGGAGAAAATGTGGAATCCAACGAAGCTGTCATCTTTATGATGGCTAAGCATGGAATGGCGTCCTACATCCAGCCGATGCGACTGATTCCTGAATTCCTGAATGCAACATTGAAAGATAAAAACCATCTGCTCATCTATCCTTTTACTGCACGCGAGACTTTAAAGACGGAAAAGAGGTCCATCAATAATCATGGTGATTTTGTGGAAATCGGAACAATGATCAGCAAAGTTTTTAGATAGATTTCATTTCTGATTTAGTGTAATGGTTTTTTTAGTACGATAATTGTTTTACAGCATTAAAAATAAAATTATGCTAAAAAAAGGAGACCAGGTCCAATGGAAGACTCAGAACGGCGAGACGCACGGCGCCGTGACCAAAGTTCATAAAGAAGATTTCACCTTTATGGGAAAAAAGCGCCGCGCTTCCGAAGATGAACCGCAGTACGAAGTGATGAGCGAAAAAACCGGCAAGTCTGCCGTGCACAAAGAGTCGGCTTTGAAAAAAAGATCCTGACCTTCCGCTACTCAACTTAAAGCTTCCAATCATCGGAAGCTTTTTTTTTATTCAAGACGATCGGATCACTTCGCCTATCGCCTTCACCACACCAAAATGGTCATTGCTTTCAGCTTCATAATTGGCGACTTTCTTTACATCGGGATGTGCATTTTGCATGGCGAAAGAAAACTGGGAGTTTTTCAACATATCTATATCATTCATGTAATCGCCAAAAACCATAGTCTCCGAAGGAAGGATGTTGAGTTTTTTCTGGATGATGGACAGCGCGTGACCTTTGCTGATTTTCTTGTTCATCAGGTCAACCCAGTTTTTTCCGGAAACCACCATTTCCAAATCATCGTTCTTGAATGCATTGAGATGCGGAAGAACGTGATCTTCTGCACCGTCTGCATGATAGATCGCGATTTTAAAAACGTCATCATTCAGTTCGGCGGTCAGATCTTCTACCTTTTTGTTCGCGGTATAGTAAGTTTTAAAATAGTTGACAAAGGTATCATCGGTGCTTTCATAGTAAGCATTTTGTTTCGCAGACACCACAATTTCTGCTCCGGGAATCTCCCTTGTGATCCGGACAATTTCCGCTACCGTTTCCTGAGCAAGCTGATCTGCAAAAAGTTCCTGGTCCTGATAAACCACGTATCCGCCGTTTTCTGCAATAAAGCCTATTTCATTTTCGATATCCTTAAAATACTGCGTGATTCCGGCCATCTGACGTCCGCTGGCAGGAATAAAAAGAATATTCCGCTTTTTCAGTTCTTCGTATACCGCAGGAAATTCGGGACTGATCTCATATTTGGAATTGAGAAAAGTGCCGTCCATGTCCGTAACTATAAGTTTGATGTTTTTCATAATTTATTTTTTAGCTGCCCGGTCTAATGCCATAATCGTGCAAAGAAAGGGATAATCTCCTGTTGAGCTCTGATTCATCTGCAAAAAAAATCCCCGTTTCTCAACAGGGATCATCAATGGAAAACATCCATTATTTCTTAGCCTCCTCCACAGATACCTTACGGAAATCTTTGAAAAGTTTGCTCAGTTCCAATGCAGATTTTCTAGCTCTGGTTCCTGCAGCTTTGTTACCTTTTTCTGATTGCATTTCTGCTTCTTTGCTGAACATTTCGAACTCAGCGTTGATTTTTTCAATTAGTTCTTTCATAGGTAAGATTATTTAATACATTGCAAATATAAGATAATCTTCCAGCTGACAAGTTTTAAGACTAAAAATTGAAACCAATTTCTTTATTTTAATGTGATTTTAATTCAAAATTATAATGTGAAGCTCACATTCTGCTCTGTATTCTATGCTTTCACCTCTTTAGACGCTAGATATTTTCTGATATTTTCCAGTGGAATGAGGTCAAGAATATCGTCGGTTTTGATAATTTTATGGTCTTCCAGAATACTTTTAACGGCTTTGTCTGCGCCGGGATAGGTCGTAAGCCGCTCCAATAAGCCGTAAACATTCACCATTTTTTTGTGTTTATTTTCCTCATCGCCACCAAACCATGATCCGTTAAAATGATGGCTGACATAATTTTTTTGCAAATCCTGAGAAAAATAAACTGATGGATAAAGGGTTACGCCATGTCTTAATTCCTGCACGGTATCACTGTATCGGTCTGCGCCATATTCTTCTTCAAGCATTTCCGAAAAGATATCGGTGTTGATGCGCTCCTCGAAGCCCGCCTGACGGTCGTAATAATCGACAAAATCTTTAGCAAGTTTGTGCCCGGGCTCCGCCATCCAGAAGGCAGAGTACGGAAC
>DBLQ01000024.1 GCA_002297505.1 Flavobacteriales bacterium UBA720
AATATGACGATGTGCTGGGATTGTTCGGCAAAACCCTGAAACTTTTACTACCTTTGAGTCCTTGCCCCGACCAGTCCATAAAACTCAGGAACCATTTGCCTTCCACAGGCATTACCGGAACTAATCCGCTTGGGGAAAAGATCCTGGACTCGCTGTTAAACTGTATTTCCAGTACACCTTTGTCATCGGCGACCATCTGTTCATCTTTATTAAGTTCCCAGCCATTAGCCGCAGGGTCACCTACATTAATTTTGACCGGAGCGTTAGGAACAAGGTTTCTGATTTTCATTGTTGTACCGGTAGAGAAATCAGCCATTTTAAATGATTCCGGCGTTGCCACAGCGGTCACCACTTCTTTAGGATCTTTGATGACGGTAAAATTGCTCGATGCCGTAGCGCCGGCTCCGTCTTTTGCATTCAATGTATAATCACCAAGCGGCGATGTGTTGGTCCATCCATTGAACTGGAATACTACATTTCCGCTGGCGTCTGTTGTAGAAGAAAGACTTCTCAGCCCCCCCTGAGGATCTACAGAAGTAAATTTAATTGGTGAGTTGGCAGCAAATCCGCTTCCGGTCACTTTGATGCCATAGGCCCAGTACCAATATTCCAGGATACTGTTTTCCGGAGCAGGATTACTCGGCACGGTAGTGTCGATAGAGATGGTTTGGGCAGAGAACAGTCCCGATACCAATAATGAAGCAAGTAAGGCGTTTTTCAATTTCATATCATTCAATTTTAATTATGCTCAAATGTATCTATGAAATCGAAAAAATAAAAGCTTTTGTTGTACAGAATCAACGAATTTACATGAATCCGGACACACCTTTAACTATATAACAAACTAAAAATCAAACCATTACAACAAGACTTTTAATAAACCTCCTGATTTGCTATTTTCAGTACATCAATGCGTTTTTTGATAAAAAATACAATGATTAAAGCTAATAAAATTATTAATATAATAAAAAAAGTAAAATTATTCTGATTATATTTCAATTCTGAATTTTTACTATCTACGTTTTTTTTCAGTAAATCCGAGAAGGATCTGGACTCCATTTTATCATTTTTCAGAAGGCTGATTTCCAACTTTTGGCTGTAAAAAAAATATTTCGGCGCATCTTGAAGATTCCAGTAATCATTGCTCAGCGCATCATAAAGTTCTGTCAGCATCCCGATATTGGACGTATTCTGAACCTGTTTCTCGGTCTTGAGGAGAATCCCGGTAGCCTTTCCGAATTGTTTTTTGGCTTCGTAAGTCGCAGCAAGACCAATCTGCGCGTAGGAATAGATCTCAGCAATCTTGTATTGTTCTGCTTCGTTAATAACCTCCTCAAAGATGATCCTGGCCTCATCCGTTTTTCCGAGGTCAATGAGCGAGTAGCTCTTTTGGATTTTGGTGATATTTTTGTTGAGAAGGCTGCTTCTTTCCTTCAGATTACTGTACGCATCAATCGCTTTGTCGAAGTAGCGGATCGCAAATTCCGTATCCAGATTATCTTTGTAAATCAATGCTTTAACAAAATAATTATTGCCAATCATATTATTCATATCTGGATTCCGGAGCATGTCGATAATAGTCTCTGCCCTGTTCAGATAATTGATAGCCTTCTTGTTGAGTTTCAGAATGTAATACTGATTGCCAATGAAGCCCAATGAATTCACCATGGATAAAGAGTCTTTGGATTTTTCCGCCAAACTTAATGATTCAAAGCCGGCCTTGAGCGCTTCAGAAGAGAGATTCATCACGGAATATGCGCTGCCTTTGGCCAGTAGCAGCTGGCCTTTCAGCCTGCCATTCTCAATTTTGGGCTCCAGCTTTTTAGTCATTAGCAATGCCGAGTCAGGATTAGTGAACGCCATCCTGTCTATTTTGGCTATCTCCTTTTCCAGCACACTCTCGCCGGACTGTGCAAAGCTGAGGAAGCCCAATAGAACGAAGAAAAGGAAGCAGTATTTTTTCATTCTTCAGCGTTTTTGAGTTCTGTGATGAATTGCGAAGGACTTTTGCCTGTCACGCTTTTGAATATCGTAGTAAAAGCTGTCCTGGAGGCGAAACCTGCTTCCTCGGCGAGATAGCTGGTCTTGTACTGCAAATATTCCGGGTTGTGCTTTAGCTTATCAATGATATAATTGACTTTCAGCTCATTAAGATAATGATTAAAGTTCTTTTGCTTATGCTTATTGATGATCTCCGAAAGATATTTGGAATTGGTATCCAACCGCTTGGCAAGCACAGCCAAAGACAAGTGAGGATTGGTCACCTCATTCGACTTTTCAAAAGTTTCAAGCTTCGCCAGAATCATGTTTTCGGTTTTTTCCGGGATGGTGAATGCATTACTCGCCTGGAAATCCTTGCGCTGATCACTGAGCTTCTGCTCATATTCTTTGTAAATAACTTGTTTTTCTAATTCCGCGTGGATCATCGCAGCACGGTTTCTCAGCACAAAATAATAGATCAGATATGCCGCAGCGGCGAGGAATGCGAAAATGAAAATCGCCCAAAGCACTTTATTCTGAAAAGTCTTTTGCTCGATGTTGCGATGTCGCTCTTTCTGATCCACAAGGTTGACGATATCTACCCGCGCGCGCTGCACATCGGACAATGTGCTTCGCAGAATATTAATGTAATCTTTCCTGATCTTGAAACATTCGGCAGACTGAGGTGTTGTACAAATCTGCTGAGACCACGCACTGTAAATATCTTTGTAGAAAACATCTCCAAACTGCGGAAAGTCTCTGCGGAGTCGGCTCACAGAAGATGGATCCAATTTTTTCTCCTTAAGAGCTCTCTCTAACCTCATCAGCTGAGACAAAAATTGAAAATAAGTATCGTCTTTACCGCTAACATCACGCATCGGAACATTTTCAATTTCAGACTTTAACACCAGAAGCCGCATCCCGAATTTGCTATCAAATTCACTGGTTTTCATAACATTAGCATTAATGAGCGCGAGAGATTTCTCCGTATTCTTGTTGTAAATAGATCTAAGAATCTCCAGCTCAACTCGCCATAAATCCGCGCACTGCTTTTCCTGATTTTTTAAAGCTTTTGCTTTTTCATCGAATTCCTCCAGGGCAAATCCAATATTGTCATCAAAACCTAATGCGAGATAAATCTTCGAAAGCAGGTATTCATTCTTTAAAAGGTAAAAATTACGCTGAACTGTGGCCGACAGCCGGTCTGCGACAATGAGCTTAAGAACTGCATCGCTGTATTTTCTTTGATTGATAAAAATCTCGGCCTGCAGCAAGGCAGCATTATAAACATCATCTGCGCTCCCAAAACTTTGATTAGAAAGTATATACTGTGCTGTTTTGAGCGCTTTATCCGGATCGGAATACATCAATGCTTCAATATCCTTTGTCAGATTTTGAGCATCGGTAATCTGTGAATGCAGCAAAAACCCCGTAAAAGAGAATAATATGACATAGATTCTTAAAAGCATTCAAGGACTTTTATATTTCAGCACAAATGTAATATAGTTATTAACTGAAAACAAATGTAAATATAGCGTCCAATTTGTACAATTCAATTTGATTTTATCATCTCATGGTAAATTTTATAGAGAAAATCTTTATGGTTAGTTGTTTTGCATTTAATTGCACCCTTGGGAAAGTTATCCGGGCATCTGATTTGATAACTTTAACCA
>DBLQ01000089.1:0-4474 GCA_002297505.1 Flavobacteriales bacterium UBA720
GGGATTTCTCTATTCGGTGTACGCTATGTTGGTAGATATGATGAGTCACCAGGTTTACAGCAAGCGGAAAGACTTTTTTGCTCTAATTGTCACCGCATTTTCGGAACCGTTTTATTTCCATCCCATTACGGTGAGAGCGGGCGTGAATGGGTTTATTGATTATTTTAAAAAATCCCACGGCTGGGGCGAGATGACACGCCAGGGTTTCAGCCAGAACACGCAGAATTTGCCTTTAGGGAAAAGAATTTGGGCCATGCTGAAATTCGGACTGGGACAGTATGGCGCCATTGCCGCAACATTTGCAGTGCTTTATGTGCTTGGCGTAGGTGCAGAATGGATTTGGTACCATTATGATTTTACAGGTGTGGATACGCCGTCGGTTATTGGCTCACTATTTTTAGACAATATCAAATTTCTTCTGGAGTTGATCTCCGGCATTGGAATCATTTATCTCGTCATCAATTATGTCAATGAAAGCTGGGCGCGGAAGTTAGCTGTCCTGGCTTTTGGAGTGGTGTTGGTGCTCCAGTATATTCTGTTTCTTTATTTTTCCGAAACCGGCAATCTGCTGGGCGCCGATTTGGTGTATTACAGCAAAGCGGAGATCAAGCAGATCCTGCAGGCGAGCGGCATGCTGAACTTCAAAAATTATGCTTTGCTGGGGATTTTGGTCGCGGTAGCCTTTGTACCGCTCTGGCTTTCCGGGCGTTTCAATTTCCGCTCCGTATATCTTGGTTCTGGTCTGATCGTGTCAGGTCTTTTGGCTTTTCTTCTTCCATCAGATATGATCAATGCCAAGGCGCTGAGCGCTGCGACAGACTTCAACCAGAATGCGGCAAAAAGCAAATGGGCATATTTTTTCAAAGCGAATGAGGAAAACTTCATCAGCGAGCATCCGGAAATTACAGAACTGCTGAATGAAGATGATTCTTTGGATAACAGCAAAACGATGCTTAACCCGGATTTTCCGTTTTGGAAGAAAGAAGATACGCAGGATTTTCTTGGCAATTATCTGAAGCCATCTCAAGAAGTTCCCAATCTCGTCTTCGTCGTCCTGGAAGGATTTGGGCATGCCTACACTTCGCCGAAAGGTTATATGGGAAATTTTACGCCGTTTTTGGATTCATTATCACAGAAAAGTTTGTATTGGGAAAATGGTTTGAGCTCTGCCGGACGAACTTTCGCCGCATTGCCTTCACTCACGGGTTCTTTGCCATTCGGGAAAAACGGATTTTTGGAAATCAAAGAAACACCTGATCATTTTAATTTGTTCAATATTCTCAAAGCCAATGGTTTCGACACTGGATTTTATTACGGGGGCAATCTGGATTTTGACAATTACCGTAATTACCTTCAGTATAGTACGGTCAACAATATTGTTGATGTTAAATCATATGACAAGTCCTATCAGAAGCTACCAGCCAATCCGGGTGGCGATAGCTGGGGTTTTGATGATCAATCCGTTTTCCGCAAGGTTCTGGACGCTCAGAAAGCAGAACAGAAACCTTATTTCAATATGATTCTGACGCTGTCGACGCATAATCCCTTTGCTATCAACAAAAAGGAATATTACGAAAAGCTGTATACTGTCAGGATGAATTCCAACCTGCTGACGCCATCGCAGAAAAAATGGAGTAAAGATTACAAAACGCAGCTGATCTCTGTCCTGAACGCCGATGATGCCCTGAAACATTTCTTCGAAAATTACAGCCAACGCGCGGACTTCCAGAAAACAATATTCTTCATCACGGGTGACCATGCGATGCCGGAGATCCTTCTTCAATCCAAGATTGACCGTTTCCATGTCCCGATGATGATTTATTCTCCGTTGCTGAAGGAAGCCAAGCGTTTTCAGAAAACCATCAGCCATTTTGATATTGCGCCATCCATTCTGGCGTATTACCGGAAGAATTACCATCTGAAAACGCCATCTACAGTAACCTGGATAGGCAAAGGTCTGGCATCAGATTCTGAAGTCAGCAAGAGTGATGTTCCGATGATGCAGAGTAAAACGTTATTGACGGATTTTGTCTCGGAAAAATATTATCTGCACGACAAGGATTTATTTATTTTGAAAAATTCCGAGGAGGGCGAGCTGGACAATCCTCAGATTTATAAAAAAATCGAAGGCAGATTCAGTCAATTCAAAAAGATGAATTCCAAGTTTTATCAGAGTAAAAAGTTGATGCCGGATTCTGTTTATTCTAATTTTATAAGAAGGGTGAAATAGAACTGAAGTCCGATTAACAAAATTAAAAAAGGAGCTTTCCATGGAAGCTCCTTTTATTTGTATTTGGTTAGAATTTCCTGGTGTAACCCAGCGTTACATCGAACTGGTTGCCTTTCGTATTCGGCCGGTATTCCTGGTTGTAGTACATGGTCCCGACGGAAAAAAGATTTCTGCTGATGGAGAAATTATATTCAGCACCGATTTTAAAGGTCTTGAGTTTATAAACCTCATTCTGAAGCAGGTTATTGATGGATTCTTCCGGACTGATTCCGGTGCCGATCTGGAAAGCGAAATAATCCTGCGCACTTTTCGTATAATAACGCACGGTTCCTGTGTAGGAGTGCGAGATATTTTTGTTGTCAGGCGTAAGATAAGTCCTCAGATTAAACCAAAAATTCTTGTAATATTTTCCTACGGATGCCGTGTACATCCAGATATTGTCCGAGAAATAAAGTTGCCTGTAACCCAATTCTGCCTCGAAGCTGTGCGGCAGGTTGGCATTGACGGAAACTCCGGTTCTGTATTTTGGAAAGATACCCACATCACCCGAATAAGCAGCGCCAACGTAAAGATAAAACATGTCCGACAGTCTTGGATAAGCTTCCAGCTCGAACTGTGTGCCGTTTTCTGCAAATTTATTGGCATAATTGGCTCTCAGAATCACCGATCCGATCGGCGTAACACGCTTGTAGCCAACGCTCACAATGTGCCAGTCATCAGCAAATTGTTTATCAAAATGCGAATAGTTGTAGGTGAGGCTGATGGCGTTTTTCGCAGCCACATCGTTGATTCTCACGGCTAATCCCGTAGCTTCCGTATTTTTTGGATTGATTTTCAAAACCTGATCTACGGCACTTTGAGCAGCTTCATAATTCTTCGCCGAATTGTAGGTCTTCGCTTTCAAAAGCAGCAGCGGTTCGGACTGCAGATGGTAGGTGAGGCCTTTGTCTATGATGGCGATCGCCTTATCATTGTTGTCATTCCAGTATTCCAAGGAAGCGTAGGCCAGGAAAAAATCTTCGTCCTGGACGTTTCTTTGATCCAGATTTTCAAAAACAGTTCTGGCAGCACTCAGATCTTTGCTCCATGTATAAAGTCTTCCAAGGAACACAGAAATGTCTGTGTAATTGGGCGAAATTTCCAATGCCTGTTTGGCCAGTGCAATGGATTTGGAATAATCTTTTTCTTCGAATGCAGCTGTTCTGGCATTGGCAAACAACTCATCCGACGAAAGGTTTTGCTGGCTGTAAGCCTGAAAAGGAATCAGCAGGAGTAATAAAAAGCCGACGTGTTTTCTCATGGAATATATTGAAATCAAAAAAAACAAAGATATTGAACTTTTATATTCAAAATAACAGCATCGGTGGAAATATAGAATTATTGTTATGAATTCTAAAAATATGCTTACAAACACTTAACGCTGAAATTATTGAATCGCAAAATTAATTTTTGTCGGGATCAATTTAACAGGTACCTCCACGTAAATTGTGAATAGCGTAAAAATACTGAATTACGGTTTAAGATTTCTTGTTTAATTTGCAATATCAAAATTATTACATAATTAGCATCTCCATGAGAAAACTTTTACCTTACGCTGCCGCGCTCTTTACATTGGCTGTTTTGTCTTGTAACAATGATGGCGAAGATTTTGCCAATGCACAGCAAAATGAAATCATCTTTAATTCTGATGCACAAAGCCTCAGCAAACGCATCGAATTTGATAATGCCGGCGTTCTGGACATGAGAGCTGCCAACGGCGGTAAAAACACCACTGCAGGTAACTTTCCGCTGGTTTTGGTTGCAGAAGTGGCTCCGCCATCCTACAACGGTAAAACCCTGAGAGCCACACATGTTGCCGTGGAAGGGAATTACGCATACGTGTCCTACAACACAGAAGGTGAGACCTACCTCGGCGCGATTGAAGTGCTGGACGTGACCAACCCGAATGCGCCAAAGCTCGTGATGCAGGCTATTCTTCCGGATACGGACGTCAGCTCAGTGAGATTTGACGATGGCAAATTATACATCGCAGGTGCAAGAGATATGGATATTACCAAAGCTTCATCACCGGCCTTTGTCGGCAGTATGAGCTTAAGTGGCGGCATGCTGACCAATGTATTGCAGCAGACCACAATCAGCGGGAAAGTAGCGACCGATGTCACGTCCAATGGTGCCAAATATTATGCAGTTTCTGGTGCTACAGGTGTTCTGGCGCAGCTCAGCAAGAGCAGTCAGCAGGTTGAG
>DBLQ01000089.1:4656-5244 GCA_002297505.1 Flavobacteriales bacterium UBA720
ATTCCTTTAGGAGATCTGAGAGCTTTGGGATACAACAGCAATAAAATTGTTGTCCTGAGCGGTGCGCAGGGTGTCAAGATCTATGATGCCAACGGACTGACGCCAATTACCTCATTTGCAACATCGACGGATGTGGCGGAGGCCAAAAGAACCATTGATTTTATTGACGGCAAACTACTGGTTTCCGAAGGTTATAATGGTGTTGGCATGTACCATCTTACGTCCGGGACTAAACTTCAAAAACTCGATTTGCCGACACAGTTATCGGGCGTGGATCCTGCTGATATCGTCAGCAATGCTGTTTCCGTAAACTCCGGACGTGTATTTGTCGCAAATGGCGGCGCGGGACTTTATGTTTATGCACCGGAAAACAATGAGCTGAAACTGATGGGTTCTCTGGATCTGAAAGGTTCTTCGAACTTCGTGATGAGTAAAGGTGAATACATCTTTGTAGCGACAGGAAAAGGTGGTCTTAAAATCATCAAAACTGTGGCACCGGAAAGCGGAATTATGAACTGCTCTTCCTTCCCGGCCTATACAGGCGGTGACTGGCTGAATGTGAATTCCGGTCAAACGTTGGAATACTCC
>DBLQ01000032.1 GCA_002297505.1 Flavobacteriales bacterium UBA720
TCCGGCGACAAGTGCGCCTGGCGGGGACAATACAACGCCGGATGGCTACGTAGCGGTAGGGCAAGGTTTTATTGTTCAGGCTAAAAATAAGAATGCTTCAGCCACATCAACTCCGGATAATACTTTAGTGTTTAAGAACAGTTACTCGCCAGAAAATGACCTTAGAGTGGCGGCACCTTCTCACTTTTTTAGTAAGCAGGACGAGACACCACAGAATCGGTTTTGGATCAAGTTGATTTCACCTTCGAATCTTGCCAATACCCAACTCATCGGATATCTCCCTGGTGCAACCAACGGTTTTGATGAAAAATTTGATGCAGAAGATATTTCGGGCAGTTCTGATCTCTTCTACTCAGTGCTCGGAAGCAAGCAGCTTCTCATTCAGGGCCGCTCGGAAATATTTGATAGCAATGATGTTGTTCCTGTAGGTGCTAATTTCTATCAGGCTGGCGTCTACCGCATTGCGATAGATAGGGGAGAAGGTATCTTCGGATCTGCGCAGAGAATTTTCTTACGGGATAAACTTCTGAATCAGTACCATGATCTTACTCAAGGTGAATATAGCTTTACAGCCAGCAAAGGGAATAATGATTCCAGGTTTGAAATTGTTTACAAAGAAGTGACCTTACAGAGTAACGAGGCTGTCAAATCTTATTTCAACGTTTACAGGGATGGAAATAACTTTACGGTGAGTTCAAACAAACAATTGGGCAAAGTTATGTTGTACGATGCGGCAGGAAAATTGATTAAGATGCTGCATGCACAGGACTCATCTATAAAAATAGATATGTCTGCCGTGCCCGATGGCTTCTATATCATCAAGGCTGATAATTCCGGAGATCCAAGAACAAGAAAGATTATCAATACGAAATAAAATTAACTGTTAAGTTAGAAAAACCTTAAAAGCTCAGCAATGCTTTCTAATACTGATATCTGAATCATATTGCTGCATTGTTGAGCTTAATGAAGATAATAGTTTTTAAATGCGAAATAATCGTTAATGAAAATGTTAATTTTTTTTAATGTTAATATTTTCTATAAGTCAAATTAATTTTTATATATTTACACCCTGAAAAAAGTGTATATTTCTGAACATCAAATGAAAAAAAATTTTGCTCTAGCATATTTGTTCTTCAGCGTTCTGTCCATGGCTCAGTTCAAGGACAACGTTTTTGACAGTGATCAATCTAAAGTAGAACAGCGCACCCACGACGCCGAACTGGCGCAGGCCAGCGATAGAAACACCTTTGGAAGTGGTGTTGAAGGTAATACAAATGGTACCACCAGTCGTCCCGGGAACCCAGGAGAACCAGCACCAATTGATGATTATATTCCTTATCTTATGGGTGGAGCTCTGTTTCTTATTGCATACAGTCAGAGAAAAAAAATAAAATTTGGATCGTAATAATGATTCAATTCTCTTATATTAATCCGGAATTTTTTAATTTCGGATTTCTTTTGTTATAATATTCTATCAGTTACTGACCCGCTGAGATTATGCTTGCAAAACGTCTTTTTGATATCGTTTTTTCGTTCCTTGCGCTATTGTTACTAGGTTGGCTGATCTTTGTCCTTTTCGTTTTGTGTTCAATTGACACGCTTTCCACCGGTCTCTTTCGTCAGAAGAGAATTGGACAGTTTGGTAAACCGTTTACTATATTAAAAATGAAAACCGTAAGGCCTGTCAGCGGAACCATATCTCCGTTTGGTCGCCTACTGAGAAAAATCAAACTGGACGAGCTGCCACAATTGATTAATGTTCTGGTGGGTGATATGAGTTTCGTGGGTCCTCGTCCTGATATTCCCGGTTATTATGACGAGTTGAAAGGACAGGACCGTAAAATTCTGGAGCTGAAGCCCGGCATCACAAGCCCGGCGAGTATTAAATATTCGGACGAGGAGCAAATTCTTTCGCATCAGCAAGATCCCCTGCGTTTTAATGACGAGGTGATTTTTCCGGACAAAGTGCGGCTCAACCTGCAGTATTACCATACCAGATCATTTTTTGGTGATTTGAAAATTATTTTTTTAACGGTTTTAAAATTTTTCAACGGATAACCGCTCCCGTTTTATGCTTTTAATATTAAGATACAGATAAAAATAGTAAAATTGTTAAATTATATTAAAAAGTGTAATGTATTTTAGACTAACTTTGCATTTCAATAAAGCAAGCACTAAACTGATGAAAAAATAGAAAGCCTTTCAAATCTGCTATTTTTTTAAATAAGAAAACTGTGAATTCAAAAATCTGGTTGTCATCTCCGCATATGGGCGGTCATGAAATGTGTTATGTACAGGAAGCGTTTGATCAAAACTGGGTCGCGCCGTTGGGTAAGAATGTCGATGAATTCGAGATTGCACTGGAGAAATTTTTAGGTCAAAATAAAAGCGTAGCCGTGCTTAGTGCAGGAACAGCAGCTTTGCACCTTGCCCTGATTCAGCTGGGAGTTCAGGCTGGTGACGAAGTTATTTGTCAGTCATTTACTTTCTCGGCCTCAGCAAATCCTATAACCTATCTTGGAGCTAAACCTGTTTTTGTAGATTCAGATCCAGTAAATTGGAATATGTCACCGCAATACCTGGAAGCAGCCATCGAGGATCGAATGGCTAAAGGTAAAAAACCTAAAGCGGTCATTGTGGTTCACCTCTACGGAATGCCTGCAATGATGGACGAAATTCTAGACATCTGCGAACGTTACGAAATTCCAGTGGTGGAGGATAGCGCAGAATCTCTTGGTTCAGCATATAAGAATAGAATGTGCGGTACTTTTGGCACATTTTCCATCTTGTCATTCAACGGTAATAAAATTATTACAACATCAGGAGGTGGAGCTTTGGTATGCAACACTTCAGAAGCGAAAGCAAAGACTATTTTTCTTTCTACACAAGCCAGAGACCA
The DNA here is from genome assembly GCA_002297505.1 of Flavobacteriales bacterium UBA720. Lineage (GTDB taxonomy): Bacteria > Bacteroidota > Bacteroidia > Flavobacteriales > Weeksellaceae > Epilithonimonas. The sequence goes on from DBLQ01000032.1 coordinate 2,900, forward strand.
GGCACCTCATTATCAGCATTCAGAAATCGGTTATAATTACAGGTTAAGCAATATATCAGCAGGGATAGGCAGAGGGCAGATGGAAGTCTTGCCGGAGCGTGTCAAGGAAAGGAGAGCCAATCATGCTTTTTATACCGAACTTTTTAAAGACAATGCGGCGGTTGGTTTATTCACGGAACAAAACGAGGATTACTACTCCAATCATTGGCTTTCCAGTATTACACTGACCACTGAAACGAAAAGATCCAATGCAGAACTGATGGACGCCTTTGCGCAGGATAACATTGAGACCAGGCCGCTTTGGAAGCCCATGCATCTGCAGCCTGTCTTCCAGGACTGTCCTTATTATGGAGAGCAGACCGCTGAAAAACTGTTTGAAAGAGGAATATGCCTGCCTTCCGGGTCCAACCTCTCCGATAATGATCGAAAAAGGATAAGTGATATTATCCATAACTTTGAATTTTAATCAGTCTGAAACGAATGGAACAATTGAATAGCCGGAAACGGTTTTCCCTCAACGACAATGTGATGGACCTTGTAGACCTGCAGTTTTTGCCAAGGTGGGTTATCTTATTTATTGATGTTCTCATTGTGTTTTTGTCGCTGTTTGTAGCGCACCTTTTTATTGAGGGACTTGATGTAAAACAGTATCGTATTTTTCCGTTGAGTCTCGTGTTTCTGGGAATTGTGGTGATCAATATTGTTTACATGTACATTTTCCGGACTTATCTGGGAGTGATCAGGCATTCTACTTTTGTCGATCTGTTCAAGATATTCCTGGCTAATTTTTGCAGTGCGCTCACAGCCATTATTATCAATTACACTTATTTTTTCAGTTCGGGACACAAGATAATTCTGATTCCTTTTTTGGGTGCATACTTTGCCATTTCATGTCTGATGCTCTTTGTGTTCAGGCTTTGTGTGAAGGGTTTCTTCA
>DBLQ01000070.1:0-1688 GCA_002297505.1 Flavobacteriales bacterium UBA720
GACATATTGGCAAGGAACTCGGATTTGTATTGTGTGCTGAGTGCCAGTTCTTCGGCCTTTTTCTGGATCTCAATGTTACGCTCTGCGATCAGTTGATTTTTTTCTTCCAGGGCTTTCGACCTTTCTTCCAGTTCCGTATTGGTCTGCATCAGTTCTTCCTGCTGTACGCGAAGTTCTTCTTCCGAAGCCTGAAGTTTCTGGGTCTGCGCTTCCAATTCGGTATTGAGATTTTCCAGTTCGGAGTGCTGAACCTGGAGTTCTTCCGACTGTGCCTGGGTTTCTTCCAGTAAACGCTGCTCCTGTTCCCGGGCTCTGGCCGCACTCAGGGCAATGGCAATATTGCGGGAACATTCATTAAAATAATCTACTGTGCTCCTATCAAAATCGTGGGTCGCGCTGAGTTCCAGGACACCGAATACCTGCTCGCCAAGCACGATCGGAATCAGGATCATGCCGCTGATTTTTACTTTGGCACTGGCAAAACTCACCACGAAATCCTTGCCCTCTAATTGATTAAACACATTGATTCGCTGCTGGGCAAAAGTCTGACCCACAACACCTTCGCCAGGCATAAAACTTTTTTTCATGTGATCTTCCAGTCCCGATGCATTGTAAAGTTTCAGCCTTTCGTCTTCGTAGAGGTAAACGGCGCCATTGACACAGTCGGCGTAGGAAATAAAATGCTCCAGCGCATTATCCGTGACTTCCTTCATCGTGTTATTACCCACTAACGACTCATTCAGCAGCAGCAACCCGTTCTGACGCCATTCATTATCACTGATCTTCTCAAAAGACGTTTTCAGAGCCTTGGTCATATTGTTCAGGGATTCTACGATATCGCCAAGTTCATCTTTGGAAGAGTCTGATAATGTGACATCGTAATCACCACTCGCCACCTTGCTTGCCACCTGCTGGATCACACGGACACGATTGGATATCTCCTCATCTTTAGCTTTTAGCTGACGCTCCAGGCGGTCTCTGCGCACCAGATCATTTTTAAGTTTCCGGTAAAAGAAAATGGTCACTAAAATGGCGGCAATTGCCGAGAATATGATGAAAAGAACCGTGGTATTGGAAGAACGGTTTAAGATTTTATTTTTAACGGCCAGCTCGCTTTCCTCATGCTTAACAAAATCGAGGACAGTCTGCCGGCAGCTGTCCATATACGTTTTGCTGTACGCAATCTGTTCCTGGGTCATCAGCTCGCCTTTGCGGCGGTTTGCCACAAATTGCCTGAGAAGTTCCATGCTCTTTTCCGATGTGCGGTGGAGCTGGTCTAGACGCTGTGCCTGCTTTTCATCATCGGGATGAATATTTTTGGCAATAGTAATGGCGTTAGAAAATTCTGAGACACTTTTATTATAAGGCTGCAGAAAGGCTTCACGGCCTGTGAGCTGGTAACCGCGGTTACCTGTTTCTGCATCCAGCAGGGCAATCAGAACATCCTTAACTGCAGTAATGGAACGTCGGCTTTGGGAAGATTTTTCCCGGTTATTCATCTGGTTTTGGATGCTCCAGTAGGAAGCCAGCGAGCTTGCAAGGAGCACCAGCAGGGAAAAGCCTACACCAAACTGAAGATTGCGGATAAATTTTCTCGGCATATATTTAATTTAATGGTAAAGTGAAATAAAAAGTAGAACCTTCTCCCGGCTCGCTGGAAACTCCAATGGTCCCATCATGCTGCGCAT
>DBLQ01000070.1:1791-4595 GCA_002297505.1 Flavobacteriales bacterium UBA720
CCAGATAAAAAGCCCGATGCCCAGACCCTGGAACTGTACAGAAGACTCCTCCACACGGTAAAATTTCTGGAATACGAGCGGCTGTTTATAGTCAGGAATGCCAATGCCAAAATCCGTGACACTAACCCGAACATTTTCGTCATCGGTAAAAGTAGAGACGATAACCTGCTGGCTGTCCGGAGCATATTTTATAGCATTGCTCAGGAAATTGGTGATGACCTGCTCGATGCGGATTTCGTCCAATGGAATCAATAAATCAGGCTTCTGGCCATGACGGTCTATCTTGACTTTTCCCTCGTAAGTCTGGACAATGGCGTCTACAGAATTCTGAATCACATCCTCAAGATTCGTAGGTTTTTTATTGATTTTAAGCTTGCCATTTTCGATTTTAGAAACATCCAAAAGATCCGTAATCAGGCTGTTCAGTTTTTCAATCTGGCCCAGAACCTTGCTCATATACGCCTTTTCCGAACTTTCCGGCTGGAAGTTGAGCTTACGGTCCATCAGCTGAACATAAGCCTTGATACTGGTCAGTGGCGTCTTCAGCTCATGGCTGGCGATGCTCAGAAATTCATCTTTCTCCTTTTCCATCTTTTTCTGCGCATCGATATCGGTGAAAGTTCCCACCCAGTTTTTAATTTTATCATTGTCAAAAACAGGCGTCATCCTCAAGAGATGGTACTTGTAATCGCCGGATCTCACTTCACGAATCCTGATCTCCAGTTCCAGCGGCGCCTGTTTTTTCTGAGAACGTTCAAACTCTTTGCGGATATCTTTGTCATCCACGTGCGTCTCCGGAAATACTGTACTGTCTGTGGAATAATCGAACCAGCGGGCGTTGACAAAGGTTACATGACCATTATGATCCAGCGTAAAGGCAATCTGAGGCAAGGCCTCCAGCATCAGGTGAAAATGGTCGATTTCGGACTTCATCACCACCTGGGACTCGCGCCTGCCTTTGACTTCCATCTCCAGACTCTGATGGTTCTTCTTCAGTGCAAGATTATTTTCCTGAAGGTTGTAAAATGTTTTCACCTTCAGCAGCAGGATTTCCGGATCTATAGGCTTGGTAACGTAATCAATACCGCCGGATTCGTAGCCTTTGGTTATAAATTGTTTCTCTGTATTGACCGCCGAAAGAAAAATAATCGGAATATCTTTGGTCTTGCTGTAGCCCGCAAAATTCTCTGCCACCTCAAAGCCGTCCATTCCCGGCATCTGAACATCCAAAATGATGAGCGAATATTGGTTCTTAAGTGCTTTTTTCAGTGCTTCCTCACCGGATTCGGCGGTATCAATCTTAAAATCCTGAGACTCTAATAATTTTTTCAGAGAATAAATATTGTTTTTATTATCATCAACTATAAGAATCATGAGATTATAATTTTAAGTGATTTTTCATTTTCATTAAATTCAAAAATAATAAGATTTTAATTAATACTATGTGACCATAATCACATTGCCCATTAAAATCGACAAAAACCGACGGTAAAAACCATCGGTTATTTTATATATTACGGAATAATCTGCAGGATCGACTCATGAACAGAGCAGCTGGCTGTTACTGTTCTGATAAATATTAAAACCCGAAAGCTTGTTATTATGCTGGGTGTAAATTAGTTCCACAGAAAAATACGGCATCCTGTAAACCACGAAACGCAAGTCATCCTTGAAAATTTCGCTGATGACTTCACCCTGAGACAGGACAAGCTGACACTGCTCCTGATGCTGTAAATTTTTAAAATCAAAATAGGAAATCTCTGTGCCCATATTTGTAAATTTTAATTCACACCTGTCAATACAATTTCTTTACCAATCCTAAGACTTGCTAACAAATAAGTTAAAAAAAACAGATATGTCCTGAAAATCAATTCTAATATTATATTACTTTTAAATCAAATACATATTTCTTTGGATAAAATTGAATTCATTTTGCAATTCATAATCCATTACAGTCCAATATTCACAAAAATGCTCATCCGCGATTTTGCTGCAATATCGCCGCCGGCCAGCCTGCTGTAAACCGGCAACATCCACTCGGCACCGAGGCTTACCTTTGCTACAGCCGTTTCGAATCCTATTTTGGAATACAGCGCACTGCCGGCTGTGTCCGGAATTGGCTCCGAATATTGTTGGTTCCGGTCATAAACCTCGCCCTGAAAACCCAACTTGAGAGCCAATGTTTTTTGGCTCCTTTGAAAAATCCTGTAAAAACCCGTAGCTGCATAGTTCCACTGATTTCCGAATTGGTAATGCTTCTTATTTTCTGTCTTGATGGTGTAATCAGAATTCAGCATCAGTGCCCAGCTGTTTTTCTGAAATCGGTAGCTCAGCGCCCATTGGTAGTCCCAGCTTCCTGTGCCCAGCTGGAAACTGGGATTGACACCGCTTAGCCCTTTTTCATCAAATCTCCCAAGTGGGATCTTAATTCCAGCACCGGCATTCAGCTGATGACTGCCGCTATCCGACTGCATAATCTGGTACAATGCCATCAGACTGGCGTCACCAACACCGCTGATGTCAACATCGCCCTGCGCCGTTTTTTTGTGATGAAACTGCAACGGAATACTCCCATAAATGCTCCACTTTTTGCCTAGAGGAATCCTGGCCCAGAGCTGAACGGTATTAAAATATTGATCCTGATTCAGATCATTGACAAAGAGATTTTCCCTGGCTTTGTAATGCTGCGCAAAATACTTGATTCCAATGAATTGCGGATTCAGCAAAGATTCGAATCCCGATGAGCCGTTTCCCGCCGCGCAGCCGCAGGCATCACAAAACGCGCGTTCAGAAACTTCAAGATC
>DBLQ01000059.1:0-53554 GCA_002297505.1 Flavobacteriales bacterium UBA720
CTTCCGATCTAATTCACAGAACTCGGCGGAAAAGTATTGACAGTTTCCGGACCGGACGGTTATATCTATGATAAAGACGGCATCTCCGGAGAAAAAATCGATTACCTTCTGGAGCTGAGAGCTACCGGAAATAACAGAGCGGAAGATTATGTGACCAAATATCCATCGGCTGAGTTCCACGCGGGGAAACGTCCTTGGGAAGTGAAGTGTGATGTAGCTTTCCCTTGTGCTACACAAAATGAGCTGGATTTGGAAGATGCGATTAAATTGGTAGCCAACGGCTGCCTCTGTGTAACAGAAGCTGCGAATATGCCTTCTACGCTGGAAGCCATTAATTACTTCCTGGACAATCAAGTTTTATTCTCTCCAGGGAAAGCGTCCAACGCCGGTGGTGTTGCCACTTCAGGGCTAGAAATGACGCAGAACTCCATCAGGCTGAACTGGACTTCCGAGGAAGTTGATGCCAGACTGAAAGAGATTATGATCGGCATCCACAAAGCTTGTAGAGATTATGGAAAAGAAGACAACGGTTATGTGAACTATGTGAAAGGTGCAAACATCGCAGGCTTCGTAAAAGTGGCTGAAGCTATGCTGGCGCAAGGTGTGGTTTAACCAGAATTTGAAAATAAATAAAAAATGCAGCTAAGTTTTTTAGCTGCATTTTTTTTGTTTAAAAATTAAATCCAAATTATCTCTTCGGTAGACCCTTCTTGAGCGCATAATTGGCTCTTTCAATGGCTTTTTTCTCTTTCCAGGTCATGTATTTGGCTTTGAAATTCCGCTTCATAAAATTGTCAAAATTCCTCTGCACGGTGAGATTCCAGAGAGAATGGGCTTTCACGGCCCAACTCTTGTCCCAGGCTCTCAGGGAAATTGAGAAACTGCCGTCCAGATATTTCATCCAGTGCCAGTAACCTGTCGGCATAAATAATGTATCGCCGTGCTCCAGGAAACATTCGATACCTTCTACACCGTCCAGAGCGGGAAATTTAGTAAAATCAGGATGCTCGATATCATAATCTTCCAATGCATACGTGGCGTACGGGATCTGGTACAATCTGTCTTTCCATTTGTAATCGAAAAGCAAGATATGTTTTCGTCCGTTGAAGTGCGTGTGGAAGATGTGCGCCATATCGATATCGTAATGCAGGAACGTCACAGAACCTTTGCCGCCGAAAAACATATTCGGATATTTATCCAGGAAGCCGCCCATCAAATCTTTCGGGAAAATATAGTCATCCAATAATTTTGGTGCTTGTTTTATCGGGTCGAAAAGGAAAATTCTCAGGTCGGTAGGTTCGCGTTCTATCAAATCGATATAGTCTCCAAACTTCATCTTGGCTGCAGATGCGTTGATGGGCGCTGCAGGATCAGCCTTGGAACTGTCGTATAAAGGAACCTCCACATCGCCCACCGCCTGCTTCATATAATCCATTGTCCACTTCTGGTAGGCCGGCCATTTCCTCGCCATATTTTTGATAACCACCGGCTTGCGCGGCTTCAGGTATTTCTCAAAGAACTCTTCTTTGGTAATATCATCTACTATATCAATTGGTTTTAGAATGATTCCCATATTAATTTAATATTAAGCCACAAATTTATTAAATTTTCAATGGAAAAGATTAAAAATCAAGGTTCATGTTTATAATAAAAATAAATGGCAAACATTCACTCCATCGATGCTGCCGGCCTTGGAACTTATTTTTAACCTTGCATCATTTTTAAACTCCAATAAAAAGTTTGTAACAATTGATGATTTTCCATTACTAACAATTTAGTGATATAACTATTGATTATGAAAAAAGTTCTACTTGTCTTTATGATGCTGATGTCCACTGCGCTGGTTCTTGCCCAGAAAACGATTAGCGGTGTTATCAATGATGCGGACGGCAAACCCCTGGCCAGCGCCAGTGTTACCATCGAGGAGCCCGGCAAAAATGCGATTCTGGCTTACGGCATTTCCAATTCCAAAGGCGAATACAAGGTTACCTTCAATTCTCCCGAAAGCAATCTTGATTTGAAAATCAAGGCCTTCAATCAAAAACCTATTACGCAAACGATAAAAAATGAGGATCAGAAACTTAACTTCTCGATGGATTCTCAGGCTACAGAAATCCAGGAAGTACGACTTAAAACTAAACTGATCACCAAAAAAGGAGATACCATTTCTTACGACCTAAAATCTTTTGAGAATAAAAATGACAGAACCCTTGCCGATGTTCTGAAGAAAATCCCGGGCATCGAAGTTAATAAAGACGGAACCGTTCTTTATCAAGGCGAGGCTATCAACAAATTTTATGTCAACGGAAAAGACCTGATGGAAGGCGGCTACGGAACGGTGAATAATTCCCTTCCGAAAGATGCGGTTTCCAAAGTAGAAGTTCTGGAAAACCACCAGCCTGTAAGTATTCTACGGGACAAAGTTCCTTCTGAACAGGCCGCACTCAACATCAAACTAAAAAAATCGGTGACGATGACGGGACGTGGCGAGATAGGCGCCGGCTTCAGTCCTCTGCTTTGGAATGTGAAATTGACACCTATGTTTTTTGGACAGAAAAACCAGTGGGTGGTGAATTACAAAGCCAATAACAATGGAGAAAGTGTGGAGCGTGAAGGCAATCTACTCGCTTTCGGAAGCCGCTGGGAAGGCCGAAGAAGCCAAACATCACAACAATCCTGGACCAATATAGAAACTGCCGGAGTGCCGGATGTTCCGGAAAAGAGATATTTACTCAACAATGTTCATTTTTTCTCCGCGAACTTATTGACGAATCCGTTTAAAAATAAAGAATGGGAGTTAAAGGCGAATGCGAATTATACTTATAATGATGTGGAAAGAGACTCACGCAGCAGAACAGTATATAATGCGGATGTGGATAACGTGAATCTCGCCGGCAAAACATTTGACCAATCCAGAAGCAATAACTTTTATACCAATTCCTCTAAGGCAGAATTGATATTTACCAAAAATGCAAAGAAAGGTTTCTTCAAAAATACTACGACCTGGAACGGTTTCTGGAATTCCAGCAATGGTTTTTCTGCAGCAGACCGTCCGTTGATTGGAACTCCTCCGGTAGGCGGCTACATTGCCGGGAATCAATCTCTGGAATCGCCTTCAGGAAGTTTTCAGAATTCATTGAGTACAATTGTGCCTTGGAAAGACAAGCTACTGAATGTGATGAGCTACTTCAAATATCAGAAGGACAAGCAAAATATGACTGTTAATCCTGCAAGTTATTCGGATGCATTTGTTCCGCTTTTGGGAGATGATTTGAATTTAAGCAACATTTATTCAAAATATAAGCAATATGCATTATCAGAAACATTGGAAGTCAATCATTCTGCCTCAGTTGGCTTCAGCTATAAAAAGTGGACTTTTACGCCAGAAGCCGGTCTCAATATTAACTTTAATAACCTGAAATCCGAATTATTCGGACTTAGAAATAATTCTTATGAGGTTTTGCCATCAGCAACAAAACCTGAAAACGGCGGTTTCCAAAATAATGCAGACTGGAACGAAATCACACCTTATACTCAGGTTGGAATCAATTATAAATCTGAAAGAATAAACCTTAATCTGACGATTCCTTTTAACTTTTATAGCATTAAATATCAGGATAATATCTATAATCAGACTGCTAACAAGACCAAAACAGCTTTGGAACCTACGTTTTTTGCCAGCTATGATTTTGCATCATTCTTCAAATATTGGGTGTTTGCAAGCCAAAGTTATGATTTCGGGAATTTCGGATTTTTATATGGCGGCAATATGCTGACCTCCGCAGGAAATCTTTCCAGAAGATACGTGAGTGACCTTAATAACTCCAAAATGCCGGAGTATCTCAACCGGAATATCGGAACCCGATTAGAGTACAGAAATCCTTTGAATAATTTGTTTTTCAACGTAAGATACAATTATGGCACTGTCAAAAGAAATCTTGTCCAGACATTCGAGACAACTGGTTTGGGAGGAACTGTGGGTCTTCTAACCATCGGCAATACCGTTAAAACGCAATCTGAAAGTGCGGAGATTGGAAAATATTTCCCGAAATTCAAATCTAACATTTCAACAAGTTTTACCAATAGAGATACCAATCCGTTCAGTTATTTTAATAATGAAGCCATCAGGAGCAAGGTCAATACACAAACCTGGACAGCCAAATTCAACAACACCTATTTCAGCTGGCTGAGTGTAGATTACAATATCAGTATGAACTGGAGTAAGAATCTGAATGTAACGAAAAACCAATCACAAAGAAACTCGGGATGGACCCATAATCTGGCAGCTTACATCTATCCTTCCGACAATCATACATTTGGATTTAATTGGGATAATAGTGTGACATCCACAGAAGGTAACACCTACAAAAACCCATTCTACGATTTATCTTACCAATATACTTGGGTCAAGAAAAAAATAGACTTCGAATTGAAATGGCTGAACATCACGAACAGAAAAGTTTATGAAATTGTCAATGTTGATATTGCACAAAGCAATACCACATACCAAACGTATGACATCCGCCCAAGCCAGTTTATGTTCACCGTAAAATTTAACTTCAAATAACACTATTTTATAATTGCAAAAAGGCAGTTCATCGTTTTGTCTGCCTTTTTATTTTGACTTATCCGGCATCACTAAGAAATTAGGTATTAATACAATCAACCATTTAAAAACTTTGAATATGAAAAAAGCACTATTATTCTTATCTGTCATGCTGAGCTTCTTCACGCTGGCTCAGGGAACAAGAATTATGTATGAGTACAAATTTGTCCCAAATCTGGAGAAGAAAGATTCTATGGACACGGAGCTGATGTATCTGGACATCCGGAAAGATGGCAGCAAGTTCTACAGCCGCCAGAAATTTGTCAATGATTCCGTAAGAGACGCCTTTATCCAGAAGCAGGTTCAGCTGGGCGCCACCAATTTTAACTTTAATGAAAACAATCCGTCCAAAGTTCCATACACGGTGGTCAAAAAATATCCGGACTATAAAATCAACCTGATCACCTCATTAGGTCAAAACCGTTTCGATGTGTCGGACACCAAAAAGATGGATTGGAGAATCCTCCCGGAGAAGAAAATGATTGATAAATTTGAAGTTCAGAAAGCCACGCTGGAATACGGCGGCAGAAGCTGGACAGCATGGTTCAGTCAGGACTTTCCTTTTCAGGACGGACCTTACAAATTCCACGGCTTGCCAGGCCTGATACTGGAAATGGAAGATGCTACAGGCACGCATCAGTTCAGATTCGCAGGCAGCAAAAAGTTTGATGAAGTCGAAAAGATTGAAAAAGACAACGAAATTTCATCGGGAGGAAGAACAATAAAAATCGGCATGCTGGGAAGTGGCAAACCACTGGAAGTTACCGAAGAGCAATTCTCGAAACAGTGGAAAGAATACAAAAACGATCCTGTAAAAGATATGCGGCAGCAACTTTCCAGACCCGGAATCAAAATGAGAGTGAACATCAATGGTAAAGAAATGACCGATCCGGCGGAGATGCTCCGGAACATGGAAAAATTTCAGAAAGATCAGATCAAGCAGGACAATAACAAAATTGAACCCGCACTTTACCCATAATCTCACATAAAACACTATTTTTATGGTCCTCTTTCGGGAGGACTTTTTTTATTTCTAAATATTACAATCCGATGAGTTACTTGCAGAAACTTAAAAATATTAAAGCCTTCGTGTTTGATGTAGACGGCGTGTTTACAGACGGCAGCGTCTATCTGTTGCCAGATCAGAATATGTCCCGCGTGATGAGCGTGCTGGACGGTTATGCCGTGGTACAATGCCTTAAAAAAGGCTACAAAATCGGCATCATCACTGGCGGCAATGATCCGATGGTGAAAAACCGTATGGAATATCTCGGCATCCGGGATTATTATGCAAAATCCTCTCATAAAATTTCTGATTATGAAGACTTTAAGTCCAGACATCAGATCAGCGATTCCGAGATTCTGATGATGGGCGATGACATTCCCGATATTAGTATCATGAAGCTGGCAGAGATTTCTGCGTGCCCGGCGAACGCGGTACCGGAAGTGAAAGCGATTTCCGACTACATTTCGCCAGTTTATGGAGGCAAAGGCGCTGTTCGTGATGTGATAGAACAAGTGATGAAAGTCCAAGGAAAATGGAATCTGGACGAAGAAACAAAATCAGCTTAAATTCTTTATAATGAATTTGTTATTAGCATCTAATTCTCCCAGACGAAAGGAATTATTAACACAATTAGGCTATCAGTTCGATGTTGTAAAAATTGACGTCGATGAGTCTTATCCTTCGGAACTGAATCCCAATCAAATTGCAGAATATGTCTCGGCCAAGAAGGCCATTGCTTTTGATGTTGATGAAAACGACATTCTTTTAACCTCGGACACCATTGTTGCATTAGACCAAAAAATTCTTCTCAAACCAAGAAATGAGAGTGAAGCTTTTGAAATGCTGAAAAGTCTTTCGGGAAAAATACATCAGGTTTATACCGCATTTACCATTAAAACAAAGGATTCTCAGATCACTAAAACCAGCAAAACAGACGTAGAATTTTCTGAATTCAGCGATGCTGAAATCGAATTTTACATCAGCGAATTCAAACCGTTTGACAAAGCAGGCTCCTATGGTATCCAGGAATGGCTGGGAATGGCAAAGGTGAAAAGCATCACCGGCTCCTTCTATGCCGTGATGGGATTTCCCGTAGATCTGGTGTATGAAGAGCTCGTAAAACTCAATTGTTTTCCCACCAAATTCCGAAACTGAAATATTTAGATAATTTTCCTTGTAAAATTTCGTTATTTTTACAGATTAAACCATCGATTTCATTATTGAAATAAGCTCAATGAGAAAATATTTACTGATCATCATAGCCGTCCTCAGCGTACTCGCCTGCAACCCGCGTTCCAAGAAAAAGCGAACTAAGAGCGGACCGGTGAATCGCTTCCTGACTTTCCATAACACCTTGTTTAACAGTAAGGAATCTTTCCTTGCGGAGATGCAGAACCGGGACAAAGCCCACGTTGATAACTTTTATGATCCTTACATATCTGTGTTTACGACTGAGGACAATCTTCAGGATTTACAGAACACTACAGCAGGCAACGGTATGAATGATGCTGGCGCTCCCCCGCCATTGCGCGGCCTCAACAGAGGAGCCAGCAACCTGAATGACGGTGCGAATTTCTCACCTAACAAAAAAGGCGCTTCTACGCTACAGATCACCGAAGCCAAAGCACTCAAGGCGATTTCCAAATATGGCGTTCTCGTCAATGGTGTAGAGAAGAACAAGAAAATCTTTGACGCATACATTCTGCTGGCCAAAGCACGGATGTATCAGGGAAAATACCTGGAGTCAATGGACGCTTTAGGATATATCTTCAACACCATGGGCAAGGACAAACGCGTTCCTTTGGCCAGGATTTATCAAGGTGTCAATTATACCAAACTGAAAGAATATTACCGAGCGGACGAAGTATTCCGAGAACTGGATGAGGATGATAAACTCAAGAAAAAATACAGAAGTCTTCTCACAATCTACCAGGCTGACAACTTCCTGAAATGGGGCAAGAAAGAATTGGCAGCCGAAGTTCTGGAAGATGCTTTCAAATACAACAAAGAACGAAAAACCCGCAGCAGAATTGCATTCCTCAGAGGGCAGATCCTTTCCGGCTTAGGCAGAAAAGATGAAGCGCGCGAGTCCTTTGCGGCGGCTTACAAATATGCCAACAGCTATGAATTTGAAGTGAAATCTCAAATTGAAATTGCCAAAACCTTTGACGGCAAAAAAGACAGCTACGAAGAGGCTATGGCGTACCTGGAGAAAATTGCGAAAAAAGGAACCTATGCGTCCCGCAAAAATGAACTGTACTATGCCAGCGGACTCATCGCAACCTCGGCAACGAAAGATTCCATTGCCGATTCTTACTTCAGAAAAGCACTGAAGGAAAAGCAGTCCGATCCGCAGATCCGTGGACTGACCTATGCAGAGCTGGCTAAGAAATATTTTGCCAAGGATGATTATCTTACCGCAGGAGTTTACTATGACAGCGCTCTGGCTGCAATGACCTACAAGCCGGAAGTGGAGAGACTCACCAGCCTCACCGCCAATATCAAGAAACTTTCCCGTAATTATTACCTCGTCAAAAAGAATGACAGTATCCTTGCACTGACCAGGATGTCTGATGACCAGAGAAGGGCGTATTTTACACAATACATCGATAAGATCAAACAAAAAGAGGCCGCAGACGAGTTGGAAAAGAAACGGGCAGAGCGCAGCAAAGGTTTTGACAATTCCGATTACAGTGCCAATTCTATCTTTGCCAATAATTCTTCGGACGCGGGCAGTTTTCAGAACTTTGGAATCACCGGCGGCTCTACATTTTATTTTGCCAATGAGAATAATATCCCACGAGGCGAAAATGCCTTCCGCCAGACTTGGGGCAGCAGAACATTGCAGGACAACTGGCGCTATTCTGCAAGAAGTGCAAGCATCGAGGATATGAAAAACGAAGCGCTGGGCCTTGCTAATGCGCCGGATCCGAGACGTCTGGAACCGGAATTTTACATCGAGAAAATCCCGACTTCCCCGGCAGAACTTCAGCAGCTGAAGAAAGACCGCGATACTGCCAGCCTGGGCATGGGAACGATGTATGAGAATTTCTTCGGCAATACAAAACTGGCGACCAAAACGCTTTTTGACCTCGTAGACAATAAGCCGGACGAGGAAACCGATCTTCAGGCCTTGTACAATATTTTCGTTTTCAACTACGAGAAAAATCCGGCAGAAGCGGAGAAAGCTAAAAAGCTGATTCTGGAGCGTTATCCTTACACATCCTACGCAGAGTTTGTAAAAAATCCTAAAAGCAAAGATTTCAATAAGTCTACAGCAGATGTGGAAAAGATCTACGCCGATGCGTATAAATTGTACGAAACCGAAAAGTATCCGGAATCTTCTGCAATGATTGATAAAGCTATTGCAGATCATCCTACAGACGCGCTGGTCCCGAAATTCTACCTCTTGAATGCTTACAACGCCGGTAAAACGGCAGGTAAAGAAATTATGATCCTGCAGCTGGAACAGATTGTCCTGAACTATGGCAAAACGCCTGAAGGCAAGAAGGCCAAAGAACTTTTGAAATACCTGAAAAGCGATGCCAAGCTGGAAATGACGGATGAAAATGGAAATACCGTTACGGAACAGACACCGGCTCCTTCCATCCCGGAAGATCTGAAAAGCCAGGAACAACGGGAAGATGAAATCAAACAACGTGAGCAGAATATGAGTGCGCCGAGCACGCCACGTGGCCCGGGAAGACCGGAAAGTACACAGTTCCCAGCTTCGTCTACACCTGTGGAAGCCAGACGGTCTAAGAATTAATTTTAATGATCTGACAGAAAATCCCTCTTCATCATACTGAAGAGGAATTTTTTATGCGTAAGGAAAATTGCTTTACGCTTTTTTATTTTTTTCTTCTATCCACCGGCTCATGTATTTGGTGGAATTGAACTGATGATGCTGCAGGATCATTCCCAGATAATTGTTCTTTCGGTGCGAGTCAAGCTGATCTGCGATCTTACCAATTGCTGACCAAAACCTTCCAATAAACAGTGATTGATCGAATACCTTTGATAAGATTTCTCGAGCATTCAAATTACAGCGATTCCAGACTTCTTCATTCTGATACAGTTCAACCGCACTTTCTACAAAAGCAGCGTCGGAATCCTGGATAAAACCATTCCATGGCAAGTCAGAATGCATGGCCTCGGCACCTACCGACGTGGTTACATTGGGAAGTCCGTACTGCATACTTTCCCACAATTTACCTTTGAGTCCGGCGCCAAATGGAATCGGAGCCAGCAGAACGCGGCATTGCTTAAAAAGCGATTCTACATCGTCCGCACGGCCTTTTACCAGGAAGCCTTCCTTTTCGTTATGCAGCTGGAAAACTTTTTCCGGAGCATAGGCACCATAAATATGAAGCTCGGCGTGCGGAAGCTTTCTTTGGATAGGTTTCCAAAGGGATTTCAGTCTCAGAACAGTCTGCCAGTTTGGCTCGTGCAGAAAATTGCCGATGCTTACAAAGTGCCGCCTGTCCTGAAAGGCCACCTCATCCGTACGGATTTCCTTGGTGAGGAAAGGCAAATAGAAAAGGATGTCATGACTGACGCGGAAATGCTCTGTCAATAATTGATATTCATATTCTGAGATGATGAGCGAGAGATCAGAGCGCAGGATAGCGGCCATTTCCCGCTTAAACACATCATTGAACATATCGGCGTACTGCAGATCCCGGTTCCCGGTAAAAGCCTTTCTTCTGGCTTCGCGGAGGAAATGAAGATCCTCCGTGTCCAGGATCCTGACCGCATGCGGACAATGCTCGGCCACGCGCCAGCCAAATTGCTCTTCGGTGACATAGCGGTCAAATAATACCAGGTCGGGACTCAGTTCTGCTATCTTTTTATCAAAACTTTCGTTATTCAGTTCAATCTTTTGAATCTCAATCTTTTCTGAAAATTCAATATTCTGGGCTGCAGTGAGGAAGCTGATCCTGTAGCCGGCATCCCGGAACAGGGCGATAAGTTGCATCATCCTGTGGCCGGCTGCTGTAGATGCCGGCTCCGGAATAACGAGACCAATGATGACGAGATGTTTCACAAGGCAAAAGTAAGGGTTTGCCATCACAATAAAAAAGACCGTCACGAAGACAGCCTTAAATGTTTTATCGAACTCTTACCAGCGCAATGACATTGTTGTCCTGCGTGATGATGAGCGAGTCGCCTTTGGTCTCTGCAGCGATACCGCTTCTCTCGTACCGTTCACCTTTTGCAGTTTTATCCTTGTAATCCAATTGAAACTTATTGTTATTCGCTTCGATGGTTACTGTCCTGGATTTGCCGTTGTTCGTGAAGGTGGCTTTGGCACGGCTCCCGTCGCTGGCTTTGTAAGGATAGGAATAAGTCTCCATCGTTTTCCCGTCTGTATCCGTGGTCATAGCGGTGCTGGTGGCACTGTCTACTTTTCCGTTATCATCGGTCACCGTAGTTTCTGATGCATAAGATTCCGAGGATGGCTTGGCATCATTCTTTTTGCATGACAGGAGTAGAGCTGCGGCAGCAAAAGCCGTCATCAATGTGCTTTTTTTCATATGTGGATATTTATTGTTTTCATTGGTGGTAGGGAACATTGGTCTTGTTTATTATAACTTCCCCATTGCTTCATGGGATTGCCGATGTTACCATATTTATCTCAATTAACGGAACATCAGTATCAAACTATTGTCCAAAATCAAAAAATCCCAAAACTAATTTCGGGATTTTTATGCATAATGGCAGAATTATTTTTTTAAAGTTTTAATTCCCATTTCAAATAAGGCAAAACTCAACAAATCCGCATTTTCGCCGATAACCTGCTCGGTTGAGCGGCCTGCGCCGTGACCCGCATTTTTCTCGATTCTCAATAAAATTGGATTGGCACACGACTGTTTCTCCTGCAACTCTGCTCCAAACTTGAAAGAATGTGCCGGCACCACTCTGTCATCATGATCACTCGTGATGATCATTGTTGATGGATAACAAGTTCCTGCTTTTACATTGTGAACCGGAGAATATGACTTCAGATATTCGAACATTTCTTTGCTGTCCTCCGCAGTTCCGTAGTCGTAAGACCATCCTGCGCCAGCAGTGAATTTGTTGTACCTCAGCATATCCAAAACGCCTACGCCAGGGAAAGCAACCTTGGCAAGATCTGGTCTCATCGTCATCGTTGCGCCCACCAAAAGACCACCGTTGGAACGGCCGGAAAGCGCCATGTATTCCTTAGAAGTATAACCTTTCGATTGCAGATATTCGCCTGCTGCGATGAAGTCATCAAACACGTTTTTCTTTTGTTGCTTGGTTCCGGCATCGTGCCATTTTTTACCGTATTCTCCACCGCCACGGATGTTCGGGACAGCGTAGATGCCACCGTTTTCCATCCAGATCGCATTCACCACAGAGAAACTTGGCTGGAGACTGATGTTGAAACCACCGTACGAATAAAGAATTGTCGGATTCTTGCCATCCAGCTTGGTTCCTTTTTTATAGTTGATCATCATTGGAATCTTAGTTCCATCTTTTGAAGTGTAGAAAACCTGCTCGGAAACGTAATCTTCGGGGTTGAATTTCACCTTTGGTTTTTGGTAAACCTCTGATTTCCCGGACGCCACATTGTATTTATAAATTGTTCCCGGCGTGATGTAATTGGTGAAAGAATAATAGATGTCTTTATCTTGTTTCTTGCCGCCAAATCCGGAAACTGTTCCTTTTCCAGGCAACGTGATTTCTCTGACCAATTTTCCTGTTTTATCAAATTGCTTCACAAGACTGATGGCATCTTTCATATATTTCCCGAAAAAATAACCGCCCGCCTCGGAAATGCTGAGAACATTTTCCGTTTCCGGGACCACGTCTTTCCAGTTTTCCGGACTTGGATTTTTGATGTTCACTTTCACCAATCGCATATTAGGAGCGTCCTTGTCTGTAAAGATGAAAAGCTCGTCGCCTTGGGTATCTACAATATCGGCATTGATGTCAAAACCTTTGTTGATCTGGACAAAATCACCACCGTTTTTCAAATCTTTAATGTACAGCTCGTTGCCGTTCGTGGCATTGGCCGCAGAAATAATCAAAAATCTTTGGTCTTCGGAGACGCCGGCAGACAGATAGCGTCTCGGTGTTTTTTCGCCACCGAAAATCAGTTGATCTTCGGATTGTTTTGTGCCTAATTTGTGAAAATAAACTTTGTGTTTATCCGTCATTCCGGAAAGAACGGTTCCCTCTTTCGGCTTATCATAGCTGGAGTAATAGAAACCTTCATCGCCTTTCCAGGCAATGCCACTGAATTTCACATCAACAATCGTCTCATCAATGGGTTGCTTGGTAACGGCATCGATGATGATGATCTTGTTCCAATCGCTTCCACCCTCTGAAATCGAATAGGCTGCCAAATTTCCTTTCTTGTTGAAGGATAAGTTGGAAAGCGACGTTGTTCCCTTATCCGAAAACGTGTTGGGATCCAGGAATACCTCTGTCTTTTTGCTTTTGCTATGGGTTCTGTAAAGTACCGATTGTGCCTGCAGACCGTTGTTTTTGTAATAGTAAGTATAATCACCTTCTTTGAACGGTGCACCTATTTTCTCGTAATTCCAGATATCTCTCAATTGGTTTTTGATGCTTTCTCTGAAAGGGATTTTGGAAAGATAGTTCTGGCTGTAAGCCACTTCCTCATCCACCCATTTTTTGGTGGCTTCGGAATCATTTTCCAGGTCGCGGTAAGGGTCTGCCACCCGAGTTCCGAAATAGTTATCAACTTGTGCACCTTTTACGGCCTTGGGATAGTTAGAGCTGGTCATAGATTGAGCTTGCAGACCCGTGTAGAAAACGACGGCTGCTGTTGCAATAATGGATTTGAATTTCATTTTTATCTTTTGAATGTTTTCAAAAATACGAAAAAATATAGCTTATCCGCCTTTAAGCAGTTTCAGAAGTAGAAGAATAGCGCGGATTTACAATCCGCGCTATTGGGTTTTTGTGTTTGCTCAAAGTCAGGAGACTTTGCGCAGCGGGTGGTAACTTCTCTCTAATCGTGATAAAATTTGTAAATTTTATCTGAAATATTAAGATAAACTGTATCCTTTTTAATATTTTTAATGTTTTTGATTTCTACACCATAATTTTGATTATCATTTAGTTCATTCTTAAGTTCACCAAAAGATTTTGAACTAACTATAACTTTTTTATTATACGGATTTTTGAAGTTGAAAAATAAAAAAGTTTTTTTATCATAAGTGTATTGCTTAATTGCTCTTACCCTAACATAAACTGTATCATTTTTTAGATTTATGACATAATAATCTTTACTGATTTCATTACCAATCATCCGATAAGAAGAAATATAGCTTGCAGGACAACCACAAATTAAAATTATACAATTAAAAACTGTTTTCATACTTATTATTTTACTTTAATACATTCCCCGCTGCGCAAAGTCTCCTGACTTTGAGCAATTACACAAAAGTATCAAAGAAAAGTGAAAAAGTATTCCCACAAACAAAAGATTATCAAGATTGAATTAACTACTAACCATAGAGTTGTTTTATTAATACCAATGAATTTGGATGTTTTATAAAAGTGTGCTCAAAGTCGGGAGACTTTGCGCAGCAGGTTTGTTTGGAATCAAATACAAACTACAGAAAATTCCGCCGGTTTGTTTAGACTGTCTGTACATCTACAGAAAGCTTCTGCAAGTTGGTTAAACTCTCTGTCCAGCTACGGAAAGTTCCCGCAAGCTGATTAAACTCTCTGTACATCTACAGAAAGCTTCTGCAAGTTGGTTAAACTTTCTGACCAGCTACGGAAAGTTCCTGCAAATTGTTTGGGCTTTCTAGCAGTCCGCATTTAGTTTTTCGTTAATGCCCGTGCTGATATTAATCTTAGTGATTCTGAGAACCACCCCGTCAAAAATCTGCGATTTTGGCCACCCCTCCAAGGGAGGGGAATTTTTTTTCTAATCTATCAAAAAAACCAGCCGGGAATCTCGGCTGGTTAGTAGTAGATGGTCACTGGCTCTTACTTCTGGCTCAGGAAATATTCTGCTTCTGTTTTCCCCCATTTTGGATCCAAAGCTGTTTTGGTCTTGTAAACAGCAAACTGATCTAATGCTTTTCTGAAAAGTTCCAGTCCCTTCTCCTTGCTTCCACCGAACTGTTCCGGCGTGTAATAGGTATCTTCTGCCTGCAAAATGGTAATTCTCGGATTATTGGGATCCAGCTTCTGGGCTTTTGCCAGCGCTTCCTGCCCTATTGGCATTTCGCTCATAAAACGGGAGCGCGGGTCGGCCATCATGCGCAGACCACTGGTCATTTTTCTCAGGATATAGAGTTCTGCATTGTCCGGACTCAGGGCCTCCGCCTTAGCAATATACTGGTCTGCAAGGTCTGCCACAGGATCCAGCTCCATGGCGCTACCGGCGCGCATCATAACTCTGCCTTTCTGGATGGTTGCAAACGCGGCGTAGTAATACGGCAGCCAATTGTTAGCTTCCTTCGTACCAATGCGGCCGAAATCATTGGCCAGGGCGGTGAATTCGTCTGCCGTCTTGTTATCTTCTACCACCGCAATTTTTTCGGTCATTGCTTTTTCAAAAGCGTTTTGTGCCAATGTGATTGTACTTACAAAAAGTAATGCTGCTGTTAGAATTAGATTTTTCATTGTCGTTTTTTTTATGGTTGATGTTAAATTTCTGATTCAAAGATAGAATGCATTTTCTTTGGTTTAAATTTTATTCTGCTGAGCGGTCGTTTTTGATGACTGAACTGTGATTTTGTTTAAAAATCATCGCTGATTTATCATAACAGAACATAAGTCTTTTCTCTTTTCTCTATTCTCTTTCCTCCGTTCATTACAAATTATTATTAATGGCATCATTGGTCTTATCTACGCCAAAGCTTACAAAAACTCCAACGAACACGAAGGTATTCACGGGTGGTACCACTGTGCTTCTTCTCAGGCCGTCATTAGAATAATTATAGCCGTAGATATTTTTAGTACCGAGGATATTATTGATGCTCAAAACGAATACTGTAAACGACTTTGCATTTTTTTTACCAATACTTGGAACATAATTGATACTGAAATTAAGGCCGCTGTAGTCTTTCAATTTGCCTTGATGACGAACTGCATTTTCTCCATTTTCTGACGTCAAATCATAATAAGGCCTTCCTGTGGAATAAGTATAAGAGAGGTTAAACCCAGTTTTCCAATCCATGACAAACTTCTTGGCCACTGCATTAAATGTATGTTTCGAAGCGAAATTGGGCGCTAAACTAAAAGGATAGTTTAAGAACTCTCTTTTGGAATCCAGATAAGAATAGGTGAGCCAGTAATCGATGTCCTTGAAGGTTTTCTTGTCCCTCCAGAACAGCTCCACACCCTTGGCAAAACCTTTTCCGCCGTTGTCATAAGCGACCTGATACTGATTATTCGGGATAGCCGGATTGAGATTGGAAAGCGCAGTGGTTTTGATCAGCTCATCATACTTTTTATAAAACGCTTCGAATCGCAGACTCATGCCATCCGCATTTTTCTGAACCTGAAAAATATAATGATCTGCCCGCTGAAAATTAAACTGATTGCTGAACAGGTAACGGCTTTCCGGGTTCTGATAGAAGATACCATACGCAAAAGATGTTGTCCAATTTTTTGAAATTCTATAAGCCAACGCAGCTCTTGGCGAGAAATTCCATTGATTAAGATAGGATGAACGTTCTGCTCTGGCTCCCAATTTTGCGGTCAGATTGTTCGTTAAAATCAGATCGGTTTCTGCAAATGCAGACGAAATCAAATCCTTATATTTCCTTTCAAAAGCGCCATACTGCATCGTTTCATCCGCGTTATTGAGTTCAAATCCTGCGCGCAGAATGCTGGCTCTGCTGATCTTCCGTTCGATGACTGCTTTGGCATTCACATAGTTCGATTGGTTGTTGATTGGTGTGCTGGACAGCTCAACATTATTTTTAAAAGTTGCAAAATTCAAATCATTGGAATTGTAGGTGTAAGATGTTCCGATATTCAAAAGGTACTTTCCTAATTTCTCTTTGTAGGAAAGATTGTGATACATGTTCTGCCCTTTCAGAGCGACCAGGTTTCTGTCAGATTCAGGCTCCAGGCTTTCAGAACCTACTGCCAGATTGTTGGAATCTACGCTGCCATAATATTTGATGAAACCTCCTTTCTTGGTCTTGATTCTGAAGTTGGCATCAAAACCATAGCCCTGCGGATATTTGTCAAAATCGGTGTTGAAGTTCAAGAGTTTTCCCATCAGCCCAAGATTGGAATAACTGCCTGCCACGCCCCAGGAAGCCGTTTTTTCTCGGTTAAGTTTCTGATAATTGGCACTCAGAAAAATCGGAGAAACACCGAAGTCAAAGGATGTAGTTTCCGGCAAATCCACGCTTTCCAAAATCAAAACCGATGACAAAGCTTGTCCATAAACCGCTGAATAGCCTCCACTGGAAAATACATTTCCCTTGAACAATGAGGTATTGAAACGGTCTCTGCCGGCAATTCCCGGAACGGAATTGGTAAAATAATTATTGACCAGATTACCGTCCATAAAGATTTTGGTCTCTGCGCCGGTTCCTCCACGTACAAATAAGCCCTCACTCTCTCCCACTTTCTGAACGCCCGGTAAATAGCCAAGAGCTGAGGAAATATGTCCGTTGGCTCCTGCAGTGGTGTAAACGTCCAAAGGCGTCAGTAATGCGGTCGCACGTTTCTTGTCACTCGCTTCTATGCTTCCGGCTGTGATCACCACCGCATTGATTTCGCTGATCTGTTCCTTCAATGTGGCATTCATCGAAATATTTTTACCTTCAATTGTCACGGGCATTTCTACCTCATCATAGTCTTTTCCGGAGAAAACCAATATCTTCTCTCCTGTTTCCGTGGTGCTGAAAGCATAATTACCGCCAGCATCTGTGGTGGCGCCGTCGTAGCTGTCTTTAAGCGTCACATTAATGTCTTTCAGGGCTTTATTTCTGTAGGTCACTTTCCCTGAAATGGTAGTCTGAGACCAGATGCTGATGCTCATTAGCATCGTAAAAATAAATGTGATTCTTGCCGAAGTTGTCATAATTCATAATTTTGATTCAAAGGTATATCGGCCTTTCACCATTTAAAATTTTATATGACTGAAGCGTCGGTTTTGGTACCCGAACGGTGATGTTCCACGTAAAACCATCCCTTAGCATATTGGCTTTAAATTTGTTACAATTTCTCTCAACAAATAAACTATTTTTTATGAAAAAATTATTACTGATTGGGATAGTCGGTCTATCACTGGCTTCCTGCAAAACGGTTTCTAATGATTACATTGTGCGCCCAAAATCTTATACAGAAACACAAGGGACGGCAAAATTCACACAGAAAAAAGGCGAAGTTACCATGGATTTGAGCGTTTTCAAGCTTAAGCCGGGATTGCATGCCGTTCATATTCATGAATTCGGGAACTGTAGTGCAACCGATGCTTCTTCCGCCGGTGGTCATTGGAATCCTTCAAAAGACGATCACGGTAAGTGGGAATCTGAACACTTCCACATGGGTGATATAGGCAACCTGAATGCTGACAAAAATGGAGAAGCTCAGCTTACGTTTACCACCGACAAATGGTGCCTTGGCTGCGATGACCCGATGAAAAATATTATCGGAAAATCTATCGTGATTCACGCCGGTGTAGACGATTTTCACACGCAACCTACCGGGAATGCCGGAGGACGTGTGGGATGTGTAGAGATAAAATAGGTCTAAGCTTGTAGTTCGCAGGTTTTAGTTTTTGGAATTCTACTACCGAAAACCTATCAACTTCTACCTGAAAATTTATATTTCAAAACTCTGGAAAGCATCAATAATATGGTGGATTTCCAGAGTTTTTTGTTTGTTGGGAAGAACTGAAATAATATCAAATCTAACTTCTTTATCAATACTATTTTCTTCGATAAAATAGTTGGCTGCGGAAATCAACAGTTTGATTTTCTTTTTATTAACTGCTTCCTGCGGTTCCAGAAATGCATCCGTGTGCCGGGCTTTGACTTCTACAATGACGATACAATCATCCTTCTCGGCGATGATGTCAATTTCCGCCTTGAGGTAACGGAAATTACGGGCCAGAATCTTATAATGGGCATTGACTAAAAAATCTGCCGCCAGTTCTTCCGCGATTTTTCCAAATTCGTTATGGTCTGCCATAGCTTTTTATAAATGATGAATGATAGTAGATCAATGATTAAAATTAATCTTCACATTCTTCCCTATTTCCATTGTAACTTGTGAGCCGATAATCAAAGGTCTGTTATCGTAAATATGTCCATTCGGGAAATTGAAAACAGTTGGAAAATCATATTTGGAAACTCTTTCTGCAATGAGTTGGTTGGCAAAAGAATCGAAGGATTCTTCGTACGCTTTATTGTCCTTTTCTTTTCCCATATTGGTCATCCCGCCAACAATCAATCCTTTGATTTTTTTGAAAACGCCGGCAAGTTCCAGACTCATTATCATCCGGTCTAGGGCGTAGAAATTCTCGCCAATTTCCTCAATAAATAAGATTTTATCTTTGAAATCGAATGAATAAGGTGTTCCTAAAAGTGCATCAATCAACGCAAGATTACCGCCAACCAAAATTCCGGATGCCTCTCCTACTCTATTGTATTCTGAAGAATCGATTTTATAGGTTGGGAATTTACCTTTCAGCATATCAAAAATCAATTCATAACTTTCCTCAGTTACGCCAAAACTCGAAGTTTTAATCGTTTGTCCGTGGATGGATGCAAAACCATTTTTCAATAAATAACTTTGGATAACGGTATTGTCCGAGTAGCCAATGTACCATTTTGGATTTTCCTCAAATTCTTTCAAATTTATATGCTGAACTAAGTGCTGGCAACCGTAGCCGCCACGGGAAGTCCATATTGCTGATATTTCGGAATCGTTTAAGGCCCAATTGATGTCCTTTATCCGCTGTTCTTCGGTTCCGGCGTACGAATAGCCGTTTTGAAATTTTGTGTAGAGATTTTCGCCCAAAATGGGTTCGTAACCTTTCGACTTGATGAGTTCCAGCGTTTTTTCCAACTGTGGAATCTCCACAGAACCTGCGGGAGAAATGATAGCGATTTTGTCTCCTTTTTTGAGAGGTTTTGGGAAAGTGGTGTTTTGCATTTGTGTTGATTAGTAATGTTAATTTAAATGTAAGGTCGCAAAGATTTTTCTTACTTGATTGAAAATATTTTTAGGTTCGCCAGGGCGTAAATTCATCAAAAATTTTGAATTTCTCGCAGATGACACAAATTTGCAGATTTAATTTTCGGTAAGCTTGTCATTCCGGAGGAATCTCAGCAGTCTAGATTCCTTCGGAATGACAAATGTTGTTTTTTTGTTAAATCTGCAGCCCGGCCTGAGCGGTTGAGCCCTTCGGCAAGCTCAGGATAAAATACGAACGGATAAGCTGCCCAAATCCTAACGAATTTTCGGCTGCTGCTTCTCTGCTTTTTCCAGTTTTTCTTCGAAGCTGTTGAACTTTTTGAAACTTTGCAGGAAGATAAAGATGCTGAAGATCACCAGGATTACGCCCACACCTTTGCGGATGCTGTTGGCCACACGCTGGTTCAGCTTATCGTGGAACTGCTTGGCCAAAATGATTTTAGAAAGATCAATCAGAAGATACGTACCGATCACGATGCCGATGTAGAGGATAAAATCCTGAACTTTCGGGTAAGCATTGCGTACGGAAATCACCGTAACCAGCCAGAAGAGTACCACACCAATGTTGAGAAGGTTCAGCAGAAAACCGTTAAGATAAGTTTTAAGATAGTTCTGACTGATGAGTTTCTCTTCGCCCTCGATGTGCATTTTGGTCTTGGAAATCAGCATATAGAGTGCGTAAATGAAAATCAGAAAAGCTGAAATCTTGTAAAAACCGGGATGCTTGTCTATCAGACTGACCAAATCTGCGCTGGCATAATAACTGACTACAATGCAGAGAATATCTGCGGACACGACGCCAAAATCCAGTGACAATGCGTGCTTTGGACCTCGGGAAAAACTGGTTTCTATCAGCAGGAAAAATATCGGTCCGATGAACACCAGACTGAGCATAATTCCTAATCCGACAGCGTATAAAATGAGTTCGAGCATTATTATTTTTTTGTAAAAAGGATAATGTATCTTGTGAATAGCTTTTGGCAATTGGCTTCTGGTGATTTGCTTTAGTTCTTTACAAGACAGAAGCAAAAATACATTTTACTTTTTACATTTTAATTAATCGCTAATCAACAATCTTGAAATCCAATTGTTTTGCAATCAGATTGGCTTTCACCACCTTTATTTTGACCTCGTCTCCGAGCTGATAGGTATTGCCTGTTCTGGAGCCTACCACTGCATAATTCTTGGCGTCCAAAGAATAGGAATCATCAACTAAATCCCGCAATTTTATCATTCCTTCTGCTCCATTCTCCGGAATCTCTACCCAAAAGCCATACTCTGCAACGCCTGAGATAACGCCTGAGAAAACTTCTCCCACGTGGTCTTCCATAAACTTGACCTGCATAAATTTGATGCTTTCTCTTTCCGCTTCTGCTGCCAGACGTTCCATTGCGGAGCAATGTTTGGCCTGTTCTTCCACCACTTCCCTATTAGGCGATTTTCCGCCGTCCAGATAATGCTGGAGTAATCGGTGCGCAATCAAATCCGGATAACGGCGGATGGGTGATGTGAAGTGCGAATAATATTCGAAGCCGAGTCCGTAATGGCCGATGGGTTCTGTGGAATAAATCGCTTTACTCATACTGCGCATTGCTAAAGTTTCAATCATATTTTCCTCTCCTTTTCCTTTGACATCGGTCAATAAACGGTTCAGGGATTCAGCTACTTTTTTGGTGTTGGCAAGGTCCATTTTGTACCCGAATGTTCCCACGAAGTCCCGCAGGGCTGTCAGTTTCGCCGGATCCGGATCATCATGAATTCTGTAAATGAATGTATTTCCCGTAGGTTCTTTTCGTTTGTTTAATGAAATGAATTCGGAGACTTTTTTATTCGCTAAAAGCATAAATTCCTCTATCAAATGATTGGAATCTTTGCTGACTTTGAAGTAAACGCCAATCGGTTTGTTATTTTCATCCAGGTTAAATCTGACTTCGCTTCTGTCAAAGGTAATGGCACCGTTTCGAATTCTTTCGGCTCTCATTATTTTGGCCAGTTTATCAAGCTGAAGAATTTCCTCAACCAAATCACCTTCGCCGGTTTCGATTCTTTCCTGTGCTTCCTCGTAGGCAAATCGTCTGTCGGAATGAATGACCGTTCTGCCAAACCACTGCTTATGGATTTTGGCCTCATCATCCATCTCAAAAACGGCGGAGAATGTGAATTTATCCTCATTCGGGCGGAGTGAACAGACATCATTACTTAAGACCTCCGGAAGCATCGGCACTACTCTATCTACCAGATAAACTGAGGTTGCTCTGGCATAAGCTTCATCGTCTAAAACCGTTCCCGGTTTCACATAATGCGACACGTCCGCAATGTGAACACCAATTTCCCACAGCCCGTTTTCTAATTTTCTGATAGACAAAGCATCGTCGAAATCTTTGGCATCTTTCGGGTCAATGGTGAAGGTACAAATGTCACGCATATCCCAGCGTTTCGCGACTTCATCTGCATGGATGCTGCGGTCAATGTGGTCGGCTTCATTCTCCACTTCAGGTGGAAAATTGTAAGGCAAACCATATTCAGCGAGAATGGAATGGATTTCGGTCTCGTGGTCGCCCGGCGCACCTAAAACAGTCACGATTTCGCCTTCCGGATTTTTACTTCCCGGCTTCCAGTCCAGCATTTTGACCACTACTTTATCGCCATCCTGGGCGCCATTGAAATGGTTTTTGCTGATGAACATATCCGTGTTAATGGTTTTCTTGTCAAAAACCACAAACCCGAAGTCCTTGTGCTCCACGTACTGAAAAGTCCCGACAAAGTTTTCTCTGGCGCGCTCCAGAACTTCTACCACGGAACCTTCCAGCTTTTTGCCTTTGAAATTATAGGTCACGATGAGAACTTTGTCACCTTGCAAGGCATCTTTCACATTTTTCTGATGGATAAAAATATCATCATTGATACCTTCAACTTTCACATAAGCATTTCCGGATTGGTTGAAATCTATGACACCTGTCAAAGTCCCTTCTATATTGAGATTGACAATATATTTTCCTTTCTCGGTTTCTTTGATTTTCTGAGTTGCCTGCAATCTGTGAAGCGCCTGAATCACCAATTCTCTTTGTCTCGGATTTTTGTAATCTATTCCTTCCGCAATCTGTTTGTAATTGTAGATTTTGGAAGTTTTCTGACTCATAAAACGCAGAATTTTCCTTCCAATATCCTGAAGTTTCTGTTCGTTTTTATGAGATGTATGTTTTTTGTTTTTCATTGTTTAATCTAATTGTATAAAGGTATTTCCTTTATGTTTTAATCTAATATTTATCCCCAATTCTGTATTATCATTAGTTCTAACATAAATTACATCATTTTCATCGAAAAAAATGTATATCTGGAAACTTTTGTAGGGATTAATTTCTTTATTATTTAATTCTTTGAAGTTATTTTTTGCATTATAAAAAGTTATTCCTTCATTTTTTTTAGAATAAATCTTTCTAAATGACTGGATTTTTTTGTTTATTTCCTCATTTTCGCTGTATGGAAAAATGATTTTTGATGGAAATTTATTAACAAATTTTCTAAAATTATTTTCATTCCAAAACTTTTCAGAAGCTAAATTTACTTTTAAATTTATGGCAGAATAATCTGTTCTATCAAATTCACAACCAGCCATTTGCGCAAAACTTGCAATTTGTACTGTTACAATTTTTGAATCAAAATATTTATCATTAATCTTATTAAATATGAAATCTGCCAGCTTTTCGTAGTTTATATTTTTAGTTTGTTCTAAAAACTCTTTTTGTACCTTATCTAATTCTTCCTGAGAATATCTATGAGGTTCATAACTCTTACAGCCATTATCTTCAACTCTTCCAGCAACTGTTGGGCACTTATCGTCTTTATCCAAAATCCCATCGCCATCTGTATCTGGCCAAGGACAACCGTGATTTTCTTCAGGTCCTGAAACATCCGGACAAGCATCATCTTTATCAAAAATACCATCGTTATCTGTGTCTGCCCAAGCACAACCGTTATTCTCTGCAACTCCAAATACTTTAGGACATTCATCCAAATAAAATAAAACAGAATCCTTGTCTTCATCACTGAGACAAATCTTTTTACTGAATTCTTTTATGCATTTTTTAAATTTTTCTTTATCAGCAATCTCCTGTGAAGAACAAAACAGAAACGCAAAAAATAATATAAAGGAAAGTTGAGTTTTCATTGGTGTTTTTTAAAATTCGTGTTCTTGTGTTGTTGGGATTTCTACCCAATTTTTGTTTTGGTATTGGTAAGTTTTATAATGAATTAAATTTTTATCAAAAATATATTTCACAACAATTATTTTTTCTTTTAAATTAATAAACTCTAAACATAAACTATTTTTACTGTCATCAACTTTTGTTTCAGTAAGAGAATAAATTTCTAAAAGTTTAACTTTTTTACTTAATTTTTTTGATAGTTTTGAAATATTTTTAGAATTCCAAAATTCATATTCGCTATAATTTGGATAAAATATTTTATGATTTAGCATACAAGGATAACCGCAATGGTTATTTCTACATACTTCAATAAAAATTATTAAACTGTCTTTATCAAATTGATAGTTTTCAATTTCCTTAAAAATTAATTTATCTATTTTTTTGAAATTAATTTTTTCAGCTTCTTTTATTAATGGTAAATTTCTCTTGTTTAGCTGTTCTACAAATCTATTACATTCTATTTCTTCAAAACTTGCTCCCTCCCATTTTTTGCTTTTCTTCTGCCCAAAACCAAGCAAAAAACAAAAAATCATCAAAAAAGAAAATAAAGTTTTCATCATTTTAAAATTTACTGAGATTAGCAGTAATTAATCATCAATAAAGATAAAATAAAATAGGGGAGTTTTAGAAACCTTTGTATTAATTTATGGTCCCGTGAGAAAGAACTTTCTCTGTGAAATGCGTTGCAAAGATACAACTTTAAAAATAAAGCCTGGAGTTCAGTGACTTCAGGCTTTTTATCATTTAGCAAAATGGAATTTTATTGACGCGGTTCTGGTGTCTGCCACCTGCGAAATCCGTGTTCAGAAATTGATCTACGATCTCGTACGCTAGCTCTTTTGAAATAAATCTCGCCGGAATCGAAATCATATTGGCATCATTATGTTCTCTGGCGAGCGCTGCAATTTCCGGCATCCAGCACAATGCACAACGGATCTTCTGATGTTTGTTGGCTGTGATCTGTACGCCGTTTCCGCTCCCGCAAATCAAAATTCCCAGTCCATTTTCTCCACTTTCAACAGATGAAGCGGCAGGATGAACGTAATCCGGATAATCCACAGAATCAGTAGAGTAGGTGCCAAAATCCTGGATCTCAACTTTTCCTTCCAGGTATTTTTTTATCAATTCTTTGTACTCAAAACCGGCGTGGTCTGCGGCTATTGCAATTTTTTTCATTGTATATCAATTTATCAGACTATAAAATTAACACATATTTCCAGATTATAAATAAACAATTCGATGAACATTAGCAATAATCTTGATTGATATGCATCTGTTGCTCAAGCTCTTTACGTAAAATTCTAGTAAATGCATCAGAATTACATACCCTTTTATTAGCTTTGACAATACAATGTTAGATAATGTGAGAAAACCTGTGGATAACTTCTGCGAAATAAGTCTTTCACCGTCGAGTCAATTTTTGTAATGCAATATTCCTTCTGAAAAACAATTCGGAGTTTTGAAAAAGTTTTAGCGGAGATCAAGAAGATTTATCCGCAGCATAGTTCTGAAGATTCCGGCTCTGGCAGAAATTACAAACAATTGTTGATAACTGTTTTAATACTTTGATCTTCAGAGCTATAACAATGTTGAAAAACTACCCGTTACTTCACATTTCCTGTGATGAAAAATCTGCCTTTTAGTTTTCCGCATACTACCGCACTACAACAATAGACTACACTATTTATTTTTATAAAAATGAAAAAGAAGTTGTTTATGATTGTAAAATAAGTTTGTGGATTTCTTTTGGGAATTAAATTTCCGTGAGGCAAGAATTAGTTTTAAATTTGTCAAACAAAGAGGGCAGAACGTTTTGCCTTGCATAAAACCTTACATACTATTTATGAAAACAATAAAAGACTTCGATTTCAAAAATAAGAAAGCCTTGGTACGCGTAGATTTCAACGTGCCGCAGGACGACAATCTGAAAGTGACGGATAACACGAGAATAACCGCTGTAAAGCCCACAGTGGAAAAAATCCTGAATGACGGCGGCTCTGTGATCCTGATGACACATCTAGGAAGACCAAAAGGCGAGGCGAGTGACAAATATTCTCTTAAACACATTGTGGACGAAGTTTCTAATGTTCTTGGCCAGAAAGTAAAATTCGTAGAAGAATCTGTAGGGGAGAAGGCTGAACAAGCGGCTGCTGAACTTCAGCCCGGTGAAATCCTACTATTAGAAAATCTGCGTTTTCGTAATGAGGAAGAAAAAGGTGACGAAGCTTTTGCAGAACAATTGTCCAAACTAGGAGATGCTTATGTGAATGACGCATTCGGAACAGCGCATAGAGCGCATGCTTCTACAGCTGTTATTGCGCAATTTTTTCCTTCTACTAAATTTTTCGGTTTACTGATGGAGAATGAGTTGACCGCGATTGATAAAGTTCTTAAATCTGGCGAGAAGCCTGTGACTGCGATACTTGGAGGTTCTAAAGTTTCTACTAAAATTACCATTATCGAAAATATTCTTCCGGCTGTAGATAACCTGATTATTGGTGGTGGAATGTCTTTTACCTTCATCAAAGCGCTAGGGGGAAAAATCGGTCAATCTATTGTAGAAGAGGATAAACTGCCGTTGGCTCTGGAAATTCTGGAGAAAGCCAAAAAACACAACGTAGAAGTCTATCTTCCGACAGACGTTATCATTGCCAATGATTTTAATAATAATGCAGATCGCAAGGAGTGCAATATCCGCGAAATTGCGGAAACGTGGCAAGGGCTGGATGCAGGTCATAAATCCCGAGAGATTTTCAACGATGTCCTTCTTAATTCTAAAACTATCCTTTGGAACGGGCCGATCGGCGTTTTCGAAATGTCTAATTTTGCCGCAGGAACTAAAGCTTTAGGAGACAGCATAGCAGAGGCTACTAAATTGGGTGCTTTCTCACTTGTTGGCGGCGGTGACAGTGTTGCGTTTGTGAAGCAGTTTGGCTATTCTGATAAAGTGAGCTACGTTTCAACCGGTGGTGGCGCTATGTTGGAAAGTTTAGAAGGTCTCGAACTTCCGGGAGTTGCTGCAATTAATAAATAGAAGTTTTCTACTTTTTGTAAAATAAATAAAACCGACAAATTATTTGTCGGTTTTATTTTTGTCTGACCCTGAGTAAAACTAATGAAATATTTTTTATAAGATTCTCAGCGGACTTTTGTTGGAAAATTAAAATGGTCTAAAACTCCTAAATTTCACAATTATTAACAAATTTTAAACAAAATGCTTGAAAATTGACCTTCAGAAATGCCTTAAAAATCGATTTTTTATCTTTTTTCTATAATATATATCAAACTTGAAAATTCGGAGTTAAAAAGTGCCTTTACGTTAGAAATCGTTCCGTGAAGGATTGCTTTTAGCCAAAAAAGAGGTGATTTCTTGTATTTTTCGCTCAACATTGAAATATAAAACGAGTCGAGCAGGAGCGGTTTAATTTTTCTCAGTTTCCAATCCTGATTTTTAGAAACGAGATTTTCCATTCCGTTTTTCGAAAAATGATAGATGTGTCGCGGAACATCATAAGCGGCCCAAAATTCTTTATAATGTTTTGCATCATACGAGGTCGGATTGGGAACTGCAATTATTAATAATCCTTTTTCTTTCAGTTTTGAGTGAAAGATATCCAACATTTCTTTTTGATTTTCGATGTGTTCGAAAACGTGCCAAAGTGTAATGGCATCCAGACTTTGATTTTCTATTGAATTGATATCATCAATAATCTTGGCTTTATCAGTCTTCGAAATTGCTGCTTTCCTTGCCGCCGGATTGGGTTCAAATCCAAAAGTTTGAAAATCATTTTCGATGAATTTCACAAATTCGCCGGCACCGCAACCATAATCTAGAACTTTAGAATCCTTTTTGATTCTGTCTACAAGAATGTTTTTCTTGTATTGCAGATTAAAGGATTGTAAAAATTTATACAGCTTTTCTTTCAAACTTCCGCTATCCTGATGATGCGAAATATAATTTTCACTTTCATAATATCTGGAAATATTGACTGGGATAGGGGAGGTTTTGAAAACACCTTTTGTTTCCGTTTTTACCAATTCAAATTCTTCCTGAGTCAGAAAATGATCTTTAATTTTCATAAGTTAATTTGAGATTTAAAGTTGAGATTTGAAATTGTTAGACCTCAGACCTCAATTAAATATAAATCATTGTAATGTTTCACGTGGAACATTAGAGAATTATCTCCCTAAATAAATTAAAAGTACATTGATATCCGCAGGAGAAACACCACTGATTCTTCCTGCCTGCGCAATCGTTTTAGGTTTTACCTTGCTCATTTTTTGCTTGGCTTCTGCAGACAGAGATGTAATTTTCGTATAATCAAAATCTTCAGGAATTCTGATGGTTTCTAATCTATTTAGTTTTGCTACATTTTCCTTTTCTTTCTCAATATATCCCTTATATTTAATATTGATTTCAGCTTGTTCACGGACTTCGGTGGCATAGGTGGAGGCAACTTCTTTAATGTTTTCAATAGCTTCTAACTTTTCCAAACTCATATTGGGACGGGTTAAGATTTGTGCAGCTCTGTAAGCCTGGTCAACGGGTGAGGATTCAATCGTTTCCAGAATCGGGTTGATGATGCCTGGTTTAAGTGAAGTTTCTCGTAAAAATGTTTCTAATTCTTCGCTTTTTGCGATCTTTTCCTCTACTTTTCTAAGTCTGTTTTCCTTAGCTAAACCAAGATTATAAGCCTTTTCAGTGAGTCTGATATCCGCATTATCTTGTCTGAGAAGCAATCGATATTCTGCTCTGGAGGTGAACATTCTGTAGGGTTCTTCAGTGCCTTTGGTAATGAGATCATCGATCAAAACACCAATGTAAGCTTCGTCGCGACTCAAGATAAATTCTCCCTTATCATGAACCTTGTTATGAGCGTTGATGCCTGCTATCAAACCTTGTCCTGCAGCTTCTTCATAGCCTGTGGTTCCGTTGATTTGACCAGCGAAATAAAGATTTTCTACCAACTTGGTTTCCAAAGTGTGGTTCAATTGGGTAGGAGGGAAGTAATCATATTCAATAGCGTATCCGGGACGAAAGACTTTCACGTTTTCAAAACCCGGGATGTGTCTCATCGCTTTTATTTGAACATCTTCGGGAAGCGACGAACTAAAACCGTTTACGTAAATTTCGACAGTTTTCCAGCCTTCGGGTTCCACAAATAATTGATGTCTGTCACGCTCCGCAAAACGGTTGATCTTATCCTCTATGCTCGGGCAGTATCTTGGGCCTAAGCTTTGGATGGTTCCATTGAACATCGGACTTCTGTCAAAGCCTTCACGTAGGATATCATGGACAGTTTGGTTGGTATATACGATGTGACAGCTTAATTGTTTAGTTAACTTGGGTGTATCTAAATAACTGAATTTCTGAGGATTCTCATCGCCTTTCTGCTCTTCCATTTTGGAATAATCCAGGCTTCTGCCATCAACGCGTGGCGGAGTTCCGGTTTTCATTCTGCCTGCTTCGAAACCTAAAGAAACCAGTTGTTCTGTAATTCCGAAAGCTCTAGGCTCGCCCATTCTGCCGCCGCCCAGTTGCTTATCTCCTACGTGGATCAATCCATTAAGGAAAGTTCCATTGGTTAGAACAACCGATTTAGCTTTAATTTCGATTCCGAGGGAGGTGATCACACCGGTAACTTTATTGTTTTCTATGATCAGTTGCTTCACCATATCCTGGAAGAAGTCGAGGTTCGGTGTATTTTCTAATGCCAGGCGCCACTCTTCCGCAAACATCATTCTGTCATTTTGTGTTCTGGGAGACCACATTGCAGGACCTTTTGATAGATTCAGCATTTTGAATTGAATGGCAGACTTATCGGCTACAATCCCCGAATAGCCACCCATGGCATCGATTTCCCTAACAATTTGTCCCTTGGCGATACCGCCCATGGCAGGGTTGCAACTCATCTGTCCGATAGTCTGCATGTTCATGGTCACCAAAAGTGTTCTGGAACCCAAATTGGCTGCAGCTGCTGCGGCTTCGCAACCTGCATGACCTGCACCAACGACGATAACGTCATAAATATCTGTAATCATTTTATTTTCTTTATGCTATTCTCGCTGTATAAATAGCAGTAAAATTTGCATTAGTATTAAATGTTCCACGTGAAACATTATACTCTATTTCTTTTCACAAACTCAATGTAACGAGCCCCGATTGCAGCGGCATCCTTTTTTGTCTGAAATGAAAAGTTGTTTATTATAACTAAACTTCTAAGACAAAAAAGATATAGCGGAAAGCGGGATTAAGCTCCTAAAAATTTTTAAATTGACTCATATAAAAATCCTCCTTTTCTCGCATCTGGATTTGTTCTTCTTCCGTTTTGTCTTTGTAACCACACAGATGAAGAATACCATGTGCCAAAACCCTGTTGAACTCCTGATCAAAATCCTGAGATAGAGTAGAAGCATTATCCAAAATGCGCGGCAAAGATACGAAAATATCCCCTGATATGGTTTTGCCCTTTACATAGTCGAAAGTAATGATATCTGTGTAATAATCGTGGTCCAAATAGTCACGGTTAACCTGAAGCAGATAGTCGTCATCACAAAAAATATAGTTGATGTCACCCAGCTTTTTATTTTCTGTGATAATGAGATTTTCCAGCCATTCTGATGTGCTGGGATGGATAGCTTTGCTGTCGATATTTTCAAAAAAGTAATTAATCATTTTATTAAAACCAATGTCCCAGAATTACGCTGAAGACGCCTTTATGTTTATTGAGTGATTTGCTGATATTGAGTTTGATTTGTCCGAACGGAGATTTGTAGCCGGCAGTTAATCCTATTGAACTATAATTAAGCTTGATGGCATCCTCGAACTTGATGGAGCTGAACATGTTTGCAATGCTGAAATTCCCAATCAGGAAATAGTTCTTGTTAAAGCGGAACTGAAGATCGTTGGAAGCGATGAAAATATTATTATCCGTTAATGCTGCAAACTGATAGCCACCGAAGCGCTTGAAGTTAACGATAGACTGCTCGAAAATTCCACCGATTCTGTACTGATAAAAAGATGGCAAATTGTCCCCGATGGTAACACCGCCAAAAAGATTGAGTCGGTAGGTAAACATTTTTGAGATGTAAAAATTCATCTTGATATCGGCTTTGATATTAACAGGCTTCTGTTCCAGTTCTGCATTGAAAAGATCTATGATCTTACCTTCAGCACTCAGATAAAAACCTTTGGTAGGAAAATCTTTGTCATTCTGGGTATCGCTTTTAACGAAAACATAGGGATTAAGATATTTCTCTACTTTTTTGTCCGTGCCATTCCTCTCACTTTCAAAATAATCATGGCTGAAACCGCCTCCTATCGCGAATTTGTCCTTCCACACTGACTGGATATAAACTTCGTTTCGCAACCAATCCCAAGTTTCTGTCGTGTTATTATTGATGTTTTTGAGATCGAAAGTCATCCCGCTGGAATAGAGACCGAATCCTGGAATGTAGCCATTGTCAATAAAATAATTAAAATAATAGCGCGGATTATCGCCAATAACAACATCCAGTGACAGATTAGAATTCCTGAAAAGTAATCGTTTGGCAGAATAGTTCAGTAATAATCCGGTTTTAAACACTTCGTCGTAATGCAATCCAAACTTTAGGAAATGCCGTGCTTCGTCTTCTGTCACGTACAATTTGAGATAACTGCTGTTGTTATCCTGTACGATATCATAATTAATAAACTTATAATTGTTGGTAGCGTATAATTTGTCAATCATTTTATTAACACTTCCGTAAGTCTGCAACGAGGGCAGCTTAAGGCCCATTTTTCCGCGGATGTAGTTGGATTTATAAATATTGGCATTATCTACAGCAAGACTGTCGATTTTGTAAACGCTGGAATAGATAGGATTGATCGAGACGCGCACTCTGTCGGTGTTGCGTTTTGGGAGACGATCCAAAATAGTTGCATACCTCTCAGCTTCTACGTAACCACTGTCCAGTATTTTACGTTTCTCATCGTAGCTGGTTGCGGTCATACCTTTGAGATCGGGTTTGATGTTAATGTCTGTATATTTGTACTGATTTAAGGTCTCCTTGTGGATTCCGATGTCAATAATCTGATTCAGGATGGCAACCACACTGTTCAGATTGTCACGATTGGCCAATGGCTGATTCAGATCTACGCCAATGACAATGTCCATGCCTTTGTCCTTGAGTGGTTTTGACGGATAATTGACCGTCATTGCACCATCCACATAAATGCTGTCACCTACCTTAACAGGCTCCAGCAGGGAAGGAAAAGCAGAACTGGCCATGATAGAGGACACCAGATCACCTTTTTCAAAGATTGTCATATTCCCGGATTCAATATTGGTCGCCACACACATGAACGGGATGGGCAACTTGGAAAAATCATCGATATTAGAAACGTTTCTCAGGAGTTCTTTCAGCATATAAACGTTTCTCTGACCTGTGCTGATGGATGATGGAAAAGTGACTTTCCCGTTTTTCAGAGGAACTGTGAAAAGGTATTTGTCAACATTTTTGTTAAAGAAACTCGTTTCCTGCCGGGTCTTGGGATCCGTTATGAGCGAATAGAAATCCGTATCCATCACAATTTTCTCAATATCCTTGCCGCTGTATCCCGAAGCGTAGAGTCCACCCACAATAGCGCCCATGCTGGTTCCGGAAATATAGTCAATTTTTACACCCAGGGAATCGAGTACCTTGAGAACGCCAACATGTGTAAAACCCTTTG
This sequence comes from Flavobacteriales bacterium UBA720, assembly GCA_002297505.1. Classification (GTDB taxonomy): domain Bacteria; phylum Bacteroidota; class Bacteroidia; order Flavobacteriales; family Weeksellaceae; genus Epilithonimonas. Next base: position 32,712 of record DBLQ01000059.1, read on the forward strand.
CACCGCCTCCCGACAAAGAAAGTCCTATTTTAGGATTTTTTGGAATCACCAGGTTTTCTTTGACCTGAGCATCTATTGCCAGATAATTGAAAAGCAGGATAATGTAAAGAAGCTTCTTCATGAGTCTCTAATTTTTGATATAGATTCTTTTAACTCTTGGAGCTATCGAAGTTAAGACTTCGTATGTTATGGTGCCACAATATTTTGCAAATTCTTCCAATGAAGGATGGGAATTAAAAATGGTCACTGCATCGCCTTCCTTGGCGTTCACGTTATGAACTTCAATCATCATCATATCCATGCAAACATTTCCGACAATCGGACAAAGTTGATGGTTGATGCCTACATTTCCGACCTTATTGCCAATCAAACGTGGGATTCCATCTGCATAACCCACAGGAATTGTTGCCACTTTGGTATCTTTTTCTGCCCTGAACCTTCTGCTGTAACCTACAGATTCACCTTTTTTTATATCAGAAATTTGGGAAATAACAGTTTTAAAACTTACTGAATGCTGCAGTTGTTTTTTGATCTCGGGATTCGAAGATTCACCAATCATTCCGATTCCTATTCTTACCATATCATATTGATAACCAGTATAATTGGTAATTCCTGATGAATTGAGAATATGCCTGATGGGCTGATAACCCAAATTTTTAATCAGATAACTTGAGTTTTCTTCAAAAGTTTTCAGCTGGTTAATCGTAAAATCTCTTTCTTCCGGCATATCTGAAGATGACAGATGACTGAAAATACTCTGAACTTTGACATTCATTGTATTCAATTTTTCAGTTAATTCATCCAATTCAATAGCCTTAAAACCAAGCCGATGCATTCCGGTTTCCAGCTTGATGTGAACAGGATACGCCTGCTGATTTCCGGATTTGATTAATTGTTCATTGAACAGTTCCAAAACCCGCAAACTGTAGATTTCTGGTTCCAAATTATATTGAATGACGGCATCATAGCTGTGCTGTTCAGGATTCATCACGATAATTGGCGTAGTAATTCCTTTCTTTCGGAGTTCGACGCCTTCGTCTGCAAACGCAACGCCCAGATAATCAATGTGATGGTGCTGAAGCAACTCAGAAATCTCGTAACTTCCCAATCCATACGCATTCGCTTTCACCATTGCCATCATTTTGGTTTCCGGTTTCAGTAAGGATTTATGGAAGTTGATGTTATGAAGCATCGCATTGAGATTGATTTCCAGGACTGTATCGTGTTTTCTGAGTTCAAGAATTTCTTTGATTTTTTCAATCTCAAATTTTCTCGCACCTTTCAGAAGAATTACCTGATTTTCAATTTCGTTAATAACCTTACTTTCAATAAATTGATTGGTTGTATTAAAAGTAAAAGTTTCAGCAATAAATAATTTGTAGAATGAACTTATTTTCTCACCAATCAAAAATATTTTGTCAAATTTCTGTTCATTCGCCAACTCAGAAACTTCGGAATACAATTCTTCTGCATCTTCATTCGAATCCAAAATATCGGTAAGAATCAGAGATTTTTTAGGCTTATTATATTCGCCGATAAACTGGAAGGCTATTTTCAAAGAATCTAAATCCAGGTTGTAAGAATCGTTGATAATCAGATTATTTCTGATGCCTTCGATACTCTCCAGTCGCATCTCAACCGCTTTGAGCGCATCAATTTTTTCTTTGATCTGAGGATTGGAAATTTTAAAGGCTTTTAGAATTCCAATCAACGCCAAAACATTGGTCAAAGTTGCTTCGTCTCGTTGATTAATAGGAAGCGAAAATTCCTCGTCAAAATATTTGATTTTAATATCCTGATGTCGGTCATTAACATCAGAAATAATTGTGATATCGTTGTTATCGCGTAATCCGTATGATATTAATTTTTTACTTGAATAACGTTCGTTAATTAATTTGGTTGTCAGTTCATTATCGCCATTAAAAAATATGACGTCGGATTGTTTGAAAAGCTTTAATTTTTCTGTGATTAATTCCTCTTCAGAAGTAAAGTTAGCCGAATGTGCTGTTCCAATATGCGTCAGTAATCCAATCTTGGGATGGAAAATGTTTTCCTGTTTGTCCATTTCGCCCGGCTTCGAAATTCCTACTTCAAAGATGCCCAATTCGTGCTTTTTATCAATCTGCAATAACGACAAAGGCAAACCGATCTGCGAGTTGAAACTTTTCGGACTTTTTACTGTAACCAATTCATTAGAAAGGCATTGATAGAGCCATTCTTTCAAGATTGTTTTGCCGTTACTTCCCGTAATTCCAATCGAATTGATATCAAAATGCTCAAAATGATATTTAGCCAAAGTCTGCAAAAACTGAACTGAATTTTTTGTAATAATTTGATTAACAGAGGAGTTATCAATACGGTGTTCAGTAATAATCGTCCCGATTCCTTTTTCGATAACGTTATCGATGTATTTTTGACCGGAATTTTTGCTCGTGCTGATGGCCAGAAATGCTGTATTTTTGGTAGAATAAATCGTCCGGCTGTCAAAAGCCAGATTCTTGATTTTGATTTCCGGATTTCCAACCACTTCTGAATGGGTGATCTCTGCGATTTGTTGAATAGTGTAATTCATTGAATGTCAATAATTAAACTAAATATTCTCATTGTTTTTATTAAGAACTTCCTCCACAAAGATCTTTCTACTCACCGCATCGTAGGCTTCGGTCTCTCCGAGTTCTACTAATTCCTGTCCTGCGGAAGTCCGCATCGAATAGTTGGCGAGATTTCCTGTTCTTCTGCAAATTGCGTGAACTTTGGTCACATATTCCGCAGTGGCCATTAGATTTGGCATTGGGCCGAAAGGTCTGCCTAAAAAATCCATATCCAGACCGGCGATCACCACGCGAACTCCGTTGTTAGCCAATTGATTGGCTACATCCACAATACTTTCATCAAAAAACTGGGCTTCATCAATGGCCACCACATCACAATTAGAGCCCAGCAAAAGTATCTCGGAAGGACTTTCTACAGCCGTACTCCGGATTTTGGTCTGGTTGTGAGATACCACATCTTCCTCAGAATAGCGCGTATCAATTTTCGGTTTGAAAATCTCCACATTCTGCCCTGCCATTTCTGCGCGGCGAAGTCTTCTGATGAGTTCTTCCGTCTTCCCCGAGAACATCGAGCCGCAGATGACCTCCATCCAGCCACTTTGTTTAGAATGATTAATTGTATTTTCTAAAAACATTATTAATTTAGCAAAAAATTGTTTTAAAAACTTCGGTTACCAGGCGAAGGGCTGTCATATTTTTAAATCCGAATCACAATAAATAATCAATTTTGATTTGAAGCTGAATTCTCATCACAAATCGACACAATTGTATAGAGGCAATAAGATTATGACGTGTTTTCCAGTTAAAATAATTACAGTGAAAATCCTTTTGGGAACAAAATTGTTTTTAAATTTATAAGCATCAAATTTAAGTAAAAATTAATAAGATATATTATGCAAAGTTGGCAGGAATCCTATGAAAAAATTTTTGGAGAGATGAAGAATCTGCTTGCCGAATTGGCAGAAGCAGAAAGTTATGAAGCGCTCCTGGATAGAGAAAATGCAATCAACGCATTGTATCAGAAATTTGCTTTTCTCAAGATTTCGAGAAGTCTTGAATCGCAATCTGCCGCAGCGGAATCTCTGCAGATATCCGATGAGCAATCCACTTACAGGGATGATGATTCCATCGTCAGTCAAAAATCTGAGAAAGAAGATGATGCATCAGAAATTATAAGTCACCAAGCCGAAACGCATGATCTTTTTGAAGATGTTCCGGAAGTGGAAGAAGTTCATTCTTTTGCGGAGATTGATGCCGCGGAAAATTTGGCCGAGGAAATTTCCCATGATGGTCAACCATCGGAAGATATGGATACAGATGAGGATCTTGAATCTTCGGAGGTCCACACTACCGGAGATCTGGAAGAGTTGATTTCGGAGGAGGAACTGGAAAATGTTGAAGCCCAGCATTTTCATGAAGATATCGTTGAAGCTGTAGAGGAAATTGAAGCAGAAGGACAACAATTGAGAGAAGATCCTGCTGCCAAACTGGAACCTATGCAGGATAGCCAGTTTTCCTTTGCTATGGAAAAGGAAGAGGCCACGCAGCCGACGGCTGATGATTATGAAACCAGATTGGCTGAGAAGGAAGCGCGACTGAAAGAATTGGAGGAAAACCGGAGAAAAATTGTTGAGTTCAGTAAAGAAAATTCAGCGCCACAAGAGAAATCTGAACAAGCTTATGAATCTCTGAGTGATAAAGAGCAGCAGGAGAAAAAATTCAAGTTAGCCAATATCAAGGGTTTAAAGATCGCGAAATCTCTTTTTGATGACGATCATTTGCAGGAATTGGAAAAGTCCGCTCCTGTGCAGACGTCGGGAAGTCTTCTGAAAAATAATGTGCCGACCGATTATATGGAAGCACCGAAACCAAAACCGGAATTCAAGCTGGACCTGAATGATCGTATTGCGTTTTCTCAATATCTTTTTAACGGCAGCCAGAGTGAACTGAATGATGTGGTAAACATGCTGAATTCCTTTACTTCTGTGGAAAAAGCTCAGGAATTCCTCAGCGATATCTATTATGAGAAGGATTGGAAAAAGGTGGATAGTTATGCGCAGCGCTTATGGATTTTGGTGGAAAACAGGTTTTTATAAATGAGTGGTATTTTATATTTTGTTCCGACACCGGTCGGAAATCTGGAAGATATGACTTTCCGAGCTGTAAAAGTTTTGAAAGAGGTAGATTATATTTTGTGCGAAGACACCAGAACGTCGGGATTTCTCCTGAAACATTACGAGATTTCAAAACCATTAAAGTCTTATCATTTGCATAACGAGCATCAGAGCACCGAAAAGGTGATTCAGGATTTGGAAAACGGGCAGACCATTGCGATCATTACAGACGCCGGCACGCCGGGAATTTCGGATCCGGGCTATCTTCTGTCCAAAGCCTGCGCAGATAAAAATCTCGAAATGATCTGTCTGCCTGGCGCCACGGCTTTGATTCCGGCTTTGGTAGTTTCCGGATTACCCAACAATGAATTTCTTTTCGCCGGATTTCTCCCTCAGAAAAAAGGAAGACAAACCAAACTGAAGCAGTTGGCAGATGAGAAAAAAACGATTGTTCTATATGAGAGTCCTCACAAGATTAATACGACTTTGGAACAGATCAAAGAATTCTTCGGGGAAGAAACCAAAGTCAGTCTGAGCCGGGAAATTTCTAAAAAGTTCGAAGAAACCAAACGCGGAACAATCAATGAGTTAATTGAGTTTTCCAAAAATAAAACTTTAAAAGGCGAGATTGTTTTGATTGTGAATAATTCACAAGTTATTGATAAAGAGGAAGAAAAGTCACTTTCAAAAAATATGTATAAATTTGTGAAATGATTTCTCAACAGCAGATAGATATTATCATTGAAATAATGAAACCCTACAATCCAAAAAAAATTGGAATTTTTGGGTCTTTTGCACGTGGAGAAAATTTAGAAAATAGCGATTTGGATATCCTGTATAATTTTGAAGAACCTATTTCGCTCTTTCAAAAATTTCAGATTCAAGAACTTTTGGAAAACAAATTAAACTCAAATATTGATTTTGTGTCAGAAAAATATCTTCATCCTTTTCTAAAGGAAAGCATCATAAAAGATTTAAAAATCATTTATGAAAACTGATAAAAATTATTTGAGATTGACCCATATTCTTGAAAGCATTATCAAAATAGAAAAGATAACGCAGGAGCTTTCCTATAGTCAATATTTGGATGATTGGGTAAAGCAGGATGCAATTATCAGAAACTTTGAAATTATTGGAGAAGCATCAAGACAAATCGGGGAGGATTTTAAATTGAAGTATTCTGATGTTCCATGGAAGTATGCGGCAGGAATGAGAAACTATTTGATTCACGAATATTTTAATGTGGATTATGATGAGGTCTGGAAGACATTGAAAGAAGATCTACCTAAATTAAAACTTCAGATTCAACAGATTAAAAAAGATTTAGAATAATAAACTATATGGGACTATTAGAAGGAAAAGTTGCAATCATCACAGGTGCAACCCGAGGAATCGGAAGAGGCATTGCAGAAGTTTTTGCCAAGGAAGGTGCAAAAATCGCATTCACCTATGCTGGTTCTGTGGACAAGGCTAAAGAATTAGAATCGGAATTGAGCAAAATAACGACTATCAAAGGTTACCAGTCGGACGCGTCTGATTATGACGCTGCTCAGAAGTTGGTGGAGGATGTTTTGGCAGAGTTCGGACAGATTGATATTTTGGTGAATAACGCCGGGATCACAAGAGATAACCTGATGCTCAGAATGTCCAAAGAGGATTGGGATACCATCATCAAGGTGAATCTGGATTCAGTTTTCAATCTGACTAAGGCGGTGATTAAACCAATGATGAAGGCGAAATCTGGTTCTATCATCAATATGACTTCCGTTGTTGGTGTCAAGGGAAATGCCGGACAGGCCAATTACGCGGCTTCAAAAGCGGGAGCCATTGGTTTTACGAAGTCCATCGCTTTGGAGTTGGGTTCAAGAAATATCCGTTGCAACGCCATTGCGCCAGGTTTCATCGAAACTGAAATGACCGCAGCTCTGGACGAAAAGACAGTCCAGGGTTGGAGAGACGGAATCCCAATGAAGAGAGGCGGACAGCCTGCAGATGTGGCCAATGCCTGTGTCTTCTTCGCCAGCGAATTATCGGCCTACGTTACCGGCCAGGTGATGAACGTAGATGGCGGAATGCTGACTTAAGCCTTTGAAATAAAATGTTAAAAACCCATAGGATTTTTAAATTCTGTGGGTTTTTTATTTGAGAATGTCAAAAAAGGTATAAATTTATCATTTGATTTTTACAAATGCTGAAGAAGCTGATTTATCTTTTTATTTTGCTCTGCAATGTGCTGCTGTTTGGCAAATCCGCAGATCCTGAGGTGCGCCAGCTATTTCAGAAGGCCAATTATGATCTGGTGCTGAGACCCGATAAATCCGCTGAAGTGCTGGATTATCTGGAGAAAAACTTTAAGCTGGAACGTGATGATAGGGAAAAACTCAACGATCTCCGCATTAAATCATTGTTTTATCAGAACAAGCTACCGGAAGCGCTTAAACTCGTTTCTGCCGAGGACAACGGATTGCCACCCGGCACTGTGGTTCTGAAGAGAAGCATCCTGCGGTATCTCAATATCAATGATGATTCGGCTACAGGCAACTATAATAATAACAGTGAAGTTAGATTTTCCGATAAAGTTGTCAAGCTCTTACAGCAATTTAATAGCGACCCTTCAAAAATAAACCCGCAACAGCTGTTATCGGTTTTGGAAGATTCAAAATCCTCCAATCTTGTCACCGCTCGGGAAGATTTACTGGATCTTGCCGATGTGATAGCCGGTCAGGAGCCTGACGTTAAGTATGAGTTCTTCATGAGAGCCATTTCGGATCTCTATCGGAATGATGTGCAGTTCCGCGTAGTGTATGCCAAGTATCTGATTAATATTGGCAAAGTTGCTGAAGCTGAAAAAATAATCGTTCAATTGCCTTCGGACGATCTGGACAGAACCACCAATCTGGCGCTCCGACTGGATTATTATGACCTCCTGGTTAAATTTTATGCCTTTACGAAACAGATACAATACAAAGAAATCATCAAGCAGCGCGAAACTCTCACTAAAACGCTGAATCTCACGCGAGACACCGCAAAAAACAAATGGTTTAACATTGTTGAGGATCGTTTCAGAAATGATGAGGAATCATTAATCAAAAGTAGAAAAAGTCTTCTGTTCTCGATATTAGGTTTTGGCTTTTTAGCCATCGCTGTCCTGGTGTGGCGCTATTTTCAGATCAATACTCAGGTTAAAGAATATGAAAATTTTATTGCCAAGATCAATCTTCTGAAAGAGAAGAAAGCGCCGCAGCCACAAGTGATTTCAGAGAAAACGGAAAATCTCCTCCTCAAAAAACTCGAGGATTTTGAGAAAACTGAGGATTACATCAGAACAGATATGTCGTTACAGAACCTGGCCAAGAAGTTGGAAACCAATACCAAATATCTGTCGGAGACCATCAATACTCATAAGCAAAAGAATTTTAATGCCTATATTAATGAATTGAGAATCAATTATATTGTGAATAAGCTGAAGGAAAAGCCGGTGTACAGAAGTTATAAAATCCGTTATCTGGCTGAGGAAAGTGGTTTTTCTACGCACAGTGCTTTTGCAGCAGTTTTCAAGTCGGTGACGGGAATGTCTCCCGCCAACTATATTCAACTTTTAAAAGAAAAAGAGGCATGAAAGATTGGATTTTAATCATCTGTTTTCTTTTTGTAATCCCTGTTGCTGCCAGCAATAAGGACAATACAACACGCCTCAGCGAAGCCGAGAAACTCGTGTTGGTCAATCCTCAGAAAGCTTTCAGTATCGCTCAAAAAGTGTATGCAGATCCCAGTTTAACGCATGCCGAAAAGATCCAGAGTCTTTTCATCATGACCAATACGTCCAATCTTCTCCAAAAGCCGCTGACGGTGATCCAGTATGGTAATGAGTTCCTCAAAATGGCCAATAATCGCGAAGACCTGGCTACAAAAATCAAAATTCTCGGCATACTTGGAAATACTTATCAGTTCCTGAAACTGAATGAGAAAGCAAGATATTATCTAGATCAGGCGGAACTTTTGCTGGCATCGCCGAAACTCAAAGATTCGCTGGATCTGGTACGCGGCAATACTTTTTATCTCAAGGCGATGAACTATTTCTACAGTCTGGACAGTGATATCGCAATATCGTATTTCAATAAGGCCATTGACCAATATAGCCGGTCCAAAAATCCGCTGGCCGAAATCAATATCAAGCTGGCTTATCTCAATAAAGCCTTTTGTCTTATCAATCAAAATAAAACTCAGGAAGCCTGGGAAAATCTGAAGTTTGCAGCCGTTACGCCCAATGAGGCTTCGAAGCCTTATCCACTACAATTTACGGAACTTCAGGATGCCTTTATCGAATTTGGAAATGCCAGAATACTGGCGGCAGAAAATCGTCCTGCGCAATCCAATGAAGTATTGCTAAGACTTCTGGAGCAGCGAAAAAATACACCGTCCAGGGAAGACATCGAAAATGACAGTTATGAACTCCTGATAGAAAATTTTTTACAGCTGGGCGATCTAGCAAAACATGATTACTATGAATCGTTATTCAATAAACAATCTGCAAAAAGCAACCGGGAATCTGCCGCGCTGGTAAGTCAGCTCATAGCACAGGACAGTGCACACTTTGCCGCCGAAAAAAAATCTATCAATCGAAATTATCTCCTTTTAATTATTGTTTCGGGTATTATTATGGTAGTGATTTTATCTGTTATCTTGCTGAAAACCATTAATGTTTACAAAAAACAACGTGATTTGAAGAAAAAGGTTTTCAGTAATTTATAGTATTGTCATTCAAGTACTTAAGGTCATTAAATCTTTATCAAAATCATAAATTTTCCTTGATAAAGCTATTAACTTTCTTGATTTATTGATTTTTACGTGATACTTTCGTCATGTTAAAAATCAAAATTAAAATGAAGAAGTTTTACCAATTAATCGCAGCGTCCATTGCTATCATCAGTGGAACATTGTCTGCACAGAATTGCAACACTGTGAGCAGTTTCCCATTTAAGGAAACTTTCGAAAACGATAGCCAAAGCCGTGCATGCTGGACGCAGCAGGTGACTGGCGGCGTGAATGCCAGTTATGATGGATTCAAATACAAAAAAGGTTCTGCCGGCGGTGTAGATTACAACGTGGTGAGCGCACATTCCGGCGAGCTGAATGCGACGCCTCAGATTGCTGCAGGTGCTACCAATCCTAAAATCAAACTTATTAGTCCGGTGATGGATGTTACAGGACTCCAGACACCTACCGTTTCTTTCTTCTACAGCCAGGAATCTTGGGGGATTTATCAGAATTTTTTGAATGTCTATTACAGACTTTCGCCTACATCAGAATGGAAGCCGCTCCAAAGTTATTTATTCAACGTACCACAATGGAAGCAGGCTGTTATCACGCTTCCGGAAAAATCTGCTCAGCTGCAGATTTGCTTCGAGGCAATCATGAAAACTGGCCGTTCTAATACGTTGGATGATATTGTCGTAGGAAACAGCGACAGTGTGGAAAATTATCCGCCAATTTGTGGACTGTCTACGCCAAGTAACAACTTCGAAACAGGAACCGGAGATCTCAGCAAACTCTATATTGCCAATGAATTCAACGTTCCTGCTCACGTCGATATGACCATCTCGGATATCATTATTAACACGATTGATAAAGGTGGTATCGATTCTTTTGATGTAGCGATTATGAGTGTGGACGGCTACGGAACACCTAGCGCAACTTTGGAAGCCTACTATAATGTACAGCCTAACACAGTGCAGGATCTGAGCGAGCGAGATGGCTATACCTTCAGAAAGAATACCTTTAATTTGCCGACACCGGTGATGATCCATGGTGGCGCAGTGGGAGCAAGATATTGGCTGGTAGTAAAAGCGGTCAATAAAGTGGCGGAAATTCCATCGTTCTGGGAAGCCACCAGCATCAGAAATACAGGAAAACAGGCTTATTACAGTGGAGACGGATCAATCTGGAGAGAAACGACCGGAGGTTACGATGGTGTGTATACACTCGTTGCCAGCTGTGTGGAGACCAATCCTCTGGATGAATACTGTATGCCAAGATTTAACTTCCTGATGCCTATTGATAATGTTAAGATTGGAACCATCAACAACCCGTCTACTAACAATGTAGGTTATGAAGATTTTTCAGCATTAATTTCTGATGTGGAGAGAGGAAAAACTATTCCGATTACAGTGAATGCCCAGACTTATAACAACAACTCCAGCCAGGCTATCACAGTTTATGTAGACTGGAATCAGAACGGTTATTTAGGAGATGAAGGCGAAGTTTATAATATTGGGAAAGTATTTCAGGTGACAGGAAATACGGTAACAGGTCAGATCGCAGTGCCTGCCAATGCGAAATTGGGTAACGCTAAAATGAGAGTGATTTCAGAATTCATGGACTATGCAACATTCTCCTGCAGTGTCTTTACACAGGGTCAGGCAGAAGATTATACGCTGAATGTGAAGGAAAGTCTTGCTGTATCCGAATCCGCTAGTAAGGCAAAAGCAATCCTCTTCCCAAATCCGGCTAAAGAATACGTCAATATCAAGAACAGCGCAGAACTTACCAAAGCGGAGGTTGTGGATATGACCGGAAGAAAAGTATTGGAATCTGCCAGTAAAACGATAGATGTTTCTCAGTTGCCGACGGGCCAGTACATCATCAAGATGAGCTTTGACAACGGAAGTGTAGAGACACAGAAATTGATCAAAAAGTAAACTCTTCATAACATTATATTCATAGGAACACCCTGCTTTGGAAAAGGCAGGGTTTCTTTATTTATCAGATTGTTAAACATATTTTATTATTTCATGTTTTGTGTTAAAAAAATCACAGACTTTATTTCTAAATTATGTACCTTTGGCCCATCAATAATCGAATGGGTGGCTGCACCCATCGCAGTCTGGAAATAATCTCAATATTTGCGAAATTTTTAATCATTAAATGAACTACACCATTCAGCTGGAAAGCCCGGAAAAAGCTCTTGTATTCAAGACTATTATTTTCGACACTTTTAAAATTAACGTTGTCGAGCGTTACAAAAATGTCAAAAGTCTTGATCCAGTCTATAACCATGTGGTTATTAAACTGAGAACTCTGGATGATCAGATTATCAAGACCAAGAATGATACGGTAAGCCGAAAGCTTAGAGAAGACGAGTTCGAAAGCTATGCTAAAGTCGCACAGAAGGTGAGACCTGTTAAGAACTTAAAGAGCAACAGCGTGAGAGTCCTGCAGGAGCAGGAATTCGTCCATTACATTCTGGTAAAAGTGCTGGAGCATTATGACCTCAGCAGCATCGGGATGGCCGGATAGATACAGGACGCACGCAGCGTCCTTTTTCTTTTTGAATCTTTGGCTGATAGTTCGTACATTGGTCCGATGACGGGCGAATTTCCATTGGCATTTCATATTTTTGGCAAAACTGTTTTGGCGCACCCTGTGTTCGAAACGGCCGGCATTTTTCTGGCCATGCGGCTGTATTTCTATCTCAAACGAAAATCACCGGAGAAAATGGATTTTGCCAAGTCTGCCGCAGTTCTGATTGGTGCGACAGGCGGTGCATTATTAGGGTCCAAACTGATTGGCAATCTGGAAAACCCTGATCTCTTTTTTAATCATTTCAATCTCAAAAGATTCTGGACCAGTAACACCATTGTTGGCGGGCTGTCGTTTGGTCTCATAGGCGTGGAGTTGGCAAAAAAACTGGTCGCCTATCAAAAAAGTACCGGCGATCTGATGGTTTTTCCGCTGATTCTAGCGATGATCATTGGCCGAATTGGCTGCTTTTTCACAGGGATTTATGAAGAAACGTACGGCGTTCCTACCCATTCGGTGTTTGGGATGCACCTGGGCGATCAGTATCTCAGGCATCCCGTTGCATTGTATGAGATCGCTTTCCTGGTTGTGTTGGCAGCCTTTTTACTTTGGATTAAGAAAAAAATATTGTATCCTTCAGGGTTTATCTTTCAGTTGTTTATGTTGAGTTACTTCACGTTTCGCTTGATGCTGGATTTTATAAAACCCAAAGTTGAAATTATCGGAAATCTGGGAACCATCCAATTGGTATGTTTGGTTGTCATAATTTATTATATCTTTAAATTAAGAACTTCATGGAGTTCTGTATCCACTCAAAACCCATAGCATATGAAAAGTCTGATTATCCTGGAAGTAGGCGGTCTAGGCGGCTTGGTAGCCTTTATCATCGGAATTATTCTGGTGGTAGCCTTTTTTGTTTCATTAGTTGTTACGATATTCATCAAGCTGATTTATGAATCCAAAGACGGACGCCAGTTTTCCAAATCACAGTTTTGGCAGACCATGCTCATCAGCATGTTGATCTGTGGACTCATCAGTGGCGTCATTTGTGGCGGAATGTAAAGAATTGAAATTATGCCTGTAAGAAATTATACCTATTACGATTACACCATCAGTCTCTGTCCAGAATGTCTGAAACGTGTCGGTGCCAAAATTATCATCGAGGATGATTCGGTTTTTATGACCAAACGTTGTCCAGACCACGGTTTTTTCAAGACCAAAATCGCCTCCGACGTTCATTACTATAAGAACATCAGAAACTACAACAAAGCCTCTGAAATGCCCGTGCATTTTGGAACGGACGTAGAATATGGCTGCCCTTACGATTGCGGATTATGTGTAGATCACGAGCAGCACAGCTGTCTTTCTATCGTTGAGGTGACAGACCGTTGCAATCTCACTTGCCCGACTTGTTACGCCATGTCCTCGCCGCATTACGGAAGTCACAGAACTTTGGAAGAGATTGAAGCAATGTTTGATGTCATTGTCAAAAATGAAGGCGAGCCGGATGTGGTCCAAATTAGTGGAGGTGAACCGACGATTCATCCTGAGTTTTTCAAAATCATGGATATTGCGAAGTCAAAGCCCATCAAGCATCTGATGCTGAATACGAACGGTGTCAGAATCGCCAACGACCCGGGTTTTGCTGAGAAACTCGCCACTTATGCGCCGGAATTTGAGATTTATCTACAGTTCGATTCTTTTAAACCGGAAGTTCTGGAAGATTTCCGGGGAAAAGATTTGACGGATGTCAGAATGAAAGCTTTGGAAAAACTGAATGCTTTGAATCTTTCGACAACGCTTGTCATTGTGCTTCAAAAAGATAAAAATATTGATGAAATTGGTAAAATCATCGAGTTCGCTCTGAAACAAAAATGTGTGCGGGGCATTACCTTCCAACCGGTCGAAATTGCAGGAAGGAATCGAGAAGATTCGGCTCACGAAAAAATTACTTTGACTGAGGTAAGACAGGAAATTCTAAATCAGTTTCCGTTGCTCAATTCGGATGATATCATTCCGGTTCCGTGTAATCCGGATGCTTTGGCAATGGGTTATATTCTGAAATTGGATGGCGAAACGATTCCTTTGACAAGGTATATTAATCCCGCCGATCTACTGAATAATGAAACCCGAAATACCATCGTTTATGAACAGGATACTGGATTGCAGATGCAGCTTTTGGATATTTTCAGTACGGGAATTTCTGTGGATAAAGTAAAACCTAAAGTCAATCAGTTATTATGTTGTCTTCCAGAAGTTTCGGCTCCCAATCTTGACTATGATAATCTGTTCAGAATCATCATTATGAATTTTATGGATGCCCACGATTTTGATGTGCGAGCGGTGAAGAAATCCTGCGTTCACATCGTTAACAAAGACTTGAAAATGATTCCGTTTGAGACGATGAATCTTTTTTATCGTGATAATAAAAGCCAGTATCTGGAGGAATTGAGAAAAGATGACAAGGTTTTGTTTTAACTAACTGATAATGAACATTAAGGAAAAGCGTTATAATAACATTCTTCTGGTTTTTGCTTTGGAATCTGAAGCCGGCAGCGAGTTCGAAGCGTACAATAAAATCTTTGTAGGCATCGGAAAAGTTAAGGCGACTTATAATCTTACAAAGGCCATTCAGAAGTATAATCCGGATTTGATTATCAATCTTGGAACGGCCGGAAGTACAATGTTTGAAAGAGGAAGTGTTGTGAATTGCAGCCGTTTCATTCAAAGAGATATGGATGTCCGAGCGTTGGGTTTTCAGAAATTTGAAACACCACTTTCCGGCGAACCTGTTCTTCTGGAATATGGATTAAAAGTAGACAATCTTCCCAACGGCATCTGCGGTTCCGGCGACCAGTTCGAAATGGAACATATCAATCCTGAATACAATGTCATCGATATGGAAGCTTTTGCTTTGGCGAAAGTAGCGGAATATGAAAATATCGATTTTCTTTGTCTTAAATATATTTCAGACGGTGCGGACGGTAATGCTGCCGATGATTGGACACAAGAGGTCAAAAAAGCGTCGATAGCGTTGCGAAGAGAACTGGATAAGCTTTGATATAAAAACCAGCCGAATTTGGCTGGTTTTGTTTATTTTTCATTTAAAACTTTCTCATAAATCTTCCTGACCTGCAAATCGCCAAAACCTAAAATCCCCAATTCTTCCTGAAATTTTTTAAAAACCGAATCAAAATCTGCCAAGCCATTTTCAATTTGATTTTTGATGAAATCTTCTGGATTTGTATTAACGTAAGCATTAACAACTTCTTTCAAAAAATGAAAACCATTGGATTGAGTTTCAGATAATTGTTTCAAAGGATCAATGTCGTTATTTTGATAAGCTTTCCACAGATTGACTGCTAAATCGATGTCATTTTCATTTAATAAAACTTTGGATTCTAAGTCGTTTTCCAAATCAGAATAATCATAGTTTGCGAAACCTTTCCAATGATTTTTTACAGTTGTTTGCGGAAAAATTCTATAGATTTTTAAATCTTTAATTTTTGAAAGCAATGAAGTACAAAACCACAAATTGACCTGGCAGAACCAATCATCATCAAACCAAAGATTAACTTCGGAACCTTCCGGAATATTCAGGATTTTTTCAAATTCCGAAACTGATTTTTCATAATAACTTTCCCTGGAAAATTTGTAATCTTCAGAAATAGATTGAGCTCTGATTTTCCAAAATTCTTCCAAAGAATCTGCTCTTAAATTTCCCAAAACCAAAGCTTCACGACAAATGATTATCTCACCTTCTATTGAAGTTTTCTTCAAATCTTCAGCAAGATAATCGCCATTGGTTATGTGAAAAATATTTTTCAAAATTTATCCGTTAAAAACCTGATTTTCTTGTTCTTGCACGCGTATGAAAGTGGTTCGCTTAGATAATTCCTTTAACTTCGCTGCACCAACATAAGTACATGTGGAACGGACGCCACCCAAGATATCTTTCACTGTTTCCGCCACAGGACCTTTGTAAGGAACTTTCACGGTTTTTCCTTCGGAAGCACGGTATTCGGCTACACCGCCTGAATGCTTATCCATCGCGGTTTGAGAACTCATTCCGTAGAATAATCGGAAAGTTTTTC
Organism: Flavobacteriales bacterium UBA720; assembly: GCA_002297505.1. Taxonomy (GTDB): domain Bacteria; phylum Bacteroidota; class Bacteroidia; order Flavobacteriales; family Weeksellaceae; genus Epilithonimonas. Next base: position 48,771 of record DBLQ01000059.1, read on the forward strand.
CATTTTCGGTAATCAATTCACCGCCACTTTCGTCGTGTCCGGCAAACATTCCGCCGAGCATCACGAAGTCGGAGCCGCCGCCAAATGCTTTGGCCACATCGCCTGGAACTTTGCAGCCACCATCGCCGATGATTTGACCGCCCAATCCGTGCGCAGCATCCGCACATTCGATAATTGCAGAAAGCTGAGGATAGCCAACACCGGTTTTCACACGCGTTGTACAAACTGATCCAGGACCAATTCCCACTTTGATGGTATCGGCTCCAGCCAGAATCAATTCTTCCACCATCTCGCCGGTTACAACGTTTCCGGCCATAATGATTTTATCTCGGAAATTCTGACGGGCTTTTTTCACAAATTCCACGAAATGTTCTGAGTAACCATTGGCGACATCAATGCAGAGAAACTGGATTTTCGGATTGGTATCCAGGATGGTTTTGATTTTTTCTTCATCCGCTTTTCCCGTTCCGGTGCTCAAGGCTATGTATTGGTAGAAGTCATCGGTTTTATCTTTCAGAAAATCAGACCATTCCTGTACAGAATAATGTTTGTGAATAGCGGTGATTATTTTTTCTCTGGACAAGGCTTCCGCCATTTCGAAAGTTCCGACGGTATCCATATTCGCAGCAATCAGTGGCACGCCGCTCCATTTTTTCTGAGTATGAAGAAACGTGAATTCTCTTTCAATCGTCACTTCGCTGCGGGATTTGAGTGTAGAACGCTTGGGGCGGAACATCACATCTTTGAACCCTAACTTGATTTCGTTTTCTATTCGCATGCATCAAAATTAGGAAATAATCTTTTGAAGATTATGTTAAATTCATGTTTTAAATTCCTTTTTTACCTTCCAGCAGCATCTCAATCATTTTCACTTTCCGGCGTTCGCGCGTTTCCTGTTTTTTGGCATCTGCTATCCAGCGGATATATTCTTTTTTGTGCGTGTAAGACATTGAATCATAGAATTCTTTCGCTTTTGAATTTTGATTCAGTAATTCCTGAACATCTTCGGGAACAATGACGACTCGTTCCTTCTTGTCTTCCCAAAGTTTAATCTCAACAAAATCGCCAAATGTCTTTCCCAATTCTTTTCTAATCGCCTGAGTCAGTCCCAGCCTGTGACAGCCGCCGCCCATATTCGCCAGGCTGCTTCTGTATTCCACTTTATCATCAAGTAAAACTCTGACTTTGACCTGGCCTTTCTTGCCAAATAATTCATTCGTGTCAAAAGGAAAATTGACAAAGGCAGCGTTGATGTCCTGATGCTGCCGGATTTCTGCGGAGAAGGTGATGGGCTGAGTCACAATTAATTATTTTAACTAAGATAATTATTATCAAATTATTATTGCTGTTATATTTGTAAAATGAAACTAATAGCAAGACTTTATTATATTCTGATTTTAATTACCATCCAGAATTTCAATGCACAAAACTTCAAAATCGATACAGCTGATCATCTTCAAAGGAAGCAGTTTTTGACGGTTTACAAGGAAAAATCAAAAACTTTTAATAAAGGAATCAAAAAATACAGCAGTTCCGAAAACAGAGAACTATCTAAAGTTTTCTCGGCGTTCCAAACAAGTCTGGAAGAAGATATCAAAGACCGGAATTATCTATTTGATGAACGGTTTATCAGCTTTGTCAAAGAGAAGGTCCAAATGATTGCGGATAAAAATCCAGGAGTGCGCAGAGATTTCAATATTTTGATTGCGAAAGATAATGAGCCTAATGCTTTCAACTTTGGCGATAACACATTGGTTGTCAATTCAGGATTGTTTTATTATCTCAATAATGATAATCAGTTTAATGGGATTATCTGTCACGAGATTGCCCACGCCCAATTGGAGCACACGATTAATTCCATTCTGTCCAGAATCAGAAAAAACAACGACAAGAAAACGGAGGTTTCCCTGCTTAAGAAATCTGCAAACCAGCAAGAAAAAGCTTTTGAGATGTTCAGGACAATGTTGTACTCCAATATGAAAGAGCGCCGTGAACAGGAAATAAGAGCTGATTCTCTCGGCTTTGAATATTATAAAAGGTTAGGTCTGCAAAAAGTTGCTTTTGTCTCCGCACTTCAGCTGCTGAAGTCTGTGGATGAGCAGAAACCGGACAGCATCTACACCACAACTTACAGAAGAGTTTTTGATATTCCCAATCAGAAATTCAAGGATGAATGGCTGAAAATGGAAGATTTTTCTAAGTATAATTACAAACTGTACACGAAGAAAATATCGGAAGACTCATTAAAAAGTCACCCTAATATCAACCTGCGAATTGCCCTGTTGAAAAAGAAACTTACAGACAACGATTCTATACAGAATGAGCAGGATGCCACAGCAGGATTTAAGGAATTGCGAGAGCTGGCCGGAAAACGCATTATCCCAAATTATTATGATACAGAAAAGTATGGATTGGGTATCTACAAGTGTCTGGCGATATTGCAGACAAATCCTGATGACGATTTTGCAAAATTTTATTTGGGTAAGTTTTTCAATAAAATTTATGAAGCCAGAAAAGCCTACACCCTGAATCGCTATCTGGACAAGATTGACCCGAAGGAACAGAGTTACAGCTATCAGCAATTCCTCTCATTGATGTGGAATCTGAATCTGGACGAAATCCAGAAGATCAAGAATTTTTATGAAAAAAGCGAGATCTGATTCTCGCTTTGTTATTTTAATAATTCAGTTTTTCCAGACGGACCTGATTGTATTTTTCTTTTTTATTATACTCATTCAGAAGAATATAGCCTTCTTTCGCAACATACGGGATAATAGTATTTTCTTTAGTGCCAATAGGGATGATTTCCTGCTTGAATTGGTTATTGATTAACGTATTGATGTATAGATTCAGCTTTTTCTTCTTATTTTCATCTTTCACAACATCCTGATAAAAGAAAACCACATCATCGCCGCCTTTGATATTTTGTGAAAAAAGATAATCTGTGGAGGAAAATTTGGACATTTCTTTCGGGATTTGCTTGGCGTCGATGATTTTAAAATCAGGATCTGTGTAGATATAATAGAAATCTTTGTTTTTGCTGGCACTATAAGCGCCTTCATCCTTATACATCTCGGTGAGGATTCCAACGCTTCCATTTTTCATAAAATAAAAATCTCTCGGCGCCAGATAATAACCCGCTTCCATTCTGCCACCGGAGTTCACGGCAGGAATCTTTTTGGATAGGTCGTCAACATAGGAAAAGTAATCGAATTTGACATCCAGATTTTTTTTATCAATCAACATTCTTACGTAGCCTTCGCCATTCAGGTTGTAATAGCCCACATCAGCAGCTTCATAAGCTCTGCCTACCAAAACAAAACTGTCATCGAAGTTTTTACTGTTGCCGATATCGCCAATCTGCGTGTACATCCCGGAGAGATATTTCAATGTGGTTTCCTTGTTGACCTTCGCAGGGAATTGTTCCAAAAGTGATTCGAGCGGGATTTGCTTTAGAACAGTCCCATTTTTTGCATCAAACACAATTAATGAAAATGTACTTTTTTTAGACTGTGTTTTACGCATTATCGTAAAGATTTTGTCCTCGTCCAAGGCCAGGATTCTCAGGTATTCATCAATATCTTTGGAGCCGTTCTGGTTGTAAGCGTAAGACCATATTTCTTTGGAGTCCGGAGTGTAGAGAATCAGTTTATCATTTTTAGTGTACTTGTCATAATCATCATATTTAACCACCAGATAATTATCAAATTTCGTTTCCCAAACGATGGAGCGTGTAATAAAGCCTTTAGCCTTTTTCTCGTCCTTTGTTTTTTGCCTTTCTTCTTTTAGAGTATTGTCAGACGGGCAGTCTACCAACTTATCATCTTCGTAGCATTTTTCGTTACGGTCTGTCATCTCATTGGTAGACAAATCCACTTCTTTATCAGACGGAAAAACAAATTTTTTAGCGCCGCCAGCTGCAGCCAGATAGTTGTAAATCAATCTTGGCGATAATGTAAGCTTGCCGCGCACGTTGGTGTAAGCTCTGTATGTAGCGACCGTTTTATCGGCTTCAAACTCTTTATTGGCAACAATATTGAGATTTTTGTCCAGGATGAAATATTCAAACTTCTTCTTTTCTTCGCCGGCTTTTCCGTTGTCAAAAAGTGTAAAGTAACCTTCCACATTTTCACCTTTTTTATCGTAAATGGCATTAAACCGGACATTCTCACCGGACGCAAGTTTGGTCAAATCCTGAGACTGGGCATTCGTCAAAATGATATTTCCCAGAAACAAACAAGCTAACAGTTTTTTCATTATTAATTAATTTTTTCCAAAAATAAAAAAATCCCAACTCAAATGTCGGGATTTTCATTATATAAAATGTTATTTCCTTAAATCTTAGAAAGCAAAGTCCTGAAATTCACCTTCTCATCAATAATTCTTCTCAATTCAGAAACCGGAACTCTTTCCTGCTGCATAGTGTCCCTGTATCTCAGGGTCACAGTATTGTCATTCAAGGAATCGTGGTCCACAGTGATGCAGAAAGGCGTTCCAATCGCATCCTGTCTTCTATAACGTTTTCCGATGCTGTCTTTCTCCTCAAAGATCACATTAAAGTCAAACTTTAAGTCATTGAAAATTTTATCTGCAAATTCCGGCAAACCATCTTTTTTCACCAAAGGTAAAATGGCTGCTTTCACAGGTGCCAAAGCTGGCGGCAAGCTCAAAACTGTTCTTTCCGAACCATCTTCTAAAACCTCATCTTTCAGAGAGTTGGAGAAAATCGCCAGGAACAATCTGTCCAGACCAACCGAAGTTTCTACAACGTAAGGCACATAATT
>DBLQ01000059.1:53804-120340 GCA_002297505.1 Flavobacteriales bacterium UBA720
AAACGGTAATTATCTTCGCCTAAACCAAGTGCCAAGTGCCAGTTAAGACGCGTTTTTTTCCATTGCTCGTAGAATTCCAACTCGGTTCCCGGCGGAACAAAATACTGCATTTCCATCTGCTCAAATTCTCTCATTCTGAAAATAAATTGTCTCGCAACAATCTCATTTCTAAATGCTTTACCAATCTGAGCAATCCCGAAAGGCAATTTATGTCTGGAAGTTTTCTGAACGTTTAAGTAATTCACAAAAATACCCTGAGCCGTTTCAGGTCTCAGATAAAGGTCCGTTGCAGAATCTGCAGAAGCACCCAACTTAGTTCCAAACATCAGGTTGAATTGTCGCACTTCTGTCCAGTTTTTTGAACCGGTGTCCGGATCCGCAATTTCCAATTCTTCAATCAATGCTTTGACATCCGCAAGGTCTTCTTTTTCAAGAGATTTGGCCAATCTGGAAAGAATCGCTTCCCTTTTCGCTCGGTATTCCAGAACTCTTGGATTGGTCGCTACAAACTCCGCCTTGTCGAAAGCATCACCAAAACGCTTGGCTGCTTTTTCTATTTCTTTATTTTCCTTGTCTTCGATCTTGGCGCAGTAATCTTCCACCAAAACATCCGCGCGAAAACGCTTTTTAGAATCTTTGTTGTCAATCAACGGGTCGTTGAAGGCATCCACGTGTCCGGAAGCTTTCCAGATCGTTGGGTGCATAAAAATGGCAGAGTCGATGCCCACGATGTTTTCGTTCAGCTGAACCATTGCTTTCCACCAGTATTGCTTGATGTTATTTTTCAGTTCCGCGCCGTTCTGGCCGTAATCGTAGATGGCCGACAGTCCGTCATAGATCTCGCTGGAAGGAAAAATAAAACCATATTCTTTAGCGTGGGAAACCACTTTTTTGAAAACATCTTCTTGCTTTGCCATATTCGTTTAATTGATCTGCAAAAATAGTGATTTTGCCGGAAGTTGGAAGTTCGAATCCGTAAGTTTTTCCAAAGCCACCACTTGGACCTTATAAAGGTCGAATTTCAGGAGATTATTTCCGCTATCAGTGTATCTTTTCTGTTTGTTAGATCTCACAGTTCTTTAAGACCTGTGAGGTTTAAAACAAAAAAAATTTCGTTTTTATAAGAGCTGGTAACCCTTCTTATAAGATAATGATAATTAAGCTTTTAGAAATTATAGCTCACGGCCAACCTGTCGCCTTCGCTTCCCAGTTTAAAGTAAGGTTTAAACGTTGTTGGTTCGCCATTTTCAGTCTTAATAGCTTTATCAAAATGTTTCTTCGCCGAAACATAGAATGGAATAGAAATCAAGGCGATGCCCGTGCTGATTCCAAAAACTGTCCATCTGGCGCTGTTGTCCGTTTTTTGGGTAATGCTTCCATAGCCATACCCGAGATTGTAAGTTCTTTCCTTAGGCGTAGAAACAATCAGCGCGAGACTGAGACCCATTCCAAATCCGCCAATGCCGGAAAACACATCACCAACGGTCTTATTGGTACGTCCTTTCTTCACCAAATCCAACGCTGTGGGATCTGTAAAAACCTGCCTGTAGTTCTTTGATTTGTAAGATTGACCGTCTTTCAGAAATTTCTTGCCGTCAAAACTGACCTGAGCGCAATGGAATTGTGAAAGGATAGCAGTCAGTATTAATATTGATTTTTTCATGGATGATAAATTTTTGCCAAAAATAGAAAATTTTGGCAATCAATCTACATCTGTTCATTCAAATCTCGCTCGATCAATTCCAGAGAATCAATTACCTTCGATATTTTTGCATTCTGTTTTTTCACTTGTCGCGGTCTGATAAAGAACCAGACGATGGCTAGCCAGAAAAAGGTGAGTGCATAAGCCAGGATTCCGCCAAGTGTGGACATCATCAGGGCAAATTCGTAAAAATACAGCGCAAATCCTGCGGACAGCAAAATGTAATAAAGACTGATGCCTTTCGTCTGCATGTAAAGACGTTGCTGTTGCAGTTTTTTGAGCGCAGTGAGATATTCCTGGTTGCTGATGGATGGATTGATCTTCCGGATGACATTGATGTTTTGCGAATAGAGATAGATGTACAACGCCAGAGCCAAAAGGATCAACACAATTCCTAAAGTGGTGGTGATCATCTTAAAATCAATCGAGGTCCAGATGTAGACAATCATCACGGCAGTCACCACGAGACTGAAGAGTTGCCAAACCGTGGACCGTAACTGTCTTCTTTTATACTGATCGGCCGTCGACTGGATTTCCCGGATGTTCGGGATTTCCGTATTTTTCTTGTTCCAGATGTCCTGGAAATTGATATTTTCAGCGCCCATAATGTTTAAATTTTTCAGTTAATTTTTCTTTGATTCTGTGGATTTTCACGCGGACATTCGCTGGCGATATGCCGACGACTTCTGCAATCTCCGCCTGTTTCATTTCTTCGAGTTCCAGCGAGATGATGATTCTTTCCAGTTCCGGCAATTCGGAGATGCATTGGTAAAGAAAATCGGTCATCTGATCTTTTTCCAGCTTGCTGTCTTTTTCAGCAGGGTCTTTGATCTGATATGGCAACTCGCTTTTCGGCATTCTTTTTTCGAGGTTGATTTGCCTCAGACAGATATTCGTCGCTATTCTGTAAATCCAGGTTCCTACCGCCGATTCCTGCCGGAACTTTGGCAATTGCTGAAACACAGCCACGAAGGTTTCCTGACAAAGATCCTTGGCCCAGTCATCGTCATTCACATATCCCATACAGAGCCGGAATATGCGGTTCCAGTAATCATGGTAAATCGTTTCGAAGTGTAAAACCTGCATTGACTTATTTTAGAATTTAGAGTGCATCACATCAAAAATGTTACAATCTAAGTGAAGATAAAATCTTTTTGCTGTTCCCGAAGAATTGATGAAGCGAAAATCTCTACTTTTGCCCAATGTTAGAAATTCTTTATCAGGATGATCATCTCGTTGCCATCAATAAGCCGAGTGGACTTTTGGTTCACAAGTCAAAATATGCCGGCCCAGCAGATGAATATGCGGTGGAGAAATTAGCCAATCAGTTGGGGAGAAAAGTTCATCTGGTGCATCGTCTGGACCGGAAAACTTCTGGCGTTCTGCTGTTTGCTTTTGAAAAAGACGTTCTCAAATTAATCAGCGATCAGTTTATGAATCGTGAAGTGGAAAAGAAATATCTGGCAATTCTCCGTGGTTGGACCAAAGAAGAAGAAACCATCGATTACGATCTGACCAATGAAAATGAAATTGTCCAAAACGCTGTCACGTACTACAAAAGACTGATGGTTTCCGAAATCGATTTGCCGTTTCTGAAACATCCAACGTCCCGTTATTCCCTGGTAGAAGCGATTCCTGAAACAGGAAGGTTTCATCAGCTCAGAAAACATTTCAAGCATATCCTTCACCCGATTCTGGGTTGCAGAAAACACGGCTGCAATAAGCAGAATAAATTGTGGCTGAATAATTTCAATGTCACTGCGATGCCTTTGCATTCCCATCATTTGAGCTTTAAGCATCCAGTGACCAATGGCGCTGTTACGATCCGCGCAGGTTTGAGCGTGAATCCCGGGTTTTTAGAAATCGGAGAAATCCTTAAATTTAATCTGGAAGCTTATATCTAGCAAAAAAGCTTCCCATTTCTGGGAAGCTTTCGAGTGATCAGCCTTATTTTTACTTTTTAATGATTTTTTTGCTGAGGATTTTGTTGTCTGATGTTACGAGTCTTACAACATAAACACCTTTTGGCAGGTTGGCTACCTGAAGCTCATTCGTCTGTGTTTCCATCAGCTTCTTGCCGTCCATGCTGTACAGCGCGGCAGATTTCAGATTTTTATTGTCGATGAAGAGAACATCTGATACAGGGTTCGGATACACTTTGATCTCAGCCTTGGTGCCGGATGTTTCGCCAGTGGCCAGGATGTCCAGAGGAAGATTGTAACCTAAAAGCCCCAAATCAAAAGAGTTGATGTAAATGTATGCCTTGGCATCCGAAAAATCGATGGCAATAGAGGTAGTTTCTGCTTCAAGGAAATCTTCACGGTTGACCGTTTTCCAGGTAGCGCCGTTATCCACAGAGTAGAAGATGTTTAAGTTGGTGTACATCGCACTGTAAGTTGCAGCTACCAGCACACCGTCGTTCACATCAGAATAGTTCACTTTATAGGTTACGAAATCCGAAGACTGGTTCCACGTGGCACCTTTGTCAGCAGAAAGGTAAACTCCGGCTGATGTTCCCAGCGCAATCTGATTGGCATTTTTAGGATTTTGGGAGATGTCGAAAACCGCAGTGTCCGCCGGCAAGTTGGCGTCAATGTTCACTGCCGTCCAATCCGTTCCGCCATTGGTTGTTTTATAAAGTTCCGAACCAATCAGCATAAAAAACTCATCTGAGATGTTATTCGGATGCAGAATTTTGTAAACAGGCCCTTCCGTAGGCAATGTGATCGTTGTAGAGACGATATCGTTCGGATTGTTAAAGTTAATTTTATTCAGTTCGCCCTGTCCCCAATTGTTGAAGGTGGTGTAAATCTGATTGTTGATCTGCGGATCAGGTATCACCGAGGTTAGCCCGGTTGCAAAACCACTGAAAATCGGAGTAAATTCTGCACCAAAATTGTCACTCATAGCGAGTGTAGATCCGGAAAATCCACCTTTAAAGGAAAAGATCCTTCCTTCCTTTTTAGGATCCGGAATGTAAGCAGGATTATTATTGTTGCTGAAGATATTCAATGGCTGAATTTCAAATGCATTTTCTGTATTATCTGCCAGATTTCTGTGGACAAATCCATTCTGAACGCTGTAATACAGATGCTTGGCGTTGTCGTTTTCAAACAAAGTTACTCTTCCGGTGGAGCTGAAAAACGGCGTTTTGATCTGCGTGAGTGTAGTTCCGTTGTCTGTAGAAAACAGAGGCTTGTAATTTCCTGTGATGAAAAGCTCACCCGCCTTGAATGGATTGAAGCTTGCCTTGAGACCATAATAATAGCTTTCCAGGCTGTCATAAGGATATTCTACACTTTGCCATGTGGCGCCGCCATCCGTTGAGGTAATAATCTCATCTTCCTCCAGAACAATGATGTTGTTGTTATTCAGTGGGTTATATTTGATAGCCAGTATGTTATTCAGGATTCCGTTGGTCCCGAATGTAATCGGCTCGTCTTCCCATGTATTTCCGCCATCTGTGGAGTGGTGCAGTTTCTCGGGACTCACCCCAAAGCTTATGCCTGTTCCCGCATACATCTCATCAGGATTGTTCGGGTTGAATTCCAATGTGCCGAGAACACTGCCTTCCAGCTTATTGACAAAAGAATTACCGCCGTCGGTAGAGATCATCAGACCACCGTAAGATCCTTCGCTGCCGTTGCCGTTGGCGATGTAGATTTTATTTTTATTATTCGGCGCAAATGCCACTTCGCTGGTGATGATATTCTGATTATCTTCTACAGAGTAATAAATTTCTCTCCAGCTCAGGCCGCCATCGTTGGTCACATACACACGGTTTGCTGTGCCCAGCCCGTACTGAAACTGCGAGCTGACGATCAGGTTATCTGTGTCATCGCCATAGAAATTGTAAGCCGCCACATAAGGGCCTTCCCACATGTTCGGCAGTGCAAAAGTCTTGACAATGGTTTTGGTCGCAATATTAAAAACATGAACTTCACCAATGCTGTTTTTAATGGTGGAGAATGTCAGTAGATTTCCATCCTTGCTGATGTTCATCTTCGTAATGTCGCCCATGGACGAAGGAAAGGATTGCAGCACACTCCAATTGACACCGTTATCTTTGGAGACTAAAATATGATTGTTGATAGTACTGGCGTACACTGTGTTTTGCTCCTTGGTGCTGTAGGTGACTTCGAAAATTCTTCCAAATTCTTTACTGCCCAGGATCTCTACCTGCGCCTTCATGGAAGTGGAAAAGAAGGCCAACGCAAGGCCGGCTAAAAGCGTAAATTTTTTCATATGTTAATTTTATTATTTATGGGCTCACATATCATAATGATTTCAAACAAATGTTATGATAATTGATAACAACACAAAAAAAATTCGGGGAAATAACAGGACGCTCAGTCAGAAAAAGCGTGACATTTTTTCTAAATCACTGTAATATAGTGGTATAAGTCAATATTCTCATCCAGTCCCATTTTCTTCACAATGCGTTCTTTGCGCTTGCGACAGGCTTCCGGCGTGATGTTGAAAATAATGGAAATCTCTTTCATCGAGAGGTTCATATAAATGTAGGAAAGGAAGCGGATATCATTGGAGTTGAGATCCGGATGCATCTGTTTAAGTTTATTGATGAAACCCTGATTGACCTCTTCAAAATGAACCAAAAAACTTTCTTCCTCGTGCGTCTGCTTCTGAAGAATTTTGAATTGCTGAATGATGTTGTTGATATTCACACTTTTCAGATCATCAGATTCCCGGGAAAGTGTTTTGATGAGGTCGTCTATCAGTTCAATTTTGGTGGAAAGTTGGAGCGCTTTCGTGGTGAGTTTCCTGTTTTTGGTTTCCAGCTCATTCCTGAATTTTTCCTGCTCCAGAAGTGCCAGGACTTCTTTTTCTTTTAATTGATTTTCAAGGATTTCCTTATTCTTTTTTTCTTTTTCGAGTTCCAGTCTGGCGATTTCCGCGTTGTTTTGTTCGATGATTTTCTGCTGCTTGTTTTTGACAATGCTGTTTCTCAGCGCCCAGAAAATAATCAGGACAATGAAAATCGCGAGCAGAATGCCTTTGATGAAAAATGAACGCTGAGACGTCAGCTGGCCTTTGCTCTCCGCCAAATCTTTTTGCGAATTGTGAAGCTCAAACTTGATTTTACTGTTCTCAAAAAGCTGTCCGTTCTTAATCCTGTTCACCGAATCTTTCACCGCCATTATGGAATCTTTGTAGGAAACAGCACGTTCTATATCGTTCGCTTTTTTATAAAGCTTGCTGAATCTCTCGAAAATATTTTCCTTAAAGTCAAAATTGAGATTGGTTTTCTCGGCGAGTTGCAGGAATTCGAAGGCTTTTTTGAGGTTTTTCTTTTGTTCTTCGATGACGGAGAGATTGTAATATACCTGTGTTTTGTGCTCGGCAAATTCTACGCCGTCCAGCTGTGGCAGCAGTTCTCTGGCAATTTTATCTGCTTCATCATATTGTTTGAGATTCACCAATGTCTCCATATAAGTGGATTTTGCCAGCAGATAATATGGCGAATCGGCGGTAAGTTTCAAAGCTTCATCAATGTACTTTTTGGCCATTTTATAATCACCTTTTTCATTACAGACAATGGTCAGGTTAATGGCATAAAGGCCTTTAGAAGTGCTGTTGTTGACTTTTCCTGCCAGCTCATAAGCTTTCGAAAAGTAATCTTTGGCTTTATCGATTTTGTTGTCGCGCGAATACAGAATGGCAATGTTGTTCAGCACGGTCATCTCCGACTTTTCGTCCAGATGCGCCACGGCGATTTTGTAGGCGTCCAGATAATTGTTCAGCGCTTCGCCGTAATCCAGCATCATATAATAATTCGCGCCAATATTGTTCACGGCCAGAAACTCTTCGCGGTACCAGCGGTGTTCCTGCGCAATTTTTTTGGTCTTGCTCAGGATCTGCAGCGATTTTACAAATTCCTTTTTGTTCATTGCTTCCACGGCCTGGATCACCATTTTCTCGCAGTCTTTTGGCGTCATCGCAAAAGTTCCGAGAGGCAGAAAAGTGAGGAAAATTATATAAATTAAACTTTTGTGAAAAGCAGTTGAAATCATTGATTGCCGGAGATAAAATCTTAGTAAAGATATAAAGATTTTAAATTATTTTTAATGAATTCTCAAATGTTGTTTAAACACAAAAGTCACCAAAGAAACTCGTGGAAATCTTTTGTGACTTTTTGGTAAAAAGTTTTCAAAGTGTTCATTGTGCCTTAAAAGCATAATCAATCTGAATTTGCTTTGTGCGTTTGTGTTTGATTTTCCATCTGATTTTAATTAATTATCCTCACAAAAACCTAAATTTGTAAAACTTTTCTCCGATGTACAAAAGCCTCATTCGTCCGCTTCTTTTCAAATTCGACCCCGAAGAAGTTCACCATTTTACCTTTTCTTTTCTGAAGAATTTTGGTTTTCTAGCCCAATTTTTTCTGCCAAAACCAATTGAAGACAAACGTCTCGAGCGTGAAGTTTTTGGACTGAAATTCAAGAATCCTGTTGGTCTCGCTGCGGGTTTTGATAAAGATGCCAAGTTGTTCAATGAATTGTCTGACCTCGGATTCGGGTTCATAGAAATCGGAACATTGACACCAAAACCTCAGCCAGGAAATGATAAAAAACGATTGTTCCGACTGAAAGAAGATTCGGCGATTATCAACCGAATGGGTTTCAATAATGGTGGTGTAGACCAAGCGATTGAGCGTTTAAAGAAAAATAAAAACGTTCTGATCGGCGGAAATATCGGGAAAAACAAAGGTACGCCGAACGGAGAAGCCGTTAATGATTACAAAATCTGTTTCGAAAAATTATTTCCTTATGTTGATTATTTCGTGGTCAATGTCAGCTCGCCCAACACGCCGAATCTCCGGGAACTTCAGGACAAAAAACCGTTGACAGAATTGTTATCAACGCTTCAAAATCTCAACCTTGAAAAGCCAAAACAAAAACCAATTCTCCTGAAAATCGCTCCGGATCTGACCGATTCTCAGCTTTTGGATATCATTGATATTATAAAGGAAACGCAGATTGCTGGCGTCATTGCAACGAACACGACTTTGTCAAGAGAAAATTTAACCTCGGAAAATAAAGCCGAAACTGGCGGACTTTCCGGAAAACCTTTGACCAAACGTTCCACAGAAGTCATCAAATTTTTATCCGAAAAAAGCGGAAAAGCTTTCCCAATTATTGGCGTTGGCGGAATTCACACCGCTCAGGATGCAATTGAAAAACTGGAAGCCGGCGCGAGCCTTGTTCAGCTTTATACAGGATTCATCTACGAAGGTCCTGAGCTGATCAATGAAATCAATCGGGAAATTTTAAGACGTGGCTGATTTTTTGGTTTAATGAGTATCGGAATTGGATTCCAATCAATTATCATTTATCAATCATCTCTTATGGAACTCATCACACTCAAGATTTTTAATACAGAAATCGAAGCAGAAATGCTGAAAGTTTTTCTGGAAACCAACGGCGTTGAAGCTTTTGTCTTCGGAAATATTATGGCGAATACTTTTAATTTGTTCAATAATACCAGCGAAGGCGTTCAGCTGAAAGTCTCGGAAAATGATTTTGAAAAAGCGAATGATTTGATCAACGAATTTTATAATAAAAACAAGCAATAAAAACAAAACCTCGCCAAATCTGTCGAGGTTTTTGCTTGATATTTTTAAATTTCTAAAACTTAAAATCCACACCAACGTAGAAATTCTGCTTCATCACCGGTGCATAAACCATTCCGCCGTCGAAATAATTTCCAAACGGATTGCCTGCATCCAGAATCGCTACTTTCTGCTGATAACCGGTCAGGTTTTCGCCACCTAAATAAACTCTGATTTTCTCAGAAAAATTCCTGGAAATCTGAGCATTCAGAGTCGAATAACTTGGCGAGTAATCTCCGAGTTGGAATTCTGGCGGATTGGATTTGGTGTTCGGAAGTCTTTGTTTTCCAACTAAATTTAAGGTTGTGTCAAAACTCCAAAATCTGCCTTTCTCTGTTTTATTGGTAGAATAAGCCAGGTTCACAAATCCTCGATGCTTAGCCATAAACGGCACTTTTTTCAGTCCGCTGAGATAATCCAAAGCCACATCATAATATTTGTACGCCACTCGGAATTCCAGATTTTTCACAGGCTCCGCGTCCCATTGGGTTTGGAAACTGTTTGCAAAAGATTTTCCTTCAAGATTATAAAAAAGGATTTTTTGAGCAGATTCATCCAAATCAGTTACGACCTGATTCTGGAAATCCGTTCTGAAAAAATCTGCCAGGATTGTTGATTTTCGCCCAAACAATTTGAATTCCTGCTGAAGACTTACGCCATAATTCCAGGCAATTTCTGGTTTCAAACCATAGATTTCGCCACCATTATTGATAATTTGGATTTGTCTGTTCGATGCAAAATAAGCCTGACTTTCCGCAAAAATATTCGCCGTCCGGAAACCTCTTCCTGCGGAAACACGGAAAATCGTTTTCGGCGTCAGGTCATATTTGAAATTCATTCTCGGCGTAAATTGTGTTCCCGCAAGGTTGTGAAAATCAACTCGAGCGCCTGTTACCAAAGTGAATTTTTCACCTGTCAAAGTGTATTCTGCAAACAATCCCGGAACAGTTTCGGTTCTTTTTGTGTCTTCGACTCCGCTCAGATTGACATCTTGAATGTATTTTTCATCGTATTTGTCATAAAGGAAACTAGCGCCCACTTTATATTTGTTGTTCGTATTTCCGATGATACTTTCAAAAATCAAATTAGAGTAATAAGAGGTCTCTTTCCCAAAATAATTTCTCAGTCCGAAGAAGCTATCTTGCTGATGATAAGTCAATTGATTCATCCAGCCCAAACTTTGATAAGGTTTCCCTTTGAAAACATAACCC
The DNA here is from genome assembly GCA_002297505.1 of Flavobacteriales bacterium UBA720. Lineage (GTDB taxonomy): Bacteria > Bacteroidota > Bacteroidia > Flavobacteriales > Weeksellaceae > Epilithonimonas. The sequence goes on from DBLQ01000059.1 coordinate 64,348, forward strand.
GTCTTATTCCAGATCTGAAATCTTGAGATATCAATCCCAACGCCATACAACGATTGGTCTTTCTGCGGAATTCTTTTGTTAAATCCAATTTGTCCGGCAGTTCGCTCGTCTTTCACAAAATTAATTCCGAAATGTGAAGCGAATCCGGAGCTTTCCAAGTTGTTGTAATTCAGTAAATAAGCTACATTCAGCTGACTCCCCTTTGGCCTGTCCAGAAAGCCGTCATCATTCATATCCGTATCACCAAAAGTGCCGTTGCCGTGAAGCAAAACACTTTGATTCCACTTGTCAGAAAATTGGCGATGTGCTGGTGACGTTCGCTTCTACACGACCGTTGTTGTCGGAGAACAGATTGATTTCGGTTTCCGCTTTTTTATCATCGTCGTGACTTTTCAGAAGTTCGGTATTGATTTGTCCAGTAATACTTTCGTAGCCATTCACCACCGTACTTCCGCCTTTCGTCAGTTGGATGCTGCCAATCCATTTGCCAGGAATGAAATTGAGACCGTAAGGCGAAGCCAAACCACGGATCTCCGGCAATTGTTCTTTGGTCAAAAGTGTATATTTCTGGTCCAATCCGAGCATTTTCAATTGCTTGGTTCCGGTCACCGCATTGCTGAATGAAACATCGACTGTCGCATTGGTTTCGAAACTTTCGGAAAGGTTACAACAAGCTGCTTTCAGCAATTCTTTGGAGCTGATGTTGAACATCAAACCTGCTTCTTTTTTGCTGATGGCAGTCGCTTCTTTTTCCCGAATTATTTTCACACCTTCAATTTGCTTCGCATCAGATTCCGAAGATTTTTTGTCCGAATCTCTCGTATATTCGCAACAAGGTGGGAGTTTTTTGTAAGCTTCGTCTGGTGCTTTGAACTTTTCGTTGTCGTGACCAGCTTCCGCAATGTCCTTCAGAATATTGACACAAGAGACTTTGGATTCGTCCAAAACCATTGTCAGGGTTTGATTTTCTGCGTTCCAAGTGGCGGTTTGTGCGCCAGATTTTAGGGCTGTGCTTTCGATTCTCGCTTTGCACATATTGCAATTTCCCTTCACTTTGAACTGTTCTGTAACAGTTTGTGCCAATGAAAAAATTGAAATAAAAAGCAGAACAAAACCCAGCAGTTTTCTACTTAAATAACTCATCGTCAAAAATTTAGATTAATTACTTAAGTTCACAAACTTGTTTCTTGTCAGCGTTTTTCGCCAACTTTTTGCTGTTGTCCGGACGGTCGTACTGGCAACAAGCGTCCAGGTCATCATAAGTTTTGTCAGACGCACGGAACATCTCGTTGTCGTGGCCCGCTGCTGCGACGCTTTTCAGAACTGCTTTCTTGTCGGTTTTAGATGCGTCATAACTTACGGTCAAGACTTTTTTGCTCATACTCCAGTCGGCTGATTTTACATTTTTATCAGCTTTTACAGCGGTCTCGATACGTTCTTTGCACATTCCGCAATTGCCTTCTACGCGGGCTTTGAAAGATTTGGTTTGTGCAGAAAAGTTGGAAAATAGAAATATAGAAAGGAATAAAATTCCTGATTTTATGATTGTATTCATTTTGATTAATTTTAATTGTTTGAATAGTGAAGTCTTTTCGAAACTGTCAACCGAATTGTCAGTCTGAGGCTCTCGAAGACTTTATAAAAATAAAATTCAATAAAAATTAACCAAGTTTCGGCGGTTGCCAAATGTTGAAAGTTCGCGCCAATGGCGATTGAGAGCAATAAGAATAAGGATTGTTGATTTCGAAAATCGGCGCTTTCAGTTTATTGTCGAAATGATTCAGAACCACAGAAAGCACAAATCCGGAACTGCAGGTTTTGCAAGTCGTGCAATTGTCTTTGCAGTCTTTTTCTTTTTTGGTGTCGTGATGGCAGGAATCCGATTTGTTTTCGTCTTTTTTGCAGCAATTGGAACTGCTTTTCTGAGCCTCGCAACAAGAACTCTGAGCCACCTCCACATTGAAGTTCTGCTTCGGGAACACAAAAATCCCCAAACAGAAAATCATAAAAAAAAGTTGCAGTTTTCTCAGCATCGTTTTGCAAAATTAGGCAATTTATATGAACCACAAAAGGCACAAAAGTTTCTCACTTTTCTTTTGTAACTTTTGTGGTTCAAAAACGATATCTCTTATTTTATATTAGCAAGTGATTTTTTCCTTCTCCAAAAATAAAAAACCAGTCCACCAATCAAAACAACCGGCCAGATAGAAATCAGAAATACAAATATCTGCTGAATCAAATAAAAGCCTTCTACAAAAGCGTTTTTAACATCAAAGAAGAAATTGTATTTGTACTGATTGTCAATGTTTTTGGTGTTGACAATCGGGATTTTTGCAACATTAAGGCTCGGTTCCTTGAGGTAAATATCAACGGTTGAATATTTCAGATGGTCCGCCAGAATTTCATCATTGTATTTTTGAGAATTGGCTTGAGATCTATTGGCGTCCGCTAATTTTACTTTGTCTTTTCCGGCTTTGATTTCAGAAATATTTTCGCCGGTTTTCGCTTGTCGCTCCGCTTCCAATTTGGAAAATTGGATGTTTGCCGTCACATCTTCCGCGGAAATAATTCTGGAATTAAGGAACACTTTTTTGTCATTGATGAAAGTTAGAAATTCACCCAGATTTTCTGTCGGAACCCGAACCTGCATTTTATTCTGATTTTGATATTTTCGAATCAAAATGGACGAGTCGTCGGAAATATGATAGGTGTTTTCCGTCATCGTTTGCGCTTCCAATCGGCTTTTTGTCACAAATCCGCCGAGGGCAATCAGTTGTTTTTCGATGACAATCGTGGCGTCATAAACGTCTTTCACTTCCATATCCACTTCCGCCGTTTTCACAAATTTTTTGCCTTCTACGGTTTGCGAGGCTGCCACGGAAACACTGTCAGAAGCCATTGCCATTTCTTTGGCGTCAGAATTATCATAAGTACTTTCTGCGCTTTCCGATTTGCTGCAGCCAGTCAAAAGGATGGCAATTAAACTGATTGATAAGATTTTCGTTTTCATAATAGATTATTTTTGAGATTAATATTTTAATTATTTGGGCAGCTTTTCCGTCTTCCGCTCCCAATCTTTTTTGCAGAAGTTTTCAGTTTAAATAGAAATTGAGTACAAGCAAAAAAGGATTTCCGCTCAAGTCGGGCTGCGAGTTTCGTTAGTCAAAATGATCTTGAGTTAATCATTTAGTTATCGACTAATTCAAAATTGATAATTAAAATGAAAGTTATTTTGCAAATCGATCTGAAACTAATTGTAAATCAATGCAAATTTTAAAATATTGACAATCATATTTTTGTAAAATAATTTTTCAGAAAATAGTCGATAAAATTAGAATTGCAAGTTCTTTTTAGGAATATTAATTGTATTAAAGAAAAAAATAGAATCTATGAACAGCACCATTTCTAAAATCAAAGGTGTTTTTGACCTTCTGAAAAATATCGACATAGACCAGATTGCCAAAATTTCTCAAAAAGTTGACCTTCCAAAATTGATGAATCAATTCTCAAAACTGGATGAAAATCAACTCAACAGCCTGACCAAAATGCTGGATTCATCGTCGAAAAAGAAAAGAGAATTGCCACCTATCAACGGCGATTTTTATGAATTGCATATGAAGCTGACGGACGAACAGAGAGCCATTCAACTGAAAGTCCGCGAGTTTATGGAAAAAGAAGCGAAACCTTTGGTCAACCGATATTGGCTGACAGACGATTTCCCACACGAACTCATCCCGAAATTCAAGAAACTGAATCTTTGTGGCGTAACCTACGAAGGTTATGGTTGCCCAAATCTTCCTTTTTTGATGGAAGGCGTCATCGCAATGGAAATCGCCAGAGTTGATGCATCACTGGCAACGTTTTTCGGCGTTCAGTCGGGTTTGTCAATGGGCTCCATTTATATGTGCGGTTCCGAGGAGCAGAAACAAAAATACCTTCCCAGAATGCAGCAATTCGATTTGATTGGTGCTTTTGGGTTGACTGAGCCGGAAGTCGGTTCCGGTGCGGCAGGCGGATTGACTACGACTTGTAAAAAAGTAGAAGGCGGCTGGATACTCAACGGACAGAAAAAATGGATCGGAAACGCCACGTTTGCAGACGTCATTGTGATTTGGGCGAGGGATTTGGATGACCATCAGGTCAAAGGTTTCATTGTCGAAAAAGATACAGAAGGTTTTTCGGTGGAGAAAATCCGTGGTAAAATGGCGCTCAGGATTGTGCAGAACGGACTCATTACAATGAAAGACTGTTTCCTTGCTGATTCTCAAAAAATGGAACACGCCAACAGTTTCAAAGATACCGCAAAAGTCCTCCAGATGACCAGAGCCGGCGTGGCCTGGATGGCGACCGGATGTGCAAGAGGCGCTTACGAAAGTGCTTTGGATTACACCAGAAAACGGGAACAGTTCGGAAAACCGATCGCTTCTTTTCAGTTGATTCAGGGACATTTGGTGGAAATGTTATCCAATCTGACAGCGATGCAAACCTTGGTTTTCAGACTTTCGGAATTGCAGGATCAAAATATTTTAAAAGACGAACACGCTTCATTGGCAAAAGTTTTTTGTAGCCTGAGAACGCGCGATGTTGTCGCACAGGCAAGAGAAGTGATGGGCGGAAACGGAATTCTTCTCGAACACGATGTGGCGCGCTTTGTTGCCGATGCAGAAGCCATATATTCTTACGAAGGCACCAAAGAAATCAACTCTCTGATTGTCGGCCGCTCGATTACTGGAATGAGCGCTTTTGTATAGATAACTTACATCAATGGATTTCAGGTTTTATTGAAGTAACTTTATGGTGTTGAAAATAGTTTAAAGTAAAATTTTAAAAATGAAACAGACTAATGAAAAATTTATTTATAATAATATTAATGACTTTCTCGCTGCAGCAATGCGCGCATAAGAAAGTCGATCTAACGAAGCAACCTACACAATCAACTAAAATGGAAGACACACACGCCAACAATCCTTATTACTCAAGAACAGACAGAACCAAGCTGCAGGTATCCAACGAAGAATGGAAAAAAATCCTTCCGCCGGAAGTTTACGCCATCGCCAGAGAAGCAAACACGGAATATCCTTTCACCGGAAAGTACAATGAATTTGATGAACTTGGCGAGTATTACTGTGCCGTTTGCGGGAATCATTTGTTCCGCTCGGATTCCAAATTTGCGAGCACCTGTGGCTGGCCAAGCTTCTTCGAAGCGGACAAAGAAGGTGTGATCTACAAGCGCGATTCTTCACACGGAATGGAGAGAACCGAGGTGCTCTGCAAACGATGCGAGTCACATTTGGGTCACGTTTTCAATGATGGTCCGCCGCCAACGGGGATGCGCTATTGTATGAACTCGGTGAGTCTGGATTTTGTGGCTGATCGCCAGAAGTAATTAGATCACGAGAATTTGATCCCATCAATCCCGAAATTGTTCGGGATTTTTCTTTGGTATCACTTAAATTTGTATCACTAAATCTAAAGTCAATTGAAAACAATATTTATCACCGGCGCCACGTCCGGAATCGGGAAAGCCACAGCCATCTTATTAGCCAATCAAAATAATAGATTAATCATCTGCGGGAGAAATCAGGCCGTTTTGGATGAGCTGAAAACCGAACTTTCTCAGCAAACCGAAATTTTTAGTTTAAACTTTGATGTCCGAAATTCTGAGGAAGTTTTTTCCGCGATTGACTCACTTCCCGAGGAATGGAAAAATATCGATGTCCTGATTAACAATGCCGGAAATGCCCACGGACTTGATCCAATTTCTGATGGCAACATCGAGGACTGGAATGCAATGATGGACGGAAACGTAAAAGGGTTATTGTATGTCTCTCAGCCGATTATCAGGAGAATGAAAGAGAGACAAGACGGGCAGATCATCAACATCAGTTCCGTGGCAGCAAGACAGACTTATGCGAATGGTGTAGTCTATTGCGCTTCCAAAAAAGCGGTTGATGTGATCTCGGAAGGGATGCGAATTGAGCTCACGGATTTCGGCATCCGGGTGACGAATATCCAGCCTGGCGCAGTGGAAACGGATTTCTCCAAAGTGAGATTCAAAGGGGATGAGGAAAGAGCGGCGACAGTTTATGCGGGTTATGAACCGTTGCTTCCGGAGGATGTTGCGGATACGATTGCTTATTGCATCAATGTTCCGGAAAGAGTTTCGATTGCAGAAATTGCCATTTATCCAAAAGCACAGGCTGAACCGAGAACGATTTACAGGAAATAATGAAATCAGTTTTTAGTCTTTTAATTCTAGTAAGTTTCGTCTTTGGATTTTCACAAAAATATTCCAAGAAAGAAAAAGCATTGTTGATTCAGGTTTCAAAGTTAGATTCTTTAATGGAAAATAATAATTCGAAAATTTTGGAATTATTTTTTGATGATGTTTCTTTCGGACATTCCAACGGCTGGGTTCAGAATAAAGATGATTTCAAATCAGATTTCGAATCCGGAAAAGTGAAATATCAGTCCGTGCAACAAACTGATTTGAAAGCATTTAAAATCAAAAATAAGTTCGCCAACATCCGAAGAATCATCGCCGTCAAAGGTCTTTACAAAAACGAATCATTTGAAATGAAATTATCTGTTCTGGAATTCTGGATTCGGCAAAAAGGGATTTGGAAATTGTGGAATAGGCAAAGTGTGAACCTGAAATCATAAATCTCTAAATTCTTACATTTGCAAAATGAAAATCCTCCACATAGAAACCTCCTCCAAAAACTGTTCAGTCGCCATTTCCGATGGCGGGGAAATGCTTTGTCTTTGCGAAGAAGTTTCCGATAATTACAAACAGTCCGAAAGTCTTCACACCTTTGTGGAATGGGCGTTGGAAGGCGCAGAAATTTCTTTGAAAGATTTGGATGCCATTTCTCTCGGAAAAGGTCCAGGTTCTTATACAGGTCTAAGGATCGGTGCCGCTTCTGCCAAAGGTTTTTGTTATGGCCTGAAATTACCGTTGATTGCCGTCAATTCTCTGGATTCTATGGTTGAGGAATTTGTAACTACAGGTTTTGAATTGATTATTCCTTTAATTGATGCCAGAAGAATGGAAGTGTACACCGCTGTTTTTGATGGAAAATCGGGCGAAATGATTTCTGAAACCGAGGCTAAAATTCTAGATGAAAATTCTTTCTCCGAATTAGCTGACAAAAAAATCCTCTTCATTGGCGACGGTGCAAAAAAAGCGCACGAAATCCTTAATCTTCCTGATGCAGAATTTAGGTTTGATATTTATCCATCTGCAAAGGGATTAATTAAAAAATCGGTTGAAAAATTCAATAAAAAAGACTTCGAAGACGTTGCTTATTTTGAGCCTTTTTATCTGAAAGATTTTCAAGGCATCAAGAAAGCTGACCGCATAAAAAAATCCTGAACTCAAATTCAGGATTTAGTTTTTATTTCTTAGAAACTTTATAGAGTTTTCCACTGTCTGTGATGCCGTAGAGATTGCCGTCCATTCCGTTCAAAACATCCCGGAATCTTTCTTTTTGGTCGAGCAATAACCGTTCTTCACCAACGACTTTATTATCTTTAATGACAATTCTGTTGATATGTTCGCCACTTAAACATCCGATGAAAAGATTGTTTTTCCATTCTTCGATATTTCCGTTGTAGAAGGTCACACCACTCGGCGAAACTACCGGATCCCAGTAATAAACCGGCTGTTCGGTCCCGGCTTTCTGCGTAGTTCCATTGTTGATTTTCTCACCAGAGTATTCGATGCCGTAGGTAACGTCGCCCCAGCCGTAATTTTTTCCGGCTTGGATCAGATTGATCTCGTCACCACCTCTTGGTCCCATTTCAATGTCCCAAAGCTGACCTTTTTCGTCCAGCGCTAATCCCTGAGGACTGCGAATACCGTAGGCAAAAATTTCTGGTTTGTAGCCTGTTTTTCCGATAAACGGATTGCCTGGTGCCGGCTGCCCGTCCTTTGTGATTTTAAGGATTTTGCCGAGATAATTATCCGTTTTCTGAGCATAGACTCTCGTCTGCTTGTCAGAACGCTCGCCTGTGCTCACGAAAAGATGGCCATCTTTATCAAAGACCAGTCGACTTCCGTAATGTTTGTCGCCATCGTAAGTTGGCGTTGCACGGAAAATCACTTTTACATCGGAAATCGTTTTCATATCAGCAGACAATTTTCCCTTGCCTACAGCCGTGTGGTTGCCGCCTTCATAAGGTTCGGAAAAACTGAAATAAATAATGTTGTTGGTTTTAAAATCCGGATCCAGCGCCACATCCAGCATCCCGCCTTGTCCCTTGGCGTCGACTTTCGGGAAACCGTCAATTTTCATCACCTGTTTTCCGTCCGCAGAAACAACATTCATATAATCGGATTTTTCAGTGATAAGAAATCTTCCGTCCGGCAAATTGATAATTCCCCAAGGTTTTCCAAGTGAAGTATTGATAATCTCAACTTGGTAAGGCGTTTTGGTTTTTACAGGAGTAATTCTCGTTTGTCCGTCAAATGCAGGCTTGTAATCTGTATTTGGCTTCTCTTCCCGCGCTGTCGGCTCACTTGGTTTGCCCTTGCCCTGGCAGGAATACAGTGCCGTGGTTAAGGTCAAAATAATTGGTAATGTGGATTTTATCATAACTTTTATTTTGCTCACGTCAATGAAAAAATAATGCCGTTTAATGCAATCGATAGCACTTACCGCGGATTGGTTGGCAGCTGATGCTGTCCGGAGTTTTATCCTTACCATAAATTTTGATATGGCTGAGTTTTCCCTTTTCGTCATAATACTTCCATACCCCATCATAATACCACAAAACAGAATTCGCATTTTTGATGGTTTTAGATTTTCCTTTTTTCAACAGCTTGCCATTGCTTTGGTAGAATCTGGTTTTGGTAACTGAGTCTGTGTAAATATCTTTCTGATAGCGGCTGCCATTCAGTGTCGTTCGCCACCTGCCTGTCTTTTGACCTTTCATATAGCGGCCTTTTGAAATGAAATGTTGTCCGGGATAATCATCATCTTCTTCCCAGTAACCATTCTTGACTTTGAGGTTTTTAGAAAGCTCTAAATATTGATTTTTAGCTGATTGACAGGATGCTAAGGATATAAGCAGAAGGAAAATTAATTTTTTCATTAAATATTTTTTATCAAAAATAATGATTATTTCAAATTTAATTCTACATTTGTAGAAGTAATTTTAATTTTGTAGAATGAACGAACAGAAATTAACAGAAGCCGAAATTATTTTAATGGAAATTCTCTGGAAACGGGAGAAGGTTTTTATGAAAGATATTTTGGATGATTATGCCGATCCTAAACCTGCTTCAACCACCGTTGCCACGCTCCTGAAAAGAATGCAGAATAAGAATCTGGTAGGCTATAAACTTTACGGAAACTCAAGAGAATATTTCCCGAAAGTGAAGAAAGAAGATTATTTCGAGGGTGAAATGTCTTCTATGATTGACCGTTTTTTCAACAATTCTGTAAGCCAGTTTGCATCCTTTTTTACGTCAAATGCCAAACTGTCCCAGAAGCAGCTGAAGGAACTCCGAGATATCATCGACAGAGAAATTACAGAATAAAATGGCTACAATTATCTTTAAAATAATCCTGTGTTCAGCGCTGTTGATCGGGATTTATTATCTGTTTTTGCAAAAGGAAAAGACGTTCCGGTTCAACCGGTTTTATCTGATATTTGGTTTGATATTTTCGTATACGATTCCATTTGTCAAGATCAGTTGGCCGGCCATTTCTCAACAGAAAAGTCAATTTATTTTTGATGAAGTCCAGACACAACAATTGCTTCAAAACACGAATCAAAATTCCCAATTGGATTGGCCAAATTTAATATTAATTCTTTACGTTTCAGTTTCTATTGTTTTGATTTTAAAATCGTTAACTTCAATATTTAAGATTTTCAATCTGAAAGGCATTGATTTGAAATATCAAAATCAAAACGTAAAGTTGATCGAAAAAAATTGGCCACCATTCAGTTTTTGGAATAAAATCTATTTGAATAAAATCTACTTCGAAAACGGGCAAATTGACAATCGGATTTTCCTGCACGAGCAAGCCCACTTGAGTCAGAAGCATACACTGGATTTGATTTTTATTGAATTAATCCATGCACTTTCTTGGTTCAATCCGGCGATTTACTTTTTCAAAAAAGCAATCATCACCAACCATGAGTTCCTGGCGGATGAGGTGATTATGGAGAGAAAATTCGACGTAAGGAGTTACCAGCAGCTCATCCTCACGGAAGTGATTAATGCCCAGAAATTGTCATTGATCAATCCATTCAATTTTAATAACACCAAACAACGATTTATTATGATGACCACAAAAAAATCCAATTTTGAGAAGGTTAAGAAAACCTTCGCCATTGCTGCCATTGCAGGATTAAGTATTGTATTTGTCCAGAAAGTCTACGCTTCTGAAAATGATCCGAACAACTTCGGCAATCCTGAAACTGCTGCAGTTGCGGATACAGTAAAGTCGGATACCATTCCTCAGAAAAAACAGCAGCAGGCTACTAAAATCAAAGCAGTCAAAAAGGCTGAGAAATCATCAACCTTAAAACAATTGAAAGAGAACGAACTGCCGATTCCGCCTCCGCCACCACCAGCGAGAGAAGGCACGCCAGCCGAATTTCCGGAAGGTCTTAATGCACTGAGAATGGCATTCTCCAACGCATTTAATGCTGAAGTTTTCACCAAAAGAGACGGAACATTAAAGACTAGTATTTACATCACCATCGATGAAAATGGAAAAACCAAAGATGTACGCGCAGAAGGGCCAAATCCAGCATTCAACAATGAGGCGGTGAGGACATTGAAAGTGGTGACGCAGGACAAGCTCTGGAAGCCTGCAACTGAGGAAGGAAAAGCAGCAGCCACTGTTTTCCAGTTTCCGATTACAATGAATTTCCAGTAACATTTTAAAGTCAAATTCACAAAAAAACCGTGTCCGAGATCCAACTTCGACACGGTTTTTTGCTTGCTTGAAAACCACATTTTATTTCGTAAATTTGTTAGATGGAATTCAAACTTCAATCAGAATATCAACCGACTGGCGATCAGCCTCAAGCCATCGAGAAATTGGTGGAAGGCATCCAGATTGGCGAGAAATATCAGACACTTCTTGGTGTCACCGGTTCCGGAAAAACGTTCACAGTGGCCAACGTGGTGCAGCAAGTTCAGAAGCCGACTTTGGTACTGGCGCATAATAAAACGCTGGCAGCCCAGCTTTTCATGGAGTTTAAGGAGTTTTTCCCGGACAATGCGGTGGAGTACTTTGTGAGTTACTACGATTACTATCAGCCGGAAGCCTTCATTGCATCCACCAATACATACATCGAAAAGGATTTGAGTATCAATGAAGAAGTGGAGAAATTAAGATTATCCGCCACGGCAAGTTTACTCTCCGGAAGGCGCGATGTTTTGATTGTCGCTTCGGTGTCCTGTATTTATGGTATTGGAAATCCTACAGAATTTCATAAATCCCTGATCACTCTGGACAAAAATGAGAAAATATCGCGGACAAGATTGTTGCATTCTCTGGTGAGTGCGCTGTATTCCAGGGCTTTAAATGAGTTCCAGCGTGGCACGTTCCGTGTGAAAGGCGATGTGATAGACATTTATCCTGCCTATGCCGATACAGCCATCAGAATCCAGTTTTTTGGTGATGAAATCGAGAAGATCCAAAGTTTTGATCCAGTTTCCGGCAGTGTGATTTCTAATTTTGAGTCGATCAACATTTATCCGGCCAATCTTTTCGTGACGACTCCCGAGACGATGCAGAGCGCCATCCGACAGATTCAGGACGATCTGGTCAAGCAAGTGGATTTCTTCAGAGACATCGAAAAACCGCTGGAAGCCAAACGATTGGAGGAAAGAACCGAACTGGATCTTGAAATGATCCGGGAATTGGGTTACTGTTCGGGAATTGAAAACTATTCAAGATATATGGACGGCAGGATTCCCGGCTCCAGGCCGTTCTGTCTGCTGGATTATTTTCCAAAAGATTTCCTGATGGTGATTGACGAAAGTCACGTGACTATTCCGCAGGTTCATGCCATGTACGGTGGAGACCGCAGCCGTAAAGAGGTTTTGGTGGAACACGGCTTCCGTCTTCCTGCGGCGATGGACAATCGTCCGCTGAAATTCAACGAATTTGAAGATATGCAAAATCAGGTGATCTACGTTTCGGCTACACCAGCAGATTACGAACTGGAAAAAACCGGAGGTACTTACATTGAGCAAATTATCCGTCCTACAGGACTTCTGGATCCGATTATCGAAGTTCGGCCAACTGTCAATCAGATTGATGATCTGATCGAAGAAATCCACAAAAGGGTAGAGCTGGACGAACGTATTCTGGTCACCACTTTAACTAAAAAAATGGCGGAGGAACTCACGAAATATTTTACAAAAGTCGGCATCCGTACCAGATATATCCATTCTGACGTGGAAACGCTTGAAAGGATTCAGATCATGCAGGATCTGCGTCTTGGCTTGTTTGATGTTCTGGTGGGTGTGAATCTTTTAAGAGAAGGGTTGGATTTGCCGGAGGTTTCGCTGGTAGCGATTCTGGATGCTGATAAGGAAGGCATGCTGCGTTCCAGAAGATCGATGATTCAGACTGTGGGTAGAGCAGCCAGAAATCTGAATGGCCGTGCCATTATGTACGCCGACAAGATGACCAAGTCTATGCAGAATACCATTGATGAGACCAATTACCGACGGGAAAAGCAGATGCGTTACAATGAAGAACACGGCAAGGTTCCGCAGGCTCTGAACAAAAAAATCAGCGAGAATCTGGTGGGAAGAAGTAAGGATTTCCCAGACGAAAAATATACGCACAAAGAAATCCTTCAGGAAGTGGCAGAAACCAAGGCCAATTATGGCAGTGAAGACATCAGCAAAATTATTGCCCAAAAACAAAAGGAAATGGAAAGTGCTGCCAAAAATCTTGACTTTATCAAAGCAGCGAAATTGCGCGATGAAATTGCCGCACTGAAGGAATAACCAATATAATAAAGCTACGCAGGAACAAAATATTTGTTGCGGAAAGGAAGAGCAACTTTGCGGAGCTCCGTAGGAGCGAAATGTTTGTAGCAAGCAATGAGAACAAACAGAGCGGAGCTCCGTAGGAGCGGCACATCAGCATTATTTTTTCAGGAAATATTTGTAAAACTTCAGCTTCTGCTTTAGCCTGCGCTTTCGCTGTGTTCTTTCTGACGCTTCATTAATTTTATCAATGCAATATTGCACGGGTATGCCGGATAGTCTGGCATATTCCGCACTGACGATGCTTATGATTTCCTGATCACTGGTAAGACGTGAAAAGTTACTCAGCCGTTTATCCTTTTCGTAGACTGTATGAAAATTCATCCTGTTGAGGTCCACCAGATAAAAGTGATATCCACCATTTTGGCTTTTGATCAGAAAATTGCCTGAAGCATTGTCAATAAACTCAATCCCATTTTCGTGGAGATTGTAGATGAGTTCGGCATACTTCCGGATCAGAAATTCGCGGTCTTGGAACTCATGATTATAAAGTACATCAGATAATGGAAAACAATTTTCTAATTGTTCGCTGATGTAATAACTCGACGTCAGTCCCCAGAAATCAAAAAACTCAACATATCCTACGGGAGCTGGTGTATGGAAATTTTTGCTCAGCAGCAGATTCGCATACTCGAAAGACCGTCTGGCTTTGGATTTTCTGTAATATTTATAAACATGCCGGTTGATGACATTGTGCTGTTTGAAGGATTTGAAGTTGAACTCAACATTCTCTATTGGAAATCGCTTAACAGTGTTTCTGTTTCCATGGCCTACCACAATTCCACTCGTTTTGAAGTTATCAATAATCTTCAGAATGTCATTTTTGTAGCGGGCATAAGCATCAGTAATCATCAAGTTCATAAGGTCATTTTCAGGGTTAGAAGTTATTGTGTTTTTGAAATGTAATTATAGAGACGATTTAATCAGGCTGATTACTTCATCCTGATTCATCTCATTGGTATTAACCGAGAAACTTTTGTCGTTGTAAGGCTTGTACATGGTTTCGTTCGTTACTTTGAAAAGACCAATAGTAGGCACTCCGGACGCACTAGCCAGGTGCATCACGCCATTGTCTGCTGCGATAAACAAGCTGCAGTTAGCCAGAAAACCACCCATCTCGCGGACGTCTTTGCTGTAAAAATGCGGGATTTTGAAGTCAAGTTTGGAAATATTTTCCACCGGCAAAAGTTCGACGATGTTATGATTGGGAAATGCGGATTTCAGTTTACTGTAGAAATCGTTCCACCATGCTTCGGAATAGATCTTATCTCCGGTTGCATTGGTAAACAGACAAATCGTTGGCCTGTCGTTTTGAACCAGATTCAGAAGTTTTTGTTGTCCATCAAAAATTTCATTTTTATCGAGTCTCAAATCCAAAAAAGGAATCGCCTTCTTGTTTTCGATGCCAAAATCATTGAGAAAATGTCTCAGATTGTAAATGGTATTTTTGGCAATGTGATGATAATCCGGGTAAACGGTTTGTAATTCTTCCACATCCTCACCAAAAAATTTATACTTGGATTTAGCAAAAAGAATGGACAGCCTTCCGGAGGAGGAACCCTGTGTGGCATTGATAACCAGATCATAACTGTTCCATCGCAATGCAAACCAACCTTTGATGTACTGGAAAAGATTGCTGAATGGCTTCTTCGGAAGTTGATAGATATTATGAACGCTTTTGTAATTTTTATAGATAATCGGTGTTACGCCACCTTTCACAAAAAGGTCGATTTTGCTTCCGGGAAATGTATTTTCGATTTCCTGGACCAATGGCGTGAGCAGTAGAAGATTTCCCAATCGGTGATTTGGCCTGGATATCAATACTTTTCTGACCTTGATGGTCTCGCCGGATTGTCCTTTTTGCTGAGATTTGCCAATATTTTTGGTCAGGCTTTTCATCACGGACCGTCGGATGGCATTTATTTTTTTCTTCATAAATCTAATGTCTCCGCAAATTTACCGAAAAATTATCTTCTGAGCGGCTTCAGCAAATCTGTCAGTCCATTTAATTTGATTTCATAAACGGTGGCCAGCTGCATGCCCAGTTTTCCGTTGGGAAAACCGCCGTTGCGCATAAACCACTCGAGATAGGAGATTGGAAGATCGGCCAGGATGGTATTCTTATATTTTCCGAACGGCATCCGGACTTCGCAGATTTCCTGAAGGATCTGAGGATTAATTCCGTCTTGCATCTAGATGATAAGCTTTGGTTCCTCTTCGAGTTCTTTATCCTGATTGGGAATTTCCAAAGGTGGCGGCACATCGTCGCCGGAAAACTCGTCTCTGTACACCTGGATCAATAAAACGGTGAGTGACATCAGAATCGGACCAAAAATTAAACCCATAAATCCAAAAATGTTCATACCCATGATAATTCCAAAAACCGTAATGAGCGGGTGAATATCTTCTAATCTTTTCAGCAAGGTAAACCTTAGCAAATTGTCTGTGAGGCCCACGATAATTAATCCATAAACCAGTACGCCGACGCCCGGGCCAGTCTGGCCTTCGGCAATCATAAAAATTGCTACCGGAGCATAGATGATTGCGGCACCAACCACAGGAAGCATAGATGCCAAAACTGTGAGTGCAAATAGTAGCATAGGACTTGGTGCTCCGAAAATCCAGTATCCGATCAGCGCAACAAATCCTTGCCCCAAAGCAACAACCGGGATTCCAATGGCATTTGCCATCACCAGTTTTACGAATTTATCGCCCAGCAATTGTGTATTGGTCTTCTTAAAAGGCATGGCGCGGGCCACAATTTTTTCAAAAAACCGCGGCTTTACAAACATAAAATACAAGATGAAATACATCGACGAAATGATGGTAAATGTATTGAATGTAGTGCTGAGCGCCTTGGTAGAAAATGTGCCGGCAAAGTTGGTAACTTTCGCAATATTCTCTTTACTCAGAATATCAAATCCAACTTTCTGATAAACAAACTGATGGATTTTTTCCAGAAAAACATTGAACTTTTGCATGTAAGCCTGAGCATTGTCTAGCTTCGCAACCATCTGGTCTATAGTAAAATAGATGGGAATGATTAGAACAATCAGTGAAGCCAGCATCAGGACTGTGGCTGATAGCCAAGGCTTCCAGTTTTTTTCTTCGATCAGGTAGAAATTATATTTTCTGCAAATGATGTAGAGTGTAACAGCACCAAGAACAGCGGGTATAAATAATGCCAGATTCCAACAAATCAATCCTACCAGCACGCATATTAAAAGTATGAGTGCTATCTGTTTTATAACAACAGAGTCTATTTGTTTACCGGAATCTGACATAGTTTATTGGATTAAATTACTAATTTATTGTTTTTATTTCTCGTGGTAAAGCAACGTAAGCGCAGTAAGCAGAGTACATTGTAGAGTAGTAAAACATGTAAGTAAAAACTATACCAATACAGCAGGCTATTATCCCAAGCGCAGAGCAGATATATGCCAATAGATTGAGAAGTAATATATCGACATAATGGTTTTTTGCTATATCAATAGATTTTTTAAGAGCTTCAAAAGCTGACGCATTTTGGAATAATAAAAACGGAAAACCTAAAAATAGGAATGGCATTATGAAAATGGCAGGTATGTAAAATAACCAAGAAGAAATTCCTGCCGCGATTGCAAATATAAATCCATACAGTGCAATGTTCAAGAAATTTTGCTTGAAACCGATAAATAAATCTGAAAATTGAATCTGTTGATTAAGGTTCCTTTTATGTGCGACGAAGATAGTTCCGACTACTAAAGGAGAAAAAAGAAAAATATTAAAAAGAGAAGCACCTCCGGCAAAGGTTAAAAATGGTGTTCCTCTGTACAATTCTTTATACATATCGGCATCATATCCACCAAGGGAACGGGATGTCTGGCCCATATCCATAGCGGCTGCCCAAAAGCCGGTCACAGTTGCAAGGATAGAAATTCCTATTACAAAGATAATTCCAGCAACCAGCGGATAGACAAACGTGCTTTTATAAATTTCAAAGGCATGGGAGATGATACTACCGGAATCTCTGTTAGGAACCTTTCCGGTCATTTCGAATTCATTAAAATTTTCCATAAAGTTATTTTTGTAGTTGATACTCAAAACTACACAAAAATTTCCTTAAATGGATGAACTCTATAAAAATTATTACTCGAAACTGCCGACCAGACGCTTATACAGGACATAAATCACAGCATTCCAAAATGGGAACGTAACGAAAATCCCAAAAAAGAACATAATCAGGCCGCTGTAGGATATCAAAATCGAAATTACGGTAGCCATTATCAGCAAAAGCAGATTGTTTCTGAACACCTGCGTACTGATTCGGAAAGCCTGAATGATGGTAAAATTCTTAAAGAAAATAAGAGCTGGCGTCATCAGCAACATTGGAATCCAGATGATGGTTAAAAAACTCAGATAGTGGTTGAAGAAATTCCAAGCCAGAGCATATATCAGGAAAATAAAAAAATAATGCCCCTGGAAGCCGGCAAAGAGGTCAGACATCTGTGGCTGTTCGCCCAGATCCAGTTTTCTGTATATTTTAAGAAAGCCAATATTCATCGGGAAGATGACAGATTTAATCACCAAAGTCGCCATCACAAAGGATAAAGCATTTTCCGTCTGCATAATGGCACTGTATTTCTCCGTAAAAGTTTTGAAATCCGAATAAAACAGATGCTGGATTTTCATAATCTCATCAAAAAGCCCATAGTAGCGGTATGCGTACATGGCGGCAAACATGAAAATAGAAAGATAAAGGACACTGAAAAGGACCTGAAACGGCAACGTCCGCATCCAGTATTGATAGGCTTCTGATATGATGTTTCCGATTTGCGGTTTTGGCGTCGTCATTATTTTAATTTTTGCAAAAGTAGAGGATTGAAGTTGATAAACCACATTTTTAGTCTTTTATCTTGTCTCTATCATCTTTTTTCTATTTTTGTTTCTATGTTTCAGAATCCACAATTACAAAAAATGGACGCGCTGTCAGAGAATCAAGAGCCTTTCTTTTTTCTGATCAATTTTTTGATGGATGAGATCAGGATTTTCACCAGAAACGAAATTGAAAATGGAGCTTTGTTGATTGATTTTCCGAATCTTACAAACGTCAATCATCAGCACGCAACGATCCGGGATTTTAGTTGGAAATCATTTCCCGAGACGTTAGAAGATTATAAAAAAGGATTCGAAATCGTTCAGGATCATCTCAGAAAAGGGAATTCTTATTTAACGAATTACACTACCAAAACGGAAATCGAGACCAGTCTGAGTTTGGAAGATATTTTCAATTTCTCAAAGGCCCAGTATAAAGTTTTGGTTCCTGATGAATTCGTTTTTTTCTCGCCGGAAACATTTGTGGAAATTGTCGATCACAAGATTTTGACGCATCCGATGAAAGGCACCATCGACGCAGAAATTCCTGATGCGGAACGAATTCTGAAAAACAATCCGAAGGAAAAAGCAGAACATTATACCGTTGTCGATTTGCTCAGAAACGATCTGAGTATGGTTGCGGATGAGGTTCAGGTCAAAGAATTTCAAAGAATCGATTACATCAAAACTAAGCAAAAAAACCTCCTGGCGATGAGTTCCGAGATTGAAGGCACCATCAAGCCGGAATTTCGAACTAAAGTCGGTACAATACTCCAAAAACTTCTGCCGGCTGGTTCCATTTTGGGCGCGCCAAAACCCAAAACGCTGGAAATCATTCTGGAAGCTGAGCAATCTGACCGCGGATTCTACACCGGAATTGCAGGCTATTTTGACGGAAAAAACCTCGATTCCTGCGTGATGATTCGGTTTATCGAAAAAGAAAACGGAAAACTCTTTTTCAAAAGTGGTGGCGGCATCACGCACCAAAGTGACCTGAATGGCGAATACGAAGAAATGAAACACAAAATCTATGTCCCGATTTATTGAAAGCATCAAAGTGGAAGACCGAAAAATTTTCCTCAAAGAACTTCATCAGAAAAGAATGAATGAGACTTTTTCGCATTTTGGAAAAGAATGCAAAATCAATATTCATAGTGTATTCCTCAATCTGAAACATGATGAAGCCGGCCTCTATAAATTCCGCATCGAGTATGATTTGGACAATCAATTCAAGACTCAAATGATTCCGTATGCAATTTCCGAAATAGATGATTTTGAATTGGTTATTGATAATGAAATCGATTATAGCTTTAAGTCTGCTGACAGAACTCCATTACAAAAATTAAAAGACGGAAGTAATGCAGATGAAGTCATTATTGTGAAAAATAATCAGATCACGGACACATCCTATTCCAACCTTTTGTTTTTGAAAGGTAAAACCTGGTTCACGCCGAAAAGCTATCTTCTGAATGGTGTAATGAGGCACCATCTTCTGGAAAAAAAAGAAATTCAGGAAACCGAAATTACTTTAGATAACATTAAACAATTCACACATTTTCAGCTTATTAATGCATTGAATGACTTCGATGATATGTTTATTTATCCCATTGAAAAAATCATTAATCTTCCGAAAGAAGAATCTGACTTTGAGTATTAATTTAGAATTAATTCCATTTGCGGAAGAAATCGATTTTTCACAGATAATTCCAATTTGTTGTAAATGCTAAAGCCAAATTTAGAATAAAATTTTTCTGCGTTAGGGTCAGCATCTAAAATTATTTTTTCAATATTAAGACTTTTGGCTTTATCAATGAAATCAGTCATCAACAGTTTTCCAATTCCTGAACCAATATATTCCGGCAAAATAAATAGAAAATCAAGCTTTACAATATTATTTTCAAGTTTCAAAAAAGAATAATAACCAATAATTTGTCCATCGGAAATCAATTTAAAAGTTTCATTTAAGCTAATATATTCAGGAGTTATTGTGAGGTCATCTTTCCATTTATCGAGTAATTCTTTATCGTAACCCCAAAAGGCTTTTCCTAAATAAGTAATCTTACTTAGAATGGTGTGGTCATTTTCTTGAGCCCTTTCGATTTGCATAATTTATTTCAACGCTTCAAAATACTGCTTCAAAATATCCGCATTATTACATTCCGAAGTCATTACTTCCAGAATCTTAGGTTTTGGATTGGACTTGAAAAAGTTGGGCAAAACGCGGTCAAGAGAAATCTCGTCTTCGACCCTTGTATAATCGAATCCGAAATTTTTGGCTAATAATTCAGCATTTCTGTGATGTTGCGTGGCGATGAACTCGTCCAGGGCATTAGTTCCGCTTGGCCCAGGAATGATTCTGAAAATGTTGCCTTCCCCATTATTAAAAATTACAATTCTCGTATATGGCGGAATGTACTGGTTCCAAAGTCCGTTGATGTCGTAGAAAAACGATAAGTCGCCGGTAATCAGAATCGTTGGTTCATCTTCCATCATCGCAAATCCCATCGCTGTAGAAGTACAGCCGTCTATGCCGCTGGTGCCGCGGTTGCAATACACATCATATTTCTGATATTCAAATAATTGCGCATATCGGATGGCGGAAGAATTGGAAAAATGAATCCGGTAATTGTTAGGAATCTGATTCGACAATTGATTAAAAAGATAGAAATCCGAAAACGGCGCTTTTTTGAGATACTCTTCGTGTTTCGCATCTTTTTTATCTTTCCGGACGTCCCATAAATTAAAAAACGGTTTTGGCTCTAAATTGATGGATTTCAGTAATTTGGAGAAGAAGATCTCCGGTTTAACTTCTATTTTTTGGGTCAAAGCAAAATAAGTATCAGGTTGCCAGTAATGATCGATGTGCCAGTGCTGCTTCGGCTTCGCTTTTCTCAGAAATTGCTTCACACGTTTTGATACCACATTTTGACCAATCGTAATCAGCAAATCCGGAGCGTAAGTCTGGTAATCTTCTTCGGTGAAATCGGTCACATAACGGTCAACATGAGCAAAAAATTTGTCGTGCTGCAGGTTGGAATTCATTTCCGTCAAAACGACAACGCTGTGATTTTTAACCAGTTGTGATAGTTGCGCTTCCAGTTCCGGATTTGGATCCAAAGTGCCAGCCAGAATCATAATGCGCTTCGAAGTATTCCAATCCGCAATGAGATTGGATGAAATATCGTAACTCTTTTTCTGAATGGTTTTCTCAACAGCCGGCATCACGGGCAACTCGTCCAGAAGGTTGTAAAGTGGCTCTTTCAAAGGAATATTGATATGAACCGGGCCGCTTTTCTCAATGCAGAGTTCAACCGCTTTTTTGATCGTTTCGAAGTTGTAATCATCAGCGGAGAGTTCTGAGCCTGTCGAAGAATCATCTTCCAGCAATTCAAAATCGCCGTAAGAATGTTGCTGAAAAATATTTTTCTGACGAATGGTTTGTCCATCAAAAATATCAACAAAATCTGCAGGCCTGTCCGCTGTGAGAACCAAAAGCGGAACGTTCTGATAAAAGGCTTCCACCACCGCAGGATAATAATTGGTTGCAGCCGAACCGCTTGTACAGGTAATCGCAACGGGTTTCTTGATTGATTTTGCCATTCCCAATCCCACAAAAGCCGCCGCTCTTTCGTCCACAATACTGTAACACTGGAAGGCATCAATCTCGGAAAAATGAATCGCCAGCGGTGCGTTTCTGGATCCTGGAGAAATGATGATTTTGTCGATGCCGTATTGTTCAAGGATATGAGCGAGAATCTGGATGCTTCGTTTTGCGGAATATTGCTTCATTGGGGAAAATTACTGTCGTTTTTATTAAAGCCAAATAGAAATATAGAACTATTTTGACTTTTGTTGAAGTGAAAATAGATTTTACATACGAAACTATGGTATCTATCTGGTTTTTTCAAATGCAAATCTAATCAAAAGCAATTAAAATTTTAATCAAAACAATCGCAATTGCTGCGTCCTGCTTCCTGTGAAATGTTCGGTCGTCAAAACAGCTCTTTCCCGATTATTAAAAAATTTCTTCTTCCCGATTTCGAAGGTTTTGTGGATCATCTCTGCTATCTGACCTTCACCCTGATACCTTGCGAAAAATCTTTTTTCACCAAGGTTTCCGCCGCGCATAGAGCGGATGAGATTCAGGACTTTGTCTTTCCGGTCGGGGAAATGCGCTTCCAGCCATTGGACGAAAACGGGTTCAACCGTGTCGTTGAGTCTTACCAAGGTGTAACCGCAACTTCTGGCGCCGGCATCGGAAACGGATTTCATGATGCCAAGACTTTCATCACTCGTCAAACCAGGAATGACCGGCGCAATCATTACATTCACAGGAATATTTTTCTCCGATAAAACTTCAATGGCTTTCAGCTTGTTTTTTGCGGTTGAAGTTCTTGGCTCCATTACGCGTCTCAAGTCCTCATTAAGTGTCGGAATGCTCATATTGACCGAAATTAGATTGTTCTCCGCCATTTTTTCAAGAATATCCAGGTCTCGCAGAATCAAAGCGTTTTTTGTGATAATTGATATGGGATGTCTGTAATCCAGACAAATCTGAAGCAATTTTCTGGTGATTTCAAATTGTCTTTCAATGGGTTGATAGCAATCGGTATTGCCAGAAAGCATAATCGGTTTTGGAATGTAAGATTTTTTCTGAAAGGTTTTTTCCAACAATTGCGGCGCGTTTTTCTTGACCATCAGCTTTCTTTCAAAATCTACACCTGCGCTGTAACCCCAAAATTCGTGCGTCGGTCTTGCAAAACAGTAGGAACAGCCGTGCTCGCAACCCTGATACGGATTCATCGAATAGTCCATCATTAGATCCGGACTTTTGATCACATTGATAATCGTCTTTGGGAAAACTTCCGTCACCTGTGTCTTGATGTTGTCCAGTTCATAATCTTCCGGCTCGAAGGTATATCTTTCGAAGCGGTTGATGACGTTGCGTTGTGCGCCCTGGCCTTTTGGAATTTGCGAGTTCAATGTTTCGGATTGAAAGTTTAGAGTTATTAAAGTTTCAATTGTATGCAAAACATTGAACTTGAAACTTTAAATCTTTAACGATAAAATTATCACTTGAAAAATGAAAAATATCTTAAAATTCCGGAAAGTTTTCCACAAAAAAATCCGGCTCTTGCGAACCGGAAATTCAATATAATTAAATAGAGTTGGTGTTATAGGAAGGCGTCCAGCTCCACACCGTCATTCGGGTGTGCATAAGACTTGTCTGACTTTCCGAAAAGCATATGGTGGTCGGAATAGTCTGTGTTATAAACTTTTTCGCGGAAATATTTTCTGGCCGCAAATATTCCCAGAACTGTGGCAGTTCCGAAAAGTCCTGCGAATATGATTTCGATACTGTTCTTCATAAAATAATATTTGTCCCAACTTGTAAGCAAATAGTGTTCCTTTTATTTTCTTCAGGCTTATTTTACCGTTCAGACGAAAATTTTTACAGTTCGGTAATATATTATTGTTTACCTTCTCTGATTAAAATAATTTTGAACCAAGAAATTAAGAAATGAAAAGAAAAAATATCATATCACTGCTTTGGGTCGGCTTCGGCATCAACCTTTTTTTCTTCATCGTAGACAGCGATGAGAAGACCGTGGAGAACTTTTTCTACGGCTTACTGATCTGTCTGATGTACTCCTTGTTCATTGGAATCAGTAATGGACTGACCAACGAGTTCCTCAACAAAAAATTTCCGTGGGCAGAACAGACCAGAACCCGGACGATCTTCGGAATCATTGCGCTGGTCATTGTGAATGTTGTGGTAAGTTACCTCTGCGGTTATCTCAATTTTGTAGTGATCCAGAAAACGGCGACTGTGGAAACGTTCTTTTCCAGTAAATATAATTTTATCAACTGGTTCACTATTAATATAGCTTTGATGATTTCAGCTTTTCTCCACGCCAAAGGTTTTATGGAGGAACTGAAAAAGAATACGAAGAAGGAAGTCGTAGAGCAGAAGCTGATCGCCAAATCTGCCAATGCCCAATTCGAATCGTTGAAGAATCAGTTGGATCCGCATTTTTTGTTCAATTCTCTGAATGTTTTAACCGCTCTGATCGACGAAAATCCGGAACAGGCGCAGAAATTCACGACCTCTATGTCTAAGATTTACCGTTACGTTCTGGAGCAGAAGGACAAAGAAATGGTAAAAGTGGAGGATGAAATAGAATTTGCCAAAATCTACTGCAATCTTTTGAAAACCAGATTCGAGGACAGTGTTGATTTTAATTTTGATGTGAGCCAGGATGATTTGCAAAAATTCGTGGTTCCGCTTTCCTTGCAATTGTTATTAGAAAACTGCATCAAACATAATTTTGCGACATCTTCTAAACCTTTGAACATCAGAATCTTTACGGAAGGAAAATTCCTTTGCATCGAGAACAATCTCCAAGTAAGAGAGCAACTGAAAGAAAGTGCAGGAATTGGATTGGCGAATATCGTTCAGCGCTATGCACTGCTTACAAAAGACAATGTTTTTATTGAAAAATCGGAACAAACCTTTAAAGTCAAAATCCCCATATTAATCGAAAAAAATTCTCAAACAATGACAACTTACACCTCAGAAAACACAGAAAATATCGCTTACGAAAGAGCGGTGAAAAGAGTAAAAGAACTGAAAGGATTCTATGGAAACCTGATCTCCTACTGCATCGTGATTCCATTTTTAGTGATCATCAATCTATTAACTTCGCCGGAACAGCTTTGGTTTTATTGGCCAATGTTAGGCTGGGGTATCGGACTTCTGGCGCACGGAATGAACACTTTTGCCATCGGCAGAAATTGGGAAGAAAAAAAGATCCGCGAAATAATGAACAATCAGAAATAATTTAAAAAATCAATCACAATGGAAATTATCAATAAAGACAACTCACGTTACGAAATGGCGGTGGAAAGAGTACAAAAGATCAAAAAATTCTATACCGCGATTCTGGTTTTCGCCATCGTATTTGGCGTGGTTTACGGTGTCAGGTTTTTCAAAAACGGATTTCCGCAGAATCTTGGCGAGATGCGCGTTTCCTGGATTTTCATCATCTGGGCACTGATTCTGGCTATCAAAGGCGCAAAACTGTTTTTGTTCAATTCCGATTGGGAAAATGTAATGATTAACAAAGAACTTAAAAAGCAGAACAATGGAACATATTAATGACAAAAATGATATCCAGTACCGCGAAGCGGTGAGGAAAGTGAAACGCCTGAAAAGCTTCTACACGCATTTGACCATCTATATTCTGGTAAATCTATTTCTTATTTTGCCAACTGGAGCGAGATCCGTGAGGAACACAGTTTTTGGAGCTGGCAGATCTGGGCTACACCTGTCTTTTGGGGCATCGGACTTCTGGCGCATGCAGCCGGTGTTTTCTGTCCTGGATTTTTCCTGGGGAAAGATTGGGAGGATAAGAAAATCAGAGAGTTGACAGAAAAATACAAATAAAATGATAACAACTATTTTTTATATTCTAATGTTGCTCTGGCTGGCCACAGAAGTTTTTTACAAACAACGCTTGTCTTCTAATGAGACGGATAAAAAAGGCAAGGACAAGTCATCGCTCAACATTCTGTGGGTGATCATTATCTTGTCCATTTCCTTGTCGATTTTTGTCTCATACATTCGTTTCAGCACTTTGGATCTGACGATTGTTAAAGATCAATGGATTGTTTATCTTGGGTTGATCCTGATTTTCACGGGAATTTTATCGAGGATTTTCATTGTCCGTTCATTAGGAAAATATTTTACGGTAGATGTTACGATTCGTGAAGACCATAAAATCAAGAAAGACGGATTTTACAGTGTTTTGAGACATCCTTCTTACGCGGCTTCTTTACTGACTTTTTTGGGATTGGGACTGTACCTCAACAATTGGCTTTCACTGATCATCGCTTGTGTTCCGCCCTTTCTGGCATTTTCCTACAGAATTGCTGTCGAAGAAAAAGCACTAGTCGAGCAGTTTGGACAAGATTATCTCGACTACCGGAAATCAACTAAAAAATTAATTCCCTACATTTATTAAAACAATTATGAAATCGCTATGACCAAGGTAGAACAAAAACACCAATGAAGATACGGCGATAACATATGAACATTAAAAAAAACCAATAGACATCTACATATGAAAATTAGAACGATAATCATCGAAGATGAGAAACCTGCTGTAAGAAGACTTGAAAAATTATTGGGTTTATTTGCTGATTTGGAATTGGTTGCCAGCCTCAATTCAGTGGAAGAAGCGGTCGATTGGTTTCAGGATAACGAACATCCTCAACTCATTTTTTCGGATATCGTTTTAGGCGACGGATTATCGTTTGATATTTTTGATAAAGTTTCGACTAAAGCCTTCATCATTTACACTACGGCTTTTGATCAATATACTTTGAAAGCATTCAAGCTGAACAGCATCGATTATCTTCTGAAACCTATTGAAGAAGAAGATCTGTCGAAAGCCATCGAAAAGTTTAAATCATTCCTGCCGGAAGAAGGAACGGTTAATTCTCAGGAAATCAGGCAAATCGTTCGTAAAGAAAAATCTACGCTTTCCAGAATTTTAGTGAAAATCGGTTACAATCTTAAAGTGGTTTCTATCAATGAAGTGAGCTGTTTCTACAGCGAAAACAAGATTGTCTATCTCCAAACCAAAGAGCGAAATTTCCCTACTGATTTTACTTTGGACGAATTAGAAAATGTATTGGATAATTCTAAATTTTTCCGGGTGAACAGGCAATTCATCATCAGTTCAGATTACATCAAAAACATTCACACTTCTCCGAATTATAAAGTTGATCTGGAATTTCAGCCCAATGAAGAAATCACGGTGAGCCGGGAACGGGTAAAGGATTTTAAGGATTGGCTGGCGGGAAATTAGAATTTTTATTTTAGAAAAACTACAAAAACCTTAAATAACGAAAGTTTTATTTAAGGTTTTGAATCTACTTTTTGAAAAGTTTGATATAGGCATCAAAAGCATAAACTTTTCCTCTCTGGCCACCAGTAATTTCCTTAATAATCTCTAATTTTTCCAGCAAAGCGATTTGCTTGTAAGCAGAACCATAGGATTTTTCTATAATTTTTTCAACTTTTTGTGCATCGGTTATTGGATTTTCATAAAGAGATGCGATGATTTTTCTAGCATCGTCTGTATTTCCTTTATGACTCAAGAGTTTGTCTTCCAAATCTTTTTGTAGTTTTAATATTCCATCAAAAGTTTCTACCCCAATTTTTGCTGTTTCAATAACTCCGGTCAGAAAAAATTTAAACCATTGTGTCAGATCATTATGGGTTCTTACTCTCATTAGATTGTCATAATATAAACTTCTGTGTTTCTCAAAAAAATCAGATAAATATAAAATCGGTTGTTTTAAAATACCTTTGCTTACTAGATAAATTGGAATTAACAATCTTCCTATTCTTCCATTGCCATCCAGAAAAGGATGAATTGTTTCAAATTGATAATGAATAATTGCAATTTTCAATAAATCTGGTAAATCATTAAAATCATCATTAGCAAACTTTTCTAAATCTGACATCAATTCGTCGACAGAAGTATGAACTGGAGGAACAAATGTGGCATCATTAATAGTCGCTCCGCCAATCCAATTTTGGCTTTTTCTGTATTCGCCCGGAAGCTTATGTTCTCCTCTGACGCCTGATATTAAAGTCTTATGCGTTTTTTTTATTAGCCTAGAAGAAATTGGCAGGTTTTCTAAATCTCGAACTGCAGTTTTCATCGCTTGGATGTAATTATGAACTTCTTCCCAATCGTCTCTTTTATCTAATGCAAGATCTTCTTTTTGTAAAAATGCATCTTCTATATTGGTCTGTGTTCCCTCAATTTTTGTGGATTGAGTTGCTTCTTTCACAATATGCATACTGATAAATAAATCAATATTGACATATTGTGAAAAAGTGTCCAATCTTCCCAACTGTCGATCGGCTTTGCTTAAAAGATTGAGAACAGACATATCATCAATAATCCAATTCTTATTGATATAGTGGGGCTGAAAGCTTTTGTGATAACCTTGATTAATCATATTACCTGAAATAAAATTTTTCATTTTTCTTAAATTAAAAATTTCTTATTTTACAAAAATACGAAAAACCGTAAATAAAATAATTTCTATTTACGGTTTTTGCTTTTATTTAAAAATAATACAAGGTTTATTTAAAAAATCACGCCACTTCCAATCAATTCATCATCAATATACCAAGCGGCAAATTGCCCTTCAGCAATTGCGGATTGAGGATTCTCAAATTCCATATAAAAACCTTCTTCGAATTGATAAATCGTGGCTTTCTCCAAAGTTTGGCGGTAACGTATTCTCGCCATTACTTCCAAAGATTCTCCATTTTTCAACTTCAAATCTTCCCGAACCCAATGCACCTCGGAATTGTCGATTTTTAAAGCTTTGCGGAAAAGGCCTGGGAAATTTCTGCCTTCGCCCACGAAAATGATGTTATTTTCCATTTCTCGCGAGATGATGAAACAACTCTCCTTATGTCCGCCGATTCCCAAACCTTTACTTTGTCCAATGGTAAAAAACTGCGCACCCTGATGTTTGCCAATCACTTTGCCGTCTTCTCTTTTATACTGGATTTTCGCCGACAGATATTCCAATTCTTCTTTTTTTGAATTGAATGTTGGCTGCGGTTTCTGATATTCAGCAAAGTCATTGAAGATTTCTACAATTTCGCCCTCTTTCGGAACCAATTGTTGCTGAAGAAAAGTCGGCAAACTTACCTTTCCAATGAAACAAAGTCCTTGAGAATCCTTCTTGTCAGCCGTCACCAAACCTTGTTCTTTCGCAATCTCACGAACTTCTGGTTTCGTCAGTTCTCCAATCGGGAACAACGCTTTTGACAATTGGTCTTGGCTTAATTGGCAAAGGAAATAACTCTGGTCTTTGTTATTATCTTTTCCTGCTAAAAGATGAAAAACTTCTTTTCCATTTTCATCTATTGTGGAATGAACTCTTGCATAGTGTCCGGTCGCAACTTTCTCAGCACCAAGCGATAAAGCCGTTTTCATAAACACATCGAATTTCACTTCTCTGTTACAAAGCACATCGGGATTGGGCGTTCTGCCTTTCTGATATTCCTCGAACATATAATCTACAATTCTTTCTTTGTAGAGCTCGCTCATATCGATGACCTGATAAGGAATTCCTAATTTTTGTGCGACGAGAAGCGCATCATTACTGTCTTCTATCCAGGGACACTCGTCCTCCAAAGTTACGGACGCATCATTCCAGTTGCGCATAAAAAGTCCGATAACTTCGTGACCTTGCTGTTGAAGAAGATAAGCGGTCACGCTGGAATCTACACCTCCGGAAAGGCCAACTACTATTTTCATTTGTTTTCAATTTTACGAAACTCTTGACGGGAGTTCTTAGTTTGAGCTTGCAAAAGTACGATTAAATTCTTTAGAGTTACGTTAATTTCCCGCATTGAAAAAATCAATAAAAGCAACAAAAAATCACCTCGGTATGAGGTGATTTGTATTTTTAAAAAGTTAAATATTAATTGACGCTTTCTTTGTTTGTCTTTTCTTTTTGAGATTTGCCAATCAAACCATCTTTAGCATCATTGACTTCCAGCACCACTTTCTCGCCTTCGCCAAACTGCTTGTTTACCAACATCTCTGCAAGTAAATCTTCGATGTACTTTTGGATGGCGCGTTTCAGCGGTCTTGCGCCGAAATCTTTATCCCAGCCTTTCTCGGCAATAAAGTCTTTGGCTTCATCCGTCAGTTCAACTTTATAACCCAGTTTCTCCAATCTGCCATAAAGTTTTCCTAATTCCAGATCGATAATTCTTCTGATATCCGTCTGTTCAAGAGAATTAAAGATAATTATATCATCAATTCTGTTAAGGAATTCCGGTGCAAAAGCCTTTTTCAGAGCACTTTCAATCGTGGATCTTGCTCTAGCGTCAGAATTGGTTTTCTTCGCATTGGTTCCGAAACCAACGCCATCCCCGAAATCTTTGAGATCTCTGGTCCCGATATTGGAAGTCAGGATGATGATGGTATTTCTGAAGTCAATTTTTCTTCCAAGTGAGTCGGTAACGTGACCTTCATCCAGGATCTGTAGCAAAATGTTGAAAACATCCGGATGTGCTTTTTCAATCTCGTCCAAAAGAACAACTGCATAAGGTTTTCTTCTGACAGCTTCTGTCAATTGTCCACCTTCTTCGTAGCCAACGTATCCCGGAGGCGCTCCGACCAATCTGGAAACTGCGAATTTCTCCATATACTCACTCATGTCAATCCGGATCAATGCTTCATCAGAATCGAATAACTCACGCGCCATAACTTTGGCTAACTCGGTTTTACCGACACCTGTCGTTCCAAGGAAAATAAATGTTCCGATGGGTCTGTTCGGATCTTTAAGACCGGCTCTGTTTCTTTGGATCGCTTTCACCACCTTTTTCACGGCATCTTCCTGGCCTATTACTTTGCCATTAAGCTTTTCGTCCATCTGGGCCAGTTTATCCAGCTCATTTTTACCTACTTTAGTTACAGGAACACCGCTCATCATGGAAACCACTTCCGCAACATTTTCTTCGGTGACTTCTTCTTTTTTCTCCTTCACATCCTTGTCCCATTGTTCCTGAGCGATGTTCAGCTCAATCTGAAGTCTTTCTTCTTCGTCTTTCAGTTTTCTGGCTTCAAGGTAATCCTGAGCTTTTACAGCCTGTTGTTTCAGCTCCTTCACTTCCTCGATGCGTTTTTCATGATCGATGATCTCTGTCGGAACTTTCATGTTCTTGATGTAGACCCGCGATCCGGCCTCGTCCATGGCGTCAATCGCCTTGTCCGGAAGGAATCGGTCCGTGATGTATCTGGACGTCAAGTTTACACAGGCATTAATCGCTTCATCGCTGTAATGCACATTGTGATGATCTTCATATTTATCTTTGATCTGATGTAAGATCTGAATGGTTTCTTCAATGGAAGTCGGCTCTACCATTACTTTCTGGAACCTTCTTTCCAAAGCGCCATCTTTCTCGATGTACTGGCGGTACTCATCCAAGGTAGTCGCTCCAATGCATTGGATTTCACCTCTTGCCAAAGCAGGTTTGAACATATTGGAAGCATCCAGACTTCCTGTAGAACTACCCGCACCAACAATGGTATGCAACTCATCAATGAAAAGAATGACGTCACGGTTTTTCTCCAATTCCGTCATGATTGCCTTCATTCTTTCTTCGAATTGTCCACGATATTTGGTTCCGGCAACAAGGCTTGCCAAGTCCAAAGTAATTACTCGTTTACCATAAAGAACTCTTGAAACTTTTTTCTGATGAATTCTAAGCGCAAGCCCTTCTGCAATGGCAGATTTACCTACACCTGGCTCCCCAATCAGTAATGGATTATTTTTCTTTCTTCTCGATAAAATCTGGGAAACACGCTCAATTTCTTTTTCACGGCCGATAACCGGATCCAGTTTTCCGTCTCTGGCCAAAGACGTGAGGTCTCGCCCAAAGTTATCCAACGTCGGCGTCTTGCTTTTCTGAGCACCAAGATTGCCTGTCGGCTTTTTCATCTGGCTGTATGGCTCATCTTTCTCATCATCATCGTCATAAGCGCTGTTCTGAGGAAGCTGATCCGTATTTTTGAGCATTTTTCTGTATTCTTTCTGCACGGCATCGTAATCGATGTCGTAAGCCTGGAGAATGCTGGATGTAGGATCTTCCTGCTTGTAGAGTACACCTAATAGCAGGTGCACGGTATTGATATCCGCAGACTGGTACTGCCGGCATTCCAGTTCGGAACGTTTTACGGCCTGATCAGCCATTTTAGTAAAGGAGATGCTGCCCATATTGGCGGTAAACGGATTAGAGTTCACAGCGCTCAGGGTTTCGATTTTTCTCTTTATCTGGGTGAGGTCAGCGTTCAGATTTTCAAGAATTTCCTTTGCCGAATTTTCAGTTTTGATGATCCCTAACAGGAAATGTTCAGTATTCAGAAACTCACTCTGCAAACGTCTTGCTTCATTTTTGCTTTGCTTGAACACGCGGTTCAAACCGTCTGAAAATTTATAATCCATAATTAAAAATTATACACTAAGTTATGTTTTTTATGATAAATCCTACAATTATTTATTGTAAAATTTAAATATTCGTTTGCAAATAGATTGCCATCAGAAAAAAACGGACTTTATGACTTGATTTTTTATAAAAATGTTTAGGTTTGTAATTCTTAATCATTGAGATGAATCATTGGTCACAATACGTTGGTTATTTGGCTTCCGCTTTCGTAGTGGCCAGTTTTCTGTTGAAAGATATTAAAACGATCAGAACCATCAATTTATTGGGTTGCATCTGCTTTATTATCTATGGGATATACAGCGGAATGCTATGGCCAATTATCATTCCAAACGCTATTCTTGCAGTCATTCAATCGTATAATATTTTCAAAAAGAATTAGATGAAGGTAATCGTAAGTGTCTTCAATAACCTGGTCACGGACCAGCGTGTGGAAAAAGTCTGCAAAACCCTTAGTGACAATGGTTATCAGGTTATTCTCATCGGAAATGACTGGCTGGGTGCACCGGAAATGTCCAGACCTTATCCCGTGATCAGAATTCCACTGAAGGCTAAAGTCCTGCGTAGGGCTTATATTGAATTTCAGAAAAAACTGTATCATGAAGTCCTTAAAAATGCTGACAATAAGACCATTTTATTGGCCAATGATCTGGAGACAATTATGCCAAATTATCTGATTTCGAGAAAGCTGAAAATCCCGATGGTCTTTGACAGTCATGAGATTTTTACCGAGATGCCTACGATACAAGGCCGCTGGGTGAAGAAAGTCTGGAAAGTCATAGAGAAGAATTTTGTCCCGAAAATGAAACGCATGATAACCGCCAGTGATTCATACGCCGGGTGGTTTGTACAAGAATACAGCATCAGGCGTCCGACCGTTGTGAGAAATCTTCCCCGGAAAATTACTTTTGAAGGTGCTGCCGACCATTTCCCAAAAATTATTCTGTATCAGGGTTGGCTTAATTATTCACGAGGCATTGACAAAGCCATCCTGGCCATGCAGTTCATAGATGACGCTGAGCTTTGGATTGCGGGCGGCGGACCTCTGGAATCCGAATTCAGGGCGATAGCGGACCGAGCTGGCGTGTCTGCAAAAGTCAAGTTTCTTGGCAAACTGGTACCGGAAGAGCTGCGCAAGATTACGCCTCTGGCGGCGGTGGGAATCAGTGTGGAGGAAAATAACGGACTAAGCTATTATTACTCTTTGCCGAATAAAATTTCCGATTATATCCAGTCACGGGTGCCGGTCGTAGTTTCTGATTTTCCGGAAATGAGAAGTATCGTTAAGGAGTTTGGAGTGGGTGAGGTTTTGGAAAACCATACGCCCGAACATCTCGCCGAAAACCTTAAAAAGGTTCTGACCAACGGAAAAGCGTCCTATCTCCATCACCTGAATGTTGCTGCCGACGAACTCTGCTGGGAAAATGAGGAATCGAAGATTATCGGAATTTTTTCTGATGCGGCAAGAGAAATTCTATAGCACCGATTAACTTCTAAAGCCGAAAGTTATCTAAACAGAAACTTGTACGGTTTTTGATTTTCAATGACAATTAAAATATTCAAAATGAGACCATTAATGTTAATGATCGTTGCAGCAATCACCATGCTGAGCTGCACTTCACAAATCTATATGGAACCAGCCGCGCTCACCGCTGCTGTTCAGAACAGAGAATTTAATTATAACGCCACACGTGCATTTCCGATGGGTAATGAAGCTGCCAATATTCTGAACTCGATGCCAGGCGCAGGAGGCAACAGGATGATGAACTTGGATCCGGGTTATGGTTTTAACCTTAAAAAAGATTTATTCAGTGTTTATCTGCCTTATTTCGGAAGGGCATTCAACGTAAACCCTGCGGACGCTTCGAGAGGAGGCATCAGTTTTGAGTCCAAAGCCTTTACCGTTACAGAGTCCAAGACCAGAAAAGGGAATACGCTGCTGATCATCAAGCCTCAGGATGCCAAGGAAAGTTACGTCTTCAATCTGGAGATATTCAAAAACGGAAGCGGCTTTTTATCCATCCAGTCGAATAACCGCCAGCCAATCAGCTTCGACGGGACTATTTCGGTCGATAAGCCTTAGGAATTAGTCACGCAGCCTGGCAATAACGTCCATTCCGCCTTTGGTCTTATCTCCGATTTTGCAAAGGATCTCGGTATCCAGAGGCAGGAAAACGTCCATTCTGGAACCGAACTTGATAAATCCGAATTCGTGTCCGGCTTTGGCTTTATCTTCAATATTACAGTAGAAAACAATCCTTCTGGCGACGTAACCTGCAATCTGGCGGAACACCACTTGATGGTTGGTTAAGCTGTTGACAGCAACCGTAGTTCTTTCGTTTTCTGTGGAAGATTTTTCGTGCCATGCCACAAGATACTTCCCGGGATGGTATTTCTTATAAGTAACGTCACCGCTTACAGGATATCGGCAGATGTGTACGTTAAGTGGCGACATAAAGATGGAAACCTGAATACAGTTTGCTTTCAGAACCTCATCTTCAAAAACTTCTTTAATCATTACAACTTTTCCGTCCACAGGTGCAACCACATTTTCGGTATGATCCAGGATGGCTCTCGCCGGAACGCGGAAAAACCAGAAAATTAGACCCAGCATGATCAGCAGCGGAATCAGGATGACCAGAGACCATATTTCCAAATAATAAATGGATATGGTTGCGATAAATGCAATGAATAAAATGGCAACAATCAGTGTTCCTTTTGATTCCTTATGTAGTTTCATATTTCGGTTCTAAAAAAGTTTTTCTAAAATAAAATAAAGGTAAATCACTGGGGCGCAGAGGATAAAGCTATCCAGCCTGTCCAACACACCGCCATGTCCCGGGATGATATTTCCGCTGTCCTTCACTGCAAAACTACGCTTTAGCTGACTTTCCACCAAATCGCCAAGTGGTGCAAATATAGACACCAGCAACCCGACAATCATCCAGTTGCCACGGAGATCGGGGAAATACCGCTCCACGATAAATCCAAGTATTAAAGTGAGTACTACGCCGCCCGCAAAACCTTCCCAGGTTTTTTTAGGCGAGATTTTGGGCGCCATTTTATGCTTTCCAAATAATCTGCCTGTAATGTAAGCAAAAGTGTCGCTGCTCCAGATCAGGACAAACAACATGAAAACCTCCAGGGTAAAAGACTTTTCGGGATCCAGCGTACTAAACTTTGGCAGTCCTAGGGCGAAGCCAAATGGTAATGCCAGATAGACGACGGTGAAAATCAGCTTACCATTTTCAAAATAAAGTTCTTTGGGAAATTTGAATAATGTAATGGCTGCGATTGGGATCAGCAGCAGGGAAAGCATTTCGCTGAAATTGACATCAAAAAAAAAGCCGTGGTAGAAAAAACGTTTTGTGAATCGGTAATAGATAAATGCCGCAATTGGAAAAACCAGCCATTTATAAATGCTGTTGTCAAACTTCATGATCTTAATGCACTCAAAAAGTCCTACGATGAGGAAGAAGGTCATCAACCCGTAAAAGAGGTATTGCTGCTTCACTTCCGGCAGAAAACTGCTGAACAATTTCTCGCCAAGCGGCGTGGTACAGATGGCGATGATCAGAACATAAACCAGTCCCGAAAGAGAACGCTGAATGAAATTTTTATCCAAAGTTGAAATTTAATCTTCCAGCAAAAGTAAGAAAAGTTTGGTATTATCCTTATTCGGGGTGTCCAATTTGGACTGGCTGCCGCTAATGGAGGTCAGATTCTTAAGATTTCCGGCACGTTTCACCTTCATCATAGCCTCGTTCAGGTTGCTTGCGATCTGCGAGATATTAGCCATGATGATGATTTTGCTTGGCAATCTGGACGAATGGTAATGCAGAATGTTGTTGTGAGACAGCATAATCCTGCCGTCAAAAGCGATCAGATATTCGCAGGTGATGAAGGCGGCATCATTGCCCTCCGTCAGTTCCGGCGAATAAGGCGTTTTGATGACATCGAGGAAATTTCTCAGATCCTGGTCCCAGCAGAAAACATTGCTGATTTGTTCAATCTTGATGATTTGATTCAGCGTCTGAAGCGCCTCGGATTCATCGGCGCAATAATTAAAAAAACCGCCGGAATGCGTAAAGAGCTGCGCAAACTTATAGTCTAAGTCGGCATCGCGGAGCTGGTCGGCCAGTTTGGTCACGTCCGGTTCCTCCTCCTCGGGCTGATTCATTATTTTGTTAACGAGTTTTTTGAAAAGACTCAAAATAAGTGGGGTTTTTTATTAATTATTACAAATGTAAAGAATATTTATAATACTCTAAAAACCAAATTATTGTTTTAATAAAAAAATCCTGGTAAAACCAGGATTTCTATGTTTATTAATGCTTCGAAAACAGACTAACTTTCTGGATTCAAGACGTTTCCGGCGTCGGCAGGATTGTCCAGGCTGGAGACCGGTTTCTCGGTCAGTTCCGGATCCCAAGCACGTTTTCCGAAAATTTCCTCCAGGTCTTCGCGGAAAATGACTTCTTTGTCCAGTAATTTCTGAGCCAGTGCATCCAATTTGTCACGATTTTCAGTAAGGATATTAACCGCTCTGATATACTGCGTCTCAATCAGTTTGGAGATTTCCTCATCGATTAGTTTGGCAGTCTGCTCGGAGTATGGCTTTCCAGAGCTGTACTCGGATTGCCCTGAACTGTCATAGTAAGAGATATTACCAACTTTATCATTAAGACCATAAATCGTTACCATGGCCTGAGCTTGCTTCGTCACTCTTTCCAAATCAGACAAAGCTCCGGTTGATATATTTCCGAAAACAGCCTGTTCTGCGGCTCTACCGCCCAACGTCGCACAGATCTCATCCAGCATCTGTTCTGTCGTAGTCAACTGTCTTTCCTCTGGAAGATACCAAGCCGCACCAAGAGATCGCCCTCTTGGAACAATTGTTACTTTAAGCAATGGCGCAGCATGCTCTACTAACCAGGAAATTGTAGCATGACCAGCTTCGTGGAAAGCGACTCTTCTTTTTTCCGAAGGTTTGATGGCTTTATTTTTCTTTTCAAGACCGCCAATGATCCGGTCTACAGCATCCAGGAAGTCCTGTTTTGTAACCGATTCGTGAGAATTTCTGGCTGCGATAAGTGCTGCCTCGTTACAAACATTGGCAATGTCAGCGCCGCTGAATCCCGGCGTTTGTTTCGCTAAGAATTCTCTGTCAATATTCGGGTCCAGTTTGATCTTCGCGAGGTGAACTTCGAATATTTGTTTTCTTTCGTGAAGTTCCGGTAAATCAACGTAAATAGAACGGTCAAATCTTCCGGCTCTCATCAAGGCTTTGTCCAGGATGTCGGCTCTGTTGGTAGCTGCCATCACTATGACGTTGGTATCTGTTCCGAAACCATCCATCTCTGTCAGTAATTGATTCAAAGTATTTTCACGCTCGTCATTTCCTCCTGTGAAATTACCTTTACCTCTGGCTCTACCAATGGCGTCAATCTCATCAATAAAGATAATCGCCGGAGATTTTGCTTTGGCTTGCGCGAACAGGTCTCTGACTCTGGAAGCACCTACACCCACAAACATCTCCACAAAATCAGAGCCTGAAAGTGAAAAGAACGGCACTTTGGCTTCGCCGGCAACGGCTTTTGCCAATAGGGTTTTACCAGTTCCCGGAGGGCCTACCAACAGAACACCTTTCGGGATTTTACCACCAAGCTTGGTATATTTTTCAGAGTTTTTAAGAAAATCTACCACTTCCTGTACCTCTTCTTTAGCACCTTCCAGTCCTGCAACATCCTTGAATGTCACCTGGATTTTATCTTTCTCATCAAACAATTTGGCTCTGGACTTTCCAATGCTGAAAATCTGTCCGCCAGGTCCGCCGGCACCGCCGCCCATCTTTCTGAACAGGACGAAATAAAACAGCGCCATAATTCCTATCCAGAACAATGCTGTGAACAGCAAGTCTGAGAAAAATCCCTGGCTCTTCCCGAATTCCATTCGGGCCTGTTTCGGCAGCTTGGAATTGATCATGTCAAATTTTTCCTGGAAATATCTTAAATCTCCGTAAGTCAGTACGAAGTCCGGGCTTGGCTTGATATTAATGGCAGAAAGCGGATCGCTTTTCTTTTCGCCTTTCTGTAATTCTGCTTTGGCTTCTTTGGTCAGGAAGACATCTGCTTTAGAATTGTCTTTGTAAACCAAAACTTCATTCACCTTACCCTGCTGAACTAAGCCATAAAAATCTTTTTCATCGATGTTTTTTACCATAGAATCTCCCAGCAATCCGGGCAGAAATATGAGTAAAATCAAACCCAGTAAAACGGGTATGAACCAATTGAATCCTTTATTATTCATTCTAGTTTTTTAAATAAATTGATGATGCGGTGTGTGCATCTTTTAGCTTTCGATTGTTGTGATCTTGGCATCGCCCCAGAGTTCCTCGATATCATAATATTCGCGGATCTGCTTCTGGAAAACGTGTACCACCACAGAAACGTAATCCACCAGCACCCACATGGCATTTTCCGTACCTTCTACGTGCCAAGGTCTTTCCTTAATGTCGTTTCTCACTTTTTTCTCTATGTTACCAGCGATGGCAGAAACCTGCGTATTGGAGTTTCCGCTGCAGATGACGAAGGTCTCTGCGACTGAATTTTCTATGCCTGATAAATCGAAGATCTGGATGTCTTCACCTTTTGTATCCTGAATCGCCTCAACGATTTTGTCGACTAATAATTGTTTTTCTGTACTTTTACTCATTCAAAAAAATTGTGTAATTGCAAATTTATTGATTTTTATCTATTTATCTTTTGTTTCGTGACCCATAATCTCATAAAGTTTTCATAAATGCACCGCTTCCTTCATCTCGACCAATGTTTTTCTACGCAGGACGAAATTCTCAAGCTTTTGAATGAAGACGAACCAAGTGTAGTTTTTACCTTTCACCAAACTCAAGGCCGCGGACAGTACGGCAATTCCTGGGAAGTGATCCCGGACCAGAACCTGGCGTATTCTTTTGGGATTAAAGTTTCTGAAATCAAAGTCTCCGCTGTGTTGCTCAATTATTATACCGCAATCGTAGTGCGCGATTTTCTAGACAATCTGACCCATTCGGATGTCAAAATCAAATGGCCGAACGATATCATCCTCAACGGGAAGAAGGTCTGCGGCATGCTGATCGAAAAAAAAAGAATTGCTGAGGCGGATTATTTCATCATTGGCATTGGAATTAATCTATTGCAGACTGATTTTTCACACCTTTCCAAGGCGGGCTCTGTACTGTCGCTAACCGGCATTAACGTTGACTTAGTAGAATTTGCTAAAGAGTTCAATGCTAATTTTCTTTCTAAAATCAAAAGCGTTCCGGACGAAAATAGCATCATGGAAATGTATAACGCGCAGCTTTTCCGGAGAAATGAGATCTCGGTATTTCAGAAAAGTGATTTGCGCCAAAATGGCATTATCAAAAAGGCTGACGAACACGGGTTTTTGTGGATCGATCTGGAGCAGGACGGCCTTCAGAAGTTTTTTCACAAACAAATCGAATTGCTGTATTGAAACTTATACTCTGAGCGCAAAGTTTATTTTTGAAGTTCTAAATTACTGATTGGCCCGCTTGATATAAAGATAGGCCGCTACCGGTGCAAACACGATGTTCGGGAGCCACATGGCGAGCAGTGGCGGAAGGGTTTTGTTCTCAGAAACCACATTCAGCACCTGAAAAGAAAAGACGAAGAGGAATGCCAGTGCGATTCCAAGAGCCAGGTTAAGTCCCAGCCCTCCCCGTTTTTTCTGTGAGGACAACGATAATCCTAAAAAAGTCAGAATGATGATAGAAACCGGCATCGATGTTCTCTGGTAAAGCTCGTTGTAGAAAGAAGTCACATTGCTGTTGCCCTTCATTTTTTCGCGCTTGATCATTTCCAGCAGTTCC
Source organism: Flavobacteriales bacterium UBA720 (assembly GCA_002297505.1). GTDB lineage: Bacteria > Bacteroidota > Bacteroidia > Flavobacteriales > Weeksellaceae > Epilithonimonas. The sequence goes on from DBLQ01000059.1 coordinate 104,173, forward strand.
GGCGTGGTTTTGTTCTGGGCCACGAGTTTATCCGGAAAGAGTTCCGATGGCGGCAACTTAAAGTCCTGAACCTTGCTGGTGCCATTGCCCAGGATTTCGGTGTCGTTTTTTCCGGCTGTCCGCTCGGCATAGTTGGTAACCAGGAAGTTTTTCTTCTTGGTGTCCCACGTGATGTCCATTGCGGTAATCTGATAGATCAGCTTTTTGTTTTTGTCAAATTTCTGATACATATAGCCGGAGCCACGGTTTTCTTTCTTGTTATAACTGTTCACAAAGATGTACTCGCTGGGGTTAAGGTTAGACGCAATGGTCATATTACCGAGAAGTTTCTCTTTGTTAATCGCGTTATAGGTATACGGTTCCAGCACGTTTTTCTTGATGTTGGCCCAAGGCAGTATAAAGTGGTTGAGCGCCAGGGTAACACAGGCAATCAGGATAGAAGTGATAAGGTAAGGCTTCGCAAAACGGTGAAAACTGGCACCACTGCTCACGATGGCTACAATCTCCGTGTTGTTGGCCATCCGGGATGTGAAAAAGATCACGGTGATAAAGACCAGAATCGACATAAAAGTCAAAATCAGATTCAGGATCCAGAACGGGTAGAAATTAAGAAGGAAATAACCTACGGTGAAGCCATTGCTTTCAATCCGCGGCGTTTTGGACTGCACATCTACGACCAACACAATAATAGACAACAAAGCCAACATAAAAATGAGGGTTCCCAGATATTTTTTGATGACGTAGAGGTCGATTATTTTCATGTGAGATGTTGTGTTGTTGTATGTTAGAAGTTAGAAGTTAGAAGTTAGAAGTTAGAGGTTAGAGATTAACGAGGGATAGCTAGAATTATTTTTTTTACTTCTCACCTTTCACTTTTTACCTCTTACTCCTTTCACATTTTCCTTGTCTCTTTTGCCTTGTTTCTTCCTAAAGCCTTTGTTTCAATTGCGGGATGATCTGGTCTTTCCATTGGTAGAAGTCGCCGGCGACGATGTGTTCCCGGGCTACCTTCACCAGATCGAGGTAGAATGCCAGGTTATGAATCGAGGCGATCTGCTTCGCAAGGTATTCCTTTGCCACAAAAAGGTGACGCACATAAGCCTTGGAATATTCCTGATCCACAAAACTGGTTCCGAACTCATCCAGTGGCGAGAAGTCGGTTTTCCATTTCTCATTTTTCATGTTCATCACACCCTGCCAGCTAAAGAGCATGGCGTTTCGCGCATTTCTCGTCGGCATCACACAGTCCATCATATCGACACCGAATCCGATGCTTTCGATGATGTTCCAGGGCGTTCCCACGCCCATCAGGTAGCGAGGTTTGTCTTTAGGAAGGATGTCTGTCACTTCATTAGTGATCCGGTACATCTCTTCTTCCGGTTCGCCCACGGAAAGTCCGCCAATGGCATTGCCTTCGGCACCGGCTTCGGCAATCACTTCCGCCGAAATCTTCCTCAGGTCCGAAAAGCATGAACCCTGAACAATCGGGAAGAGGCGCTGCTTGTGGCCATACAGTTCCTTATTCTGCTCCGTCCAGTCGATGCAGCGTTTCAGCCAGCGGTGTGTAAGCTCCATAGAACTTTTGACCGCACTGTACTCGCTGGGGTAAGCAATGCACTCATCAAAAGCCATAAAAATATCGGCGCCAATCTGTCTCTGGATTTCCATAGAAATCTCAGGCGACATAAAGCGTGCACTCCCGTCGATATGCGATTTGAACTTTACGCCTTCCTCGGTTATTTTTCTGCTCTTGGCCAAAGAAAAAACCTGGTAACCTCCGGAATCTGTGAGAATCGGCCGGTCCCAGTTCATAAACTGGTGCAGTCCGCCTGCCTGCTGCATGATGTCCATGGTGGGACGCAACATCAGGTGGTAGGTGTTGCCGAGAATAATCTGGGCTTTGATGTCGTCTTTCAATTCTCGCTGGTGCACCGTTTTCACGGACGCCACTGTGCCCACGGGCATGAAAATCGGGGTCTGAATCCGGCCGTGATCCGTTGTTATAACACCGGCTCTTGCCTTGGATTCCGATGATTTTTCTATTTCAAAAAATTTCATTCTTTTGTTTTAATTCTAATGCTGCCGGGGATTCTGACACGGCAACTGTTCATTGGTTTTTATCTGGCTTGAGCCGGAAAATTACCGCTGTTCTCTTTCATTTTCTTATCGATGAAGGCTTCCGCTTTCGGATCTTTGGATTTGATAATGGCCTGCGCGTCGGTCAGGATATCCTGCATCGTTTCCGGTTTAGTCATATAATACCGGTAGCTGTCCGTAAAAGTCTGGCCTTTAATCTTATATTTTTTCAGGATAAAGCGGGTCGCATTTTCTGTGTTGATGTTGCTCCCGATGGAATAGCTCTGCTCATTGATGGCAAAATCGGCGATGAGTTCAGACATCTTTTCTTCCGGCAGCACATCCTTCGGTTTTTCTATGGCTTCCGTACAGGATGCAACGCCGAATAACATTATTAAACCCAACAAAAAATTTTTCATCTTACAATTTTCCGATTAAGTTTTTCCATTTGAGGTTCAGCACCCCGAAGACTGCTTCCTGAATGATGCCGCCATTCATCTTGCTTACGCCTTCTGTCCTGTCGGTAAAGATGATCGGCACCTCCACAATTTTCAGATTTTTCTTGAACACGCGGTACTTCATCTCCACCTGGAAACCATAGCCTTTCAGTTTGATCTTATCCAGTCCGATGGCGATCAATGTTTCTTTGCGGAAACATACGAATCCCGCTGTGGTGTCATGAATCGGGAGACCCAAAACAAAGCGGACGTATTTGGATGCAAAGTAGGAGAGCAGCACGCGTCCCATTGGCCAATTGACCACATTCACGCCCTGTGAATACCGGGAGCCTACAGACATATCTGCATTCTGGCACGCCTCATAGAGCTTGACCAGATCTTTGGGGTTATGCGAAAAATCGGCATCCATCTCGAAGATGTAGTCATAATCGTTATGAATGGCCCACTGGAAACCGTGGATATAAGCCTTTCCCAGTCCATCCTTGATTTTCCGCACCGTGAGGTGGAGCTGCAGCGGATAGGTCTCGCGCAGCCGCCTCACGATCTCGGCCGTACCATCCGGCGAAGAGTCATCCACCACCAATACATGGAAATCCTGCTGTAATGCAAAAACCGCCGAAATGATCTTTTCGATGTTTTCTTTTTCGTTGTAGGTAGGGATAATAACCAGTTTCTTCATCCGGGAAATAATTCGCAAAGATAATCTTTTAACCGTTAACGTGTTTTAGAGTCGGTCTAAAAATAAGTTAAATGTAAATTTTTAAATGCTTTTTTGTTTTCCACGGCGGTAAAGGTAGTCCAAGGATACTTCTAAAATATCTGCAATCCCCCGCTGCGCAAAGTCTCCCGAATTTGAGTGCAATTTTATGAAGTATCCAAATTCAATTTTATTGCTAAAATCAAGTATAGGTTTATGAGTCAATTCAATTTCAATAATCTGCATGGTTGCTTGAATACTTTTTTCATTTTTATATTTTTGTGTAATTGCTCAAAGTCAGGAGACTTTGCGCAGCGGTGAGGGACTCCTTCTATGCATATTATTAATAATACAACTGGTTGGGAATATAAAATAAGATTTAACATAAAATAATGGAAGATTTTGTAAAAGAGTATTTAAATGAAATAAGAGATCCTAATGAACCTTATTATCAACATCTATTGAAATATGTAAATAGCAAAAAATTAAAATATTGGATAAATAAAAGAGATTCTTTTTTCAATTCGGATGGTGACTTAGGAATGCTTCCTCAAAAAAATTATGCAGGAATATTAAATGTTCATTCACAAGGTAATTCAATTTGTGAAATTAATTTTAACGAATTAAAGGAAATTATCAATCATTTCTCGGAAGACAGATTTTATTTTTTAACAGATACAATAAAATTAGACGAATTAGAAGGTGTCTTATTTAATTTTCCAAGAGAAATAAATTGGAATGAATTCTGTAATGGTCAAAAATATTTCGGAGAAACTTTTTTTTCTAGTATTGTTCCCTATAATTTTTGGTTGGGTGAAAATTGGGTAAGACAAGTTATGGCATACTTTAGTGATATTTATATTCCGAAATATAAAAAATTGTTAAATTTTCCAAGTGAGTTGATTGTTATACATCAATCGAATTTTAATGAAATAGAAAAATTATATTCGAATAAATATGGGAAAATAACATCCATATTAGATTATAAGGATTTTCTAGAACCAATATTTGAAAATGGGTTTAAATATCTTCTAAAAGACAATATATATATTACAAAAAATTCAATTGAGTATATAAGATCCCAATTATAATAATGTGGTTAAAGATTTATAATATTGCTATAAAGTGGCTATAATTGGAGGAGTGCAAAATGGTTTATCTAATATGAAGCATGGAGGCTCTTTTTTGGGAGGTTTTTGGAAGGGTGCAATTGTAGGGGCGGCAAGTGCTTACTTCACAATGGGATTTCTGATGGAACTTGGCGATATCCTCCTAATAATGGAGCTTTAAATCCAGAATCAGATATAGTGTTAAAACCGGGAACATTTGTAGATAGGTTTGGTACTGAAGGTGGAAATTATGTAGCACCTGGAGGAACAGACTATGGAGCAAGATCCTTACCTCCAGGAAGTTTTAATAAAGACTATAATTTATACCAAATTAATACCGAAGTTAGTGTTAAGGCTTCTGTTACAGCGCCTTATTTTGGACAGCCAGGATATGGAATTCAATATCCATTTTCAGAACCTATATATAAACTTGTCGAAAAAGGAATTTTAATAAGAGTACCATAAATGAAAACAATATATTTAACTACAATTACCGAAGAACAGACATTTATTTTTGAGAATGTATCTGTTTACATTTGGGATAAATTTTCATCAATTATAGATGAAAAGATACAAGTTTATGATCCTATTTATAATCAAAAGTTTATGTTTAATATTTGGCTTTTAGATATTAATAATAAAAAAACCAAATTTGCAATAGGAGAGTTTTCAAATTCTATTTATGGTGTATTTTTAATTCAGCATTACTAGCCAATCGATGATTGTAGAAGCAGGTGAGTGATTTCCTGGCTAACAATAATTTGCTATTGGTTCGATATAGATGTATATAGAGTTAAAGTCGTTTTTTTATAATACTACGCCATCAGGTAAAATAATTCCTAGTTTTGGCAATAGTACTAAGTTTAACGGACCAACACCTAAATCATTAATTGATTTTTTTGGATTATGATAATATACAATGGTATAATAGAAAAAAGTAATTTCGAGACGGATATAAGTTTTGTCGGACATGTTTTAAGTATTGAAGAAATTCTTTACTTGATGAAATCATTAAGTCCTGATTTTGTTGAGGTCAATGATAATATCTATCTGCTCTCAAATTATAAAAGCTGTGGGACGGAAAATAATAGATTTGATAATTCAAAACAAGGGAAAGAAAAATATATAAATACTATATCTATCTCAGATGTTTTTTATTTTTCTGAGGATCAACAATCTCATAATAGAAGCGTGCAAATAGATATAGGAAATTTTATTTTACAATTTTGGAAGATGAGATTATTATATTTATTTCCTAATAAGGAGTTTGAATTTATTTTATCAGAAAACAATTTATTTGATGAAAGTGGAGTTTGCATTACTTTTTGTCAGACAATAAAATAATAGTATTATCAGAGCAGATAATCTACTGGAGGCTTGCGACATCTTCCCGCTGCGCAAAGTCCCCCGCTGGCGCGAGCGTCTCGCTCGTGCCCATCATAATAAACAATAAGCCTGCACTCAGAAGTAAAGCGAAAACGTAAGGTTAACGTTTTATTTTTTATATCTTTATATAATGAGCAGAAAATATAAATTCCACGAAAAAGACGGTGCTTATTGTATAAGTCTTGCTACGGTTTGCGGATAGATCTTTTTACAAGAATAGAATATTTTTATACCATGATTGCTTCTTGGACTATTGCAGAAAAAAAAGTATGGAAATTTTCGTGTACTGTATTATGCGAAGTTAAAAGGGCAAGAGAAAGAAATTCTACTGTAAAAAACATATATAATAGCTGAATAATAATCTATTGAAATTGGTCTTTAAAATTAGATTACTTTCGTTACAATTCTGTATGAAGAGGTTTTTTGATAGAACCCTGGGAGTGGAAGCACAGCAGTGCAAAAAATTATTGTGATGATTCTGAAGAAGCTTTGGAAACCAATGTAAATTTGTGAAGAAGCTTGTGGGCACGAGCGGGACGCTCGCGCCGGCGGGGGTTAATGATGATAATGCCAATAATGATACATTCAATAAATCCTCAGTTAACATATTATTATCAAGGATTATGAAATTAGTTAGAGTTATAGAGGAGTTTAGTAATGAAAATCAAACTCTTCATAAGGAATATATTTTAAATATTAACCCAGAAAAGATTCTAGAAGTTTTAGATGATTTCGTATTGAACGAAGATGATAATCCCAACGAAATATATGATCCCTATAATCTTACAATTGAACAAATTGAAAAATTAAAACCTTTTTTAAATGAGGAGCTAAAAGAAAATTTAGAAATATACTCTTATCAATTAGGTTGCTATAAAGAGTAATAGAAATCTCCCGCTGCGCAAAGTCTCCTGACTTTGCGAAAGCTGTCACAAAGCCAAATCATTCGACTTCCCAAACTTCATCAGCGCGCAAAAAATCAGAATTACTTCCGTACATTGATCCAAAATTCAAAATTGATAAAATTCAAAATACTGACATTAATCCTGCCTGAATCATAAAACAGATGAGCTTAAAGCTTTAACTTTACCATAAAATTAAGGTTATGGATGATTTCCTGGCTGCCCGTTCGCAGATGGCCATGTCTCTGGGCTTTCACATTATTTTTTCCTGTGTCGGGATGGTGATGCCCTTTCTGATGGCATTTTCGCATTTCAAATATCTGAAAACCCAAGATGAGGTCTATAAAGGCCTTACCAAAGCCTGGAGCAAAGGCGTCGCGATTCTATTCGCTACCGGCGCAGTTTCCGGGACCATGCTCTCCTTCGAGCTGGGCTTGCTGTGGCCACAGTTTATGGAGCACGCCGGACCGATCTTCGGAATGCCGTTTTCATTGGAGGGTACGGCCTTTTTTATTGAGGCCATTGCCATCGGGTTTTTTCTCTATGGCTGGGACAAGTTCAACAAATGGTTTCACTGGTTCTGTGGCGTGGTGGTGGGCGTCAGCGGTCTGGCCTCGGGAATTCTGGTAGTGGCAGCCAACGCCTGGATGAACAGCCCGGCAGGATTTGATTATGCCAATGGACATTATACCAACATTGATCCTATTAAAGCCATGTTCAATGAAGCGTGGTTTCCGCAGGCATTTCATATGACGGTAGCAGCATTTGCAGCAACGGGGTTTGCCGTCGCCGGCATCCATGCCTTTATGGTCCTGAAAGGGAAGAATGTCAGCTTCCATACGAAAGCTTTCAGGATTTCTGCAGGCTTTGCCATTATCGGCGCACTTCTGGCACCCATCAGTGGCGATGTTGCGGCTAAATCCGTCGCCAAGAGACAGCCAATAAAGCTGGCGGCTATGGAAGCCCACTTCGAGACGGAAAGAGGCGCCAGCTTCGTGATTGGCGGCGTGCCGGATGAGCAGAACGAGCAAATCAAATATGCCATCAAAATCCCAAAAGTCCTCAGCTTCCTGGCCTGGGGCGATTTTAATGCTGAGGTGAAGGGTCTCAAAGATTTTCCCAAAGACCATTGGCCGCCGGTAGCAGTGGTGCATTATGCGTTTCAGATCATGATTTTTTTCGGGGTTATTATGATGATGATTGGCCTCATCTACCTGATTGCCAACTTCTGGAAGCGCCACTGGCTGGACCAGCGCTGGTATCTCAGGACCTTTGTTGCTGCGATTCCTTTTGGCTACATCGCTCTGGAGGCAGGATGGACGGTGACCGAGGTCGGCAGACAGCCGTGGATCATATACGGCATTATGAAAACCATCGATGCCGTGACGCCGATGCCCGGCATCCAGTATTCGTTTTACTTCTTTACGCTGGTCTTTATTTCCCTGTCTTTGATTATTATTTTTCTGCTGCTCCGGCAGATCAAGATGGTGCCGAAACTGTACGATCCCACTGATCCTGATTACGAACCTAAAAAATAAGCCATATGATCTACGTAGTTATAGCATTTTTATGGATTTCCATCTGCCTGTACGTGATTACGGGCGGCGCAGATTTCGGGGCCGGCATCGTGGAGCTTTTCTCCAGGAAAGCCTACCGTGACAAGACCATGACCATTATGTCCAAGTCCATCGCGCCCATCTGGGAGGCCAATCACATGTGGCTCATCATTGCGGTGGTGATTCTTTTTGTAGGATTTCCTACGATTTACACTACTGTTTCCACCTATCTTCATATTCCGGTGGTGCTGATGCTGATAGGAATTATTGCCCGCGGCACAGCCTTCACATTCCGGAACTATGATGCGGTGGATGACAGCTGGAAGAACATCTACACACAGATCTTCTATTATTCCAGTCTGCTGACGCCATTTTTCCTTGGGATTATTGCAGCAAGTACCATCTCAAGAGCCATTGACACCGATGCCAGGGATTTTCTGAATCTTTATGTTTTCAGCTGGCTCAACCTTTTCGGAGTATGCGTCGGTTTTTTTACGGTGGCGCTCTGTGCCTATCTGGCATCTCTGTTTTCCCTGCACGAGGCCAGGTTCAGTGATTCGCTGGGTATTATGATCAAAAAAGCGCGCGAGACTGCCATATACGTCGTCATCACAGGATTATTGGTGTTCGTGAGTGCGCATTACTCCGGTATTCCGCTGATTCAGTGGATCTTCTCCAAGGCGCTGGGCATTGTGGTGATCTCATTGGCTACCATCAGTCTGTTATTTACCAATGAAGCCATTAAGAAAAGACAATTTCTCCTAGTTCGTGGTCTTGGCGGTTTTCAGATCATTATGATCCTGGTGGCTGCCACCTATCAGCATAATCCTAATATTATCCTTTTTACCAACGGGACCCATCTTTCCTTGTTTGATGAGAGTGCTGCGCCAAAGACCATTGCTGCTTTGGGTTGGGCCCTGATTCTGGGAAGTGTCTTCATCCTGCCGTTCCTTTTTTATCTGCTGATGTCCTTCGGCGACCAGAGCCGAAAGTTTAAAGTGAGCCACACCGACACCGAACGGGACGATGCGCCCCCGAAAAAAGAAGACGACGACGGTATTTTGATTGATAAAGAAGCATAGATGTAAGTTGTAATCATAATGTAAATAAAGTCAATAAGTTAACGTGTTTTACACTTTGTATAAAGCGCGTCAGATTACACGGCGTGAAGATTCAATTTTAACATAATATTGGCTAATGGTCTTATTTTTGATACCTCAGCAATTATCAATCAAAATAAACTTACTCATATGAAAAAACTATTATTAGCATTCGGGCTTTTTGCCGGTGTACTGTCGTATGCACAAGCTTGGACAGGAAAAGGTGACCAGAAACTTCAGGTAGGTCTTAATGCCTGGGGTAACGGAACCGGTATCACAGGAACTTATGACTACGGTTTGTCGAAAATCGTTTCATTAGGTGGTGGCGCCAATATCTACTTCAGCGGTTATAAGGATGACAACAAGGATAATAACTTCTTCATCTTTGGTAGAGTTAACTTCCACCTGCAAGATCCATTGAACTTGCCTAGCCAATGGGACATCTACCCTGGTGTAGACCTTGGGGTGTTAGGTAGAGATTTTGGTCTGGGTGTTCACCTTGGTGTGAGATACTTCTTCAATGACAGCGTGGGTGCTTACATCGAGGCTGGTAACAACGGAAGCATCGGGGTTTCTTTCAACTTCTAATTTCACCATTCATATTACAATAAAAAAGCATTGCGGATTATCCCGGAATGCTTTTTTGTTTATAGTTCTACGGTGTTACTGTAATGTGCGAGTTTCTTTTTTTCACGCGTTTCCTGCTCCTTCAGCCGTTTCATGATTTCCGGATTTTTATCATCGTACCATTGTGATATCTGGCCCATCGGGTTTTTGCGGTACTCGCTCAGCCTTTTTACAAAACCTTCTTTGCTGATCTTCTTGGCTTCGCCCATCTGAAATTCTAGGTAATTCTGCTTGTTCGTGGCGATGTCCTGACTCAGCTTTTTATTGGCTTCCAAGGTCCAGATGTAGTTTTGTCCCGCATCTTCCAGTTTGACAATCAGTCCCGGCAAACCCGAAAATTTGTACGGTCCGTCCTGAATCGGAATTTCCGGAGTGAACCATGCTGTCCACTGTCTGCCGCCGTATTCCGTGGTCGCTTTCTGCGTGTTGTAGATGCCGATTTTTTCTTTTTCTGAGGTGATATTCCATTTCAAAGCAGGCTTCTCCTCGTAGATATAGTATTCGGACATGCCGATGTAATCCTTATACTTTAGAGTGCCATTCCTGAGTTTATTAATTCTGTAACTCAGCACGGGCGGTTTTTTCATCATCAATGCAGCATCTACACCCACACCCAGTTTCTGAGCTTTCCGGATGCCCGCAGTGAGGGTAGAATCATAGTCTAGCTGCTGATAAGGCAGGAAAAGCGACTCGTCCTGCGCCACGTCCAGCACCATCATTTGTTTCTCGGTGTTAGCTGAATCTTTATTGGGCTTGTAAGTCATTTCGTAATAGAACCGGTGGACCTGCGCCTGCGATAGGCCAATCATCAGGACGAGTGTCACTGTCAATAATTTTCTCATGGTTTGAGTTTAAGGTTATGGTTTTGTGGCGGAAGCGGAACGTAACCGTCATCGTTAATCACTTTTGGGAATTCGTGATTTTGCCATCTGGTTTTGGCATCTTCAATCATTTCGCGGGACGAGGCTACAAAATTCCAGTAAATATATCTCGGTTCGGGAAAAGGCTCGCCACCAAAAATGTAAACCGTAGAATCGGGCTTCAGGGTGAAGTGGCAAAGCTTCGCATCTTTGGCAATCAGGATGTGTTTTGGGTTGTAGAGATTGCCTTCACTTTCGATATTGCCTTCCAGAATGTAAAGTGAAGATTCGCCGAAAAGATAATCGCCAAGGATGATCTCCCGGTCTTCCTGCAGCGTGTTTTTGACTTCCAGGAAATACAACGGCGAGTAAACCGGTACCGGAGATTTGCGTCCGAGGATTTCGCCGGCAATCAGTTTATAATGGATTCCATTGTCTATCCAGCTTGGGATATCTTCTTTGTTGATGTGGAAAAACTCGGGTTCCATGGTTTCTAACTCTTTGGGAAGCGCTACCCATATTTGTAATCCGTGGAGGTTTTTATCGGTGGTTCTGAGATATTCCGGAGTTCTTTCCGAGTGTGCAACGCCTTTCCCAGCAGTCATCCAGTTCACCGCACCTTCCTTGATTTCGATTTCTGTCCCGATGGAATCCCGGTGCATAATGCTGCCCTCGAACAAAAAAGTAAGTGTGGAAAGCCCAATGTGCGGATGCGGCGGCACGTCCATATTCTCAAAGTCTCGGAGTGCGGCCGGTCCCATATGATCTATAAAGACGAAAGGTCCTACGCTTCTTTTCTGGGAAAACGGCAGTAGCCGGCCTACCAGAAAGTTGCCGATGTCTGCTGCGCGTTCCTCAATGATCATCTCGATGTTTGACATAATTCAGTTTTAAATTGGATTTAAAATTAAGGATTTAACTTTTAAGAACGAAGTAAAAATTTTTAAACTCAAGGGCTTTATGGCTTTTTATTTAATTCAATGTTTTAAAGCGGAAATTTTTAAAGTTCTTTTGTTATCCTCTAGAGATCTCGACAGTGTTGGCTAGATTCCTCCGGAATGACAAACTTGTGGTAGTCTCTCATTTTTATTGTATGTCCAATCTCTCGCAGCGTGACTTTAGTGAAAATTCTTTTTTGTGTATACAAATGTTCTATTTTTATGTGGATCTTCTTGTAAAAAATAAACTGCAGGCGGATTAAACTGTCCAAATTATAATATTGAAAAAGTGCAATTTTGGCAGATAAAACGCTGATTTTTCCATTGGTATAGTTTCTGACTAAATGACTACCTTTGACAACTATAATTTTAAAATGTATTAATGGAATTAGCATTAAAGATATTTCAGTTTATCCTGAGCATTTCTATCCTTGTAACGTTACACGAAATCGGGCACTTCCTACCGGCGAAATGGTTCAAAACCAAAGTAGACAAATTCTTTTTATTCTTCGACCCGTATTTTTCCATCTTCGCCATGAAGAAGATCCACGGAAAATGGCAATATAAATTCTTTTCCAAAAACCAGCCTACTGAAGAGGAGGTGGAAATCAATGGCAAAAAGGTAACGCAACCGATTGATATTTCTGCTCTTCCGGAGGATGACTGGAGAAGACACGAAGGCGTGAAGTACGGCATCGGCTGGCTGCCTATGGGCGGATACGTCAAAATTGCCGGAATGGTGGACGAGAGCATGGACACCGAGCAGCTTAAAAAACCGGCGCAGCCTTGGGAATTCCGTGCAAAACCAGCGTGGCAGCGACTCATCATCATGCTGGGTGGTGTAACGGTGAATTTCTTCCTGGCATGGCTGATCTATTCCTGCCTGTCTTTCTTTTCGGGCGAAACTTTTCATGACAATTCGAAATTCGAAAATGGCATTGCTGTTTCCGAAGCCGGAAGAAAAATGGGTCTGGAGACGGGTGATAAAATCCTGAAAATAGATGGCAAACCGGCTGAACGGATGGAAACATCTACCATCAATATGCTTTTTGCCAATGATGTTACTGTTCTCAGAGATGGCAAGGAGATCACCTTCCCGATCAACGAAGATGGTGTGGCCGAGGTGATGAAAGCCAATGAAGCCAAACTTTATTTCATGAACCGCTTTCCGGCTGTGGTAGACAGCGTGGCACCCAATATGGCCGCCATGAAAGCCGGAATCCAGAAGGGTGATAGAATTGTTGCGATCAACGGGCAAAAAACCGAGTATTATGATCAGATAGAAGCGCTTCTGTCCGCCAATAAGGGCAAACAGGTCACTGTGGAGATCATCAGAAATAATGCGCCATTAATGCTGAAAGCGGACATTGACAGCAAGGGGAAACTTGGCTTTTGGCCGGATCTGAAGATTGCTGAAAGCTCCCTGGAGCAAAGCAAAACCACGAAACATTATACTTTCCTGGAAGCGATTCCGAGAGGTTTCACAAGAACCATTGATGTGCTGACAATGCAGGTGAAGCAGTTCAAAATTATCTTCAATACCAAAACGCAGGGCTACAAGAAAGTGGGCGGCCCGATTGCGATTGTCAACAATATGCATGTGGAAAAAGCAAAAGATGGCAGTCTGTCTATCGACTGGCAGTTTTTCTGGAGCTTTACGGCAATGTTCTCCGTTTGGCTCGCCTTCCTGAACCTGATTCCGATTCCTGGACTGGATGGCGGTCATGTCCTGTTTACGTTGTGGGAAATCATCACGAGAAAGCCGGTTCCGCAGAAAATTTTAGAAAATGCTCAGATGGTGGGTGTGATTTTCCTGTTAGGCCTGATGGTGTTAATATTTGGAAATGATATAGTTAAGCTAATCACCCAATTTTTAGGTCAAAAAAATTAAAAAAAAGTTCTTGAAATATTTGGTGGATAAAGGAAAATGCTCTTATATTTGCACCACTTAAAACAAAGGACATTCCTCCTTAGCTCAGTTGGTTAGAGCATCTGACTGTTAATCAGAGGGTCGCTGGTTCGAGCCCAGCAGGAGGAGCAAACCATCACAGAAATGTGGTGGTTTTTTGTTTTATAGAATTGATATCTTGAAGAAGACTTAGAACCACAATTTTTCATCAGAATCTTCGAAGACTGATTCCGGAGTTTGATGATCATTCAAAAAAACTGATAGTTCCCGGAAACATGAATTACCAGATAACACTCAGAAACAAAAAAGAGAGCCTTCAGCTCTCTTTCCTCTATGCTTTGTCCAATTGGACGGTGAAGTGCCTTAAAATGGCTGGTTCCCGCTTGATTTTGTAACCTTTTGTGATGGTATTTCTTCTTTCGTAAACATTTTTCACTGCTGCTGCAACATAATCCATGTGGTTATTGGTGTAAGTTCTTCTCGGGATGGCCAGTCTTACCAGTTCCAGTTTCGGATAGCGGTTTTCGCGTGTTTCAGGATCTCTGTCGGCCAGGAGTGTTCCTATTTCCACGCCACGGATGCCGGCTTCTCTGTAAAGTTCGATGGCAAGGGTCTGAGCCGGAAATTCTTCCCTTGCAATATCAGGCAGAAAATTGAGCGCATCAATAAACACGGCATGTCCGCCAATCGGTTTCTGCACGGGAATGCCGGCTTCCATCAGCTGATTGCCAAGGTATTCTACCTGAGAGATCCTGCTTTCCAGGTAAGGAAATTCGGTGGCTTCATGAAGACCTGCCGCCAATGCCGCCATATCTCGGCCTGCCATGCCGCCATAAGTGATAAAACCTTCGTAGATAATGGTAAAATTGGAAGCCTGTTCAAAAATTTCGCGGTTCTTCAGGGCGATAAATCCGCCAATATTCACCAGTCCGTCTTTCTTGGAGCTCATCGTCATTCCGTCTCCATAGGAAAATAATTCCTTGCAAATCTCTTTTATGGTTTTGTCCTGCTGGCCCTCTTCTCTTTTTTTGATGAAATACGCGTTCTCCGCAAATCGTGCTGAGTCGAACAAGACAGGAATTCCATACTGGTCCGATAATGCTTTCACCGCCTTGATATTTTCCAGAGAAACCGGCTGGCCTCCGGAAGAGTTACAAGTAATGGTAATTAGGCAGAATGGGATTTGCTCCTTCGGATGCGATTGGTAAACGGCTTCCAGTTTTTCCAAATCGAGATTACCTTTGAAGGGGTGGAGATTATTGATGTCAAAAGCTTCATCTATCGTACAATCGATGGCGTGCGCCTTTCGGAACTCGATGTGGCCTTTGGTGGTGTCGAAGTGCGAGTTGCCCGGCACTACATCGCCTTCTTTGACCAGGACCGAAAAAAGAACATTTTCCGCCGCGCGGCCCTGGTGCGTAGGCAAAAGATAGGGAAATCCGGTAATGTTTTCCACGGTTTGCTGCAATGCTTCGAAGGAGCGCGAGCCGGCATAACTCTCGTCGCCGATCATCAGCGCGCCCCACTGTTTGTCGCTCATGGCGCCGGTTCCGCTGTCCGTGAGCAAATCAATGAAGACATGGGAGCTCCTGAGATTGAATAGATTATAATTGGCATTTTTCAGCCATTCTTCGCGTTGTTCCTGGGTAGATTGATAGATTTCTTCGACCATTTTGATTCTAAATGGCTCGGCGTAGGGTAGTTTCATTGTAAATGATTTTGTTGGATGATGGATGCGGGAAGTTGGATACTCCGCATCGCAAAATAAAATTGAATTCTATCCTTGATGTCCACACCAAATCAAGAGAAAGCTTAAAAAGCCTCCATCATCTGACTTCTGACATCCAACAAAAAACTACTCCGGTGCTTTGAAAACGTTGTCATCTGAATGGAAACCGGCAACACCTCCGCTTACGGCAAATTTCATTGCTTCGGCAGAACTCATTCCGGAAACTTCTTTGATGTTATTATATTTGGTAACGATAACCCAGCCGGAAACGGCGTAGGAATGGGGCAGGTAAACGGCCACCATCTGATCCAGATTGACCACGGACATGTCGGATTGGGTAAGGAAGCCCATTCGCCATATCTCGGGTGTTTCATTGGTCTTGACCCACACAGGGACGTTGAATTTTTTCTTATCGCCAACGAAGGATCCGAGAACGTCTTTAAGCGATGTATAGATGAATTTGATGCCCGGAATATGCTCCAGCACATAATCGACGCCGTCTACAATCAAACGTCCGATAATGAATTTGTTACCGAAAAATCCAATGAATGTAGTGCCGAAAATTACGGTAAAAAAGATCAGTCCCGGAAATTTTTCCGAAACCGAAGGAATGATATTGTCGATGCTGAAGACGATGTACCAGATGATCCACACCGTGATGGCAAAAGGACCAATGATGATCAGACCCTGGATAAAGGATCGGAGAAAAAGCCGGAGGTAATCGTTAAAGCTTCTGTTCATCAGTAATTAGCAAATCGTGTGATTTTTAGCCGTGTATGGTTTCTCTGTTGCCGTAGGACTGGATGACACTACGGAAGATC
>DBLQ01000059.1:120520-121050 GCA_002297505.1 Flavobacteriales bacterium UBA720
TTGCCGTAGGACTGGATGACCTGCGCTTCGTATTCCAGCCATTCTTCCCAGCGTTGGTTCACTTTTTCCGGATCGCCGATCTGGCGTGCGAAACCAATGAATGTGGTGTAATGGTTCGCTTCGGAGATCATCAGATCGTTGTAAAATTGCTTCAGTTCTTCGTCCTTGATATTTTCCGTCAGGACTTTGAAGCGTTCGCAGCTCCTTGCTTCTATCATGGCCGCGAACAGCATTTTGTCCACCAGCAGGTCCGTTCTGTTACCGCCTTTCACGATGAATTTGATAAGATCGTTCACGTAATCATCTTTCCGGGTTCTGCCGAGAACCCCGCCTCTTTTGAGAATGATGTCATGTACCTGCCCAAAATGGTCCATCTCTTCCTGTGCAATGGCCAGCAGTTCGGTCACCATATCAGGATATTCCGGAACCATGGTGATCAAGCCGATGGCGTTGGTGGCAGCTTTCTGCTCACACCAGGCATGGTCGGTAAGGATTTCTTCCAGATTGTCTTCTGCGATATTCGCCCATCG
>DBLQ01000060.1:0-27293 GCA_002297505.1 Flavobacteriales bacterium UBA720
CGACGCTCTTCCGATCTCTTTTACCTCATTTCGTTCGGCTGTGCTCAGGCTGTCCAAAATAATGATGGGCTCCAACTGATGATTGGTTTTAAGAATTTCTTCTTCAGAAAGATTGGTGGATTGTTTTATCTTGAGTATCAGAAGTTTTCTTTTATTTTGAACATCTGCACGTTTGGAAGCCAATTCCAGAGTGGAAAGTTTGATCTTATCTCGGTCGTAAGGAATTGCCAACCCTTCGGATATCGCCTTTTCTACTCTTTCTTTTTCCTTATTCAATCTCTTTTCGCTGTTATCGATGAGTTTTTCAGCGGTTTCCAGAAGTTTGAGACGGTCAAAGCTCCCTATGATATCTTTTATGACCTCATTTTTCTGATTTTCCATCATAAAAGCTGTTCCTGTGTTTTTTTCTTTGAGAGCCTTGGCTCCATTTAGGATTTGTCCGCCACTGAACAGTACCGCTTTTGCGGTAATACCTCCATAAAGGATATTCGCATTTGTGCTGAAATCGGAAGATCCCCCAAAAACAGGATATCCTGTGATGGGTAAATTCAGGGTAGCTAGATCTAATTTTGCATCACTGCTGATGTAAGAGTATAAACCTGACGCCTCGACCTTCGGTATATATTTGGCCAATATGCTTTTGCGTTCTAATTCTAATTTTTGTAATTCAAGATCTTGATTCCTTATTTCAGTGTTTTTTTGCAATGCCTTTCCGATAGCATAATCCAAATCCTTACTTACAAGAATCTGTGCGTTGATGATAGTGCCGAATAGGATCAATGTAATGGCTAAGTTTATTTTTTTCATACCATTTCGTTTTGAATGTTGTTTTGAATATGCTGAAAGAAGTTTTTTATCTCCATAATTTGATTTTCTGAAAGTCCTCTGGTTGCTCTTTCGGTGACATTGTTCACAATATACATTACTTTTTCCTCTATCTCCTTTCCTTTATTTGTTAAATATATTAGATTTTGCCTTCTGTCAGTAGGGTGAGACCTTCTTTCTACGTAACCTTCTTTTTCCAATTGATCAATAAGTCTAGTTATGCTGGGTTTATCCCTGTGGGTAAAATCTGCTATTGCCTGCTGTGAACATCCCTGTTGTTTCCATAAAGGTACTAGCACCGACCATTGTTCCCGGGTCAAGTTAATATTATTCAATTTGAATTGCTGAACCAAAAAACGGTTGAACAGTAGAGGTACATTGCCGGTAAGCAGATTGTATCGATCTTGGTCAGTTAATATTTTTTCAGCTTTCATATAAAAATTATTATTGAACAAAGTTAATTAAACAATAGTTGTAATAACAACTATTTATGTTAAATTTTTTTTAATCTTAATATCATTGAGATGACATAAGCTTTTGATTTGATTATTGTTAAGATAATTTGTGATTATTGAAAATAAACAATGGTTAAAAATAAATAAAAGCTGTTCGGAATTTCGGACAGCTTTTTGGGGATTAATTTCTTAAAGAAAAATATTTGTCAAAACAAAGTCGTTGCAAACTGTATTCTTGCATATTTGTTGGAAGGATTCCACATAGTGGTAAAAGATAATGGAATATGGGCAGAAAAAATTTTGATGTTTTTACTTGCAGAGAATCCGATATTCACAATATCGAAATCGTTTTTGCCGTTCCCATATAGAAAAGTACCTTGTCCAAGACTTCTTTTTCCGGGATTGAAAGCAAAACCTCAACCCAGAAATCCATTAAGCTTAACAGAACCTGTTGAAATCAATGGATAACTTATCTCTATATAGGTGGAATATTTGTTGCTGTCGTATTCGCTATTTTCATTCAATTTTACTTCTCCTGCATTGGCTCCTCCATAAAGCATGACATCTACTTCAACTCTTAAAGGGAATTTTTCAGGAAACTAATAAGATGTTCTTAAATCAATGATATGCGTTGGTTTGTCCTTAGAGTAATTAAAAATATCGTCTGATGCAATAAGTTCATTGATATTCCTGGAGTTGAACAAATCCCAGATTCCTATAGAAAATCCTTTATCTGCATATTGGATATAATAATTAATTTCTTTGTAATGGGTTTCATCACTGTCATTGGAGATAGCAGATGCACCCCAGATTCCTAACTGTAATGTTTTCGATTTGTTGAGGTCGTACCACAGTTGTCCGGAAACGATTGGTTTGTCCGTAATAATAAGTCCTCTCCACAAATGGTTTGTTTTTATCCCCGCAGAAAGGTGGAGGTTGTCATTTTCAGCAGAAGCCCCATCATCTTCAGATGTCTGTGCCAGTAATAGTGTTATTGCAAACAAGCTCGTCAGCAATGTTGATATTTTTTTCATGGTAAATTTGATGGAATAGATTTAATGTAATAGATTGAATATAAGAATTGATATTAAAGCTCCTGTAACAGGTCCTATTATTGGTATCCAGGCATAACTCCAGTTACTGGAACTTTTTCCTTTTATGGGTAAAATGGCATGCATGATTCTCGGATCGAGGTCTCTTGCAGGATTGATGGCGTATCCTGTTGTTCCTCCAAGCGATAATCCGATTGCCCAAATAAGTGTGGTTATTGGCCATCTTCCTGTGCTTCCCAAGTTTACGGCAGATCCTTGGAAACTCATAGCAACATAGAGCAAAACAAATGTTCCCAATACTTCAGAAAAGAAATTGAGGGGAGTGTTCTTGATTGATGGGGATGTAGAAAAACAAGCAAGCTGTGAGTGTGGTTCTGCAGATGTCTCATCAAAATGGTCTTTATATAGTAACCATACCAAAAATGCTCCTAGCATAGCTCCTGTCAATTAGCCTCCGATGTAAGGCAATAATTGGCTGGTAGTATAAGCTCCGTTTATCCAGCCTGCAATTACAGTGGCTGGATTTAGTTCTCCAGCACTGCCTAGATTGACAGCAACTAAACCTCCGGCGAATACTGCAAATCCCCAGGCAGCTGTAATGGAAATGATACCTCCGCCATTACCTCCTGTTTTTTTGAGAAGGATATTGGCTACGACCCCGTTTCCTAAGAGAATAAGGAACATCGTTCCCATCATCTCTGCAATAAAATTAGTTGACATAATAAATAATGATATAATAGTTTAATTTTCTTAGTTATTTAATGGGCTGTTTAATAATAGCTCAGTTTTGTTGGAGATTGTTGTTTTTATTCTTCCCAGTTTTTGGATCTTCCTACTGCCTTATGCCATCCTTTAATCATTTCGTCCGCTTTTTCACGCTCCATTTTAGGGTCAAATTTTTTGAAGAAAGGCTCAGATTATAAAATCCAAGCCCTAACTTTTTAACTTACACACTTTGTGGGATAGTGTCAATAAGTTAGTGAGACGCTACCTTTATTCTGATAGTTTTTTGTCAACATAACAGAACTCTCTATCGAAACCAATTATTATTAGGTGTTAGGAGTGTTATAAGTTACACATATACAATATAGTTAAGCTTTAGTTGAATCATTCTAAAGCAATTCTGCTTCAATTATTTTTAAATCCTTAGAATTGCCTCCAACCATCAATTTAAAACTTCCAGGTTCCACCACAAAATCACCTTGATTATTATAGAACCCAAGTTCTTTCTCTGTAATTGGAAAAGTTATAATTTTTGATTCACCAGCTTTTAAGTTGACCAATTCAAATGCTTTCAATTCCATTACAGGCCTTGCCACCGATGCAAACTCATCCTGAATATAAAGTTGAACAACTTCTTTACCTTCATATTTTCCGGTGTTTGTAAGGGTTACATAAACCTGAATGTTTTCACCTTTTGCAAACGACTTTTTATTGATTTTAAAATCAGAATAGTCAAAAGTGGTATAACTTAATCCAAAACCAAAAGGATAGAGTGGTGTTTTTTCTACATCGGAATAATGGCTCCAGAAAACATTGTTGTCTTTGTCTGTGTAGCGTCCTGTGCTATAATTGTTGTAATATATTGGGATTTGACCAACATTTCTAGGGAAAGTCATTGGTAATTTTCCACTCGGGTTATAATCACCGTAAAGTACTTGAGCAACTGCATTTCCGGATTCTGTTCCCAGATGCCAAGCTTCCACAATAGCAGGAATGTTTTCCGATGCCCAATTGATACTCAAAGGTCTTCCATTATTAAGAACCAAAACAATATTCGAATTGATTTTATAAATTTCTTTTAAAAATTCTTCTTGTAAACCTGGAAGATTGATATCAGTTCGGCTTCTTGCTTCTCCCGTACTGAAGCTATGTTCACCCAAAACCATTACAATGACATCGGCATATTTTGCTGCTTGTTTCGCTTCTTCAAGACCTGATTTGGCTGTAGTGTTGTAATTAACTTCTGTTAAGAACGTTGGTTCTTCTGTAGTAAGTTTTGGACCTTCAACATAATTTAAGGTATTTCCCTTGTAACTTTTAAAACCTTCCAATACAGATACTGCAGTGTTGTTATCGGACGCAATTCTCCAACTTCCCAGTGGTGAGTTTTTACTTGATGCCAAGCTGCCTAATAACAAGATTTTCTGTCCTGACTTTTTAAGTGGAAGCAGTTGTTTATCGTTTTTCAGAAGGACGATGGATTTTTTTGCCATATCGAGGACAGCTTCGTGATTGGCTTTGCTTCCTATTACTTCTTTTTCTCTTTTCTCATCCAGGAAACGATATGGATTATCGAACAATCCCAATTCGTATTTCACACGTAAAACTCTCCTAACAGCATCATCCACATATTTCTGGTCAACTTTTCCTTGCTTTAACAATTCGATGAGGTGGGGAACATAGATTCCGCCTTCCATATCCATATCTGTTCCAGCTTCTACAGCAGAAATAGCTGCTGACTTTTCATCTTTAGAATAGCCCCAGGGAATCATTTCACGTATTGAAGCCCAATCCGAAATCACAAAACCGGAGAATCCCCATTTGTTTTTCAGTGTTTCTCTTAAAAGATATTTGTCTCCGGAAGCCGGAATACCATTAATAGTATTGAAAGATGTCATTACCGTTCTCAGGCCTGTATCAACAGCAGCCTTGAATGGCGGTAAAATCTGATTGTATAATGTATTGTTCCCAATTTCCGAAGCATTATATTCTAATCCTGCTACAACAAAACCATATCCTGCAAAATGTTTTGCGCTGGCAGCAATTCTGAGTGGAGATTTGAAGCTGTTATCACCTTGGAAGCCTTTTACCCTGGCAACTGCTATTTTACTACCAAGATAAGGGTCTTCGCCAGCGCCTTCCATTACACGTCCCCATCTTGCATCTCTGGAGATGTCCATCATTGGACCAAATGTCCAGTTGATACCGGAAGCTGCTGCTTCTGAGGCCGCAACCTCTGCCGATTTTTCTATCGCCGCCAAATCCCAGCTCGCAGCTTCTGCCAGAGGAATTGGAGACAAAGTTTTATAACCGTGGATGACATCAAAACCGATAATCAAAGGAATGCCTAATCTTGTTTGCTCAACGGCGATTTTCTGAACCGCTTTTACTTCTTTTACACCACGTACAGTTAACATAGAGCCAACCAAACCTTTCTTAATGTTTTCATATTTCTGTTCCGCTGTTCCGCCAACCGGAGCTGGACCTGTAACATCCCAAAAACCATTGTACTGGTTCATCTGTCCCACTTTTTCCTCGATGGTCATTTTTGCCATCAATACATCGATTTTTTTCTCTATTTCGGGGTTGAGTTTTTGCTGCGCATTGGCGTTACTCACTGTTACTATGCTCATTAATGTGATGATTAATATTTTGGTTATTCTCATTATTGGATTTTTTCCTGAGTTATTTTATACTTTAAACTTATTTAAGGTTCTCGGATGTGTAAGCTGAAGCAGGTAAGTCAGCTTTGTTGTAAAGGTCAGATTTAGCAATGTTACTCCAAGCATATCTTACGTCAACTGGATTGGAAACTTCTTTTGCAGAAATAATAACCTGATTTCCTTTTATCTCAGCAATAGCAGGGAAAAATTTTCCATCTTTATCAGATACTTCAAATAGTTTTGACTCTTTATTCTTAAAATGAAGTCCTTCTGCAAAATCATAGGTTATAAAAGCTTTTTTATCCTTATATTCTATAGATTTCACTTTCGGACTTTCTACCAATCCCAAATTTTGTTTGTAAATATTTTTCAGAATTAAGTTTGCCATCCTAATACCCACAGGTTTCTTATTTTTAGGATGGATGTCATCCGTTTTATCTAAATCCGATGTCACAACCAATCCGGAATCTGGGACAGTCTCAGAAACAACTCTCTGTGCATTTTGGATTCTGACAGTTGTATCACCCCATCCTGTATAACCTGCAATCTGTACAATATAAAAAGGAAGAACATCGGCTTTTGCTTTTCTCCAGGATTCTATCATGGAAGAGAGCAGAGTAGAGTAGCTGTCAGGATTACCTGTATTGGTCTCACCCTGATACCAAAGGATTCCTTTTGTTTTGAATTGATTGATTGGATAAATCATCGCATTGTAAGCACCACCGGTAAGAGTTGGATAATATTCAGAATTTCCGAGTTTTTTATAATTTTCCAAAAGCTCTGGCTTTTGTGAAAAAACTTCTTTTGGAGTCCATAATTCTGCAGCAGAACCTCCCCAAGCAGAACAGATAATCCCGACAGGAACATTTTTTAACTCATTTTGAAGTCTTTCAGCAAAGAAATAACCAATTGCACTAAAATATTTCATCGTTTCCGGTGTGCAAACATGCCAATTTCCAAATAGATTGTTCTGAGGAAATTCTGATGAAAGTTTAGGAACCGAGAAAAACCGAATGTTGGGATAATTTGCTTTTGCTACTTCTACATCTCCGTCTTTTATTCCCCAAGCTGCGCTCATTTCCATATTGGATTGTCCCGAAACTAGCCATACTTCGCCCAGCATTATATTTTTTAGAACAACCTCGTTATAACCTTTTAGTTTGATGGTGTAAGGTCCGTCTTCTTTCCCTGTCGGGATTTTGAATTTGAATGTGGCATCATTTCCCGCAGTTGCTTTGTATTCTTGGTCAAGGAAATCAGCAGTCAACGTGATTTCTTCTTTTGGATTGGCGTTTCCCCAGATGACAACTTCTGCATTGCGTTGCAAAACCATATTGTCTGTGAATATCGCAGGAAGATTGATATTGGCAAAATTCATAGCAGATATCAAGCAAGTTAATATGATTTGAAGTTTTTTCATTTTAGAAATATTTAGTTTTTCAAAAATTTTTGATAAAAAGGAATTAATTGGTTCGCCATAATTTCGTCATCGGCAATGCTTGGATGATAGCTGCATCCTTTAGGCGTCATTTCCTTGAATTCAAAAATCTCTATAGGTTTATGTTCTGTATCGTTTTTGAAAAAGTCTTTTACCTGATTAAGGTAACTTATGAACTGTTTATTTTTCTCGCCATTCACCATCGGGCTGTTAAGAAGAATGATTTGAGCCTTTGGATAACGTTTCTGTATCATCTGAATAAACTCGATGTAATTCCCGATATATTTATATTGATTAAAGGGGAGTCTTGTCTTTTTGCTATCACCATCGGAAAAATCATTAGTTCCTAAGCAGATGCTTACGATGTCCGGTTGATAGTTGCTTCCAAATTCGGTTTTGCCATTTCCGTTCAGGAAAAGATTGCCATAGACATCCGGAAGAATCGTTTCTTCTGAGTTTTCGGTGTTCCAATTTCTGTACATTCCGTAGCCTGAGACCGAGCTCAGAAGATAATCGGCACCCAAAGCTCTGGCGGCAACAGGTCCGTAAGCCAAATAAGCGTTGTGCTGGTCATACCATTCTCCTTGTCCGCAAGGTAATAAAGACTCGTCATTTCCCATCCCGCAAGTAATAGAATCTCCAATGAATTCAATCTTTTTCTGAATTTTTACAGTAAAAGGAATCGCATTGATTTGTGTTCCATCAAATTCTATATAGCCATTGCTGGCTTCGGTTGCTTTAGTAAGTCTGATATGATGTTTGGCAGGAGAGCCTGTTTCTATTTTATAATTTTTTGAATCTCCAGCATCAACCTTGATTCTTCCAATATATTTTCCATCAATTTCCAAAGCAATGTAATTATGATGGCTGTAAGTATCTGTACTTTTAAGATTAACTTCAATCGTTGTTCCTTCGGTCTCGAATTCTATATAAGAGCCAGGGCCTACTAAAAGTCCTTTGTTATAAGATGTTTTTTCAGTTCTTCCTCCCCAGTTGAATTTTGTGATGTGATTTCCTCGGCTATCATATTGGTTGAGATATTCTCTTGTTCTGATACCAGCGGTCTTGAGGTCGGAAAGCTTCCAATTTCCATCTGCTGAAGCTGTTGGAAGTAGCATAGAGCAGGTTTCATCTTTTGAGGAAATAGACCAGGTGATCCAGCTGAGTTTTCTGTCATCCATCCAATCTATATAGCGTTGCCATTCTGGAAAATCAAAATTACCATCACCGGATGCTTCCATACCTGCGGACTCTGATATAAAAACTGGAATTCCAGATGCTATAGCTTCGTCTGTTCTGTCACGCAACCATTGTGTATGTGTAGCAGCATAGAAATGTACCGTGTACATTACGTTCGTAACATTTTTAATAGGATTTTTTTGAACTAAATCTATTCTTTGGTCCCATTCTGGGCAGCCTACAAGTATGATATTATCTGGGTCATTTTTACGGATTGTTTTGATAACATTTTCGGCGTAAGTTTTAACTTCTTCCCAAGACTGCTTTTCAGGTTCGTTGAAAATTTCGTAGATGATATTAGGATATTTTCCATATTTCTTTGACATTTTATTAAAAAAATCTTTAGCTTCTTTCGTATGGATTTTATGTGCATGCCAATCTATGATGACATATATTCCTTCTTTTATAGCGGCATCTACAACCGTTTCTATATCTTTCAGGTTTTGTTCAGGTTTTTGGAGATACGCACCATCTGGCTCAATTCCCATTGCTGCTCGGACTATATTGACGTTCCAATCTTCTTTTAACCATTTTACAGTTCCTTTGGTATAATATTTTGAATGCCAGTTGTTCCATCCGAAGCTTGTTCCTACAAGTCTGACAGGTTGTCCTTTGGAATCGGAAAGTTGCATTCCGACAAGTTGCAGATTGCCGATTTCCTTAACAGGATTTTTCCCGAAAGAAATGATACATATTGATAAGAATATAAAAGCAAGTATTTTTTTCATATGCCAATCTTTATTTTTTTAATAGATATATGGAATCTTGATATCATCATTTGTGTTAACAAAATCAAGGCGATTTCATAAAGCTAAAGATTAGAAATTTTCATTTTTTGTCTAATTTGAGTTTTCAGGGTTATTGTTTATCTGTAAAGTTTTAGGTTTGAAGCATCCTTCAGAAAGAGCGTTTTCTCGTCTTTATAAAACTTTATGAAATCCTTTTCAGCAGAGTGATCTTTGAAGGGAAGATAATATTCTACTTCGTTATTTTCCGGTTTGAATCCAGCATTTCTCCAAAAGAGAACGTAAGAAAATTTGTATTTCTCAATAGATGGTTTTAAAACTTCTGTAAACCATTTGGAATCTGGAATTTGATTATAACCAATCTCTCCAATTGCCGGGATTTTGTTTTGTTTTTTGGCAACTTCATCCAGGGTTTGCATCCAGAAATCCAGATTTTTAGCAAATTCATTACCTTTATCTATGCTCCCTCTTTGATAAGCATCAAAAGAAACCATATCGACATATTCGTCCCCAGGATAACGTTTCAGAAAGTCTTCGGTATTTTTGAATTCTATACTTGTATTATAGCCCAAAATTAAATTATGTAGTCCTTTGGTCTTTCTGAAATAATCTGTTGTAAACCGAAATAGTTCTTTATATTCTTCATCTGATGCAGAGTTCGCTCCCCACCAAAACCAAGTTCCTGTATGCTCATGCCAAGGACGCCAAATAATCGGAATTGCTTCTCCGTTTTTACCTTTTAGGTCTGCCAAAAAATCTGCTACTTTATCTAGGTAAGTCACAAATTTCTGATGATTTTCTCCGCCCGGAAAAATACTTTTGATGGATTTATTCGAAAAATCCCAGGCATTCTTTCCTGTTATTGGATTATTAGCGTGCCAACTGATGGTAATGATTCCGCCTTTTTCGTAACTGTCGCGGATGTATTGTTTCATTTTATCAAACGGAACACCATCCAAATTTTTGTCTTTTCCAAGTTCTATATCTCCCAATTCCCATCCATAAACTGCAGGATAATCTCCAACGGTTTCTTTCACATCGCTTCTGTCGTTTTGGTATTTCCAATAGACACCATAAGCCAAATCATCCTGATGACCTACAAAATAACCTTTATCCTGAGCTTTACCAAGGTTTTCAAAAAGCTTTTGAGTTTCTACCGTTGCTTTTGGGTCTGATATTTTGTATTGTGCAGAAAATAGAGTAGAGGCTGAGATTACAAGAGGATATATAATATTTTTATAAACTGAATTCATTTTTGTCTTTTCCAGATTATTTGATTTTTACAAGTCTTAGCATTAGAATGTCTTTTGATGGAATAGTTGCTTTAAGGGTTTTCTTTGTATTCCCCAGTTCTTTTTTTGTCCAAAGGTCTACCACTTTGTAATTCTGAATGCTTGTATCAAAGGTTTTTTTAGAGACTTCATCATCTGTAAATTTATTACTTTTCCAATCGAAAGAAATGTCTTTTTCAGCTTTATCTCTATTAAGAAAAGCAACTGCCCAATCCCCATTTTCCAAAGGTTTGAACCAAATTTCGAATTCGCCTTCGTCTTTATATTTGAGAGCCTGGACTCCAAATTTGTCTTGATTGATTGCAATGACGTCTTTGTTTGTCAAAACCTCTTTGGTATCTGCGGTCATGTTTCTGATGTCATTACCTGCGATGAGAGGAGCTGCCAACATTGACCACATAGAGAAATGTGCTCTGTCTTCTCCTTTGGTAAGAGCGCCGTTTCCGACTTCTAGCATATCCGGGTCGTTCCAATGTCCGGGACCTGCATATTTTCTAAGGCCTTCTTGCATATCTAGGATTTGCATCGTTCCAAATGCTTTCCATGTTCCGTGGTCTTTCACACAATCAAAACAGTTGTAGATGTCACCTGTTGTTCTCCAAAGATGCCCCACATTTTCTCCCCATTCCCAAGGTTTGTTATCTCCCCATTCGCAAATACTTAAAACTATTGGTCTTCCAGCTTTTTTGAGTGCAGCAGTAAATGTTTTATAAGCACCTTCAGCTTTCAAACCTTCAGTATTGCACCAATCATACTTTACATAATCGACGCCCCATTTTGCATAAGTAAGCGCGTCCTGGAATTCGTAACCTCTGCTTCCTGGTCTTCCTCCGCACGTTTGTGAACCTGCATCAGAGTAGATTCCCAACTTTAATCCTTTGGAATGAACATAATCCGACAAAGCCTTTATCCCGGATGGAAATCTTGTTTTGTCTGGATGGATAAAACCGTTCTCATCTCTGTCTCCGTGCCAGCAATCATCTATACTGATGTAAGTATATCCGGCATCTTTCATTCCCGAGGAAACCATAGCATCGGCCATTTCTTTTATCATATTTTCATCAACATTGCAGGCAAACTTGTTCCAAGAGTTCCAGCCCATTGGAGGTGTAAGCGCAAGATCAGGATATTTTGTATAATCCTGCACATAATTGTTACCCTGTGCAGATAGAGAAATACTAATGAATGCGAAAAGAGAAAGAAGCGTTTTTTTCATTTTTAGAATTTGGAAGTTATATTTTTTAAGCTCTATTGTAGTCGTCTTCTATTCTCACAATATCATCTTCTCCGAAATATGTCCCGTATTGGACCTCTATAAAAACCACGGGCTCAGAAGTTTTATTTTCTATCCTGTGGTGCGCTCCGAGTGGGATTTGAGCAACTTGCCCTACAGAGTAATCACGAATATCATCATTAATTGTAATTGTTCCTATTCCCGAAACAATCGTCCAGACTTCGGCTCTTTTGTGGTGATATTGAAGAGAAAGTCTTCCTCCTGGGTTCACCTGAATTCTTTTCACTTTATGAAAGTCTGCATCTTCCAATACCCAATATTCTCCCCAAGGTCTTACGTCGTGTTCCATAATTTTTATTTTTTATTTAATTATTAAAATTTACTTTTATATCATCTACATACATGGTTCCGGTCGCATCGCTGAGAGCCAGCATGATTCTCATTTTTTTAGAATGTTCCGGAATAGGTAGACTTTTAGAAAATTTTTGCCAATCTTTTGCTTCTGTTACAAAGAAGAGAGGTTCGTCTTGCGATGTTTTCTGAGTTCCGTTCGTAGTGAATTCTACGATCATTACGGCTTTGTTCCAGTCGTTTTTTCCTTGCTTTATATCTTTAGTCTTTACCATTGCGGAAATATCCAAAGTTTTAGAATTGTCCGGAATGTCAAATATCTGATCTACGCCTGTCCAAGTCTGAATTTGTGAAGTGATTTTAATACTTTTTTGACCAGAGAATTTTTCCTCTGTCGTAGTTTCTCCATTACCTCTCCAGCCTTGTAACCCGTTTTCGAAGTCACCATTGGAAAATAATGATTTTTGAACAGACGAATCATCTGTAAAAACCTTAACTTCGTTTTTCTTGGTTTCAGTTTCTACAACTTTGTTATAATCTTCTTGAGAAATAGGGGAGATTCTGATGTCGTCAAAGAAAAAACTTCCTGTACATTCGGATAAAGCAAGTATCAATTTTCCAGAACGGTCTTTGTTGACAGGAATGATTTTTTTAACTTGCTGCCATGGTGAATTTCCATCTATAGATATTATGTTTTCTCCCTTTCCATTGATTTCTGCAATTATTACAGCTTTGTTCCAATCATTCTTACCTTTTTCTACACCGTCTGTTTTTACCCAGGCAGATATTTCTATTGCTGCAGTATTTTTTGGAATCGAAAAACTTTGATCAATACCTTTCCATTGTGGAGTAGTATATTCTGTAATATTACCGGCCTTACTGCCTGTTCTTTTATCGTAAGGGTCGATTGTCAGGACAATCTCGTTATTCCAAGATTGAGCATCGGATTCAAAACTTCCATTACTTATCAGGTTTTTTTGGCCGAAAGTCATTAAGCTTGAAATCGAGAATAGACTTAATACAACTTTTTTCATTGATGTTATCTTAAACGATTAATCACTTCTATACAAGCTCTTCCGTTGTGATAAGGGCATTTCCAAAATCCAGCTTTATCTTTTTTTATCTTTTGGTAGTCTTTATCGATTCCCCAAAACCATTCTCCATGATGATGGTCAATGATATATTTTTGAGTGAATTCCCAATTCTTTTCGAAAATATCAAGATATTTTTGATCATTAGTCAATTGATATGCATTCACAAAACCAATCCATAGTTCAGCCTGTGGCCACCAATGTTTTTCTGTGATTAGGTGATTTTCTTGAGGGTCATATTCGTACCAGAGACCTCCATCCTTATCTAGGCCTTCCAATGTTACATCTGCCATTTTTACTGCATAATGTTTATAGTTTTTGATAAGATTTTCATCTTCTGAAACTTCAGCACACCATTGTAATAACCAGGCAGCCTCAATATCGTGTCCATAGGAGATAACATCTTTTTTCTCGTTCCAGTTTTCATCGAAAAATAATTTGAGATGCCAGTTGTCTTTATCTATGAAATAATGCTCAATTGTTTCTAGTATATCTATAATATTCTCACGCAATTCTTCATCTTTCCAAACAAGAAATAGATTTGCAAAAGCTTCAACAATATGAAGGTGAGTGTTCATCGTTTTCTTCTCATTGACATCTTTTTCGCTGAGACGCATATCTTCTATGTCTTTCCAATCGCTTGTGTAAGCTTCAAAATAGCCTTTGTTTTTTTTATCAAAAGAATGTTGCTGAATGCTCTTATATAAAGTAATTGCAAGTTCCAGAGCTTCTTTGTTTTCAGTGATTTTATAGAATTCACATAATCCATAGATGACGAAAGCTAAAGCGTAGATCTGGTTTTTGGTATCTTTTGGAGTTCCATCCGCATTGACGCTCCAATAGATTCCTTTTTGTTCTGGGTTGTAGAATTTTGTTTTGATCTCATCGAAAGCTCTTTCTGCTATAGAAAGATATTCGGGATTCGGTTTTTGTATATAAGCAGCAGAAAATGTCCATAATATCCTTGCGTACATTACAGAGCCTTTTTCGGCTTGTGGATTTTTGTTTTCAAGACAATCTATTTCCCCGATAAAACCACCATTGGTCTCATCCAGAGTATTTTGACTCCAATATTTAAGAATGTTTTGAAGTTCGATCTCTAATTCTTTTGTGATAGATTCCTTTTGCATTGTTTTTAGATTAAACCTTCGAGGACAAATCCTCGAAGGTTTTTGAAAATAAGAGAGAAAAAATTATAATTGTTTATTTTTATCTACAATTCCAATAATCGTTTGAACGGAATCGTAGGATGTAAATTTATCTTCTGCTGTATTGATACAGTAATCTAAAAGCTGATCTACAGACGAAACTGCAACATGCATTCTTGTATCGGAAGATGCGTAATATATAAAGACTTTGCCATCCTCATCAGCAATCCAGCCATTGGAAAACAGTACATTGGAAACATCCCCAATTCTTTCTATGCCTTCCGGAGCCATAAAATAACCTGCCGGCTTGTAAGTTACTTTTCCTAAGTCATTCAAGTCTGTCATAAACATATACAATACATAACGTAGTCCTGCAGCCGTGTTACGCACACCATGAGCCATATGTAACCAACCTTTTTCTGTTTTGATAGGTGCAGGTCCAAGACCATTTTTAAGTTCGTAAACCGTATGGTAAGTTTTTCCGTAAATGATATGTTCATCTTCTACAACAGGATTTGTCATATCTGTAACGTAACCAAGACCAACACCTCCGCCAGAGCCTACATCTATGAAACCATCTTGCGGACGGGTGTAAAGAACGTATTTCCCATCAACGAATTCCGGATGAAGAACCACATTTCTCTGTTGTCCTGTATTTGAAATCAAATCGGGAAGTCTTTCCCAGTCGATGAGATTTTGTGTTCTTACAATCGCTGCATTTGCAATTGCCATAGAAGTGTCGCCTTTTGGAGCATCTGGATCTTTTCTTTCTGTACAGAAAATTCCGTAAATATAGCCGTCTTCGTGCTGGATGAGACGCATATCATAGACATTAGTGTCAGGATTTCCTTCGATTTGAGGAATCACAATCGGTTTTTCCCAAAATCTGAAATTATCGATACCATTTGGGGATTCTGCAATTGCGAAAAATGATTTCCTATCATATCCTTCGACCCTTACAGCCAGTAGATACTTGTCGTTCCATTTCATAGCTCCTGCATTGAAAGCTGCATTGATACCGAATCTTTCCATAAGAAAAGGATTTTTTTCTGCATCAAAATCGTATCTCCATTCCAATGGTGCGTGGGCTGCAGTCACTACAGGATTCTGGTATCTTGTAAAAATTCCGTTTCCGGCTTCTGCAACAGGAGAATTAGTTTTTTTTATTAATGTTTCAAATTCTTCTTTCACAACATTCAGACGTTGACTGAATAATTCACTCATTTTATTGTAATTTAAATATTAATTTTATTATTGATTGTTTTGTCTTTTGACTTCAAGCTGCTGAGTGATCTCTTTTACTTTTTTATCTGATAATGGATAGAAAAGCATTCCAATGAAAGCTAAAACACAACACACCGCAGGTAAAATACTGATCATGATTCTTTCCCCGAAAATAGTATCGGCACTTTGTTCCAAAGCATCTGGGACATAATTGAAAATCGCCAAAATCCATCCACTCAATGCTGCTCCAAGTGCCCAACCTAATTTTTGAGACATAGACGATGATGAGAAGATCAGACCTGTTGCCCTTCTTCCTGTTAGTACTTCCTGATGGTCCACTATATCCGCAAACATAGACCACAATAGGGGCAATACATAGCCGGCAAACATTGATATTATGAATTGTAACAAAAATATGACAGGAAGATTATTTGGTACGAAATAGAAGATTACACTGAAGATACCAGCAAGTAAAATGGAAATCATATAAGTTTTTTTCTTGCCATATTTTGCGGAAATACTCGGAGCCGCAATTACCCCGATCAGATTGGCAGCTTGCCCGATTAAGAAATAAATAGTTGTAATATCCCATCCAGTTCCTGTCATCTTGTAACTCACTTTTACATAATCTCGAAAATAATAGATTGCAACACTATCTCTAACCGCATTGAAGAGTAGGGCAGCCAAACCTGTTCCTACCAATATCCACCATGGTGTATTACGGAAAAGATTGTTAAGGTCTGTTTTTATAGACGTATTATCTTCTGTTTCTATTTGCGTTACGCGCTCTCTTGTCCAGCTAAAGCTTAAAAAGAAAAGAATGACACACAGTATGCCAATAACTCCAACTCCAAAAGACCATGCAATTGCAGATGTACTGATTGAAGTTTCTACAGCTTGTTGAGTTTTTTCATAGTTTTCTGAATCAAATGTTTTTGCAAAAAAATCAATTAATGGTTGTAATAACATGAATGTTACAAAGCTTCCAATGAATGCAAACGACATTCTGTACGATGAAAGTGAATTTCTCTCTTCAGGATTTGAAGAAATTGAACCAAGGAGTGATGCGTAAGGAACATTGATTAAAGAATAAACTATCATAATCAAAGAATAGGTGATGTATGCATATATCAATTTACCGGAACTTCCAAAGTCTGGAACATAGAACGTAATGACTCCCATCACAGCAAACGGGATTGCAAACCAAAGCAGGTAAGGTCTGTATTTTCCCCATTTAGATTTGGTTCTGTCCGCAGCAATTCCTACGAAAACATCAAAAACAGAATCCCATAATCTTGCGATAAGAAACATTGTTCCTGCAGCTGCAGCAGTGATTCCAAAAACATCGGTGTAAAAGAAGAGAGAATACATCCCGAATATTTTCCAGAACATAGACGATGCTGCATCCCCGAAACCATATCCGATTTTCTCTTTTAAAGTGATTTTATTTTGATTCATTTTATCGTTGAAAAAGTTTATTTATAAATATTTGTCTTTTGAATATCTTTCAGAAATAGTGTTTTTTCATCGTCATGAAAGTTTTTGAAATCCTGTTCGTTAGGATGACCTTTGTAAGGTACATAATAATGCATCTTGGTCTCATGATTCAGTCCGTGATTTCTCCATGCCAAAACATATGAGATCTTGTATGGTCCGATGGCTTCCATCAAAGTTTTTGTCCAAAACTGGTTGTAAGGTATTTCTTCGTAGCCGGTTTCTGCCAATGCTGGAATCTTGTGATGTTCTTTTGCTATCTCATCCATGATCTTGAACTGTTTTTGGCTTTGCTCTACAAAAGAATTATCTTGAACAGGATTGTTATAGACATATTTGTCAAAACTTATCATGTCAACAAACGCATCACCGGGATAAAATTCTAAGAATTCTTCTTTTGTATTGAAGTCAGATGTATTATAGATCCAGATTAGATTATTGACTTTCTTATTATTGGTAAGATACTCATAAGTGAAGATCCAGAGCTTTTTATAATCCTCCGAGCTACAGTTTCCTTTTCCCCACCAGAACCAATCGCCTGTAAGCTCATGATAAGGACGGAAAAGGATAGGTACGTTTTTTCCATCTTTCCCTTTGACACTACTTAAATATTTCGCGATTTTATCCAACCAACTTTTGTACAGCAGATGTTTCTCTGCGCCAGGTAAAATTTCTTTTACACATTCTTTGGTGTTGTCCCAAGCGTCTTTTCCTGTTTTTGGGTTAGAAGTATGCCAACTGAGTGTATTGATGCCTCCCATATTATAGACGTCTTCCATCATTTTCTTCATTTCTTTAAAACTGAAAAAATCAATTGGTCCATTTTTTTCGTTCTCAAAATGAATTAGATCCCAGCCAAAAACAGCAGGATAATCGCCTGCAGTTTCAAGCACATCACTTCTCCCTTCCTGCATCCTCCAATTGACTCCATAGCCCATATCATCCTGATGCCCAAACATAATTCCCTTATCCAAAAAAAACCAAAGATTCCTGTAGAGGTTTTTAGTTTCCTGTGTCGCATTTTTGTTCACAGGTTCTAATGTGTTCTGCGCCAGAAAAAGCCCTGAGCACACCATTAAGGACATTAATTTTATTTTATTTATAACCGTCATTTTAGTATTACTTAAATGATTTAACGATTTTCAGATTCTGATGTTTGGCTGTACTTCCTGATGACTTCCCAAGTTGACTTGTCCGACTGGAATACGGCATTCAGACCTTGTTCTTCCATTGGTGGATCGCCCATATAATCGTCTCCTTTTTTCCAAAATATCTGCCCAGGTATTGGCTTTGATGTTCCTCCAAAAGCCCAGAACGAAGTTCCTGCAAAACTTCCGTTTTTGTCTTTGTTGGTTTTCCAAAGCTTGAAAATAGCATCGTAATATCGATCTCTTAAAGTCGTTGTTCTATTGATGTCAAAAGAATGATGATCTCTCGGAAACCCAAATTCTTCTAAAACCAATGGTTTATTAAGTTCATCGGCTACTTGTATATGTTTGTTGATATATTCTAATGTTTTATTTTTTGCATTTTCAAAGCCCTCATCCATTTTGTTTTTATCAAACCAGCCCCAGTTTTTTGGCCAGATATGAATGGTAAGATAATCAATGTTTTTATCAGCGTGGTTTTCTTTATAGAGAGACATATCTTCAGTTCCCATTTCACCCTCGCTTCCAGTTGTAACCAGGTGATTTTTGTCTAATGATTTGATAAATGCGGCTGTTTCAGAAATGAATTTTTTATAGTCCTCATTAGCAGTTGGTCTCATTGGTCTTGGTTCGTTCGCTATTTCCCAAGCCATTAGAGTAGTATCATCAACATATTTTTTTCCAGTGATTGTATTTTTTCTGGTGATGATATTTTTAACTTGCTGATAATATTGAGCTTTACATTCTTTACAAGAGTAGAATTTTGAAGTATAATCACGAAGTTCATCCCAATTGAGCGCTCGTTTCATTGTCTCATCATCGATTTTGCCGTTCCAATTGAGATATTGAAGCCAACCGCCGCTCCATTCCCAATTGTTGGATAGGAAAAGTACAACTTTTATGTTTCTTTTTCCAGCTTCTGACATTAGAATGTCCAATCCCTTTAGATTTTCATCACTGAATTTCCCTGCTTCCGGCTGATAGCTTGGTTCTACGCGATTCACCCCGTTGATTTTTCCAGCTCCTTCTACACCTGCTAAGACCCGGATGTTTTTAACATTATTATCTTTCAGGAAATCCAATTCTTTTTTTAGTCTATCGATTCCTTTTTCCGGATTTTTTTCCAAACCAAGATAGGAAGAATACCAAAAATTGGTTCCAAAAAAGTAATAAGCTTTGTTTTTATACACAAATTGATTTTGTTTTACACTCACAAATTTTTGTGCAAAACTCAAACTTAACAAGTGTACTAGAGATAATAACAATGTTTTTTTGAAAACATTCATTTGATAGAAGTTTTTATTAAATGTATTAACATTTGGTTAATGCCAAAATTATTTATGTATGTTTGTGTAGTGTAATGTTATTTTGTCATTTTTATGTATGAAAAAGACAGAATTTTTATAAAGTACTGTTTTGTAAAATATTAAATCCGATATAATATGGACAAAAATTCAACTATTCTTAGGGAGATTGCTACTATTTCTCCAGATGAGACGTTCTTGGTGTTTGATAGGGTTAAGAAAAACTTCGATTTTCCCATTCATTATCATCCGGAAATTGAGATTAATTTTATTTCCAAAGGTAAGGGGAATAAAAGAATTGTTGGTGATCACGTAGGAGAGATTGATGAATTGGAACTTGTTATGGTAGGCGCATTTTTGCCACATTGCTGGGATAATTACAAAGGGAAATCCAAGAAAATCCATGAGATCACGGTGCAGTTCAATCAAGATTTTTTTGATTCTTCATTGATGAAAAGAAGAATTATGAAGCCTATAAATGATCTTGTTAAGTTATCTATAAGAGGGGTTCTTTTTTCAAAAGAAACAGCGCAGCGATTAAAGGATAATTTTTTAGGATTGTCCAAGAAGAATAGCTTTGAAGCTTTTATGGAGATGATGTTTATCCTTCATGAACTGGCGATTGCGGAGGATAAAACTATTTTGTCATCATATAGTATAGAACAGGAGACTTTTGTAGATAATGACAGTATGAAAGTTGTTCATGATTATGTGCATAATAATTTTGAAAAAAAGATCAGTCTGGAAGAAGTTGCCCAACTTGTGAATATGAGTATTGTGACTTTTAACCGATATATTAAGAAAAGAGCAGGTAAAACTTTTGTTAATTACCTCAATGAAGTTCGTGTAGGTTATGCTGCGAGATGGCTTATAGAAAAGGATTTGACGGTGTCGGAGATTGCTTTCGAAGCGGGTTTTAATAATATTGCAAACTTTAACAAGATTTTCAAGTCTATTCAGAAATCAACACCAAGTGAATTCAAAGCGAAATTTAATGGAATTAAAAAAGTGCAATAATTTTGTTTTTTAGAAAAATTAACAAATAAGCTAACATTTTTGCTCATTCTATTGGTTCTTTTTTGTCTTGAAATGACACTATATTGATATTTTTTCATTGATTTTTAATGTAAATTTATTTAAAATAATAAAATATAATCATGTTTTTTCATGGCGTATTATTTTTATTAATGTATTTATAGATAGGAATTTGAGAATGTTTTTTTATTTTTTATTGTTCTGTGATATAAAAATAACATTTAATAATGACAAAATAACATTAATGCAAACGCGAAGCAAAATTTAGATTTGCTATAAATGTAAACAGAATGTTAATTAAATTTTAATTGACTTAAAAATCAACCTTAGTTATACCATGAGAAAATTAAATCAAAACGCTGCAAGTTCTATTCACCCGAACAAGGCAGCCTGGTTTTTTGCTCTTTCCCTTTTACCTTTCGGCGCCCTACAGGCTCAGAAGACTAAGAAGGACAGCCTAAAAGAAACCAGTATCGATGAAGTCGTTGTTATTGGTTACGGCACACAAAAGCGAAGCGATGTTAACTCTGCTGTATCATCCATCAAAGCAAAAGACTTGGCGGATGTGAAGCAGGTTTCGGTTGACCAAATGCTACAAGGGAAGCTGGCTGGTGTCGCAGTAACGGTGAGTAGTGGACAGCCTGGTTCTGCAGTATCTGTAAAAGTAAGAGGCACCACATCACTAGGCGGGATCAATCAGCCATTGTATATCATTGATGGTGTACCAATTTCTGGTGATGCCACAGGATACTCTACTACTGGAAGACCTATTGCTGGAAATGACCTCTCATCAACAGGTGGATCTGGAAGCGTTGCCGTATCTCCTATATCATTTCTAAATCCTAATGACATTGAGTCCATTGATGTTTTAAAAGATGCATCTGCAACAGCAATCTACGGTTCCAGGGGTGCAAATGGTGTTGTTATTGTCACCACCAAGTCTGGAAAAAAAGGAGCGGGCAAAATATCTTATGAAGGTTTTACTTCTATTGCAAGCAATTATAAATATCTGGATGTTTTAAACCTCCAGCAATATGCGAAATTGCAAAACGCAATGGCTCCCATTTTTGGAACACAGATCAGACCCGAGTTTGCACACCCAGAACTTCTAGGAAATGGCACAGACTGGCAACGAACTATCTATCAGAAAGCGATATCTCAAAGTCATCAGGTTTCATTTTCTGGTGGCAAGGATGACACCACCTATTATTTATCAACAGGATACACAGATCAGCAGGGAACAATTATCAATACTGGTCTCAAAAGATACACACTTAGGCTTAATCTGAACACAAAGCTGAAGCCTTGGCTAAAAGTGGGAGCCAACCTTTCTGGAGGGGTTTCCAACGAAAGATTTACCGTTAACCAAAGTTATACAGGATTAATCAGCAACACTTTACTGCAAGCGCCTGATCTTCCTGTTTATAATGCAGACGGAACTTACGCCTCTCCTCCAGCTGGACAAAATGTAAATTATTTCAATCCGGTTGCAGAAGCGCTGACCAAAGTTAATAAGCTGGTAAGAAAAAACTTTTTAGGTAATATCTACGCAGAAGCCGACATCGTAAAAGGGTTGAAATATCGTGTAGAATTATCTGCCAATACTGAAAATTCTACAAACACAGAGTTTTGGCCCGCTTTTAACAGAGGATCTCAGTCTAATGACATTGCTGATCTTTGGGTAAGAGATAATGAATGGTACTCTACCAATATCAAAAACTTCCTTACTTACGATAAATCCTTTGGACAACACAAGTTTACATTATTAGTTGGGCAAGAAGCTTTGGACAGCCATTGGAAATGGCAAAATGCGCAGGGACAGGGTTTTAAATCTAATGACATCTATAATATGAACCTTGCGGAGGACACCA
Source organism: Flavobacteriales bacterium UBA720 (assembly GCA_002297505.1). Classification (GTDB taxonomy): domain Bacteria; phylum Bacteroidota; class Bacteroidia; order Flavobacteriales; family Weeksellaceae; genus Epilithonimonas. The sequence continues at coordinate 22,334 of DBLQ01000060.1, forward strand.
ATGTCATCGGAAGCAATGACAGCGCATCTTTACTTTCATACTTTGCACGTTTGATTTATGACTTTAATAACCGGTACAGTATCAATGCCTCTATCCGTAGCGACCGCTCATCGAAGTTTGACCCGACTAATAATGGGGGTAAAAATCAGACAGGTTATTTTCCAGGTATTTCAGGATCTTGGCGCGTAACCAATGAAAGCTTTATGCAGTGGATTCCTCAGAATGTAGTTAGTAATTTGAAATTCCGTGCTGGATATGGTGAAACAGGAAATCAGCAGATTCCGAACAACAGATATGCGGCATTACTAACACAATATAATCTCGCTTCCAACCTTCCGAATCCTGATCTTAAGTGGGAAACGATGAAACAGACCAACTTTGGAGCAGACCTTACATTATTCAAACGTCTGAATATTGTTTTTGATTGGTTTGACAAGACATCTTCCGGATTCCTCTTCAGTGTTCCATTGCCAGACTATCTTACAGGAGGATCTTCACAGTATGGAGGTATTGATGCACCATTCTCCAATCTTGGAAGAATGAAAAACAAAGGAATTGAAATTTCTGTAAATTATGAAACAAGAGGAGAAGGGCTCAACTGGAGCACAAATTTAGTTTTCACAAGAAATAGAAACACTGTAGAAGAACTTGCTAATGGATTATCTGACATCAATGGGATGGTAAATATCAACGGTTATCAGCCAATGGTCGCTACTAATACTTTAATTGGCCAGGCAGTTGGAACTTTCTGGGGTCTTAAATCCGAAGGACTTTACCGTACCTCGGCAGATCTGCAAAATGCGCCATCTGTTTACGGAGCAACACCTGTTTTGGGAGATGTGAAATATGCTGATACTAATGGTGATGGAAAAATTGATGACCTTGACAGAACAATTATTGGAAACCCAAACCCTGACTTTACTTTCGGCTTTACCAATACATTCAAATATAAAAGTCTTGACTTGTCATTTTTCTTTACAGGAACAGTGGGTAATGATATCTTAAACCTGACCAAAAGAAACGGCACGCAGAATGCGATGATGTTCCAGAACCAACTTGTAGAGGCCATGGACTACTGGTCAGCAGAAAATCCTAATGCCAGCCAGCCAAGATTAATCAATAGTATCTCTCACCCAAACATTATGATTTCTGATCGTTATGTTGAGAAGGGCGATTATCTGAGACTTCAAAATATAACATTAGGTTACACACTTCCTGGCAATTTTGCATCACAGGTAGGACTTTCCAGAATGAGAGTGTATGCTACTGCCCAGAATTTGTTTACAATCACCAGCTATTCCGGCTACGACCCAGAGATTGGAGATTTTAACCAAAATGTACTTCTATCCGGTATTGATAACGGCCGATACCCAACGCCGAGAACTTTTATTTTTGGTGTTAACTTAGAATTCTAAAATTGATAAAAATGAAAAAGCTAAATAATAATAAAACAATACGGTTTTTTGCAACATCAGCTATTGCAATGATGTCCTTGGCATCGTGTGCCGATGATTTTACAAACCGTCCTTCTGAATCTGCTATTACTTCAGACAACTATTATCAGAATGATGAGCAGGTACGAACTGCTACTGATGCTATGTATTTTAAGACTTGGTTTCAGTTCAATAACAAATTTTTCTATGCGATTTCGGAAGTTGGTTCCGGTAATATGTACACCAATTCGTCCGACGTAAATGCAATGAGAACATTCAACATCACTTCTGCTGATCCAGAAATGAATGCTGGTTGGCAGTCCCTTTGGGCTAATATTGCTCAGGCCAATTATCTCATCAACAACCTTAAAAACAGTGCAGGATCAAGCGTGAGCGAGTCTGTCATCAACAATGCATTAGGTGAGGCTCATTTTATGCGCGCAACTGCCTATTTCTATCTTGTAAGATTATGGGGAAATGTTCCAATCATCGTCAACACATTGGATATTGTCAACAAACCTCAGGTTAACACCAACCCTACTTCTGATGTGTATGAACTTATCAGAAGAGATTACACCAAAGCTATTGAACTTCTTGATGCCAAAATACGCGGAAACGCTTCTGCAACCAATGCCAAAGTTTCTAAAGGTTCTGCAAAAGCAATGCTTGCGAAGGTGTACCTGTACAATAGAAATTATGCTAAAGCAAGAGAATTATCCCAGGAAGTAATAAACAGTGGCGAGTTCAGACTATTAGGCGGAACTTCTGCTTATTCGTCTGTAGGAAAATCATTCGGAGATCTCTTCTTGTATCCTAATAACAATAATGAGGAATCCATTTTTGCATTGCAATGGAAAGGCGATGCCAACTACGGCTCTGCAAACAACTGTAACACACAATTTGGAATTGCGAACGGAACTATTTCTACTTCCAATGCGTCGTATGGCGGTGTTTTTGCGCCATCACAAGACATTCTTTCGCTTTATAGCACTAATGATGTCAGAAGAAATGAAACAATTATGTTTCCCGGCAATGTTTATCCCAATATGAAATACAAGGATGGCCTCGAATTCAAAACTGGACTTGTTGTACCATCTGCCGATCTTATCGGTGGACAAGGAGCTGGTGCAGCTATCAAAAAATACTGCATCGGAATCGTAAACTCTAGCCTTACAGGACCTGTCGATTCTTGGGCTATGATGGATAATAACACATACATTATGCGTTATGCGGAGTTGTTGCTGATCCATGCAGAAAGTATTCTTGCTGGTGGAAGTTCAACTTCGGATGCTACAGCTTTAGCCTCTTATAATGCTGTAAGAAATAGGGCAGGTCTTTCCAGTGCTTCTTCTTTTACTTTTGACGATTTATTCAAAGAAAGAAGAAAAGAGCTTGCTTTCGAGGGTGATTATTGGTTTGATCTGGGAAGAATAGATCGTAACAAAGCGATTTCTATTATGTCTGCTCAGAATAGAGGAAATATGAACAATGCAGAATACTTTACTCCAACTGAATCCAGTTTTACATTACCTTATCCGGCAAATGATGTAGCTAAAAACCCTAAACTTTTGGAGCAACCAGTTCCTTATCAATTCTAATATTATTTGAACTATGAAAACACTATTTTTTAAATCTTATAAGTACGTTTCATTAGTAATATTATCACTAATAACTATATGTTCTTGTAATAATGACGATGCTGCTTATCAGGCAACTGCTCCTTCAGTAGAGTTTGTGTCAGCTTCTGTAGATGCAGATGGAAAACCAGTTGATCCTCTTACTCCAACAACAATTGGTTATGCTAATAATACCTATGTTATTCAGGGAAAAGGTTTTGCTAGCCTCAGACATATCTATTTTAATGAAAAAGAATCTTATTTTAATCCAAATTTAGTTACAGATACACACATCATTGTTACAATTAATACAGATACACCGTATGAAAATGGAAACAACAAAATTAAAATTGTAACAGGAGTTGGTACCATAGAATATGACTTTATCATTGCACCACCAGCACCGGTTTTCACAAGCTTTAACCCTATTAATGCTGCAGACGGAGAAGAGGTGACTCTTTATGGTAATTATTTTGTAAATCCTACTGTTAAAGTTGGAGAAAATGAAGCTGAGATTATTTCCAAAAGTTTGACAGAAATGAAAATCAAACTCCCTGCGAATTCTCAAGGCAAGAAAATTACAGTGACTACACTTTCTGGAAATAATACCTGGGGAACTGCAGTTGGAACGGCTATTTTTGATGACAAATTTTATGCTCCTTGGGATTTTGAAGCTTGGAACAATCATACTTATGTTACTGACCATTCTGCGGCTTTCCAAGGGAATGTGTTTATCAAAAAGGAAATTAATGGATGGGATAATATCCAAGGAAACTGGGGTTGGGATCAAGATGCGGTAACTAAATATACAGGAATTAAATTTGCTGTTAGATCCGATGATAATGGAAAATTAGAGTTAATTTTCAATGGCGATTGGAGTGATGCGGAAATAAGGCAGTTTACTACTGGAAAAGATTGGAAAGAAGTGAAATTTACTTGGTCGCAACTTAATAATCCGACTGCTGTACAGAATATTACATTCAAAGAGTTTACTGGAAATGCGCATAACTACTATTTCGATAATATCACGTATACCACAGATTAATTAGATAAATTTTTCAATAACAAGAATTCTTCATGTATTGAAGGGTTCTTGTTGTTTATAAGCTATAGTGAATCAGAATTTAAACTCTTAAGGTTTAAATTAGTTGTCTCCTTAAGTGACTTAACAGGACTTTATCAAAACCATTTATTAGCAGATATAGATAATATTTTGAAGGTGTTAAATGACGTTTAATAAGTTTGAATTAGATTAATAATTCAATGAAATTGTAGAATTTTTAAATAGTAATCAGCATATGTATGCTGTTGTATAATTCATTTTAATTTCACAATTCTCACTTCTTAAAATGATTCCGCCACAATAATTTCTGTTGCTAACTACAAAGGTGTTTTGGCTAAATGTTATGCAGCATTAAGTCTTAGCGGGCATAAAGGTCCAAATGGAGATCCAGATATCAGCAATTTTGACGAAGGTTACAGCGCTTTTGTTAGATTGGCTTTCTATGTTCAGGTCTTGACAAATGGCGACCAATACTTGGGATTCTAATACTGCAATTCTGAACGGTTATTATGCCAGATTGTATCAGATCATTGGAGATTCAAATGAATTTCTAAGACAAACTACTGATGCTAAACTTCAGGAAAGAGGTCATACAGATTCCAACTTCAAACAGCAAGTGGCACACTTCCGAGCAGAAGTCAGATTTTTGAGAGCTTATTCTTACTGGGTTTTGTTGGATACTTTTGGTAAAGTGCCATTCGTGACAGATGCGGATAAGCAAGATCCTCAGTTTTTACCAAAGCAAATTTCCAGAGCCGATCTTTATTCATATATAGAAAATGAATTGAAAGAAATTGAAACAACACTTCCTGAAACTAATGAATACGGAAGAGTTGATAAAACCGCAG
>DBLQ01000060.1:27433-27814 GCA_002297505.1 Flavobacteriales bacterium UBA720
ACCGCAGCTACTTTTCTATTATCAAGACTTTATCTGAATGCTGAAGTTTATACTAAAAGTCCACAGTGGGCAAAAGCAGCGGAATATGCAGAAAAAGTAATCCAAAGTCATTATAGTCTTGCTCCGAAATATCTTTATAATTTCCTTGCAGACAACCACACATCTCCAGAAATTATTTGGTTGTTGAATTTGGATGGCATTCAGTCCAAAACGTATGGAGGAACAACGTTTTTCGTATTGGCTCAAACAGGTGGAACGATGCTCAATTATTTGAACATGGGAATTGCCGGAGGTTGGGGCAATATTCGTCTTCGTCCACAATAAATTTCAATCATCGGATCAAAATTTTGTAGTTACAGATATTAATGCATTCAAAAAAAA
>DBLQ01000060.1:27981-28421 GCA_002297505.1 Flavobacteriales bacterium UBA720
AGGGCATTGTTCTTCAACATCGGTCACAAAAAAGAAATTGCAGCACTTCCTGGTACTTTCCAAGATGGTTATGCTTTCACAAAATGGAGAAATCTTACTAAAAATGGAGTAGCAGGTTCAGATGCGGCTTATGTGGATACGGATTTTCCAATGTTCCGACTTTCTGAAGCCTATTTGACTTCAGCTGAAGCCTATATTAGATTAGGTAAAAATTCCGATGCGCTTAATTATGTGAACATTATTAGAAACAGGGCCTACAACAATGGGAATGGAGCTGTTTCCCTGTCAGATATGAATTTAAATTTCATTTTAGATGAAAGATCAAGAGAATTATCTTGGGAACTTCTGAGAAGAACAGATTTAATTCGTTTCAACAACTTTACAACTGCTGATTATCTGTGGAGCTGGAAAGGCAATACTCAGGTGGGACCACGATAAAA
>DBLQ01000060.1:28632-38519 GCA_002297505.1 Flavobacteriales bacterium UBA720
CAGGTGGGACCACGATAAAACCCTTGAATATACTGATATTCAATGGTTTATTTTTTATAGGGGATTGAATAGGGGACTTTAAATTAAGTGTTAATTGCTAAACAACATTAATTTTTAAAAGTTGAAATAGGATACCATCTTCTATTAAAAAAAACAACACTACCATGTTACTTTTATTATAGTTTTTTTAATGCCGATGCTTTATGGACAGCTTTCTTTCCAGTCTTTCTATCGATTACGTAGTCGGTTGATAGGTTCAGTCCAGCATACGCATTGATCTTGAAACCCTGAACAGCGGTTGTATAATCAGCGGTGGATTCACCCAAGATAAAAGTATTTTTTCTTCCGATCAGGGGTATGGTCGTCATTTCACCGGCGCTTGCCGTATAGCAGCTGGTCAGGATGATAATTGGAATATCTTTTTTAAGCGGAATTCTCAGTGTGTTTTTCTTTCGAGTACGATATCGTCGATCAGCATTTTTCCGTCCCTGATTTCCCATTTACCCGAAGATTCACCTTTTGAATTCCTGAAGCCTCCGAAAACAATATTTTCACTTCCGATGAATTCTTTCAATCCCAGCAGGATCGGGTACATATTGCCACCGGTGTTGACTCTAAGGTCTATGATCCAGCCATTTATCTTCGCTGAATTGATTTTGTTGATATGGGTTATGATGTCATTGGCGATACTGTCCACCTTCTTAAAGCTAAAGTTGTCATTGCCCGGAATCCTTATGTAAGCAATGGTTTTGTTGATCACCTGGCTCACCACTGCCTTTTCAGTTTTTAATTTGCCCTTTAGATATGCATTGGCAGAAACCGAGGGCTTATTCCATCCATAGGTCTTGTCTTTGTATTTAAGGCCTCCGTGGTGGTCATTAAGGATTTCGAAGACCTCGCTGTATAAAGGAGCCAGGTCAGAAACTGAATTGAGGTCTTTAGCTCTATTGTATAAATTACTTTCGATCGATTTAATTTTTGAAGTATCAACAACATTTGATCTGATCAGTTCGATGGAGGTATCTACAAATGATTTGATGCTGTCATTTTTAAAAGTTTGGGAAAATGAAGAAGTGTATAGGAGTAAAACAATACCGAAGATAAAAGATTTGATCATATTATTAAGTAATATTTCAAATATCTGAAATTACATGCAATTGCTCTTTTTTTTAGGTAAAAAGACTTTTGCTTAAGGAGGAATATTGGTGATCAGAAATAAGAATATTTTTATATCTAAAGCGAATGATTCTAAAATCAATATGCTTTAAAATTCTGATCACATTTTCAAAGAATCAACGGGAATGCAACTATGTAATCTCGTTATCAACGCATTGGAATATCATTTGATGTAAATCTCATTCACATAAATATAACTTTAAAACTTTTGCTTGAGACATCGAACATTATTTATTCTTGCACCGCTTTTACTGATTATAATTAAAAGCTGCGATCCCTCGGATGTGAGGGAAAAGAAATATGTTTGGGGAGGCGCTGCTGTTGCTCCGAAGGAATACCCTGTGGAAATTTATGAAGGCGCTCTTGTCAATCGTGATGGCTATTCTTACAATTTTGGACCTATTTATGGGGTTCTCCGGCAAGGCTGGGGATATCCGGCCAAAGGAATGGGAATCACCGATGATCCTGTCAAACTGCCTGATCAGTTAAAGATGACCTGGTATTCGGTACAGGAACAGCAATTTTATACAGGACGTTGGAAGCTTGATAAAAATCTGATCACAAAAGTCTGGAAAGAAGTAGCGATCAATTTGAGGACAAAGTCGAAGGAAAATTTCAAGACATTGATTGTCGGCATGGCTCCGAGGGGTCAGGTTACGCTTTGGGGTGAAGGACCGGCACAGGTTCTCCTGGGTACCTTCCAGGCGCATGATACCATCATTTCTCAAAAGGATGCCAATCCGGATTTTGAGCATTTTTTCAGGAAGGAATATCGTAATGCAGCGTATGATCCTTATAAATTATATGGTCCGGAGCTTTATTCCAAATTACAGAAGGCCGGCTGGCCGGACCCAAAGATATACCTTGATTTCAATAAGAAGTATCCTTGGAAATTCGCAATCGAGGGAATTGAAGCTTCCGAAGATGATTATTTTTTTTACAGCTCTTTCAATGGAGAGCGCGCCCAGGTTTTAAATACAAGAGAAATAAACAATACTCTGCCAAAAGCTGCTCCGGAGCATATCTATGCATGCTGGCAAGATCCGCAACATAATCAGTGGGTGGCCACCATCAGATTTACTTATGACGAGATCAAAAGTAGCTTTGAGCACTTTGGCTCTTCGGAGAAAATAGAGTTTCTCTTTAAGATCGATAAAAATGCCGGGCAATTCACAATATACCTCCAGTCAAAAAATAAGAAGATAAAATTGACCGGATATGAACCGGAACTTGTAAGGACCTAGATTTGCTTACGAGGCCATGATTAATTTTAGAATAAAAAGTAACCATTGTTTAATTCAATAAAAAAGCTCTGTCATGAAAAACCTTTTCTTTATTATCCTCATCCCTGTGATATTATCCTGTCAGGATAAACAATCTAGAAATCCCCCTATTACTGATTCTAGTCCGGTCAATATCACTGAGCAAAATCTCTTTTTATCCTATGAAAAGTATGTGAAGCATTTTCCCAAAGAGCCGATATACTATATGTATGTAGATCATGAGCAGTGTTTTTTTGATATCCTGGTCAATGACATTCCCGCCTATAATTATTTTAAGGATGGCGGCATAATGTCTTCTGTCATTCTCAATAATTACATTTCCAGATCGGGAAAGCAAAAGATCACCTACAGGTTATATCCGCAGACAGAACGTGAGAGGGGAGAAGGATTCAATGAACTGACGCCTTATACGCGGTTTAACCTTACGCTTTACTCCAGGGACAACGCAGATTCTGCTACCAGTTTTGATAAGCAGGTAGAGCTGCTCGAACACAGCAATCTGAAGAAATCCGATGGGAAGACATTTATAGCAGCTGGAAAGAACTATTATGAATACACCATTGAGTTTGATGCAACGGTACCCTACAGAAATATTCCCAATCTGGAAAATGCTCAGGATCTAAGGAAAATCGATAAGAAGGTACTTGAGAAAAAGACGGTTGATGCTTATAAGTATTTAAGAGATATTATCATCGATAAAAAGAAAGATGAATATTTCTCACTGGTTTTTAACAGTGATCTAAGATATGTCCAATCGAACTATTACAGTAAAGCTGAATTAAAAGAGACTGCTGCAGAGGATATGTCATACTTTAATACCCCTTCGTTCAAATTGGAACCCATAGAAAACTACGTGATGAAAATATATGGAGACGGAAAGCTGGTCTGCCTGGAACATACATCCAACGATCTCCGGTTGAAAGGTAAATCGTCGCTTTGGGGAAAATATAATGCTGAAGAAGGTGGCGTACGGGTAAAATTCTTACGGATTTTACTGTATATGCCAAAGGACAAAGATACTTTTGAGATCTGGTGAAACAGATCATGCAGTGCGTTGTATGGGTAGGTATATTTTTGATTCACATCTTCAGATCAGTTTTCAATACCGATATCAGAGCCTGTCTATGTAAACGTATGGTCTTTTGCTTTTGCAAATGAGATGTTGTCTTTGCGTTTTATACTATGTAATTCCGATGGAAATCGGATAAAAGTTTGCTGTAATATTCGTCTAAAACTGTTGCGTATCCATTTCAAAGTTTATCAGCAACTGAAACCGCATCAACAAAGCTGTATTGATAATTTCGGGGTTGTTGGTGGCACATAGCAACAACGCTTTTTCCGGATAGTAGTCGATCAACTGGATAAGGGTATCTACCAATCTTCGCATTTCGCCAATTTCTTTTCCGATTTGGTCAAATTCATCCAAAAACAAAACGGCTTTTTCGCTACCTTCTTTATCAAATACTTCTTTGATGCTCAGCGATGTTTTGCCAATGCGTTAACAGACACTATGGCCTCAAATATCTGTAAGCAAAATAAGAACCGTCAATATAATTATTATCTGGATGGTGTTAATTAAGTAGCTGAAAACTGACAGTAAAGCAACCTGAAGCTTTTGTTTTTTATTAAAAAACTGAACATTATTCCAGATGATGAGTCCTATGTCAATAAGCATCAGCAGATAAAGTATTGCTCTTGCTATCTTAAGATCATTAAAAAAATAGATGACCGGCAAAAATAGAATATGGACAAAAAGTCGTTGCGCAACCTTGAACGTTTCCAGAATGAAATATTCCCAAAAATTATATTCCTTGTCTCTGAAAGTGATCATTGTGGCTAATGCGAAACATGGTATGGTGCCAAACACAAACCAGTAATAGTGCTCAATCACCTTATCAAAAAATTTGGAAGCATCAGTCTCCGACTCGTCAATAAGATTGATATTGAGAAGATGATAGACTAGGGCATAGATGCTTGCCAATATTATGCAGAGCGATACCGGCCTGAAGTGATGAACCCTCTTGCCATGAATATAGTCCCTTATAACATAACCTGGCTTTAAATAAAGCTGCTTTAGAGTAAATGTGATTCCTTTATCATAATGGATAATTCCATGCTGAACATCCTCCCAAAGAAATTTTCCATCGATCCGGTGCGTTTTTGCGGACTGGCCGCAGTGGTTGCAATATTTGCCTTCGAAACTATGTCCGCAGTTTTTACATGTTGTCATTCGATCTTTTCCGGCTTTTTAACTTTAACGTAATTGAACGTTCCAAGGTCTTTATAGGTCATTATTCGTCTTTCCTTATCGAAATAATATATTCTGAATTTGAAATGTACGAGCGATGTTGTCAGTGTAAGCTCTTTATTGTCATTTGAAAAATGCCACTTGCCTTTATGCACCTCTCCGCCATTGATACTTGCGTAGGTGCGGTCATCATTAAATACCTGGAATACCTGTTTTGAATGATCTGATGATATCTTTCTCCTTTCCGTTTTTCACCCACTTTACGAGCTGCCGTTTTCCGAAGAGTTCCTGGGAAGTTTGCGCAGTTAATAATTCAGATACTGAAATAAGCATCACTGAAGTGGACAGTCTTTTCATTTATTTACAATTTGGGGTGGCGGTCATTACATCCAATGACATGTCTATCGCCTGTTTAATCAGTTTTTTCTGTTTCTTTGAATCGGCTTCCTTGAGTGCTTTATTTCCGAAGGTGACTGCATTTAAGGCATAATTCTTAGCCAGCGGACATTTACAGATGTTGGCAAATGCCGCGGCTTCATCAGCATTCTTAATGGCCTTGGACATCACATCTTGGATGTCTTCGCTATTGTCAGATTTATATGCACTTTTGAAGTCTTTGAAAGCCATTTCAGAGTAGGTAACAGCCATTGTGCAATTATTATCCTTGCTTTGAGCAGCTAACAGTGTGGTTGTGTACATAAGGATTGTGCTGAAGAGTAATTTCTGTTTATTCATAGTGTTGGATTAGATGTTACATGGTTTTTCTTACAGATACGTCAGGAGTCTCTCCTTGCGGAACAATTAAAATAGCTTCGTCGTTCACGCTTTCCCCGGTGTCGAGGTAGTAACCGGTGACTACAGGTATCACGAAACTCTGGTACTTGCCGTCTTTGGTATAAGACCAATAGGTGACATTCACAGTTTGAGGCTTAAGATTAAGCTTCAGTTTTTTGGAGGTAAGCTTGGCGCCGGTAGCATTGATGCAGTTCAGTTCCACAAGCTCGATATTGGATACGACCTGAGGGGCACTGTTTAAGCGGATGTTATAACTTTTGCCTGAATTGTTGATCAGCGTAGCTGAAACCTTATACCGGTCAAAGTTTTTACCTCCGATGGTGACGGACTCCTTATTATCCGTTTCGGATTTTCTTTCTGAAAAACAGAACAATGAACTTTTTAATAATAAAGATTATTTTACAATCATTCATATTGCTTGGTTTCCATCGAAGCGTAATGATCAGTCCATTGTTGAAATTATTTTGGAATAAATAACTGTAACAATAAATATATGGTTAGATTTAAATGCGGAATAACCGGATTGCTATTCATAACGGATATCGCAATTTTCGTAATGTATTAGACTTTTAAAGAAAGTCTCCGATTAAAAGATCAAGAGTGGGCTTCACAGTAAGAATATCCGGTAAAAGCTTTTCTGCCGTTAAACCTCAGGCAATAATATTCCAAAGTGCGCCTACTTCTTAAAAGTAAAAATCATCTTATAATTTTATAAGGGATAAAGAGAGATGAATCAGATATATCATACCTTAATGTTAGTATCCAGATAATTCGATATTTAAAGACGACATATCTCTGAATATACTTTTCACCACACCTCTTGTTTCTACGACTTCATCAGCATCGATGGTGATCACCGGGAAATCCCTGTTCAGTGGAGTGAGGCAGTTTTTTTCAAGATCGATCTTTTTGGCTGAAAATCCTTCACCTGATACGTACACAATCGCAAGGTCGCCGTCACGTGCTTCCAGGTCTGAACGAATGATGAGATAGTCACCGGGCATAATGTAAGGATAATTGGACATGCCTTTGGCCTTGCCAATAAAAGTGGCTTCAGGTTTGGAAAGAAACTTCTCATCCAGGCTGATTCGTTTTCCCGAGAAATCTTCAGCAGGCGATGGAAAACCGTTAGCAATGTTGTCATGAACTTCAACATAAAATTTCTCTCCGTCATTTTTCACGGGAAAGAATTCAATTTCGCTGTAAATATTATCTGCTTTCTTTAAGATCATGATATTTCAATTAAATCAGTCCATTTTGTTGTGTAGCACTGTGACAGTCTTTCACGCAGCATTTTCTCCCGCCTACCGAGATCATTGGATGCCAGAGTCACCACAGGATCCATTTTTGATATGTTGAGCGTGTCCATCACGCGCATCAGTTTTTCGTGCCTTGGGTCTTCATTGAGAAAAAGGTTTCCCTGTCTGTAAGGCTGCGGTGTTATTCCGTGAACTACGACACCTGTTTTTTTATAACCATAGCCGGGTTTATAGATGACGTCCAAAGCTTTACGTGCGTATTTTGCCAGAGTGATATTAGAATTCGAAGCATAGGGCAGATTGACGATGACTTTGTTGGCATATTGCATTTCATGAACCTTAAACTGGTTGGTGATAACAAACACTTCGATTTTGCTGCAATATGATTTCTCGGCACGGAGTTTTTCAGCGCATCTTGTCGCAAAAGTTGAGACACGCTCAGCAAGATTATCATAACTGTATTCATCATGGGCAAAACTTCTGGTGGTGGCGATGGCTTTTTTACGCTCCGTTTCCTCAAGGTCAAGATAATTTAAACCCGAAAGCTCTTTCTTCAGGCGCAGACCAACAATGCTCAACTGCTTTTGCACGGTATAGTCATCAAGCTGTGTGAAGTCATAGGCTGTTTTCACTCCCCATCCCATCAGTTTTTTGGAGAGCTGCCTTCCGATGCCCCAGACATCTTCAATGGCCAGCCATTTGAGCGCTTTGATTCTTTTCTCGTCAGAATCGATGACATAGACTCCGTTTAGCTTGTTAGAAAATTTCTTGGCAATTTTATTGGCTACTTTTGCCAAAGCTTTTGTAGGTGCAAATCCAACAGAAACCGGAATCCAGCAGTTTTTCTTGACCTTCTGGCGCATATCTAGCCCATATTCATAGAGATTATAATTCTGAAAACCCGTGAACTTCAAAAAGATTTCGTCAATAGAGTAGACTTCCACTTCAGGTGTATATTCAGCAAGGGTATTCATTACCCTTTTACTCATATCGTCATAAAGCTCATAGTTGCTGGAAAAGATGTGAATGTCATCTTTTAAAAATTCTTTCAGCATGAAAGCCGGCAGGCCCATTTTAATTCCAAGGTCTTTAGCTTCATTACTTCGCGCAATAACACAACCGTCATTGTTGGAAAGTACCACGACGGGCTTACCGTTCAGCTCAGGCTGAAAGGCTCTTTCCGATGAAGCGTAGAAATTATTACAGTCGACTAAAGCGAACATGATGATCTGGGAATGAATTTTGTGGTAAAGGTAGACAAAATCACTACCAAAAAAACGATTATGTGCTACAGGTTTTCCACACAGTTTACAGCAAAGCAGCTCGAAGAATATTACAACGCTTTTGAGATTGAGAATGAATACCACCTTCTGGATGAACTCAACGGTTTTGATCATCCCAAAACAGCCATCATTACCAATGAAGCGCCAAGTGAGATCGTCTCCGGTGTCTGGGGACTGCTGCCGGTGTGGGCCAAATCTGATTTTTACAAAAAAGCCAATACATTGAATGCACAGATCGAAGGTATTGAAAGCAAACCATCATACAAAAACTCAGTAAATAACCGATGCCTTATCCCGGCGCATCTTTTCTATGAATGGCAGTGGCAGGACGCCAAGGGCAAAGAGAAAAAAAAGTTTGAAATTGCATTACGAGATCACGAGATCTTTTCTTTGGCAGGCATTTACAGTATATGGACGCATGCAAAGACCGGCAATCAATATAACACTTACAGCATCATCACAACTGCAGCCAATGAGCTGATGTCTGAAATCCATAACACCAAAAAGCGGATGCCTGTGTGCCTTAACAGAAAGATGGATCAGGAATGGCTTGGCGGGAGAGTACTCGAAGATTTTGCATACCCCAATTACGACCCCGATCTCGTTGCTCACGAAATTGGTGGAGGAGTGGCGGATATACTGTTTCCGGAGAAGAATACGGACTAAAATCAAATCTTTATAAGCCTATTCCTAAAAATAACTTTTGGTCACTTTGATCAAGATAAATCTGTTCTCTGCACTCTAACTTTTTCTGTATTTGATTTTACTTAATGGCTCTAATACAGATAATGTTAAGGTAATTGAATTCCGGGGCTGTAGAAATTTCCCAGATGACTCCAGAGTTCAATATCAACTGAAAGCCTATCCATATTCTTTTTTCCACTCTTTTTTTAAACGGGCATATTTGCGGCAGTCTTCTGCTTGCTTCCATTTCTTATAAAAAATAGCTGCTGATATGGCTTTCCCGGGGTCTCCTGTTCCCTTATCCAATGGCTTGTATCCTTTTCCAGCATCATATTTCCTGCCACCTTTATAATTATAGTATCTTCTCGCTCTTGTAAATCCCATTTGAAGATATTTTCTGGCCATATCTGCACCGACAAAATCATCCTTCTCGAGATAATCCAAAAACATTTTGTAAATCGATTCGGAACACTATTTGGCAATCTCTTCATTTTTGAATCGCCAGTATTTTCCTATTTGAGACTTATATGGTTACAGGTCAAAACCGCTTGTTCACCTTTCCCTACTTTGTATAGTTCCGGATGAAAACGATAGTCGATATCAGGTTTCCAAAAATAATCTTTGTTATTAAAATTAAGGTAGGTCGGTTTTTCTGTGCTCATTGCTTGGAATTTACTAAGTCAATGTATTGCAAGATAAAAGCCATGAGAATATAAAATCATTTCAAACTGAGATCTTGACCATTCAACTCGTCAGCTGATAAACATTTAACCTATCCATTTTAAAAATCTTTTCGGTACTACGAAAAAGTAGTGATTTTATTTCAATTCCAATATTCAACTTTACACCAACAGAGCTGATCAGCTGTTCAATTCATTTTAACATTTAAAATCACGGTTATGAATATCGAGAGAACAGAATTTATAGCATGGATGGAACGGATCATGGAACGATTCGACCTCCTCAAAGAACACATCATATCAAAACAATCCAAGTATATTGAAATCGACGGCGAACAGCTGCTCGACAACCAGGATGTACTGCAGCTTCTGAAGATCAGTTCAAGATCCTTGCAGCGTTACCGCACTGACAAAAAGCTGCCGTATTATACCATCAGCGGCAAGCTGTATTACAAGCTATCCGATGTCCATCAGCTCAT
>DBLQ01000006.1:0-8612 GCA_002297505.1 Flavobacteriales bacterium UBA720
GGAAGCCAGCGTAGAGACGATGCTTACCACTCTTTCCTTAGAAATTTCCTGGGCATAAGACGTTAGTGAGCTGGCTGTCAAAATAAAGAAAAAGACTTTTTTCATTGCTGATTAATTTTTGGTGATAAGTAGATTTTTTAAAGGATTTGTTACCGTTATGTGTACAGGTAATAACGTTTGTAGATAAAGAAAACCTCGAAAAGAATAAAAAAGATCAGAGTGCCAGCATAATACAGATTTTTCTTTGAGCCGATAAAGACCAGCGCAAGACTCAGGGGAATATGCGTGAGCACTCGGATTCCGTAGAGCGGCATCAAAGATTCTACATATTCTCTGCCTTTGTAAAGGGTATCGACCAGATCCAGGCAGAACATCACGGCAAGAAATCCGAAGAGCCACTTTCTCCGCGAATAGAAGTACGTTTTGTAATCATTGTTATGATCCTTCAGATCGGCCGGATAGAGCAGCGTGCAGAGGACAAAGAACAGGATAATGTAGCCGATGATAAAAATGTACTGTGTAAACGTCCACGAGGTAATGGTCCGCAGGCGGTATTCCCACCACCAGAAGTGGATCATCAGAATAAAAATGTAGAGCACAAAGAGCAAGTGTACCCAGAAAGGCTTATTCCGGCCGGGATGCTGGATAAACTTGACACTGCCGTTCAGCAAAGTTCCGATTCCCAGACTCAGGATAATGCTGATGATCGTTTTTAGATGATTGAATGTATCCACATGAATGAGCTTTTACACAAATCTATTAAAATAAAAACAGCCTCCAAAACGGAAGCTGTTCTCACTCAAAAAAATCGTCGCTAGGTCTATCGCAGTCTGTCTACAGATTTTACGAGCCTCTCATCTTTTCTGATGTACACATTTGCCAGGAGCAGACATATCACAGAAATCAATGGGAAAACCGGCTCAATACCCTTCTCAGGAACCTTGATTCCTCCGGATAAGTTTAGTAGCCAATACGCCAAAAGACCAATCAACAAAGCGTTTATAATAATGCTGAATGTATTCAGCAAGATTTGTCTCTTCCGGTTTTTATAACTGAATATGCTGAGTACACCGAATAAAATCAGTAACACCGTTAATGCATTAATGGTAAGATACGCTCCCAAAATATCAAAATCCTGCGCGGTGATATTAAGGAAGACAGTTCCCAAAACGGCTAAAACAATCCAGACAGTTTGTATTCTCTGTAACATTTTCAGTTGTAAATCCTTGATATAAAGCTTATCAATAGGCTACAAAAATAAAATAATTTTTGCTTAATTCAAAAATTAATGTAGATTTGCATTGTAATTACCTTTTTTAGAAATGATAACCGCCTGGTTTTCATTCTTATCTTTTACACATATAAAAATAATTTACCCTTTTTACGATTTTATGTTTAATATCGAAACGCTACGGTCCAAATCCGAGGAGGAATTGACCAAACTTTCCAAAGATTTAGGCGTTAAAGTGGCAAAAAAGAGCTCTCCCGAGGAAACTGTTTTTGCCATCCTTGATTATCAGGCTTCCAATCCAAAAGTCATCAAAGATTATCTGAACGCCAACCCCGAAAATATGGACAATACCCCAGAAGAAACGCCGAAGGACAAAGCTCCGGCTCCCAAAAAGCGAGGCCGCAAACCTGCAGACAAAACTAAAGGAACTGCAGAACTGCCGGCCGTAAAGGAAGAAACTCCCGCGCCAGAAGCCGCAGCTGCAGAGACTCCGGCTGAAGAAACTGCTCCGGCTGAAGCTCCTAAAACACAAAACCCGCCGAAGAAAAAGCAGAGAGCCAGAATCAGCCAGCCGCAAAGTGAGGAAGCTGCACCGGAGACTCCAGCCGAAGCGACTCCAGCAGCGGAAGAAAAACAGGAGGAAGTGCAGCCAAAACAACAGAATCCTCAGCAGCAAACTAATCAGCAGCAAAAAGCCAACAATAACCGAGGGCAGCAAAAAACACAAAGACCACAGCAGAATCAGGCGAATAACAATCCGCAAAATCATTCGCAGCAACAAAATCACCAACCTGCTGAAGCACACTCATCCCAGCCACAGCATCAAGAGGCGCCTAAAAAAGATTTTAACTTTGATGGAATTGTATCCATAGAAGGCGTCTTGGAAATTCTTCCGGACAATTACGGATTCCTCCGTTCTTCGGATTTCAGCTACATCTCTTCTCCGGACGACGTTTATGTTTCTACCAATCAAATCCGGAACTATGGCCTGAAAACCGGCGATACCGTGAAAGGCATTGTGAGACTTCCAAAAGAGGGTGAAAAATATTTCTCTCTGCAGAAGCCTACCGAGGTGAACGGAAGAGATCTGGCATTCATCAAAGACCGTGTGGCATTTGAATACCTGACGCCGCTTTTCCCTCAAGAAAAATTCAACCTTGCCGGCAGGAATGCGACGCTTTCTACCAGAATTGTGGACTTGTTCGCGCCAATTGGGAAAGGTCAGAGAGCGATGATTGTTGCGCAGCCGAAAACCGGTAAAACGATTTTACTGAAAGATATTGCCAATGCGATTTCTGCCAATCATCCCGAAGCTTACATGATGGTGCTTCTCATTGACGAACGTCCTGAGGAAGTAACCGATATGCAACGGAGCGTGAATGCGGAAGTGATTGCTTCCACATTTGATGAGGCGGCAGACAAGCATGTAAAAGTGGCGAATCTGGTACTGTCTAAAGCGCAAAGAATGGTAGAATGCGGACACGATGTGGTGATCTTGCTGGATTCTATTACACGTCTTGCCAGAGCATACAACACGGTAACGCCTGCATCGGGAAAAATTCTTTCCGGCGGTGTGGATGCCAACGCGCTTCATAAGCCGAAACGTTTCTTCGGAGCTGCGAGAAAAATTGAAAATGGTGGTTCACTGACTATCATTGCAACTGCTTTGATCGATACCGGTTCTAAAATGGATGAAGTGATCTTCGAGGAATTCAAAGGTACCGGTAATATGGAACTCCAGCTGGACAGGAAAATTGCTAACAAGCGTATCTATCCTGCCGTGGATCTGGTTTCTTCCAGCACCAGACGAGATGATCTACTTCAGGATGAAGCCACACAGCAGAGAATGTGGATCATGAGAAAATACCTGGCTGACATGAATCCTCTGGAAGCAATGGAATTTGTGCAGAAACAGATGCAGGGCACCAGAAATAACGAAGAATTTCTGATGTCTATGAACAGATAAAAAAAAGCTCGGCTCGCTTATGGCGAGCCGGAACTTTAATATTACCAAGGTAATAGTTTATTTTTAGGCGACGAAGACATCTTCCACGTCTGCTTTTCTCCTGAGTACAGCATGCGCGTACGAACAATGCGCTTTAATAGTCCAGCCATTTTTTCTGGCAAATTCTATAGAATTCTCTACCAATTTCTTGCCTAGTCCTTGACCTTCGAACTTTGGAAAAATCATCACATAGCTGACAATTAATTTCTTCAGTTCCGGAACTACTGTATAAGTAAGTCTTCCGATATCTTCCGTGGAATTTTTCAGCGTGATATAGCCACCATTTCCCGATTTGTGATTTTCATATATTAGTTCCATAACATCCATTTGAAAGATGTTATGCTAAAACTATTCCAAAATTACCTCACAGGTGTACGGAATTCACCATAACCGATCAATCCGTCGAAGTTTCTTCCGAAAGGAGTGTAGTATAAAAAGGCCTGATAAAGATTTTCGGTTTGCCAGAAATTGCCGTTCACTTCACCAAAATTCAGCTTTCCGGCAGAATCTTTCGTCGCGATGACGTAGCTGTAGAAACCTTGCTTCAGATAAATTTTGGCAATATACTTCTGCGCTTTGTCATCGTAAACCATCTGGCTGGTTTTATCAGCCTGGTAATCATTAAACAATCCCAGCACATAAAATTCTTTATCTGATTTCTGACTGTCCAGCGCAAAATACACCCACGAATAATCGGCTTCCCGGTCTGGATTACGCTCGATACCGAGATCATTTCTTCTGAAATAAAATGCGCCGTTTACATCCGGCTGGTATTGGTAATCGCCGGGATAGGCCCACACGGGATAGAGGTAGGTGTAGTTTCTGCCTTCGATGTTTTCAGTATTCGCGACCATATCCATGGCCTGATTGATCACCTTGTTGTCAAAATAATAAAATTCATTATTCCCAGGAAACGCCAGGTTTAATTGCTGAAAAAGCAGTTGATTTCCCATCGTAGAGCTGGCTCGCAGGTTTTTTAGTGCAATATCCCAATTGTTATTCTGGATCACATTCAGCGTAAGGGACGTCAGGTTATTAGAAATCCCGGAACTATTTCCGGTAGCCTGGACTTCAACCCTCTGCTTAAGGTTGGGATACTTGGCATCGATGAATCGTGTTACGTTGATGCCCAGGCTTGCACCATTCTCATAGACACAAAATCTTCTGGTGAAGAGCGGCTTGTCCTGAGAATCTTTGTAAACAATGATCTCATAGTTGCCGGAAATTCTCAGCTGGATTTTGTCATTGGGAAATTTGAGTTCATAATTAGTATATTTCTGATAGGTATTGAAAGAAAACTGGAAATTCTCTATCAACGCGTTCATGCTGCCACTTGCAAATTCTGTGAAGAACAGGCCATCCTCTTCCCAGTTCCGGTTATAATGTTTGAACGTGTAGCGGTAAAGCTGGCTGGTATTTGCCAGATCATCAAACTTAAGGACAAGTTGCTCTCCCTGAGTGATCACGGGCGTCTCGTCATTGGTTCTGGGATTGAAAACCTGAATACTTCTGATTTCCTGTGCGAGTGCGGAGACGCTGATTAGCAACGCCACCAATATGTTGAATATCTTCATGAGATCATTTAATTAATAAGTTTTTGCAAGGCTAATTTAATGTTTTATATTTTTACAGCTAAATTCCATAGTATGCTGCACGTAAAATCCTTTGCCTTCAATCCTTTTTCTGAGAACACTTATGTCCTTTATAACGATGAAAAGGAGGCTTTTCTTATAGATCCGGGGAATATGCCCGAAGCTGAGACCGAAACTCTGCATCATTTCATCACTTCCAATCAACTTAAAATCAAAAATATTCTGTTGACGCACGCGCATATTGACCATATTATCGGGCTGCAATGGGCTTACGATACTTTTGATGTTCCGGTTCTGATTCATTCTGATGAAATGGAAATTCTTGAGAGAGCATCTTTCACCACTAAAAATTACGGCTTTTTCTTTCCTGCTTTCAAAGGGGAAATTCAACATATTGAAGAAGGCGAACAACTAAAATTAGGTTCTGAAATCATTGAAATTTATGATGTTCCCGGACATTCGCCGGGAAGCGTGGCTTTTTATAATCAAAATAATGGATTCGTCATTTCCGGTGATGCATTGTTTATGATGAGCATTGGACGAACCGACCTTCACAAAGGCGATTATGATCAACTGATCTCCAGCATCAAAAATAAACTATTGACTTTGCCAGAAAACACCGAAGTCTATAGCGGACACGGCGAACCAACTACCATCGGTTTTGAAAAAGAGCATAATCCTTTTTTGAAATAACCAACTAGCTTCAAGAAGATCAACCTAATACTTTTCAAGTTTATCGAAAAAAACGCTTCCAAATGGAAGCGTTTTTATCAATTATTATTTAATGTTGATGAACCTCAGACAAAACCGGTCCCGAGGAAACCAATTCCAGAGCTTCATCATTATCTGTAAATTGCTCAAAATATTTGATATATCTCGCCGCCAAATCTTTAGCTTTAGCTTCCCAATCAGAATTATTCTCATAAGTATCTCTTGGATCTAGGATGTTTTCGGAAACATTTGGTAATGCAACAGGGAATTCCAGATTCATTACAGGAACTTTATTTGTATCAGCTTTATCAATGCTTCCGTCTATAATAGCATCGATAATCGCTCTGGTATCTTTGAGAGAAATTCGCTTTCCGGTTCCGTTCCAGCCCGTGTTGACCAAATAGGCTTTCGCACCGTGTTCCTTCATTTTTCCTATTAACGTTTTGGAATACATTGTCGGATGCAATGTCAAAAATGCTTCTCCAAATGCGGGAGAAAAAGAAGGTGTCGGCTCTGTGATACCGCGTTCTGTTCCAGCTAATTTTGATGTATATCCACAAAGGAAATGATATTGCGCCTGTTGGTCTGTCAGGATAGAAACCGGGGGTAAAACCCCGAATGCATCTGCCGACAAATAAATGATTTTACTCGCGTGACCAGCTTTGGAAGGCAGAACAATTTTGCTGATATGATAAATCGGATAGGAAACTCTTGTATTTTCTGTAATGGAACCGTCAGCATAATCTACGTTGCCATCGGCATCTGTAATCACATTTTCCAACAATGCATCTCTTCTGATAGCGCCGTAGATGTCCGGCTCTTTTTCTTTACTTAAGTCAATCACCTTGGCATAGCAACCACCTTCGTAATTGAAAACACCATTGTGATCCCAGCCGTGCTCATCATCGCCAATCAGATATCTTTTCGGGTCAGCAGAAAGCGTTGTTTTTCCGGTTCCGGAAAGACCGAAGAAAACGGCTACATCACCTTCTTCTCCAACGTTGGCAGAACAATGCATAGAAGCCATTCCTTTCAGAGGAAGGTAATAGTTCATTATCGCAAACATTCCCTTTTTCATCTCGCCGCCGTACCAGGTTCCACCGATAATCTGCATTTTCTTGGTTAAATCAAACATGACGAACACTTCGGAATTCAGTCCGTGTTGTTGCCAATTCGGATTGACTGATTCTGAGGAATTGATGACCACAAAATCCGGCTCGCCATAATTCTGAAGGTCATAATGTGAAGGACGGATGAACATATTCATCACAAAATGCGCCTGCCAGGCTACTTTGGTCACGAATCTCACTTTCAGTCTCGTGTCCTCATTGGAGCCGCAATAGGTATCTACCACATAAATGGTATCACCGGAAAGGTCCTTGGTTACGATGTCTTTTAACTCATCAAAAATTTCGACTGTAGTTGGGCGGTTGATGTTTCCGTCCCACCAAATCGTATCTTTCGTAATCGCATCATTAACGATGTACCGGTCTTTCGGAGATCTGCCGGTGAAGATTCCGGTTTTCACTGCTACGGCGCCAGACTTTGTCAATACGCCTTTGGCAAATCCGGAATTATTCGGGTCCATTTCCGCCTGGAAAATTTCTTCATAAGAGGGATTGTGGATGATTTCTTTCGGATTGAAAATACCCTGACGTTCAAGATAAGATTTTAACTTGTCCATTTTTAATTTTTTTTGAAGATTAAAGGTGTTGCGACAAATGTAAAAATATCGGGGAATTATCAAAGTTTTTATAAACTGACTTTCATCAGTTCAAATTAATTTGATAATCTATTAACAATCAGTTAATTAAATCGTTCCAGGAAAATATTCTGGAGAAACCCTGTGATTTGAAATAGCTTTCGTAATCTCCAAATTTGGACGTTAGAACGAAATCTCCGCCCCAGGCTCCCAAACTTTTGACAAAGCTCGGGCAATTTTGAAAATATTTTTGTTTCACGGTTGGGATTCCAAGAAAATCAGACAGATTTTGCTCGTGAATGGTCATCAATTCTGAAAATTCTTCCAAATTCTGACAATTGATAATGTTTTTGGTTAATTCAGAATATTGATTGATTAATTCCGTTGAAGTCGGCCTGGACTTGTAATGAGAAATCCCTTCTCTCGTATCTTGCTTTTGATTGAGATGAATGAAAATCAGCTCATCTCTAAAACTCGGATCAAATTTTATTTTATGATAAGTCCTTTCAGGAAAACGGCTGTAGAGAACCGCAGATTTTTCTTTGGCTACAGCCACGTCGTAGCCGCTACCGCCAAGACTTTCTTCATTCAATTTAAATGGATCAATGCCGGCCCATTCCGCCAGATTGTTCATCAAAGAAGAACTGCTGCCTAAGCCGAAGTCTGAAGGAAACTGAAGATTGGTTTTGATGTGATAGGAAGTATCACTTTTTAGTTTGGTTTCAGAAAGATTCTGAACATTTCTGAGCACTTTGAGAATGAAGTCAGCCGCTTTGGAATCATTGGTTTCAAGGACTTTCCAATTTTTATAATCAATTTTAGCCTTGAGCCATAATTGATTCTGATGATAAGCTTCCCAAATAATTAAAGATTTTCGATCTTCATGCTCCTCATAAAAAAGCTCTTGTCCCAGCTTTGTTGGAACAGCCAGGACAAGAGCGCCATCAACAGCAACATATTCTGAGGTAAGCATTAACTTGCCGGGAGAAAAAATTCTCTTCATATGTTGCTGTTATTTTTATTATTAATTAAACCAATATGTCGCTCCTACGGAGCTTTCAATTGATGAGTTATAATTTTCTACAAATATTTCGCTCCTTCGGAGCTTTACAAATGTTGAGTTATTCTCTATAAATATTTTGCTTTCACAAAGCTTTTATAGACTGTCAAATTGTATCGCTCCTACGGAGCTTTCAATTGATCGGTTAAAAATTTTTCTACAAACATTTCGCTCCTACGGAGCTAATCACTATAGTGTTTTCAAACGTTTTACCGTAGCAAAAACCGCAGCCCGAGCTGAGTGGAGCTCATCCCGAAAATAGCATTGGCCCATGATACGGTTTTTCGGGATAGCGGGAACGGAGCGCGGAA
>DBLQ01000006.1:8733-8878 GCA_002297505.1 Flavobacteriales bacterium UBA720
GCGCGGAAAAGCTGCCCAAAAAATTCTATTCTTAGATTGCAGAAGCTACAGTCACTTCCGGATTGATTTTCTTAATCAAGCCCTGAAGCGTCTTTCCAGGACCCACTTCCACGAAGTTTGTTGCACCGTCTTTTATCATATTCTG
>DBLQ01000071.1 GCA_002297505.1 Flavobacteriales bacterium UBA720
GATAACGTCAATGAAGCAAAGATTATGATTGACAAAACACTCGCCTATTATAATGCATTGCCGAACCAGTCCAATCCTTTTGGTGAGTGGCGGATGAAAATGGATTTTGTGGCAGATGATGACTATGAAGGCGTCAATATCCCGGCAGGCGTGCCCGGACCTTTCCACTATCTGGTAGAATATGCTATTAATCAAAATTTTTCCGCAACCAACAAACCGGAATACAACCTCAGAAAGCTCTATATGGATGCATTTCCAGCAGTAACTTCTGCCGGAGGACAGCGTTATCCGCAGGTCAATCAAGCCATTGCCAATGATATGGGCAACAGTCTTTTCATGTTCTATTTCGGCCATGGTGGCATCAATGGATGGGCGCAGGAGCGCGTTCTGACCTCAACGGAAGTTCAGGGTTTTAACAATTTTTCGGCCGTTTACAGCAGATTTCCTCTTGTCTCTACGATTACCTGTGAGTTTGCACTGTGGGATGATCCCGACACCAATTCCGTAGGAGAACAAATGATCAAAATGCCTACCGGCGGAGCGGCTACTATGATCACGTCCAGCCGGGCAATTTCAGTAGATTACGGAAGAACTTTTACACCCTATTTCATCAATAAGCTTTTTGCGGTTAATCCTTCTACGGATGACTTTTCTACAATTGGTAAGGCTCACCTGGATGCAAAGGCTGCACAATTTGCCTCGTCTCCGAATATCAATGCACTTCGTGTTAATTTTCTTGGAGATCCTGCCATGAAACTGGACAGGCCAAGACGTCTGATTCAGATTGACAACGTAGAAACACCGGTGTCAGGACAAGTGCGGGCATTGGATTTTGTGAAGGTCAAAGGACACATCAATAAAGCAGATGGCAGCAAAGATTCATCTTTTAATGGAAAGGTAATCGTTAATATTTTTGATAAACCGGTGACTAAGAAGACATTGAACAATGACCGTGTTCCGGAAGGTACTGCGCCGATGGTTATGGAATTCAAGGAAGAACCGGGCGCTATTGTAAAAGCTTCCGGAAAGGCGGTAAACGGCGAATTCAATGTTGAGTTTTATGTCCCGAAGGATATCAACTATACTGTGGGCAACGGAAGATTATTGGTGTATGCAGAAAACTTCCTTGAGAGAGGATCTTCCGCTTTTGATGTATTCAATAATCAGGTGCAGACGGTGGGCGACATCAATCCTAATGGCATCAATGACAGCGAGCCACCTGCTGTAAATCTTTATATGAACAACCTGAATTTTGCCAATGGCGGTATTACCAATCAAAATCCGACACTGCTGGCCTGCCTTAAAGATAACATGGGCATCAACGCTGCAGGCGCCGGAATCGGGCATGATATTACCTTCTTCCTGGATGGCAATATCGTGGGCACCACTTCGGTGAATGACTACTATTCTTCAGGCGACGGAAATGGATGCAGCTCCGATCTACAGGACTATCAGAAAGGTTCTGTGAGTTATCCGCTGAAGAATGTAGCACCGGGAGAGCATCAGCTGACCTTCAAAGTTTGGGACATCAACAATAATTCTACTACAGCCACGTTAAACTTTGTAGTTAAAGACGAGACCAATCAGAAGCTGGAAGTCAACAGGCTGCTGAACTGGCCCAATCCTTTTACCAACAAAACCTACGTCCAGTTTGAGCATAACTGCGATGATATTTTGGACGTCAATGTCCAGATTTATACCATCACCGGTAAAATTGTAAGAACATTATCCGCCACCGTAGCGTCTGCAGAACGCACGCTGGAAGGCTATAGAACTCCGAGACAAGCTATTGAATGGGACGGAAAAGACGATTTTGGCGATACAGTAGCAAAAGGTACTTATATTTTTAAGATATTTGCACGGAGCCAGAATCAGGAAAAATGTTCCGGCAGTGCTACAGCAGTAGAAAAAATGGTTTTATTAAAATAAAAAAAATTAAATATTGGTAAACATTTACCTTAAAAGAACAAAAATGAATTTAACAAAAAAATTATTTTTAGGATTAGGAATCGGCGCCGGTGCAATTGCTTTTGCGCAGAGTAATGTACAGCCTGTACTTACAGGTGCACCGTTCCTTAGAATCTCTCCGGACGCCAGAGCCGGCGGTATGGGAGATCAGGGTGTGGTGACTTCTACGGATGTATTTTCCCAGTTTTGGAATGCGGCCAAGTATCCGTTTGCTAAGGTTTCTTCCGGTGTGGGTGTCAATTATACACCCTACATGAGCAAGCTTACCAGTGATGTATTTTTGCTTTACGGATCCTTCTACACATTTTTGGGTGATGATGAAAGATCTACTTTAAGTGCCAGTTTGTATTATTTCAATATGGGTGAGGTTAATCTGACTTCCCTTAACGCAACTGGTGGTGTGGATGATAACGGAACGGTAAAACCAAACGAATTCTCCATTGACCTTGCTTATGGTCTTAAACTTTCTGATACCTATTCCATGGCTGTTACCGGACGTTTTATCCGTTCGGATCTGGGCGGGAACTTCGGGTCCAACGGAACACTGAAGCCGGCCAATACGTTTGCGGTAGACGTTTCCGGATACTTCATGTCTCCAAGACATACCAGCATCAGTGGTTATGAAGGCCGTGTGAAGGCAGGTTGGGCTGTGCAAAACATTGGTCCCAAGCTGGACTATTCCGGC
>DBLQ01000047.1:0-1441 GCA_002297505.1 Flavobacteriales bacterium UBA720
ACTTTCTTGGTCATCGTTGTATTCTTAGAATTCACTTTTATAATGTACATCCCTTTAGGAAGGCTCATTCTGTTGATTAATAATTCTTTCTTCGTGTTTTTGTTGTCATAAAGTAATCTACCCGTGCTGTCATACATGCTTACCTGCTCCAGATTATTATCAGACTTGATCACAAAGTTCTGTGCATCTTTCGTTACAAGAATACCTTTGGACGCTGCCTCGCTGGAAGCTAAAGTTGTTGCAGGTTTGTAAACCACTTCAAAACGGTCTGCATATTCTCCTGCATTGGTATAGAACACGTATGGTGCTTCTGAAATATTGATGGTTTGATTCATCAATTTGTCCTTCAGGTAAACGGTTTGCGCCGATTTGAAGATTCCGTCCCGTTCTGTTAGTGTAATGGTGTATTGGCCTGCAACGGATGCTTTGATCGCTACCTTGGTCACATCACTGTCACTAAACTCCGGTGCTTTGGACTGGATGGCCAGCTGATGATCATCCAAGATGCTCCAGAATGAGTCATTCCCAATCGCAAAGAGATCTGCATCATAATCATTGTCGAAGCCGTTGGTAGCATCATCTACGTAGGCAATCAGAATTTCGTTATTGATATCCGACGGCGATTTGAACTCCAGCCAGAATCTGTTTTTCTCCGCGCCTTTGTTGTAATAGTTAGCCATATCCGGCGTTCTCATGGCATTGGTGAAAACCAACGGTTTATCTTTACCGTTCTGCTTGGCCTGAATAATGAAACCTTGTCCCACGGCGATATTTCCGTTTGGCTTTCTGTTGTTATATCCAAAATAAGTTGCAGAGGCTCCGCCCGCTGAGTTGAGAATCGCGTAATTGTTGCCACCATAATTGCTTCCTGCCTGCGTAAGCACCTGTCCATCGTTATTGGTCCAGAAGTAAGCTATCCCGAACATTTTTGATTTATTGTAATCATAAAACGCATCAAAACTGATATTAGACGGATATGGATTACCAACCAAATTATAACCGTGCTGCGCATTGGTATATCTCAAATTATAAGAGTTGATATCACCATTCTGCGGAACGCCATTAAACTGGAATGTGGATACCGGAGATGTTACGGTCACTGTGGTAGGAAAGCTATTTTTCCCGCGGATAGCGTATCCTCTTGCTGGCTGGAATACCGAAGAAGCGTTAAGCGTAATGCCTTCTGAAGCAATAGATGTTACAAAATAGTCGTTGGCTTCATTATAAACATAGAAACGGTTCCAAGGCGTTCCAGTGCCTGTTGTAGCTGCCTGGTTATATCCGTCAGAAAACTGATAAAGATTCTGGCTCGCTACCGGCGAAGACCAATAATTATAACCTTCTTTAGGAATTACGGCTTCTTTTTTAACCGTTATACTTCCAACGTTGGCAGCTGATCCATTCTGCATCAGGTTACCATTGTGTTCTACTACAAATGATG
>DBLQ01000047.1:1534-3067 GCA_002297505.1 Flavobacteriales bacterium UBA720
TACTACAAATGATGATGCGGCTGTATTATTATTAACGATCTGTCCATTAACCGTAACATAACCACCTGTGTTTACGGTTAAGGTTCCACCTGCCTTGACAGTAAGATTCTGACTTACAAAATTTCCGTATGCAGTGGTGTTATAAGCCGTCTCTACAATTGCATTTTTAGTGGCTGTTGGCGTTCCGTTGCTCCAGTGCGGATTCGCAGGATTGAGCCAAATGGTGTCATTGGTCGTGTAAACGTAATTGTAGAAGATCCCATCGATCTCAGGTCCCAGTGCGCCAGGAAGATATTGAAAGACATACTGTACGTAATCTGTATTATAAAGATAAAGTCTTACATAGATTTTCTCTCCAGGTTCAGTTTTTAGAGTATTAGGAAAATTGAGCGTAGTGAGTGTGTAAGTATCATTCACTGTTCCTGTACCCAAAACTGTATAGTCGGAGAAATCCGCTTTTTTCGAATAACGCAGTTCATAAGTTGCTCCGGCAGTTCCTCTGGCAATGTAGCTGAAGGTTTTTGGCTCTATTGTTTTATTGGTACTGATGTTATCCAGGATAAACTGTGTATACTTGGCCGTATTGATAGGGCTTCCGGTACCATTGTTCTGGCTCACAAGATAGTAGGCTTTTGGATTGGTCTCTCCACCCACATTCACGGTTACACCTCCGGCAGTTGTCAGCGTCGTTGTATTGATGAATGACTGGAACGATGTAGCTGAAAAGTTGTTCTGGTCCCAACGGATCAGCGGTGTAGTGGCCAATGGATTATTGCTGATGCTCACCGTCGCAGAGTTGGAAGTCCCGTACTCATTCGTGATGTAGTACGTGAAAGAATCCGACCCTACGTAATCTTTTGCAGGAATATAATTGATCGTCTTATCCGCATTCAGCGTAGTAAATCCGTGTGAAGGCTGGGTGAAGGTCAGCGTATTGATCTTGTTGCTGTAATCATCATTGATCAGAACATTGATGTCAATATCATTATTGACCGTGTTGGTCACCGTATCATTGTATGCTATCGGCGCAGTAGAACTGAATTCGGTGTATCCCGAAAACGCAGGTCCAGCAGCCCCATTATCATTCAAGAACATTTGAAATGCATTCCACGTATTGTAGACATAAACTCTCAGATAAATTACCTGACCATCTGTGGCGATAGGTCTGGAAAAATTATTGACCGAAATTGTAGAAACTGCATTGGTGACCGTAGTTTCCGGCAAAACATTGTATGCTGTGGTAAAACTGCTGTTGAGTGAGTAATCTACCTTGATTCTCGCATCACCACCATCTGTTCTGCAAAGGAAGCTGAA
This sequence comes from Flavobacteriales bacterium UBA720, assembly GCA_002297505.1. Lineage (GTDB taxonomy): Bacteria > Bacteroidota > Bacteroidia > Flavobacteriales > Weeksellaceae > Epilithonimonas. Next base: position 2,849 of record DBLQ01000047.1, read on the forward strand.
ATCGGAAAGGTAAAGCTTGTAACCATTTTTCGGGCTAATGATAAACTGAATATACTTCGATTTGTCTATCGTCTGCACATTTTTGTCAGGCCATCCTGTGGTATGGAAAGCGTTATAACCGCTGACGTTAATGTTTGCCTGATAAGACAGATTTGCAGTAGAAGTCATATTACTTACTGTAATATTGTCATTGTAACGGTTGGGCGAAAAATCCGACTT
>DBLQ01000047.1:3144-16756 GCA_002297505.1 Flavobacteriales bacterium UBA720
ATCGCAGCATTGACGTTGTCAATGACATTCAGGCTCACCGTGGCTTCATTAGAAGCGCCAGTGGCATTCATCGCCTTATACTTGAAAGTATCTGCTCCCGAAAAACCGGTAGCCGGTTTGTAGGTCACGTTGGCCGTACCATTGACGGTAAGCGTTCCGTTGGCAGGTTGCTGTGTGATGGTGATTCCCGTGATGTCCGTACCGGAAATATCATTACTCAGGATATTAAGTGTAGCAAAATTATTTTTATAAACCGTATAGGAATCGTTATTGGCGACAGGTGCTTTTGGTGTATTTACAGCAGTAATCCCAGTTATTTTAGGCGCAGTAAAAGTGTTACTGTTAGCTATATGAAAAGTATTATTTTGCCCATTGTAAACATAGAGTCTGATGTATAATGATTTGCCAGAATTCAATATAACATTGCTAATTCCATTCAGGGAAATGGTGTGCCAAGACTTATCTACAGTAGCAATTGTTGTTAATGTTGAAGGATTAGAAAAATCAGCATTGGTAGAATAACGAATTTCAAGTTTTTGATCGATTTTATCCCATGATCTGTAGGTCAAATCGAAAGTCTTCAATGAAATCTGATAATTTGATTTTGGAGAAATTTCATACTGAATGTACTTGGTTAAATCAATCGTGGTTGAATTAGCAATACCATTCAATTCAAAAAACGAAGTATCCCAACTCAAAGAATTAACAGTGAGGCCAGATTGGCTCGCAGAAGCACTAACTTGATTCGCCTGGCTTGCATTTACAGTCGGACCAAAATTAGCCAGATTAAATCTCACCAATTCGGTCTGCCCAAAAAGAAAGTTTGTAAAAAGAATTAATAATAAAAAGAAGTACTGTTTTTTCATCGTCTTAGGTTTTGGTTTTTGCGACAATTTAAATTATAAATTCAACATTGATAAAATCATATGGTAAGGAATTAAAGATTCAAATTTGACGACGTGAGAACACTAATCGCTTACCCTATGTAGACTTTTCTAAGAAAGTAAGTCAGCATGACTGATTATACTCTCTCTAAACAGAGTGCAATATTATTAATTAAAACGCAAAAAAATGAGACTACCCCTCGGAAACACCTGTATTTAAGGCAAAAACTATCCCTTGGTATAGGAATGGTAAGGGTACTGTTGTAGGGGATTTTACGTACTTGTAGGGGAATTGTTGTAGCAGAATTATTTAGCTATTTCGTAATTTTTGGAAGAATTCTTTACGATCTTTGATTTTGAGAATGGCGTAGATATTCTTGATATGGTACTTCACCGTGTTCTCTGAGATGAATAACTTCTCACCAATTTCCCGATTGCTCAGACCATCTGCCATGTGGATCAAAAGTTCTTTCTGGCGCTCTGTAAGATCTTTGGACTCCAGGAAAAAATAATATCTCGGATCCGAATCTTTAGAAAGCTTTGCCAGATCATAATCACTTCTTACCTGCTCCAGTTTCTCTTCTACTTCAGTTTTATCCTTTTTGATTGTAGCCGACTTTCGGTAGAAATAGATGACGGCAAAAACAGAAATTGCTACCATGAGAATCATTCCTAAAATCAGATAAGTGACGTCTGCACGTTCTTTCTGATTTTGCACCTTTTCCACATACGCTTTATCGGTGATATGCATCTCGGAAACGGTAGTATCAATGTTTTCCAGCTTGCGCAGTGAATCCAATTTTGAGGCCACATTGTAGGCTTTTCCAAACAATTTATTCTCCCTGTAGGTTCGCTCCATTTCTGACACAGTGAAGATCTTGTACTTCAAAATGTTACAGCTGTCGCATAATTTCAGACTTTGCCGATAAATATCTTCAGCCTTTGCAACATTATGCTTCATACTGTAAAGACTCATCAGTTTTGTGTATACAATCGGGAGGTTGCAGCGGCTGGCCTGCTTCATCAGCTTCAATGCTTCATTATATTTAATTTCTGCAGCATCCGTTTTCTGATCTTTAATCAGCAGATAGCCTTCCTGCATCAGAATGTAGGCCCGGTCTTCCGGAAATGCATTGGAATAATTGCTCGCATTGATGTGATCCATTGCTATTCGGGCCTTGGCATAATCGCTGCTGTCGAAATATACAAAAGCCAATTCGTAATCGATACGCATTTTCAATGGATTATCCGGCGGCAGATCCTTGGCCAGTGTCATCGATTTATTCAGGTTTTCGATACACATCGGATAATCTCCCACACTGCGGTACGTGGCAGCCAGGAAATACAGCAGATAGGCCCGCTCCTCTTTAGTAAGCTTGTTGCTGAGCATCAACTCCGATAACTTCTTCTGCGAGACCATATAACGGCCTGCACGATTGTCTTTGATGATGGTCTGCTCCAAGGAATCCAACTTCAGATTCTGCGAATATGACAGCGATGAAAGGAAAATGAAAAGAAAAATTGTAAATCTCAAAGTCATCAACTTGTGTTTTTTATTTTGATGGAAATTAGTTTGTGAAAAATATTCTGTCTATAATTGCTTGCAAAAATAATTAATTATTAATATAAATCATCAGCAAATAATTAATTTATTAACTATTCCGATATTTAATAGCACCCATATTAATCTTTATTTCAAAAAATTCATTAATTTAATAATATCCGCGGAGCCAGCGCTGAACAAAATTTTAGCCCGAAACCGCCTTCCCTTCTAATTAAAAATCTATATTTGTGAGTCAATCAAATTAAAATTTAATAATGGGTAAGATTTCTGACAGACTGAACAGACTGAGTTATTCTCAGACCTTTGTAATGAGTAATAAAGCGCGCGATATGAAAGCCGCCGGAGTTGATGTCATAAGCCTCACATTGGGCGAACCTGATTTTGATGTGCCGCAGCCAATTAAGCAGGCCGCTTTTGATGCGATTAATGAAAATTACAGCCATTATTCCCCGGTACCTGGATTTATGGAACTGAGACAGGCGATTTCTAACAAACTTAATAGAGATAATAACCTCGATTATAAACCAACCCAAATCTGTGTTTCCAATGGCGCCAAACAGTCCATCATCAATGTACTCTCCGCCATTATCAATGACGGCGACGAGGTGATTCTTCCTGCACCTTACTGGGTAAGTTACGATGAAATGGTAAAGCTAGTGGGGGGAACATCGGTTTTCATTGAAACGTCTATAGAAACTGAGTTCAAAATAACGGCTGAGCAGCTGGAGAGGGCCATTACGCCTAAGACCAAAGCCCTGCTCTACAGCTCTCCATGCAATCCTTCAGGAAGCTATTATACAGGCGAAGAACTGGAAGCAATTGCCAATGTTATTGCCAAATATCCGGAAATCACGATCATCTCCGATGAAATCTACGAATTTATCAGTTACGAAGGCAAGCATGTTTCCATCGCAAGTTTTCCTCAGGTCTATGAGCAGACGGCGGTGATCAACGGGATGAGTAAAGCCTATGCTATGACAGGCTGGAGAATCGGCTATTCTGCATGTCCGGAATGGCTGGCAAAAGCCTGCGATAAGGTACAGGGACAGATGACCAGTGGAGCCAATACGGTGGCGCAGAGGGCATCCATCACTGCCCTTGAGATGGATCCTTCGGAATTACAATACATGATTTCTGAATTCCATAAAAGACGTGATATTGTTTTTGACCTGATGAAGGAAATTAAAGGTTTTAAATGCAACCTTCCAAAAAGTGCATTTTATTTTTTCCCGGATATCTCCTACTTCATCGGAAAAACGCTGAACGGCACAGAAATTAAGGATGCAGATGATTTTGCAATGTTCCTGCTGGTAAACGCCAATGTAGCCTGTGTAGGCGGCGTAAGTTTCGGAAGCCCGGAGTGTATTCGTTTTTCTTATGCAGCATCCGAAAAGGATTTGAGAGAGGCCATGAGACGGATTAAAGACTGCGTGGCGCAATTCTAATCCGCTAAAAAAAAAAAGGCTGACCAGAAACTGGTCAGCCTTTGATTTCATTTTTACAATTTATTGAATCACCACTTTCTGAGATTGGCTGATTTTATTGTCATCGGATTTAACTTTGAGGATGTAATTGCCGGCAGCTGCATTCACAGAGACCTTTCCTTCGCTGATTTTCCCTGCTTTGATCAATCTTCCGGAGAAATCATACAATTCGAAATTTCCTGCTTTAACTCCGCTCACAAAGAATGTTCCTTTGGATGGATTCGGATAGATCTTAATCTCGGATTTTGAACTGTCTGAAACTGCTAGCGTTGCATCAGGAAGATTCACTTTATAAAGTTCCGCACCAATTTGGTCCGCAATACTTACTCTACCGGAGAAATAAAGATTATTGTTATATACGTACAATCCGGTTACAGTGTTTACATCTGCCAGTGACTTCGTACCTGCTACAGTGCCATCACTCTCCCAAAGCTGCTTCACATTACCAACATTGGTCACGAAAAAATATAATTTATCGTTAAAGACAGTCAGATTTTGAGGCGCAGAACTACCGGAACCTGGGACAATATCTTTAAAAATCACGGTACCTTCAGGTGTTCCGTCTGTAGTATAAAGTTCTGATCCTGTCGCACCACCATCAGAAGCCGTAAAAAAGACTTTTCCTTTATAATCAGTAAAATTCTGCGTAAAAGAACCTGCTGAGGCATTAGTCGTATTAATATCTTTCAGCATAACTGTACCCTGCTCTGTTCCGTCTGTAAGGTAAGGTTCATTACCATTTGGTCCCACCGCGTTGAAAATCGTTTTTCCCAAAACGGCACTTGAGTAATAAAGCTGAGGATAAGCCATTGCCGACGGATTGATGGTTTTCAGTAGATTAAGTGTAGTGCCATCATAGGCGAACAGTTGATAATTGTAGACATTTGCGGCGTTCGTATACTGTGCCGTGGCCACAATCTTATTCCCTGCGGCACCGATTAAGGCCACATTGGTGTTATCATCTGCAATAACAGGTTGGTTATTAGCATCAAAATAGAACACTCTGGATGTCGTAGGTGTTACGGCAGCGTTAGTAGCTTTGAAGTAAAGTCTGTTACCCAATAAAGTATAATTTGAAGGAGATTTCACGGTTGTGGAAACATTCTGAACACCATTCACACTGTCATAAGACATAAAAGTGTTGAAGCTGCTTGTACCATTGATCATCGCTGCGCTGGTAAAATATACTTTACCATTATAAACATAAAAACCGTTAGGATTGGAAGAACTGGTTCCCGGCATAATATCCGCCACGAGTTTCGTTCCGCTTTCCGTGCCATCGCTTTCCCAAAGCTCCGTGCCGATGGAAGATCCGTTGACTGTAGAGTTTGCAGAAAAATACATCTTGCCCTGGTTCACCACAATGTTATTCGGTACGGAACCCACTGTTCCCGGATAAATATCTTTAACTAAAGTAAATGTTGCCTGAGCCGAAAGAAGACCGCCTAAAAGAACGGCCAAAAAGTTAAGTTTTTTCATGAAAGTAGTAATTAATAATTTTATTTTAAATTGTAATTAAAAACATCTGCAATAATTCTTGACTGGAGATATTTTATCTTTTTCAGAAAACGAATTTATGGTCAATAATTTTGAAATGGAAATGATACAATAACGGAATTCTTGAAAATTATAGAATTATGACAGGTTCTTAAGATCATTAAACATTTAAAAACCAGCATTTTAAGGTTCGAAATATTGATCAGTTTAAAATCGGAAATAATCAACATTTTTACTTATAATTCTTACCAAGACTTTACTTTTGTTGCTCATAATTGTCAAATATATGTTTACATTTATTGACTTTACATTCTATATATTTACAAAAGTGATCAACAATTCTGGATCAGATTTCACCTGAACCTATAAAATTGAGCCTTTCAACTCAATAGATTTTATAAATCAGAAATTAATATTCAATTCACAGAATCTTACTACTTTTGTTCTCGTTAAATCAACAACAATTTAAAACTTAAATATTATGTCATTAGTAGGTAAATTATTTCCAAGTGTAGCCGTAGATGCGATGAGCGAAATGGGAGACGATTTGAAAATCAACATTTTTGAAGAAGCCGTAAACAATCAGCAAAAAGTTCTTTTATTCTGGTATCCAAAAGACTTTACTTTTGTGTGCCCAACGGAACTTCACGCTTTCCAGGAGGCTTTGCCTGAATTCCAGAAAAGAAATACGGTAGTGATCGGCGCGTCTTGCGATACCAATGAGGTACATTTTGCATGGCTCAACACACCGAAGGATAACGGCGGAATCGAAGGTGTTACATATCCAATTCTTGCAGACACGCACAGACAGCTGGCCAATATCCTTGGAATTGTAGATCAGGATCTGGAATATGATGAGGAAGGTAATGAAGTATTTACAGGTTCTAACGTAACTTACAGAGCTACTTATCTGATTGATGAAACTGGAAAAGTGTTCCACGAGTCTGTAAACGATATGCCGCTTGGAAGAAATGTGAAAGAATATCTTCGTCTTGTAGATGCTTATGCACACGTTCAGAAACATGGTGAAGTTTGTCCTGCCAACTGGGAAGAGGGAAAAGATGCGATGAATGCCAACAGAACAGGCGTTGCAGAATATCTTAGCAAAAACTAATGTAACAATTAAAAAAAATACAACAGTTTAACAATGAATCCATTATTGGTAAATTGTTAAACTGTTAAATTGTAAATCGATAAATTATGTACACAGAACTTACAGAAGACAATTTGCAGAAAATTGTGAGCGAAAATGAAAAGGTGATGGTTCAGTACGGCGCCACTTGGTGCGGCAACTGCAGAATCATGAAGCCTAAATTCAAAAAACTGGCTGCAGAAAATGAAGACATTCCTTTCTTCTATGTAGACGCCGAAAAACTTCCGGAAAGCAGAAAACTGGCTACGGTAGACAATTTGCCTACCTTCGCTGCTTTTGAAGGCGGGGTTTTGAAAAACCAGGTGCAGAGCAATCAGGCTGAAAGTCTGAACAATCTGTTCGCTGAAATCAGAGCGTAATTAACTGTATAATTTCTAAATTTTAAACAATGAAATTACCAATCATCAGACAGTTTTATCAGAATCAGACTCCGGAAAACCTGGAAGCTACCCTGGAAGTCCTGGAAAGTTTTTCAGAATTCCGTAATGTTTCTGAAGAGGATTTGAACGTTACCGGAGAACTCATAACGAATATATGCGGCGCTTTGGAAGTTCACGCCAATGTAAATAATGGCATGAGCGAAAAAGACGCTCTGAACTCATTTGCACAGAAAGTAATGGGATCCATTGACAAATAAAGTTGTCTTACATAAAAACAAAATACCTCGGAATTGATTTTTCCGAGGTATTTTTTTAGAACTAAGCTTTTATAAGACGAGCTCCGTAGGAGCGATATGTTTGTAGAACGAATTTACGCCTTACTAAAAGGAGCTCCGTAGGAGCGACACTTCAAAGAAACTAATTCTTCAGAATCATCAAACTCCTCTTATGATTCTGAAAACCAAATTGCTCGTACAAACCTTTTGCCTTTTCGTTATGATTTTCAATTTCAAGCATTACCACTTTGAAATGATGCTCAACAGCAAAATCCTTAACGTACTCGAGAGCCTTTTTACCCAATGATTTTCCTTGAAATTCTGGTTTAATAAACAATTCGTCCAAGAAGAGAATCTCGCCGCCAAATTCAAAACTGAAATATCTGGCGAGAATAATATATCCCGCAATCGTACCTTCAAAAATGATTTTAAAACAATATCCAAAATGCTTGTCTTTCAGAAACTTCGCAAAATTATTTTCCGCAACGGTTTTGTCAAAAGGATAAAAATCAATCGCATAGAAATTCCGCATCATGATACATAGATCGGGAATATCTTCAAGCTCAGCGTTAATGATTTGATAATTCAACTCGATCAAATTTCAAATTTTTTCTTTGCAAGTTCTTTTCTCACACGGCTCAGGCTTTCCGGCGTTATGCCGAGATAAGACGCCACCATCCACTGCGGTACACGCAGCATCAGATTGGGATATTTCTTCAGAAAATCCAGATAGCGCTCCTCCGCCGTTGTACTAATCAGCGCATTAACACGATTCTGAAGATTCTTAATATGATTAAACATCAGCCTCTGATTTTTTTCAGCCACATTAGGATACACTTTCGAAAGGTTTTCGAAGAAGCCTTCCCGTGTCACTACGATGACACTTTCCTCAATTGCCTCGATATAAAATCTTGACTTTTCGTTCAGCAGCTGACTGGTGGTGTCGGAAATAATCCAGTTTTCGGGCGCAAATTGGATCACGTGTTCCTTGCCGGCCTTATCAATGGAATACATTCTCAGCAAGCCTTTTTCCACGAAAAAAGTACAGTCGGAGATCTCGCCTTCCCGCAAAATGATTTCATTTTTTTTGGCGTGCTTGATTTCATAAAACGAAGAGCACATCTCCAGGCTCTCCACGGGAACGCCCAATATTTTAGAAAGATGATTCCGAAAGTTCTGATATTCCATCTGTTATAGTTTATGTTTTTGCTGAGTTTAAATCTTATCGAGGTCGATGTTCTGATGAGAAGCATTGTAAGTGGCCTCACCATTTTCCAGAGCAATGAGCTGTGGACTCTGGTGCGTTACCCCAAATCGGGATTCGATAGCATTGGAAATATTTCTGTGCTGCAGAAGATCCAGAAAATAATAAGCATAATTTTTATCGGAATGCTGCATCTGCTTCTCAAAGGATTTTAAAATAGTCTTACTGATGAAACATCTCGTTGAATGTTTGAAAATCAAAACTTTCTGCACAGACGATTGCGCTACAGCCTTATCCAGATCACTTTCCGATTCTATTTTAGCCCAGAGCGTTGCCGATTGCTGATCGTCTTCACCTTTCCCGAATATCTGATTAAAAAATCCCATAAATTTTGTTTGAGTAAAATTAGGATTTTCTAACGGTAATCGAAAATTTTTTTATTAATGATGATGAAAGAGATGACCGCCGAGCGCCAGTGCAATTCCACAAACCACCAGCACAATTTTCTGCCAATCCATCTTATGACTTTTATTACTTTCAAAAATAATCACAGACGAAATATGAAGAAAAATCCCGCCAACGACAGCCAGAAAATACACTTTCAGATTTTCATCGAAGTATTTTCCAAGAAGCATTCCGAGTGGCGAGGCCAAGGCAAAACTCAACACAATCAGCCAAAACTTGGTAGAGAAGCTCTTACTGTGCGCCAGAAAACTTCCCAAAACAAATGAAATCGGGATGTTATGAAACAAAATCCCCAACAAATAAGGTGAAATCACTTCTTTCTCGTGTGACAAAGGAATCCCTTCTATAAAAGCGTGTACAAATAATCCTACAATCAGCGCAAATGGAATGATGGAATGGTCATCGGAATGATGGTGAAGATGCCCGTGCTCGAAACCCTTGGTCAGATTTTCCAGAAACATCTGAACCAACACACCAAGAATGACAAAAATCCCGATGTTATGATCTTCCGAATGATAAACTTCCGGAAAAACCTCATTCAGACAGATCGTGATCAGAAAACCGGCACTCAGAATGAGCAGATTCTTTGCAAATTGCTGTTTGCTCCCGAAGTATCTTCCAAGCAAAACACCAATCAGAACGCTTAAAATTAATAGAATAATTGTCATTTTAAATAAATGGTACTAATAGACAAATTAGAACAATAATTAAATTTATAATACAAATTAAAAGATGAATCTTGTAATTTAATTTAATCTTGAAAAATAAATTTCTTAGAGAAATAAAAACCAGACCCAAAATCAATGTTAAACTTGAAATGACAAATTGTGGTGGTGGAGTGTGACTATCAAAATATCCAAATTTTATTGCTGAGATAATTGAAAATAATGTCAGAAGTAAGAATTTAATATTGGATATCACCTTAAACTATTTTTTTCTAAAAAGATTAATACAACGCTGCGATGTTTTCCCGTCAAAATCACTCAGCTGATAATCGCCCCAGCGTGTGATTAACTCAAAACCAAATTCATCAGCGTAATTTAATATTTTTTCCGGGGAAGTCAGCTTAACCCTTTCAAAGAAATGAAATTTCCGACCCTGATCTTCAAAATCGATTTCCTTCATGATATATTCGCCTTCGATATGTTTTTTGATATTAAAGTTGATCTTCTCTTTTTCAACAGAACTTTCCGGAACGATGGCATTCCGCACGAAATCGGCATTCAGAAAATCAAGAACAAAATAACCGTCGTCTTTCAGCACTTCTGACACAGAGCGGAAGACGCTCCTGTCCTCTTCCTCGGTTTCAAAATAGCCAAAACTTGTAAACAGATTGAAAACCGCATCCACAGGATCGCTTTCTATCGCATTTCTCATGTCGTGTACCCGAAATTTCAGCGTCTCGTTTTCAAACTGCTTATCGTAAGTGATACTCTGCGCAGATAGATCCAAACCTAGAACATCATATCCCAATTGATTGAGATAAACCGAATGCCTGCCTTTTCCGCAAGCCAGATCAATTATTTTTGAATTCTTATCCAGCTTGATAAAGTCCGTCAGCAGATTCAAAAAATTTTCAGCTTCACGATAATCCCTGTTGCTGTACAAAATATGATAATAAGGTGTATCAAACCATTCTTCGAACCATTGCATCCTGCAAAAATAGTGAAAAATGGTTGATTGTTGTCGGTTGTTGGTTGATGGTCCAAGAATTTTCTGAAAAACTATCAACCGACAACTATCAACCGACAACCAAAAATGACTATTTTTGCAGGATGAATACAGACAATCTGCAGATACAAATCAAAACGTTTTTCGGACTGGAAAATGCTCTGGCCGAGGAAGTTAAAAAATTGGGCGGCAAAAAAGTGGAAGCCAAAAACCGGGCGGTAACCTGCGAAGGCGACCTTGGTTTTCTTTATAAACTCAATTATTCCTGCAGAACGGCTCTGAAAATTTTGGTTCCGATTCTGGAATTTAAGGCGTTCAACGAAAGTAAATTTTACGATAAACTATTCAAATTCGGATGGGACACATTGATGGAAAAACATCAGTCTTTTGCCATTGATGCCACCGTCAACTCCGAGAGATTCAGCCATTCGCAGTTTATGACTTTGAAAATGAAAGACGCCATTGTGGATTATTTTCAGGACAAACATAACATCAGACCCAATGTTAATAAAGACAATCCTGATATCAAATTCCATCTTCATATTGATAGAGAGCTGGTAACGATTTCTATGGACAGTTCCGGCGACCCGCTTTTCAAACGTGGTTACAGAAAAGAACAAACGGTTGCTCCCATTAATGAAGTTTTGGCAAGCGGCATGCTGCAGCTGGCCGGCTGGGACGGAAAGGGAAATTTCCTGGATCCGATGTGTGGCTCGGGGACATTACTGATTGAAGCAGCCATGATTGCGCTGGATCTTCCAGCACAGATCTTCAGAAGAGGATTTGCATTCCAGAACTGGAAAAATTATGACGAGGAACTTTTCAAGACGATTAAAGAATTCCGAATCAACAGAGTGAAAGAATTTGACGGGAAGATTGTTGGTTATGACTTGGATGCCAGAGCGCTGAACGCTGCAAGAATCAACATAGAATCTGCCGAGATGGAAGATGTGATTGAAGTGCGGAAGCAAGATTTCTTCCAGTCGGAAAAAGATATGTTCCCATTATTGATGGTTTTCAATCCACCTTATGATGAGAGAATTTCCATCAATGATGATGATTTTTATAAGAAAATTGGTGATACTTTCAAACAGCACTACCCTAACACTTTAGCCTGGCTGATTTCTGCAGATCTGGACGCTCCGAAAAAGATCGGACTGAGACCTTCCAGAAAAATCAAATTGTTTAATGGAAAACTGGAGACAAGATTTTTGCAATACGAAATGTATGACGGCACGAAGAAAGTGCATAAAATTAAAGACTAGCGCATAAAGACAAAAACTCCCGAAAATCTCGGGAGCTTTTGTTTATTTCTGATTAATACTTTATATACTCAACGCCTTCTGATAAGCATTTTCCAAGCCGTCAAGATTTTTACCGCCTGCAGTGGCAAAGCCCGGGTTTCCGCCGCCGCCGCCCTGGATTTCTTTAGCTAAATCTTTAATCAAGGCTCCGGCCTGATAAATTCCTGCTAAATCATCTGAAACACCAACCGTAATCATTGGTTTTCCATCTGCATCAGAAAGGATAACCGTAATAGAAGTAGGGATTTCTTTTTTCAACTGGAAAACGATATCTTTTACCGAACCAGCATCCAAAGAAGTTCTTTTTACTAAAAGTAATTTATCACCTTTTTGTTCGTAAGCTCCTTTCCAGTCACCGATTTCGCCTTTTGCTTTATCTTTTTTGAAAGCTTCAACTTCAGATTTTAAAGCTGAATTTTCTTCGATTAATTTCTCAATCGATTTTACAATATCTTTTGATTTCAGGAGTTGGGAAAGCTCAGCAACCCGTTTTTCTAAATTCTTAAAATATTCCGCAGATTTATCTCCGGAAATAGCTTCAATTCTTCTGATTCCGGCTGCTGCAGAACTTTCGGAAACGATTTTGAAATGACCGATTTCGCTGGTATTCTTTACGTGCGTTCCACCACACAATTCCATCGAAGTTCCAAACTGGATCATTCTTACGCTGTCGCCATATTTTTCGCCAAACAAAGCCATCGCGCCTCTGTCCAAAGCTTCCTGAATTGGGATACTTCTAAATTCCTGCAACGCAATACTTTCTTTGATTTTAGCATTCACTTTATCTTCAACCAACGTCAGTTCTTCATCAGACATTTTGCTGAAATGGGAGAAATCAAAACGCAGATAATCCGGACCAACGAATGAGCCTTTCTGCTCAACATGAGTTCCCAAAACTTCTCTTAACGCTTCATGCAATAAGTGTGTTACCGAATGATTCGCCTGAGAATTTTTTCTGTCGGTTGCGTTTACTTTCGCATAGAAAACTGCACCTGCATCTTTCGGCAGAGCGTTGATTAATGAGATAATCAATCCGTTTTCTTTTTTAGTTTCTAAAACTTCAAAGCTTTCAACAGCATTCTCAAGGGTTCCTTTATCACCGATTTGTCCACCACCTTCAGGATAGAAAGGTGATTCGCTCAATACGACCTGATAAAATTCGCCGTCTTTATTTTCTACTTTTCTGTATCTTGTAATATAGGTTTCAGACTCGATTTTGTCATAACCTACAAAGTTTTCAGGTTTTTCGTCCAACGTAACCCAATCATATACCTTCTGAGCAGAATCCGCTTTTGAACGTTGTTTCTGTTCATTCAAAGCTTCCTCGAATCCAGCTTCGTCAATCGTCAAACCTTTTTCCTCTGCAATAATTCTCGTTAAATCATCAGGGAAACCGTAAGTGTCATACAGTTCGAAAACTTCTTCTGTTGGCAATACTTTTTTACCGTCAGCTATCGTCTGCTGAATTAATTTATCAACTCTGATGAGTCCTGTTTCAATGGTTCTTAAGAAAGATTCTTCTTCACTTTTAATCACTTCCGTAACCAAAGTTCCCTGTTTTTCCAATTCAGGGAAAAATTTACCCATTTGTTCCTGTAAAACAGCAACCAATTGGTACAGGAAAGGTTCTTTCTGATCTAGGAAACGGTAAGCGTAAGAAATTCCTCTTCTTAAAATTCTTCTGATGACGTAACCTGCTCCTCCGTTGGAAGGCAACTGTCCGTCTGCAAT
>DBLQ01000047.1:16966-37276 GCA_002297505.1 Flavobacteriales bacterium UBA720
TCAACTTTAGCAATTAAAGGTGTGAAAACATCAGTGTCATAATTGGATTCTTTTTGCTGTAAAGCCATGCAAAGACGCTCAAATCCCATTCCGGTATCGATGTGTTTTGCAGGAAGATTTTCCAAAGAACCGTCAGCTTTTCTGTTGAACTGCATGAATACGAGATTCCAGATTTCTACAACTTGAGGATGGTCGTTGTTAACCAATTCCAATCCTGAAATTTTCGCTTTCTCTTCAGCACTTCTTAAGTCAACGTGAATTTCCGAACATGGTCCGCAAGGTCCGCTCGCACCCATTTCCCAGAAATTGTCTTTTTTATTTCCGTTGATGATTCTATCTTCAGAAATAAACTGTTTCCACAAATCGTAAGCTTCGGTATCTCTGTCAAGATTTTCTTTAGCGTCGCCTTCAAAAATGGTCACGTAAAGATTTTCTTTTGGAATTCCATAAACTTCCGTCAGCAATTCCCAAGCCCACGAAATCGCTTCTTTTTTGAAATAATCACCAAAAGACCAGTTGCCTAACATCTCAAACATCGTGTGGTGATAGGTATCTCTGCCCACATCATCCAGATCATTATGTTTCCCGGAAACTCGTAAACATTTCTGTGTATCGGCAATTCTGGAAGATTTTGGTTCCTTGTAACCCAAAAAATAATCCTTAAACTGCGTCATTCCCGAGTTGGAAAACATAAGGGTAGGGTCATCTTTCAGCACAATCGGCGCCGAAGGAACGATGAGATGCTCTTTGCTTTTGAAAAAATCTAAAAACTGTTGTCTTATTTCCTGTGAAGTCATAGTTGTTGCTTTTGGCTAATTGCTATTGGCTTTTAGCTTTTTGTGGACGCAAATTTAATGTTTTTGGAAAGATTCTTGGATACTTAGCATTGAAATATTTAAGAAAATCAAAAATCCAAAAATGAGATAGAAAGCTGGTTTGGGAAGTTCTCCAAATTCTGTAAATTGATAGGTGATTTTTTCAAAAAAATTAGGCCTGTAATTAGCAACCTCATTATCACCACAAAGCAGACATTCATCTCCTTCCCCATCGGGATTTTTGTAATTAACCCTTGCGAAAAAATGATTAGTCCCACCTACATCTAAAGTATAATATTCTTGTCCCGTTTTAATAAAATCATTTAAAAGTGAAACCAGATCGTCATAAGAATTTTCGTCATCAATAATAAATTCAATTCCTGTGTTTTTTTGATTTGCATCCTGCAACTTTTTCAGTTCTTTAACATAAAATCCAGAATTTTGCCTTGCAGTGTTGGGTTTTACAATGATTCTCTGATAATCCCAATTTTTATACGGTTCAAAACTTGAGTATAAACCATCAACTTTTTTTGCTGGCAAACCCATATCCATAACATTAAATAGAGGTTCGTTGAGTTTTCGCGTTCCATAAAACCAGAACAAAACCGGAATGATAACAGCGCTTATCAAGCCCGGTATGTAATAAATCTTCCTCATTCCACTAATCTTTATAATGCTGAAAAATCCCAAAATCCGTTGGCGTCCACAGCGCAGCTTTTTGTCCTGCCGCTTTCAGACCTTGATTTGCCCAAGTGTTACAAGTATATGTAAAGTTGTAACTGCCTTTGGCATCATAGAAGGCATCATTGTTTCCGTATACCGCATCGGTTTTGATCAACATATAATTTCCGGAAGCATCTTTATCAAATTTCGAATCGATGAATTGGATCAGATGAAGATATTGCTTCTCCGTAAGCATCATTTTTTTACAATCTAGACCAATCTTCATCGTTTTATAATAGGTACAATGCATCGCCGAATCGCTGAGCCAGAAGGCGGCTTTGAAAGCTGTGGAGAATTTCAGGTCTGCCCAGGTCGGCGTATCGAGATAAAAACCTTTGTCACCCCAGCCGAATGAGATGTACTTAAAATCCGTCTGCTTGCCATTGGTATTTTCGTAGGGCAGTTTCGCACTCCAATCGATGTATTGAGTTTTCACAGGAACCACCAGATCCGTGTGGACACCATTGGTCAGGATGTAGAGCTCCACAATTTTAGGATCATCCGTTTTTTCGGCGCGCACGGGAATCATTGGGATCAAAAGGCTCAGGATCACATACAAAAATACGACTCCAAGAATGAAGCCGACAATTTTTAAAAGTCTGACAATAAAGCTCTTCATCAAAAGCTGTTTTTTAAGGTTGAAAACTTTAAAGATAAGAATTTATTTCTGATAATGATTTGGCATTAATTTTATTTAATATTTCTTGTTTTAATGACAATATATCTTCAATTTTATTATCACAAAATCATCAAAATATGCCAAAAAAACGACCTAACAACAAACGGTTAAAACTCAGAGTGAAAGTTGCACCCAAAAGAATTCAGAAAAAAAGATAATCTCCAAACGGAACTTCACTCCGACAGGAAATCGAGGTTCCGTTTTAGTCCGACAAATTTGGTACGCTTGACCGCTGATTTTCTGAAAACTGAGGAAAAAATTTCCTGGGTAATGTCTTTCCAATCTTCTTTTGCTAAATTTTTAAGTTGGGAATTGGGCCGAAATTTTTCTTCCAGGGTTGGGGCAGAAAACCGGTTCCACGGGCAAACATCCTGGCAAACATCACAACCAAACATCCAGTCGTCCATTTTATCTTTAAAATAATCGGGAATCTGATCCTTCAGCTCAATCGTGGCGTAGGAAATGCACTTGCTGCCGTCAATAATCTTGTCCGAGATAATGGCCTGTGTAGGACATGCATCAATACATTTTCGGCAACTGCCACAATGGTCTGTGACGGGATCATCTTCCATCAGATCCAGATCGCAGATAATCTCCGCCAAAAAATAAAATGAACCATTTTTCTTGGTAATTAGGTTGGCATTCTTCCCTACCCAACCGATGCCGGATTTTCTGGCCCACGCTTTTTCCAAAACCGGCGCGGAATCTACAAAAACCCGGAAAGAAAATTCTCCGATCTCATCCTGAAGTTCTGCTACCAGATTCCTGAGTTTTTCCTTGATCACATCATGATAATCTTCGCCATACGCATATTTGGATATTTTGAAATTCTTGTTCGGAAGTTGTTCTTCGGGGAAATAATTATAGCTAAGGGAAATCACGGATTGAGAACCTTCCACCAATAATCTAGGATCCAGCCGCTTGTCGAAATGATTTTCCATATATTTCATCTCTCCATGGAAGTTGTTTTTCAGCCAATTCTCCAGATGTGCCGCTTCTTCTTCCAGAAAACCGGCTTTGGAAATCCCACAGGATTGGAATCCAAAAGCTGCTGCTTTGGTTTTCACGAGTTGCGTATGCCGTTCTTTCGGAGTCATAATGATTCTGCGAAATTAAGACATTTAATTTTTAACAATTTTTAATTTCTAAAATTTAATGAAAACAAAAATTATTGGTTAGCTTTGTTCAATAACTTAAATCAATACGACAATGGCAATAGAAGATGTTTTAAGAGCAGGCAATTATCATCTGATTGATGTGCGCGAGCCACTGGAACTGGAAATGGACGGACACATCGAGGAAGCACAGAATATTCCGCTGGGAGAATTGGAAGACAGAAAACAGGAAATCCTGAACCTGAGCGGAACCAAGATCTTTTTCTGCAGGTCCGGAAACCGCTCCGGCAAAGCAGTGGATTATTTTAAATCCGAAGGAATGACTGATGTTTACAACGGTGGTGGCTACAATGAGCTAAGCCAGACGCTGGAAAATCTTTAATGAGGATCATCACAAAAAATAAAAAAGCGGGAAATATTTCCCGCTTTTTCTAGTTTCTACCCCTCGATAACAACCACATTACCAATCCGATGACGCCTACAACGAGGATGATACCCCACCACATGCCGGCTTTGAAAATAGTTTCAATAGCCTCACAGCTTGTCAGCAGTCCAAGGATCAGGAATAATGGAAGAATAGTAAGATATTTTTTCATAATTTAATAATTTGTTTGGTGATAGAAAATTTGAGTTTTACAAAAACAATTAATCAACTGTTTATAATTCTTAAAGTTTCAAAATTTAAGCCAAAATAACATTGCCATTTCTGCGAAGTCTGATATGACAAGCTTAATCACAAAAAAAACGCTGAAATTCAGCGGTAATTTTATGAAGCTTTGACAGCCTTCGGAGTTGGTCTGCTGGAGCGTTCTTCAAATTTCTTAACGATATAGCCAATTACGATCGGCGCAGCCCATGTCAGTGCCATTCTTAACAATCTTGATTTCATATGTAGATATTTATTGATTTTCGAAGGTTAGAAGGTATCGCCATATTTTCATGTGTGTTTTTATTCAACGTTAATAATGACGGTTTCATAATTCTAATTTTTCAAGTTCATTACAAGAAATGAGCCATGATGTTATTGAGACTTCAAAGCTTCCCCTTCAAACGAAATTCCGTCCCAGCCAGACACCATAAAATTTCTGATATTCTGATGGTCTGTTCCTTCAGGATTTTGCAAAACATCAGTCCTGTAAAAATCACCAAACAAAGCCAAAGTCTCGTCTTTAGACAGTTGATTCAGCTTAGCAAAACTGAAACCTTGCAAGAGCCATTATTTTGATTCGCTTCATTAACAGTATTTCCATTCGTGAATTTTGTGGGCGTGAAATCATAATGTTCATCAATATATGCAATGACATCTTTGAAATCAATAGTTTCCGGAGCGTTTCTAAGTTGTTCTAAAATCATTCTAATAAATTTCCCCAAAAATATTTAATTTTTTTCACAAGCCGTAGTTGCTATATAACAATATCAAGCAACCTCGCACTATAGCTTCCGACTTAGACTCGATGTGTTCGTGTTTATAGTAAGTAAAATGATATTTGTCTCCTTAAATCAGTTAAGGACATTTTGGAGATTTTATCATAAAACAAAGACCGACACTAGGGACGCTCGACTTGAGTGCGCACAGAAGATATTCAGGAATGGCAGTACGCTCAAGTTTTCTTTCAACGACATCTTCTTCAAGAGCAATCCGGAAGCCCGAAACATCTATTCCGGCTATGTAGAAAACTTCATTGTGAGAAGAGACACCAGAGTGGCGACGCTTTCCTACACCTATAACTTCGGTTCAGGAAAATCCGGACAAGCGAGGAAAACTGGCGGGACGGATGATTTGAAGCAGAGGGCTGGATAAAGAGCTATTCAATTTTAAATTAAGATTTAAATTTTATGAAATAACTAAAATTTCACATTTAAAATAATTTTCATAAGATAAAAATATCGCACGTCTATTTTGTCGTACGATATTTTTATCTTACCTTTGTTTTATAAAATACAAAAATATGAATCCATTTGCATTAGAACCAACAACAGGAACAATCAAAGACGAAAAAATCATTGGAAGAGATAAAGACATAGTTAATATTTTGAAATCTTTAAGAGCACAAAGTATTACCGTTGAAGAAATCAGAAGAATGGGAAAAACCCTCCTCCTTAGAAAACTAGAATACAGTTGCAACAACGATTTAATTCCTGAATTTTCAAAAGATAATTTTAGAGCAGTTTATTTTTCACTTCAAGGTAAAAAAAATCTTGGCGAAGTAATTGACTTATTAATGAATCGATTGAAAGAATTCACTAAATGGTATCAGATAGATTTCTCTAAAACTTATGATTTTATAAAAAATATAACGGGAGCTATAAAGGTTAGCGCTGGCTCCGCAGATGTTTCTATAAATCTCCCAGAATTAAAGACTAGTTGGAAAGATATATTTTTCAAATTATTAGAAGATCTAAGCAATACTCTTGAAAAAGACAATCAAAAATTAATTTTAATATTAGACGAATTACCTATAATGCTTTGGGATTGGTACAAAGCAAAAAGACACGATGAAGCCATTGAATTATTGGACATCTTAAGAGAAAGAAGACAGGAGCTAGAACAAAAAGGATTAAGATTTATTTATTGTGGTTCAATCGGAATCAAAGTTATTCTTCAAACTTTGAGAGATGAATTAGGTTACACAGGTGAACCAACAAATGATATGACCGAATACAATCTAAAGCCATTCATCATCGAAGAATCTAAATTTTTAATGGAATGTTATATTTTATCCGGATTTGAAATTGATGATGATGAGAAAAACGATTTATTAGAAAAGATACATTATTTATGTAATGGTCTTCCGTTTTATATCGCAAACATATTTATCATCATTCAGAATGAATTCGATAATAATATTACATCTGAAAATATTGATAAATCTTATAATCTAATTTTAAATGACCCGAAATACCAAAAAGCTTTTAATCAATTGAAAGAAAGATTAGAAACATATTATCCTAAAAATTCAAAACTGATGATTAAAGTATTATCTGTCATTGCAAAAAGTACCAACGAGATAAAAGAGTCAGAGGTAATTTCTCAAATTGACGATACCGATGAAAATGCAAAAGAAATACTTTATGCATTAGTAGAAGACCATTATTTATCACGAATAACAAAAGAAGGAGAAAGAACATATAATTTCAAATACCAAATTTTTAAAGAATGGTGGAGAATAAACATAGCATAAATACAATATTATCATTCGGTGCAAAAAGTGTAAATCCAGAGATATTGGAACAACTTTTAACCGGAAGGAATAATACTGCTGATTTTCTAGAAAATAAAGTAAAGTCCGTTGTAGAAAATGGAGACAATCAATTCATTCTTGTAATTGGGCAAAGGGGAATGGGCAAAACACACCTTTTAAAAGTTTTGCATTCCCGAATATGGCATTACTCACAAGAAAATAAATTAACGATTTCTTACTTTGCAGAAGAAGAATATGGCGTAGCCAACTTTTTTGATTTTCTTTTAAGAATTTTAAATTCATTCATAAAATGGTATGAACAAGATTCTCAAAAATTAAAAAAAGAATTAGAAAAACTACAGGAAACGTCTTCTGCTAATCAATTAAATTATCTAGAAAAAATCATAAAAGAATACGTCGGAAATAAACCTCTTTTGATAATTACCGAAAATTTTGGAGACATCCTAGACCAAATGGGTCAAGAAGAACAAGGAAGATTGAGAGCTTGGCTATATGACAATAACAACATCAGTATAATTGCAAGCAGTCAATCTGTAAGTGATAATTTCGATAGAGAGGATAGACCATTCTATGGATTCTTTACACCTTATTATTTAAAAAGTTTGTCATTTGAGGAATCTTATGACTTCTTAATTTCTTTAGCAGAGATTGAGAAAAATGATAAACTCATAAAACATTTAAAAACAAAAGGAAAACCACAAGCCAGAGCTATTTTCGATTTAGTAAAAGGCAATCATAGACTTTTGGTAACATTCTATCATTTTTTAAAGACTGATATGCTAGCCAAGGTTTCTGAGGTTTTCATCAAAACTATTAATGATTTAAAGCCTTATTACGAAACTTACATTCGTTATTTACCTGCTCAACAGCAGAAAATATTACGATACATTGCATTATCTCGCAAGCCACAATTAGGAGTCGAAATATCTAAGAATTGTTTTATTGAACAGAAATCTTTAAGTAAACAGTTAAGTGAATTAAACAAAAAACGTTTAGTTGATATTATACCTGACCCTAGTGATAAAAGAAATAAATTTTATGATATTAGCGAACCTCTTCTTAGAATAAGCATTGAAGTTGGCGAACACAAGGAAGGGATAACAGCATTGTTTATTGATTTTCTAGCCTTGTACTATAACGCCGAAGAACTTTTAGATAGGGTAACAAGAATAAGCAGAATGTTTGAAAAATCTGAAAACACAAAAGACAAACAGGAATTTAATTATGAAATTCAAGCTATAAAAAAAGCTATTGAAATAAAAATAAATCTCTTTCAAAATGATTTTTCAAAACAAATAACGAATTTACTAAAACAAGAAAAATTTGAAGAAATTATTCAATTAGTTGATTCCCATAATAAAAATGAAAAATTATTACAGTTTGACAAAAATTTAATTTTAATTCCTATTTCAAATCTAATTTTTCAAAACCAAGGTGCATTAGATTCGTATAATTTTTTTAGCCAAATAGATAAAAGCATCGATGAAATTTTAGAAAATGAAAAATACCTTTCAATTATATTTATTTCTAAAGAAGAATTTATTTATCAGTACGCTTCAGCACATATTCTATATGGTGATGATAAAAATGATATTAACATTTTAAAAAAAGGTATAAACGCTCTAAAAAAAATAGCTGACGAAAATGAGAAATATAATTTTTTATTGTTATTTGCTAATTTAATATTACTATACAAAGAAAAAAATAACAATCCACAAACAAGAGATTTGATTAACCATTACTATGAAAAGATAATTATAGTAAACAAATCAAATTTAAATGAAAATGAACTATTGATATATTATAGCTTATATATGATTGTTATATCATTCCTAGATGAAACTAATTTAGATTCAGAATTAAAAGCGAGAGTCCAATCCAGCTTTATCAATGAATTAAATAATTATCAGAAAGTTGAAAAAATAAAAATAATTAATTTCTTTAGTGAGGTTTGCGATTATTGGCTTTGGGAAAACATTAAAGAATTTCTAACTGATAATATTAGTAGTTTTAAAGAGACTATTATAAATATTTTTAATAATATTTTGTCTACAACTTTAACAACTAATCAAGTAGAAGAACTAAATACATTTGTTAATAAAAATAAAGCTTATATTAAAGAACTTGCAATCTCAGAAATCTACATAAAGACGTACCGAGAAGTAATTCTCAATAAAAATGAGTCCGCACTTTATGAATTACCCAAAGAACAAAGAGAGTTTTTCGAAAAAAATATTTTAAAAAAATAAAGTATACAAAAAAACCACCGAAAAATTCGGTGGTTTTCATATAATCGATTATAATAATCTTAAGCTTCAGATGAAGGATTTTGATCTCCGGCAGGCTTATCACCTTCCGGTCTCGCAGGTCTTTCAGGTCTGTTTTGACCTTCCGGTCTTGGACCTCTTTGCTCACCTTCTTTCTTTTCAGGTCTTGGTGGCCTTGGCAATAAAACTTTTCTAGAAAGTTTCATTTTCTTACGGTCATCGTAACCCATAAATTTCACCTCAACTTCGTCGCCTTCTTTGTAAGGAACTTTATCAAGTCTCGCCCATTCGATTTCTGAGATATGAAGCAATCCTTCAGTACCTTTAGCAATCGCAACGAAAGCTCCGAAATCCATTACTTTCACTACTTTACCTTGGTAGACTTCACCTACAACCGGTACAAAAGTAATTTCATTGATTTTCGCAACCGCTTCGTTGATTTTCTCTCTACTGATACCGGAAATTTCGATTCTTCCGATTTCTCCAACTTCCTCAATTGCGATAACAGTATCCGTATCTTTCTGCATCTGCTGAATGATTTTTCCTCCAGGCCCGATAACAGCACCGATGAAATCTTTAGGGATCTCCATCATCACCATTTTCGGAGCGTGAGGTTTCACATCTTCTCTTGGAGCAGCAATGGTTTCAGTGATTTTATCTAAAATATGAAGTCTTCCTTCTTTGGCTTGTAGAAGCGCTTTCTCCATAATATCCATAGAAAGTCCCTGGATTTTGATATCCATTTGACAAGCCGTAATTCCGTCTGCAGTTCCCGTTACTTTGAAGTCCATATCACCTAAGTGATCTTCATCTCCTAAAATATCAGAAAGTACTGTAAACTTCCCGGTTTTAACATCAGTCACCAATCCCATTGCAATACCTGAAACCGGCTTATGAATCTGAATACCCGCATCCATCAATGCTAAAGTTCCTGCACAAACTGTCGCCATAGAAGACGAACCGTTTGATTCCAAAATATCGGAAACGATACGGATGGTGTAAGGATTTTCCTCCGGAATCATATTGGCCAAAGCTCTCTGAGCCAGGTTTCCGTGACCAACTTCTCTTCTAGAAGTTCCTCTTAAAGGACGAGCTTCACCCGTTGAGAATGGAGGGAAGTTATAATGAAGGAAGAATCTTTCGTCATAATTGACCATTACGCTGTCCACCATATTTGCGTCTTTTACAGAACCAAGCGTTACAGCCGTTAAAGACTGAGTTTCTCCTCTTGTAAAGATTGCAGAACCGTGTGCTCCCGGTAAATAATCGATTTCGCTCCAGATCGGACGAATCGTTTGAGGATCACGACCATCAAGACGGATTTTGTCATTCAAAATCATCTGACGCATCGCCTCTTTTTCCACATCGTGGTAATATACTTTTACGAAAGGGGTTACTCTTTCTAGTTCTTCTGCATCATCAACATATTGAGCTAAAAATTCATCACGTACCGCTTTGAACTTTTCTCCTCTTTCTTCTTTACTTGAAGGAGTTTTAGCTACTTCGTAAACTTTATCGTAAGTTTCTTTCCACACTTTCTCACGGATGGCTTCATCGTGATTTTCGTGGTTGTATTCTCTTTTAGGGAAAGCTTTTCCTACTTTCTCAGCTAATCTTTCCTGAGCTTCAACTTGTTTTTTGATTTCTTCGTGAGCAAAAGTAATCGCTTCAAGCATTTCTGCTTCCGTGATTTCTTTCATCTCACCTTCCACCATTACGATAGAATCTTTAGTTGCTCCAACCATAATATCAAGGTCAGAATTTTTAAGATCTTCGAATTTAGGATTGATTGAAAGCTGACCATCAATTCTTACTACTCTTACTTCAGACATTGGCCCGTTGAAAGGAATATCAGTAATCGCAATCGCTGAAGACGCCGCCAAACCTGCTAAATCATCAGGAATCGACTGTCCGTCATAAGAAATTAATGAAATCATTACCTGAACTTCCGCGTGGAAATCTTCAGGGAATAATGGTCTTAGAACTCTGTCTACCAAACGCATCGTTAAGATTTCCTGGTCTGAAGGACGAGCTTCTCTTCTGAAAAAGTTTCCGGGGATTTTACCACCTGCATAGAATTTTTCTCTGTAATCAACTGTTAAAGGTAAAAAGTCTACACCAGGATTGGCTTCTTTGTTGGCTACAACCGTTGCTAAAAGCATTGTTCCGCCCATTTTTACGACTACAGATCCGTCAGCTTGTTTTGCCAGCTTCCCTGTTTCGATTGTGATTTCTCTGCCGTCTGCAAGAGTAATCAGCTCTGTAATTGCTTGAGGTGCACTCATAAATTGTTTGTGTCGCACTCCGTATTGAGTGCTTTTAAATTAATTATTTCGTCTAAAATTAAGCTGCAAATTTAGTGTAATTATTTGGGATATTATAAATAGGAGTCCAACTTCCCTAGAATCTCTTTTTCTTTGGGTTGAGAAAAGTCGGGAATATCATAACCTCATTCCCGAATCGCTGCGCCACTCGTTCTTCAATGTTGATGAGCTCGCTCTCCATAAACTGGCTGCGCAGCGCATCATTATCAAACCAAAGAAAGAGATTGGTATTAAGACCTTCGTTCACCATTTCAGAATGAACTTCGGACAGGATATATTTATCCACATCCATCAGGTTTTCCACCATCTGATGAAGTTCATTATCAAGATATTGGTTCCACGCTGCGATGCTGTTGTTGGTCGTATGAAAAGTAATGCTGAGAATGCTCATTTTTTGATTTTAAAGGATGATTAATGTTAATAAATTCGAACTGTAAAAATCGTATTTTTTTTGTAAATTAGCCCGTTACAAAAAAGAGAAAAAATCAATGGATCAGAAGCGGTCATACCACTCTGATTTACAGTTAATTAAAAATATTTATGCAAAAGGAAGGAGAAAGGTTAATACCCATCAACATTGTTGACGAGATGAAAACCTCTTACATCGATTACTCGATGTCGGTTATTGTATCAAGAGCATTGCCGGATGTAAGAGACGGTCTGAAACCGGTTCACAGACGTGTTCTGTACGGTATGTATGGTCTTAATGTATTTTCTAACAGGAAACACCTGAAATCTGCCAGAATCGTAGGAGACGTTTTAGGTAAGTATCACCCGCATGGCGACAGTTCTGTATATGATGCGATGGTGAGAATGGCACAGCCATGGAGCTTGCGCTACGAGCAGGTAGACGGCCAGGGTAACTTCGGTTCCATGGATGGCGATCCACCGGCAGCAATGCGATATACGGAAGCCAGACTGAAAAAAATCTCAGACGAAATCCTTGCCGACCTTGACAAAGAAACTGTAGACTTCCAAAATAACTTCGACGACAGTCTTACGGAACCTACTGTACTTCCAACTAAAATTCCTAATCTTTTAGTCAACGGAACCTCGGGGATTGCCGTGGGTATGGCCACCAACATGGCACCCCATAACCTTTCCGAAAGCATCGACGCCATCTGCGCATACATCGATGATAGAGAAATCTCCATAGACGATCTGATGAAGCACATCATCGCCCCGGATTTTCCGACAGGCGGTATTATCTATGGTTACGACGGTGTCCGTGATGCCTTCCACACCGGAAGAGGACGTATTGTTCTGAGAGCAAAAGTCAACTTCGAAGAGATTGGAAACAGAAATGCCATCATTGTAACCGAAGTACCTTACCAGGTCAATAAAGCGGAGATGATTGCCAGAACCGCCGAATTGGTAAAAGACGAAAAAATCACCGGAATCTACGAGATCCGTGACGAGTCCGACAGAAAAGGTCTTCGAATCGTTTACGAATTGAAAAACGATGCCATTCCGAATGTTGTTCTGAATTTGCTTTACAAATATACATCACTTCAGACGTCTTTCTCTGTTAATAACATTGCCTTGGTAAAAGGCCGGCCGGAACAACTAAACCTGAAAAGCCTTATCCACCATTTCGTGGAGCACAGGCACGAGGTCATCGTCCGCAGAACGCAGTACGAACTGAAAAAAGCAAAAGAAAGAGCTCACATTCTTGAAGGTTTTATGAAGGTGATCGGCACGCAGGACGCACTGGACAGAGCTATTTCAATTATCCGACATAGTGCCAATCCTCAGGCAGCGAAAGAAGGCTTGATCGCAGAATTCGAATTATCCGAAATCCAGGCACAGGCGATTCTTGATCTGAGATTAGCGCGTCTTACCGGAATGGAATTGGATAAAATTCGCGCCGAGTACGAGGAAATCATGGCAATGATCAAGGATCTGGAAGATATCCTTTCCAATGAACCAAGACGTTACCAGATCATCAAAGATGAATTGATTGAAATCAAAGAAAAATATGGCGACGAAAGACGCTCGGAGATCGATTATTCCGGTGGCGAAATGTCCATCGAAGATATTATTCCGGATGAAAAAGTAGTCCTTACCATCTCCCACGCCGGCTACATCAAAAGAACGCTCCTTTCCGAATATAAGGTACAATCCAGAGGCGGCGTAGGAAACAGAGCTGCCACCACCAGAGATGAAGACTTCCTGGAATACATTGTAACCGCAACCAATCACGAATATCTTCTATTTTTCACAGAAAAAGGAAAATGTTTCTGGCTCAGAGTGTTCGAAGTACCGGAAGGTTCCAAAACTGCCAAAGGCAGAGCGGTTCAGAATCTGATCAACATCGAACCTGATGATAAGATTAAAGCGTACATCAGAACTAAAGATTTAAAGAATCAGGAATACATCAACCAAATGAATGTTGTGATGATCACCAAGAACGGAACCATCAAGAAAACGTCATTGGAAGCCTATTCCAGACCAAGAACCAATGGCGTGAACGCCATCGAAATCCGTGATAACGACCAATTGTTGGGCGCTAAATTGACGGATGGCAATTCGCAGATTATGATCGCTACTAAAAACGGAAAATGTATCCGTTTCCCTGAAGAAAAAGCGAGAGCTGTGGGCAGAGGATCAATTGGTGTACGAGGAATTTCCCTCGAAGATGATGATGAAGTGATCGGAATGATTGTTGTTAACGATTTGGAGAATGACACAGTCCTGGTAGTATCGGAAAGAGGTTATGGAAAAAGAACCGCTGTGGAAGATTACCGTATCACAAACCGTGGCGGGAAAGGCGTCATCACGCTTAACATCACCGAAAAGACAGGTCATTTGATCGCGATACAGAGTGTAACGGACGAGGATGGTCTAATGATCATCAACAAATCCGGCGTTGCCATCCGCATGAACATGAACGAAATGCGTGTGATGGGAAGAAATACACAGGGCGTGAAAGTCATTAACCTGAAAACGAAAGATGAAATTGCGGCTATTGCTAAGGTAGAG
This sequence comes from Flavobacteriales bacterium UBA720, assembly GCA_002297505.1. GTDB lineage: Bacteria > Bacteroidota > Bacteroidia > Flavobacteriales > Weeksellaceae > Epilithonimonas. Next base: position 31,075 of record DBLQ01000047.1, read on the forward strand.
ATGGATAGAGATGTAGCGGAAGAAGAAACCGAGGAAGGTGCAGAAAATGACAGCAATAATCCGGAATTCAAAGATCAGCCGCAGACCGGTGATAATCAAATCAACCTAGGTGATAAGGATGAACTGAGAGCGATTGACGATGAAGAAGCGTCGGAAAGTACCAATGCACCGGACGATAACGAATAAAATTTAAAAGTGTAATATGAAAAAATTAATTTTAAGTTTAGCAATGCTTTCAGCGACTATGATTTTCGCTCAGAAAAAAGAAATTGCTAGCGCTGTAAAAGCAGTGGATTCAGGAGACCTTTCTACTGCCAATTCAGAAATTGCTAAAGCAGAAGGCATGTTTGGTGAAAAAACTTACCTGCTGGAGCCATCTGTTTTGGAGCAATATTATTATGCCAAAGGATTATCCCTGATCAAATCCGGAAAAAATACGGAAGGTGCAGAATACCTTGCGAAAATTTCCACATTGGGCAATGAGGAAATCTACACTGGAAAAGATGCAGATAAAAACAAAGTATATTTCGTAGGCAAAACCGCTGCTGAAAAGTGGGGCAACGGCCTTTCCCTGAAACAGGAAAAATATTCGCCGTCGCTGACACAGAAGTTGAGAGAGGCTATTGATCCGCTTCTTAGAAAAGCCAATGAGGAAGCGACTGCGAGCTACAATGCCAAAAAATTCGACGTTGCGGGCGCAAAATTTGCTGAAACCTACTATCTTTTCAAAGCAGCAGGACAGGATAGCAAAAACTTCCTTTATTACGCGGGAATCGCTTATGCACAGACACCGGACAAAAAAGCGGAAGCTGCACAGATCCTGGAATCCCTGATCCGAGATAACTACACCGGTGAAGAAACCGTTTACACAGCGAAAAACACCAAAACCGGACAGGTAGAAAATCTGGATAAAGCTGCATTTGACCTTTATAAGAAAGCGAACGCCGGTTATTCTGACTTCAAAACAGAAAAAACGCCGAGCAAGCAGGAAGAACTTTATGATGTAACTGCATCTCTCCTATTCGAACTTCAGAAATACGACGAAGCTGCAAAAATTGCTGAAGAAGGTCTGAAGAAATTCCCGAAAAACCAATCTTTGTCTCAGGTTCAGAGCAATGCATTCTTCAAAGCCGGGAAAACCGACGAATTTGTGAACAACCTGAAGGCCAAAATCGCCAGCAACCCTAATGATAAAGAAAGTCTTTACAACCTGGGCGTGATGCTGAGCAAAGATCCGAGCAAGCAGGCGGAAGCAGAAGCTACTTTCAAAAAACTCGTAGACATCGATCCTAAATTTCCAAATGCCATGAACAATCTTGTTTTTGCCATCTTAGGAGAAGATGAAGTGGCCATCAATCAGTACAGAGACCTGAAAAAAGCCGGTAAAATTGATGAAGCGAATAAGGTTTTGGAACAGAGAAGAGCCAGATTCCAGAAAGCATTGCCGTACGCCGAGAAAATGTATGCCAACGATCCTAATAACAAAGAAGTTGTATCCTTGCTGAAAGGAATGTACATGACCACGCAGAATACTGCAAAATACAATGAATTCAAAGCCAAAGAAGCTGCGATGAAATAAACCTGAAGAAGTCTCCGGACTTCTTTTTTTTTATGCCGTTGCGAACTAAAAAACGTATATTTGTTAAGCAATTCAGTAACAATTAAAATTAAATAAATCAATGAAATTTTTTATCGACACAGCGAATCTGGATCAGATCAGAGAAGCTCAGGATTTAGGAATTTTGGATGGCGTAACAACCAATCCGTCCCTGATGGCCAAAGAAGGTATCTCCGGAAAAGAAGCCATCAATCAACATTATAAGGATATCTGCAACATTTCCGATGGCGATGTTTCCGCAGAAGTTCTCTCCACCACTTACGAAGAAATGATTAAGGAAGGCGAAGAGCTGGCAGCGCTTCATGAGAGAATTGTGGTGAAAATCCCAATAATCAAAGATGGTGTAAAAGCCCTGAAATATTTCTCAGACAAAGGCATCAAAACCAACTGCACCCTTATCTTTTCCGCAGGACAGGCACTTTTGGCAGCCAAAGCCGGCGCCACCTACGTATCGCCGTTCCTTGGAAGACTGGACGATATTTCTGTAGACGGTCTCAACCTGATTGAAGAAATAAGAGTGATTTTTGACAATTATATGTATGACACGGAGATTCTCGCAGCATCCATCAGAAGCCCGATGCACATCATCAACTGTGCAAAAATTGGTGCCGATGTCATCACCTCACCATTGCCATCCATCCTTAGCCTGCTAAAACATCCATTGACAGACAACGGACTGGCACAGTTTGTAGAAGACTCCAAAAAATTAGGATAAGGATTTGGGCGCCTTAATCCGCGCTCCACTCCCCCTTTGTCTCTGTGAGGCTCTCGAAGAGTTCTTTCAGCTCGCGGCGCACTAAACAACAAAGACGCTGAAAGATAAAACCAAGAAAATACCGAATCACACGATTCGGTTTTTTATGATTATGGAAATAAGGTTTCCTTCAGCAAATAAAGATTCAGCGCAATTATGATGCCGCTGATCATCCAGGCCAAAATCCTGAGCCACGGCTTATTGACGAAATCGCCCATCTTGGCTTTGCTGCAGGTAAACATCACTAATGGTACCACCGCAAAGCTCAGCTGCATGGAAAGAATCACCTGGCTGAAAACCAAAAGTTCTGCCGTCCCTTTTTCGCCGTATAATATTGAAATAATCAGCGCGGGAATAATGGCAATAAGTCTTGTGATCAGTCGTCTCACCCAAGGTTTAAGACGGATATTCAGGAAACCTTCCATCACAATCTGTCCGGCCAAGGTGCCCGTCAAAGTAGAATTCTGACCCGAAGCCAGCAACGCAATCCCAAAAAAGATGCTTGCCAGAGTGGTTCCCAAAAGCGGTGAAAGCAACATATAAGCATCATTGATATCTGCCACATCTTTATTTCCGGAAGTGTGGAAAGTTGCTGCAGAGATGATAAGGATAGCGGCATTGATAAAAAAGGCTAACATCAATGAAAGACTGCTGTCCAGGCTCGCAAATTTCAATGCTTCCTTTTTACCTTCTGCCGTTCTCGGATAATCGCGGGTCTGGACAATGCTGCTGTGCAGGTAGAGATTGTGCGGCATCACCGTCGCACCGAGGATTCCGATGGCAATATACAGCATTGACGGATTGGTTATAATTTCCTTTTTGGGAATCAGACCTTCCAGCATTGGAAAGATATCGGGTTTGCTGAGGAAGATCTCATAAAGAAAGGAGGCAAAGATTACGAAAATCAATCCGCCCACAATACTTTCAATGTACCGGAATCCGCGTGACTGCAGGAATAAAATAAGAAATACATCAATCACAGTAATTACCACACCCACGCTCAGCGGAATCCCGAAAAGTAAGTTCAGCGCAATGGCAGAGCCGATAACTTCTGCCAAATCACAGGCCGCGATGGCAATCTCACAAAAAATCCAGAGCACAAAATTAACACCAGGCGAAAAATGATCTTTGCAGGCCTGCGCAAGATCACGCTCTGCTACAATGCCCAGCTTAACAGAGAGGTGCTGCAGTACGATTGCGAAAAGATTGGAAATCAGAATAACCGAGAGCAAGGTGTAGCCAAACTGCGCGCCGCCCGCGATGTCCGTGGCCCAGTTGCCCGGATCCATATAGCCCACAGCTACCAGAAGTCCCGGACCTACGTATGCCATAAACCGTTTCCATGCGCTGGCGTTAGCTGGAATTTTGACACTGGAAAAAACTTCGTTCAGCGAGTTCGAACTCTTTTCTTTTCTCCAGCCTTTATTAATATCAGAAGGATTCAAAATCAGAAATGTTAGATTAGACTAACAAATTTAGCAATACTTTTCTTAATTTACAATAAATCAATAAAAAACTGCCAATTGCTTGGCAGTTTTTACAGTGTATAAATAAGTCTATTCTACTTTACGAATCTTACAGCAGTTTTTCTGTCGGATTCTCTTTCTTTATCAGAAGCTTCAGCAGGAACTTTCGCAAATTTGGAACCATAACCTTCGGCTTCCAAAACCTGACCGGAATTCAGTGATGACTTTACCATGTCAGCTCTTTCCTGAGACAATTTTAAATTCGTATTGGCATCGCCTTTTTTATCGGTATAAGCGCCGATTTTAATTTTAGCATCAGGGAACTCCGCTAGAATCATTTTAAGATTTTCCAGCTGAACCTTAGATTCTGGTGTAAGAACTGCTTTACCAAACTCAAAATTAAGATTGTCAAAATTAAACCACTTGTCTTTGAGATCAGCTTCTGTAGCATTTTTATAATCATCAGATTTCAGGAACATTACCATCTGATCTTCGATACCGCCTTTGTAAGCCTGCAAAGTTTTACCACTTGGCAATGTCACTACCGTGGTCTCTCTGGTTACAGCAACCGTATCGCCGGCTGCATTGGTAGAATCACGCTCCACAACCGTAGAATCAGTAGTGGCTACGGGCACAGCTTCAGGTTTTTTATCACATTGTTTCCAGAAAAACCATCCGAGCAATAATAACAGCAGTAGAGGCAAAAGCCATTTCCAGATACTTCCTCCGGAGTCCCGCTCCGATACAATTTCGTGGGTCGTTCCACTCCTGTTGACATCGATGATTGGCCCTTCTGTCACGGTAGGCCGGTCCGTGATAACGGTTTTTTCCGTAGCCGGAATGGAAGGATTGACATCGCTGAGCGGAACCTGGTTGACTTCCGGAACAACATTACCCGGTGTCGCATCTACTGTTCCAAACCAGTTTCCTAAACCAAGGGAAGCAAAACTGAAGCCTGCCGGAAGAAGTGATGCAAGGCTACTCTTCTGATCATTCAAAAGATTTCCAAAGGACATTGCATCCAGATTCTGCTCGCTGGCATGGCGACCCAAAACCCCGGCTGTGACAGCTGTAACAGAGTTGAGGAGTGAACTGGTAGATTCATTACGGATTCCCGCATACTCGGAAACAGAGTTGATAATGGCTTCCAATTTATCACCATTACCGAAAATCAGTGTTAAAATTCTTGAGATAACCGAGTCAGGACCGGCAAGATTACTGAGCGAGTCCGTCAGACTGCCGGAAACTGATGTCTCTTTTACCGTATTCAGAAGCTCGGAGGAAGAGCTGCTATTGACAAATCCACCGACAACAGCGGGAAGCAGTGCCGAAACCGCTTTGGAAATGCCGGATTCGCTCTCACCGAGTTGTGTAGCAGCATTGGATACAAATGATGTACCCAACTGGTCTTTAATAACATTAATTAAGTTGATTGACATACTAGTTTATTTTAGTGATTATTAGCAATCATTTAACAAATATTAATCCACAAAGTAACAACAGATTTTATTTTAAGAAAAATTTAACAATGCACAAATTAATATATTGATATTTAAATTTTAATTTTATTAAAAATAATTAAGCTTAAATAATATTTTTATAATAATATTGATAAAAATATAAAAAGGTTTAACTAAAACAATGGATATTGGTCTTAAAATTGATAGTGTATTTATACACTTTTAGAATAATCATTTAAATTCAGTACAATGAATTACGAGATCATCAGAGATGTATTGAGTCTTATAGAACAATTTGACAAAGACAATCGTACAGGCAAGGCGTATTCCGAAGACATCGCAGGATTCAAAAGATGGCTAACGGCTAATGAGGCGCCAACGCCGGAAGATCTGGAAAACCAAGTGAACTGGGAAGGAAAGCTGACAGGCCGTTCTCCGGAAAGCGTTATCAGCACTCTGCTGGTTCATCTGAACCGCTATGCGAAGATGTACGCCAAGTCGGCCATTGTAGATTCTAACTTCAGAACGCAGGAGGAGTTTATTTATCTGATTAACCTGAGATCATCAGGATCAATGACCAAAATGGAATTGATCAAAAAAAATGTCCAGGACAAATCTGCTGGGATCCTAATCATCAACCGATTGATTTCACAAGGCTGGGTGGAACAGATTGTCTCGGAAAAAGACAAACGCTCGAAAGTTTTGAAGATTACGCATCAAGGTATTGATGCGCTGGACAATCAAATGGATAAGATCCGCGCAGCAACGAGCATTGTCTCGGGAAATCTGGATCTCAACGAAAAATTACAGCTTATTAAATTACTCGATAAACTGGAGCACTTCCATCAACCCATTTTTAATAGAAATATAGACCATTCGCAGTTGCTGGACACGGTGATGAAAG
>DBLQ01000056.1:0-339 GCA_002297505.1 Flavobacteriales bacterium UBA720
CGCATTAGATTATCACCGTCAAGAGCCGAAAGGTAAAATCGAGGTGATTCCATCCAAACCGCATTCTTCCCAGAGAGATCTCTCGCTCGCCTATTCGCCGGGAGTGGCCGTGCCTTGCATGGCGATCCATGATGATCCTCAAAGTGTTTACGAATATACTTCCAAAGGAAATCTGGTAGCCGTCATCTCAAACGGAACGGCAGTTTTAGGTTTGGGCGATATCGGTCCGGAAGCTTCCAAACCGGTGATGGAAGGGAAGGGTTTGCTATTCAAAATCTTCGCAGGGATCAATGTCTTTGATATTGAAATCAACGAAAAAGATCCGGATAAATTCATCGA
>DBLQ01000056.1:447-4389 GCA_002297505.1 Flavobacteriales bacterium UBA720
GATCCGGATAAATTCATCGAAACCGTTAAAGCGATTGCGCCGACTTTTGGGGGAATCAACCTGGAAGATATTAAAGCGCCGGAAGCTTTCTACATCGAGCAAAGACTCAAAGAAGAACTCGATATCCCATTGATGCACGATGACCAGCACGGAACAGCGATTATCTCTGCCGCCGCTCTGATTAACTGTATGGAAATTACAGGAAAAAAAATCAATGAAGTGAAAATGGTAATCAATGGTGCAGGCGCAGCAGCAATAGCCTGTGCCAAGCTGTACATTTCACTGGGCCTGGATCCAAAAAATATCCTGATGTGTGACAGCAAAGGTGTCATCAATCAAAAGAGAGAAAATCTTACACCGGAAAAATTGGATTTCGTTGCTCAGACAGAGATCGACACATTGGAAGATGCCTTGAAAGGTTCTGATGTTTTTGTCGGTTTGTCAAAAGGAAATGTGATGTCTCCGGAAATGCTGCTTTCCATGGCAAAAGATCCTATTGTTTTCGCGCTGGCCAATCCGGATCCGGAAATCAGTTATGATTTGGCGGTTGCGACCAGAGAAGATGTAATTATGGCTACTGGACGTAGTGATTATCCTAATCAGGTCAACAATGTTCTTGGTTTTCCATACATATTCAGAGGAGCACTGGATGTCCAGGCAAGAGGAATTAATGAAGCCATGAAACTGGCGGCGGTTCATGCGTTGGCAGAGATTGCAAAAGAGCCGGTGCCGGAAATGGTGAAATTGGCTTACAACGTTAGAGATATAAGCTTTGGAAAAGAATATTTTATTCCAAAACCTTTTGATAACAGACTTATTACCAAAGTTTCTATGGCTGTAGCCAAAGCAGCGATGGAAAGCGGTATTGCCGGCAAGCATATCGAGAATTTCGAGGAATACGAAAATCAACTGCTGGACAGAATGGGCCGGGACGAAAAGCTCGTCCGAATGATGCAGAACCGCGCCAAAGCCAATCCGAAAAGAGTAACATTGGGCAATGGAGAAGAATATAACATTCTGAAAGCGGCTCAGATACTTCAGGAAGAGGGAATTGCATTTCCAAGTTTATTGGGAAGCAAACGACTCATCAAAGAAAAAATGGAGGAGTACGGCATTACACTGGATATCCCGATCATAGACCCAAATGACGATGACAACAAGGAAACCAGAAAAAGATACAGAAAAACCCTTTGGGACAAACGCAACAGAAAAGGTATCAACGAGTATAAAGCCAAACGCTACGTAAGACAACGCGACTACTTCGGACCGCTGATGCTGGAGCATGGCGACACAGATGCCCTGATCATCGGGTTTTCAAAAAGTTATGCTTCCGTGCTGAAGCCAGTGCTGGAAATCATTGACAAAAAACCTGGCGTGAATAAAGTAGCAGCCATGATGATGATCCTAACCGAGAAGAAACCTCTCTTTTTTGCTGATACTTCCATCAACAAAAATCCTACGGCAGAAGATCTGGTGGAGATTGCTAGAATGGCAGAATATACCGTTCGCTCATTTGCCATAGAACCAAGACTGGCGATGCTGGGTTATGAGAATTTCTCGGCCAAGGCAGATTCTTCGAAGAAAGTAGCGGCAGCAGTGAAGATCCTTCACGAAAAATATCCTAAAATGGTAGTAGATGGCGAGATTCAGCCGGACTTTGCCCTGAACAGTGATCATCTGGCAGATTATCCTTTCTCAAAACTAGGAACCAATCCAGCCAATGTTCTTGTGTTCCCGAATCTTGAAAGTGCCAATCTTTCTTATAAAATCATTCGCGGAATGAAAGCGGCGCAGACCATCGGCCCTATCCTGATGGGACTGGATCAGCCGGTACACGTGCTGCAGATGCGCTCCAGCGTAGACGAAATCGTCAATCTGGCAACCATTGCAGTTCTGGATGCGCAGATGAAGGACAAACAATAAGTCTCTTTTAAAAATACATTGCAAAGCCATTCTATTAATTTAGAATGGTTTTTTTTATTAATTTAGTTTCAAGAAAAAAACACATTATGAATTACGATGATGAATTGACCAAATCGTTTGAAGAAAAGTTTCAACATAATCTTAAGCTGATAAGAGAGATACCGCCTGAAGCCTTAAACACCTTGAAGGCAGAAATGTTGGTTATCAAAGACTGGCTTGATGAATTTAAACAAAATCCCAATCCATCCGCTGAAGATCTTCAGCTGCTCGCGGTGATGGGAGAGAAGTTCAAAACCCTTCACCAGAAGTTGGAAGACATGCAATTAATTTTAGGAGAAAGTCTGCGCAGACAGGCCATGGCATTTTATGAAAATGTTAAGCGGTTAGCGAAGGAAGGTAATCCGGAAGCTGACAAAATCTACCAGGATCTGAGAAAACATATTGAAAACTTTGACCAGAATTAAGAATCTTTAATTGATGATTACACGGATTATCTCTATAATCTTTGAAGCTATTTAACAAAATCCAAAAAAGACTGTAGAAAAGCCATTTTATTAAGTTAAGATGGCTTTTGTTCTTAACATAAATTTATATCTTCGCAAAACCCTAATTAATTCATTCGATGATATACTCGCTTCAAGGCGTCGTTCAGGAATTGACACCCACTTATGCCATTATGGATGTCCACGGTGTGGGCTATTATGTGGGCATAAGCCTTCAGACCTCGCAGCATTTGCAGTTAGGCTCCAAAACACTTCTGTACATCCAGCAGATCATCCGGGAGGACGCGCATCTGCTCTTCGGATTTCATACCAGACAGGAAAAAGAGCTGTTCAATCTGTTAATTAGTGTTAATGGAGTGGGACCCGTTTCAGCGCTCATTCTCCTGTCCTCTCTCAGCCTGTCGGAAGCGGCGAATGCGATTCTTTCCGGTAACAGTGCCATCATCCAGAAGGTGAAAGGTATCGGTGCCAAAACCGCTGAGCGAATTATTGTCGATTTGCGTGATAAAGTCGCCCAGTTCGGGAATTCCGAGGAAAAACTTTCTTTGAATGCAGACAATAAAATAAAGAATGAGGCGTTATCTGCATTAGAAGTTTTAGGGATTTCCAAGAGGATGAGCGAGAAGATTGCCGACCGGATTTTGAAGCAGAATCCCGATGTATCCGTGGAAATATTAGTAAAAGAGATTTTAAAGAACATTTAACAATTGATCCTTGCAACATCATTGTTTTCTTAAAAAAAATATAAGTGAAGAGAAATATCTACCTCAATAAATTAACGTTTCTATTTTTCGTTTTTCTCGGTTTTGCCAATTTCTGGGCGCAGGAAAAACCATCAGACACCCTTTACAGCGTTAGAAAAGATTTTAGTCTTGCCGATCCTATCCGTTACGATGCATATTATGACATCGGTACCGGCATGTATTATCTGTATCCAAAAGTGGGAAATACCGTGGTAGGTGCTCCAATTGCGATGACATCGGAAGAATACAAGAACTACGTGATGCAGAATAATCTGCGGTCTTACTACGAAGAAAAATCCTTGCTGAATGACCTTGGGAGAAGAAAGGATCAGACTGATGCCAAGAAGAAAGGACTTATCCCTTCCATCACCATCAAGAATAAAATGTTCGAAAATATTTTCGGAAGCAATAAAATTGAGTTGATTCCGCAGGGTTATGCCTCCTTTGACTTAGGTGTGCTTTACCAGAAAATTGAGAACCCGCTGATTCTACCGCAGAACAGAACCAGTTTTGCCATTAATATCCAGCAGAGAATCCAGTTGGGGATCACAGGAAAAGTAGGAGAGAATCTGCAGCTGAAGGCCAATTACGACACGCAGAGCGGTTTTGCTTTTGAAAACAGGATGAATATGGTCTGGCAGGCCAAAGGCTCCTGGAAAGACCTGCAGTCCAAAGGTCTTAATGAGAAAGGTCAGGATCCGGAAGATAAGATCATCAAAAGGGTAGAAGTCGGAAACATCAATATGCCGCTTTCCACCAGCTTGATCCGCGGG
>DBLQ01000130.1:0-9340 GCA_002297505.1 Flavobacteriales bacterium UBA720
ACTGTAGCTAATAAATAACTTTTCATTTTGGTCAATTTAATGTTGTATTATAATTAGTCAACAGATTTTATAAAAAGTTCTTCTTCTGATAACAGTAATTTAACTAAACCATTAAAATAAGCTCCCTTTCGGGAGCTATTTTTAGTTGATTTTGTATAATTCGACATTAGCCGTTTCCGGGTGATCAACGTCAGGCCCGGTCGTTCCAAAAACCTGCTGTCCTGATGGCAGACCATTGACTGTGCAAAGGACATCCACATCATCTTTACACATGATACTTCTGTCCCACTGGTTGGTTGAGCTATTGAATATGTAGCCCTGTCTAACTGCTAAATGTTGTTTGCTACTTTTTTCTTTTTGAGTAGCGAATGCAGTTCCTGTTCCTATCAGAATTAGAACTGCGGGTAAAATGAAATTTTTCATTGTAATAAAATTTGATGTTATGCCTACTCTAAATCAACAGGTTTTCGGCATTCCCTGTTCTGTCGGCCAACAGATGTTATTTAAATGTATATCTTGTAATTTTGTTACCAGACAGTACATAGAAATAATGTTTTGTGCATAGTATCCCTCTGATTTTATCTTTATCATGATTCCTGATATAAAAGCTGTAGAGATATTGTTTCGTTTGATTGTTGTAGACATCAATGATAAAATTATTTCTGGATACTTTAATGGATTCGTCTTTGCCCCTTATATTTGATACATTATAAAACTTATTATCATATACTGTTTGCGCCCTGTTGATGACACTTGAAGATCTCAATAATTTTTGTTGTCCGTTCTTAAGGTTTTGGGTTTTTATTGCTATATGAGACAGCGAATCAATCATTCTTTTCCTTTCAATATTTCGGAAATTAAAATCTGCTGTTATCATCTCACTCCGGTAGTAATGGGTATAAACAATTTTTCTGTTTTGATGATCTAGAGTCAAGTCCCCATCGGTGTCAAAAATGCCGTCTGTCTTTTTCTGTAATGCATCCGGGAAAATTTGATACTCCTTCTTTGCAGTATTTAAAATACCCAGTTCACTTTCTTTTGTTTTGACAAGCATCGTTTTAAATACATACTTTTGTGGTTCAAGCATATAGAACCTCGAAAAATAAAGTCGATTAATACCGGTCTCATACGCCATTAAAGAAGGGAGCTTCCCTTCAAAAATTACCGGCACCTTACCATCAGAGACGCTGAAATATGGATATAAGACATTAATCGAAACACTAACAAAATCATACTTATAATTATTCAATCTGATCGTGTCCAGTTTAATGGAATTAAATTCAGGTGTTATGGTTGAAAGAAGGAGTGGTGTTTTGTGGTTTGCTAAAAATAGGGAATCACCATAACTGCCTGCTAAATAATAGTTATTCATAGGAAACTTCAATATCTGATATTTCGTATTTAAGGGTTCTTTCATATTCCTTTTAAAAGCCCCTTGGTTATCATCAACATTTATATCGTATACCAAAACCACAGACAATATTGGCAGCATCGTAAAAAATGCAAGCCGGCTCATTAACTTTATTGTGTTTGTAACGTTACTAATAATAATTGCCCCGATCAATAAGAGAACACAGCATAGATTAAAAATGAGATGTTGATTCCAATCCATTTTTTCAAGTATACCTCCGCAGGAGCAGGGAATAGAATCACTGTAATTTAATATAAGGAAAATGTAAATCGTAAACGCTGACAGGATACCAAGAGATGCATAAAGCCCTGTCAGACGAAATTTTTGGATGACTAAAAGATAGACAATTAAAAGTTCAACAATAATGACGAGCAATGAAACGACGCCTGCATACGCCCCAAGCATAGGTGACTGCGCTAACTGTACCTGGAAATTCTCAAATTCCAACAGCTTACTTACACTGGCATAAATAAACAGTAGGATAAAAAAACAGGAAACAGCTTTGACAAAAATGGGCTTAAAAGATTTCATTGCGTTGTTTTTATTTAATTTAACAGACCTGGATCAATCTCCATTTGATCTTCATTCCGCAATAGTCAGGCATGGGCGCACCTTTAAATAGGGTTACCGTTGTTTTAAAATTCCCCATACTCTCCCAGATGCCGCTTTCCGGACATGGTAAGCCTGAGGCAGCTGATATGGAGGTATGAGGAATCATAGGTCATAGAATTGATTAATTTTTATTCGTGATCCTCCAATTATCGCCATCTCTTACCGGCGGATCGGGATCTACGATTTCTTCTGATGATCTTGCAGAGTCTTTTTTCATCATTGATATTTTCAGCTCCTCATATGAGCTGTCATCACGTATGAGATCTTCATCTCGGTTTGCGCAGTTTTGTAAACTCATTGCAGCGATTGCTATACTAAAAAATGGGATTAACTTTTTCATTGTAATTTCTCTTAATTAGGTTATCCCGACGTCGGATTGGATTAGAATTCTTAGGCCAAAGTTATAGGCCATGGAGACGTAAAAAAACTGTCCTTTGGGGCAATTTTAAAATAGATACGTCTCAATTTTAAAATTGTAACATTGCAAAAAAGCCTGTAAAGGCTTATTGATCATTGTTAACAGAATTTTAAGTATTGAATGGTATTCGGTGGCTTCTAAAGGCATTTCTTATGATCAAAATTCGTATTTTTGAGATGGTGAGGTTCTAACAATCAGTATATGAAAAAGTTAAATTACTTTCTCGTCCTGCTTTCTGCCTATTCACAATTATTTTTTTCCCAGCAAAAGGAAGTGCGGACTTTCAGAGAAATCAGAAGCAATTACGAAAAAATGACCATCGATGATGAGCGGGCAATGCCTTTTGTAAAAGCCTATATTCAAAAAGCAAAATCTGAAAGCGATATTGCCCAACTGATTCAGGGCTACAGGGACGGAAGGCAGTTTGATTATAACAGCAAGATGAAATATGCTGACAGTGCTTTGGCAATCAGCATTAAGTACGGTAATAACGATGACATCAGTAAAGACTATCTCAGCAAAGGGATCATCTACTACTTTTATCAGAAAAAATATAAGCTGGCCTTAAACCAGTACATGAAAGCCTATGAATTCTCAAAAGGTTCAGATGACCATTATCAGCATTATAAGGTCATTTACCATCTAGGTGTCGTGAAAGCACATTTGGGATATTATGACGAAGCATTAGAGCATTTTCAGGACTGTTCCCAATTTTATGAAAAGGCCATGAATCGTAAAGGTCTGCACGAAAACCTACAATTCAACAACAAGAAAGCCTATCTTAATTCACTTCATCAAATGACCGTTGTCAACCGGTACTTGAAAAATGTTTCCACTAGTGACAGTCTGAGCAAATTGGGATATAAACTAACTGAAGGTGACCAGGATTTTCAATTGGAGAACAACTATTTTCTAAAATGTATGGGGATCTCAAAATTTTTCAAGAAAGATTATGATGGTGCAGTGTCGGATCTAAACAGGGCATTACATGAGATCTTGAAAAGAAATGACTTTGCCTGGGTATCTGTCGTTTACTATTATCTTGGAAAGATCTCAGAAGTCAGGAAGCAGGAAGATGTCGTGATCGGCTATTACAGTAAAATCGATTCCATTTTTGTTAAAGAAGGATTTATTTTACCGGAAGTTTATAAAAGTTATAATTATCTCATTAGCTATTACAAAAACAAAGACCTCAGCAAACAATTGTATTACACTGATCAGCTTCTGAAGGCAGATAGTATGATCAGCAAGGATTATCCATATTTGTCCGGAAAGCTTCATAAGGAGTATGACCGAAGGTCACTAATCGAGCAAAAAGAAGATATTGAGAAGAGCAGTAAGAAAAAAATGGGGATCGCCCAATTCTTGATCTTTTCAAGTACACTTACCATTATCTTTTTTGTTATCCGTTTCCAGAAAGACCGCAACATAAAAAAACAATACGATCTACTTCAAAAAAAAATTAAAGATGGCTCATACGGGATTCCCGGTACTGTAGAAGAACAACCTCAGGAATATTCCTTAAGAAAAACTTTTCTTACACCTGAACTAACGATTGAAATCGGAGACAAGCTCAAAAAGTTCGAGAGAGAACTTCAATTTATCAAGAAGGGGATCACTCAAAACAGCATTGCTGCCAAACTTAATACGAACGCAAATTATCTCTCCATCTATATCAATGAGAATAGAGGGATGAATTTCACCAGGTATATTGCAGAACTCAGGATCAAGTATATAACAAACCTCTTAAATACCAATACCAAATACCTCAACTACACCATAGAAGCCTTGGCAGAAGAGTGTGGTATTGCTGCCCGTCAGAATTTTTCCAATCTTTTTTATGATATTAACGGCATCCGTCCAACAGATTACATCAAAAAGCGGAAAAAAGAATTGAGAATCGGTGAATAAACCGTCAGTAAACGTTTTTTTGTAAATTTCTAAAAAAAGGACATGGTAACAAAAACTATTTTTAGAAAAATTGCAAAGCTCCATGAAGAATTGGAGCTTAAGATCAATGAAGTGTATGATGAAGATGATATGATCAAGGTAGCAGAAAGATCTTTACTGCTGATCGACGAGTCGATCAGAAAACTCAAGACGTTGGTCTCCTTCCATAAATTTGAAAGTTTGGGTGAGGAGGTTCACTTCTTCAAGAATCTGAAACCAAAATTCATTTCCAAATTTATTTACTATTCACTGGTGTTAGATCTGGAATCCCACAAGCCCAATGCAGGTAAGAAAGTGTTGAAGAAATACTACGAGGCGGAGCAGGAGATGCTTAAGAACTTCTACACAGAACAATCAGATTTTTACAGTTATTACAAAAGGGAAGCGACTTACCTGGATCACAAAATATTTGTCAGGGATTCCTATGATCTTAAAATGAAACTCTCATTGGGCTTTTACAATTTCGACACCAGCTTTACGACCTCTCATGACCATTTGATTGCAAAATTTATAGCTAATGAAAAATTCGACCAGTACCTAAAAAAACAGATCGATGGATTATCAGAAAGTGAAGTCCCTAAGTCTTTATCCCCATTGGTATGGTCTGCTTCCAAGGTAGGACTTATCGAACTGGTCTATGCCCTGTACCAGATGAGATGTTTCAATGGCGGCAATGTAGAATTGAGTGAAGTGGTAAGGTTTGTGGAAAAATCACTAGGCACCGATCTGGGAAATTTCCATAAGACCATATTTGAGATCCGAAACAGAAAGCAGGGACCGACTAAATTTTTGAATCTGGTGATCGATAACCTTTCCCAGTACTTTAAAAATACGGAAGGTGATTAAAGTATGTTTGACAAACCAGAAAAGAAAAGAGGCTTCTGGTTTGTCAATCTTTATTCATGAGATGCTGCAAATCAGGATCATTAGCAATTCTTTCCATTTCACTCGTTATGATCTGAAGAATATCGGTTTTAACACTTTTGTAATTTTTTTCAATTTCATCCCGCATACAGTCATTGCCATCATTATTCAAAAAAGAACGAATTTCCGGAATCTTTTGATAATGTTTTTCTTCTGCTGAAAGTTTTTCAGCATCGACGACAATTTGAGAATGAAAGATCTTCTGTTCGATCCTCTCATCAAAATTATCCGAAACAGCGCCTACAAAAAAGCCTTGAGTGAGAGTGGATATTTTAGAAGCAGGAATCAGGCTGTCCAACTGTGTTGAAATCGACGTGGAAGTATCATTCCTGTTGATCGATATACTCTGTCTTTTCTGTAAAACTTTACCAAACCTTTCCGATAGTGTTTTTGCGGTTTCCCCAACCACCTGTCCACTGAAAATGTTTCCAACCGTATTCTGAATCACCTTGCTTTCTTTATCTCCATAATCTCTTGTTAATTGAGAAAAATCCTGAAATCCCAAGCAAACAGAAACTTTATTACTCCTTGCTGTTGCGATCAGGTTATCGAGTCCTCTGAAATAAATGGTAGGCAATTCATCAATAATGACTGAACTTTTTAATTGTCCTTTTTTGTTGATTAGCTTTACAATCCTTGAGTTGTATAGGCCCAGTGCTGCAGAATAGATATTCTGCCGGTCAGGGTTATTTCCTACACATAAAATCTTCGGCTGCTTGGGATTATTGATGTCCAGTGAAAAATCGTCTCCCGTCATCACCCAGTACAATTGAGGCGAGATCATTCTTGATAGCGGGATCTTTGCTGAGGCGATCTGTCCCTGTAATTGATCCTGCGCACCGCCCTGCCATGCATCCATAAAAGGGGAGAGATAGTTTTCCAATTCGGAATAGGAGGTCAAAATCGTGAATACGTCTTCATATTTCTTGTTGAGCAGTTCTATAGCGTGAGGGAATGTACAGTATTTACCGTTCTCATATATTTTCAGAAACCAGATAATGGCAGCTAAAAGAATAATCGGACTTTCAACGAAGAAATCACCCTGTTTCTGTATCCAGCTTCTGTTCAAATTCAGCATAATGGTGTAAGCCGCTTCGTAGGCATCTGAAATATCCGTCATAAATTCAGGATTTAAGGGATTACACCGATGGCTTCTTCTGGGATCATCAAAATTAATCACGTAAAACTTCGGCTTTACCCTGTAAGCATCTGAATGTTTTAGAAGATGATTAAAGGCTATGGTTGAAAGGTCATCAAATTTAAAATCATAGATATACATGGAGAAGCCTTTCTCAATATGCTGCCTGATATAGTTATTAACGACGGCATAAGATTTTCCTGAGCCCGGTGTCCCCAATACAATGGTCGCACGGAAAGGGTTAACGACATTGATCCATCCCATATGCCAGTTGCCATGATAGTAAAATTTCGTGGCAAGGTTGACCGAATATTCATTGTAAAGTAATTTGGTCTCTTGTTGAAAGCTTTCATTTTCATTGTTGAAAACGTCGGTCATCAGATTTGTTGTTAACAAACGGCTAATCCAAACGCCCGCCTGCATCAGAAGAATATATCCGGCACCAGTTGATAAAATATAAAAGGAGGTGGCGGCGGATTCTGGAAGTTCTAATAGAAATGAATTAAAAAAGAATAATACGGTTCCAATAGAAAAATTGATCAGTATTTTTTTCCAGCTGATCTTTTCATTTTTAACCCCTTTTGTCCCCAAACAACTAAGGCCCAATAATAAAACGGCAAACAGTTTAGAATAAAGTGGGTGAGAAAATAACCCTGCTGTTTTATTAAAGTTTTGGAGTATTTTATTGATGAGCTCCAAGGTCCATTGTCTTTGCGCAAAAAATCCGTAGCAAAACCAATAAAGGTGCATTATCACCAGAATAATGCTGACCGCTCTCATAAAGCCCATGATTTTGGCGAGTCCTCTCAAGTCGTCTTCTCCCTGCACTTCTATACTATTTAAAGGTTCGGGGGGTAAGTTATGAGATTGGCTTATCCGTGATTTGATGATGGCGCTTATAGGAGAAGAAAGGCTGATTTTGTCTTTCTGAAATTGCTTATGAACTGGGGTTTGAACATTCTCAGTCCTTCAGCAAACTTTTTAAGATAAAGACAAATGTCTCACCTTTGGAGTTCAGAAGATTGTTCAATTAAAGTTTTTACTCTGGATGATCTACCGGATTCACGAATGTTTTTTGCGTTTGCGTTTGTTTTTCATCTTTTTTTCAAAATCAAGTTCCTCATCATCTTCTCCCTGCGCTTGCGGTACTAAGCTGTCTATTGCTCCGAATAGATCTTTAGCGGTATCTGTATCCATCATGTCTAAGAATTGATCTAATGTCGGAAGAAAATTGGTATCATGCGACGTAGTCGATTTATTATATATTTGTTCAGCTCCTTTATCATAGGGTTTGAGATTGTCATTCCAGCACTCGTTGAATGCGTTGGCAGAACATTCTTTTCCCAAACGTGATCCATTCCATACCGTTTTCGACTGATGATCAATAAAAGTCATTCCGTAAATTCTTCCCAGATCATTTTTCCGGATTACCGTATTAATGCCTTCTTTCTGTAATTTTTTTGTAAATGATTTTTCATCGTTGGAAGATTGCAATGCAAGTACAATTTTTTCTTTTAGTTTTTCTCTCTCAGAAAGACTGGTCATTTTTTCCTTGCTGGATTCAAAGTGCTTTTCCAATGAATCGAGTCCAGCCTTTTTTCCAAACAGCGATGCTTTAAAAGGATTTCCTGTTTTTTTACAATTACTATCTGTCGGAAAATACAGCAAACCTCTTTGCGAATAACCGTTCATTTCTCCTTCCACTTTTTCTGCGGTAATATGGTAAAGAGAGAGCAGCGCATTGTATTCACCAAATGACTGAAATTGATACTGAGAACTGATATTCCTTACCACTGAGGCGATCTGACTTTTGACATCCCCTCTCTTATAATCGACGGGCTTAAAAATAGGGTTGTTTAATTTAATTTCTTTTTTCAGGGCAGGTAACAATCCGAATTGCTCTTCAAGTTCCCGGCATACTTTCATCGAACGGACCTTTTCAAATTTATCAGAGATCTTTCTTCCCTCTTCATCCACACAGACTGAAACAATATGAATATGACTTCGGTCTATATCCGTATGTTTAAATACAACAAACGGCTGTTCTCCATAGCCCATCTCTTGCATATATTGCTGAGCCATCAGTCTGTATTGCTCATCAGAAACATCGTGTTTAGGATCTGGATTTAAAGAAATATGCAGGGTATGTTTTTCTGTATTTCGATTCGCCAAAAGGTAAGGCTCAAATGATCTCGCCAATTGAGCAACAGAATACTTCCCGTCAGCTGTCTCGATCATTTTGTTGGTCAGCAGTATTTCTCCTTTCTCATTTTCAATTTTCATATTATTGTAGGACAATGCACCATACAAATTGCTGCTTCTTCCGATTTTGGCAATCATCTTATCATTCGTTTTTTAGATGTTTTTGATTAAATTCTTCGGTCAATTGAATTACTTTCTTGAATATCTTCACCATTTCTATCGTTTGCTTTTCCAATTTAAAAAGTAAGACCGACGCTTTTTTCTCAGAAAAATGAGTATAAAGCAGTTTAACAATTTGATTATAATTGACACCAACTGAACGAAACTGGCTGTGAAATGAGGTCAGCCTCATATAAAAATCAATGGTTCCTTTATCCAATTTCACAGTCTTTACCGTCTTTTCGAAAATACAGGAGGTTATAAAATGAGCTTTTACAGTCATTCCTGATTGGTCAAAAAGTTCAAGAAAACGGGAGTGTTCTACTTCATTAAAAGAGATCGTGTACCGATTCTTAGCAGGGTCAGCCTTAGGACGGCGTCCTATTCTTTTCTTTTGTTTATCATTTCGTTCATTCATAATCCATACGTTTAATCTTACAAAACATCGACTTCGGAGACTGTTTCTGCCCCCTGCAAGGGCAAGTTGTTTTCAGCATCCGAAAATTTTTCGAGATGCTCAAAACAC
>DBLQ01000130.1:9503-10120 GCA_002297505.1 Flavobacteriales bacterium UBA720
TGCCCCTTTCGGGTGAAAGGTTAGACCCATAATAGATTTGATTCAATCCAGTCTTACAGGTTCTTCCTCTAATTGAAGGTGCAGAGCTTCAAAAAATTCATCTAAGCTTTGACAAAGTAAACCAGAATGCTTTACAGAACCTATGATGTTCAGAAAGCCAAACGAGACCATTGGGAGACAAAGACAACCACTCAGAAGCTGAGTGCAGCCGGATGTTATTTATTTGTACCAGAATGTCAGCAGGACTGATGTATGGCAAAATTGTTTGAGTTCTTGAAGGCAAACATTCCAGCATTCAGGAATTCAAGCTTTCCGGACATCCGGAATTCACACAGGCCAGAAATCGTTCAGGAATTATGACCTGAAGGAAGTACGGGATCATTTCAGGAAAGCCCGATTGACTGATTGAAAGATGATCTTAATTACTGAAGTCAGATCTGCTTTCGGCTGTGCAAGATCTCAGGAAAGCCGGCTGTAGTTGAAGCCTGCCCGCCATCTGTCATTCAACAAGTGCTATTAACCAATGTTCAACTAAAAAATCATAAAAATGGAAACAAAAAAACAACCAGTCATTATCGCCTTTTCCACTCAAAAGGGAGGAGTGGGAAAAAGTACCA
>DBLQ01000130.1:10241-10549 GCA_002297505.1 Flavobacteriales bacterium UBA720
GGGAAAAAGTACCTTCACAGCACTGTTGGCAAGTATCCTTCATTACCGTTTAGGATATCAAGTCGCTGTGTTTGACTGTGACTTCCCACAGTACAGTTTGATACAGATGAGAGAGCGGGATCTTAAAACAGTGATGCAAAATGAGGTATTAAAAAAAATGGCCCATAAGCAGTTCTCCACCATTAATAAAAAAGCCTATCCGGTTTTCCAAAGCAAGACCGATACGGTCTTGGAAGAACTTGAAGCGTATGTTTATAATTCCGAAGTTGTACCGGATGTTGTTTTCCTGGATCTACCAGGCACAGTCA
>DBLQ01000131.1:0-6894 GCA_002297505.1 Flavobacteriales bacterium UBA720
GTCTCAATTTTAAAATTGTACCATCACAAAAATGCCTACACCGGGTTATTGATCAATGGTAACAAGATATTAGGTCTAGAATGGTATTCGCTGGCTTCCAAAGGCATTTTTTAAAATCAAAATGCGTATTTTTGAGATGGTGAGGTTCAATAATCAGTATATGAAAAAGTTAAATTACTTTCTCGTCCTGCTTTCTGCCTATTCACAATTATTTTTTTCCCAGCAAAAAGAAGTACGGACTTTCAGAGAGATCAGAAGCAATTATGAAAAAATGACCATCGATGACGAGCGGGCGATGCCTTTTGTAAAAGCCTACATTCAAAAAGCAAAATCTGAAGGCGACATTTCCCAATTGATTCAGGGCTACAGGGACGGACGGCAATTTGATTATAAAAGCAAGATGAAATATGCTGACAGCGCTTTGGCAGCCAGTATCAATTACGGCACCAAAGATGACATCAGTAAAGAGTATCTCAGCAAAGGGATCATATACTACTTTTACCAAAAAAAATATAAACTGGCTTTAAACCAGTATATGAGAGCCTATGAATTCTCAAAAAGCTCGGATGACAGGTATCAGCATTTCAAGGTTATCTACCATTTAGGGGTTGTCAAAGCACACTTGGGATATTATGACGAAGCACTAGAGCATTTTCAAAACTGTTCCCAATTTTATGAAAGAGCCATGAATCAAAAAGGTCTGCACGAAAACTTACGATTTAACAACAAGAAAGCCTATCTCAATTCACTTCATCAAATGACCGTTGTCAACCGGTACTTAAAAAATTTCTCTAAAAGTGACAGTCTGAGCAAATTGGGATATAAACTGACTGAGGGTGACCGGGATTTTCTCTTGGAAAACAGCTATTTTCTAAAATGTATAGGGATCTCAAAATTTTTGAAGAAAGATTATGACAGTGCAGCTTCGGATCTCAACAGGGCATTACCTGCGATCTTAAAAAGAAATGACTTTGCCTGGGTATCCGTCATTTACTATTACCTCGGAAAGATCTCAGAGGCTAAAAATCAGGAAGAAGTAGTGATCGGCTATTACAGTAAAATCGATTCCATCTTTGTCAAAGAAGGATTTATCTTGCCGGAGGTTTATAAGAGTTATAATTATCTCATCAGCTATTATAAAAACAAAGACATCGATAAACAATTGTATTATACTGATCAGCTTCTGAAGGCGGACAGCTTGATCAGCAAGGATTATCCCTATTTATCCGGAAAACTTCATAAGGAGTACGACCGCAGGTCACTCATTGAGCAAAGAGAAGACATTGAGAAGGCAAGCAGAAAAAAAATGCGGATCGCCCAATTCCTGATCTTGTCGAGTACGATTACTATTATATTTTTTGTCATCCGATACCGGAAGGACCGAAGAATAAAAAAACAATATGACCTACTTCAAAAGAGAATTGAAGAAGGCTCTTATGGCATTCCCAATACTGTTGAAGACAAATCTCAGGAATACTCCTTAAGAAAAACTTTTCTGACGCCTGAAGTAACATCTGAAATTGGTGAAAAGCTGGAAAAATTCGAGAGAGAACTGCAATTTACCAAGAAAGGCATCACTCAAAACAGCATTGCTGCCAAACTTAATACCAATGCAAATTACCTGTCCATCTATATCAATGAGAATAAAGGGATGAATTTCACCAGGTATATTGCAGAACTCAGGATCAACCATATAACAAACCTTTTGAATACCAATACCAAATACCTCAACTACACCATAGAAGCCTTGGCAGAAGAATGTGGTATCGCCGCCCGTCAGAATTTTTCAAATCTCTTTTATGATATTAATGGCATCCGTCCAACAGATTACATCAAAAAGCGGAAAAAAGAATTGAGAATCGGCTGAATGGACCATCACTAAACGTTTTTTTGTAAATTTCTAAAAAAAGGACATGGTAACAAAAACTATTTTTAGAAAAATTGCAAAACTGCATGAAGAATTAGAGCTTAAGATCAATGAAGTGTATGATGAAAATGATATGCTGAAGGTTGCAGAAAGATCTTTACTGCTGATCGATCAATCTATCAGGACATTGAAGACCTTGATCTCGTCCCATCATTTTGAGAATTTGGGTGAGGAGGTGCACTTTTTCAAAAATCTGAAACCAAAATTTATCTCCAAGTTTATTTACTACTCAACAGTTTTAGATCTGGAATCGCATAAACCCAATGCAGGGAAGAATGCATTGAATGAGTACTACGAGGCAGAACTGGAAAAGCTTAAGAATTTTTACAAAGAGCAATCTGATTTTTACAGTTATTACCGACGGGAAGCTACCTATTTAGATCATAAAATATTTGTAAGGGATTCCTATGATCTTAAAATGAAACTCTCATTGGGGTTTTACAATATCGACACCAGCTTCACAACCTCTCATGATCAACTGATCGCAAAATTTATGGCGAATGAAAAAATTGAGCAGTACTTAAAAAAGCAAATTGATAACTTGTTGGAAAATAACGGAGATCAAACTTCGTCCCGACTGGTCTGGTCCGCTTCCAAGGTTGGACTTATCGAACTGGTCTACGCGTTGTATAATATGCGCTGTTTCAATGGTGGTAATGTGGAATTGAGTGAGGTGGTAAGATTTGTTGAAAAATCGCTCGGTACCGATTTGGGTAATTTCCATAAGACCATCTTTGAGATCCGAAACAGGAAGCAGGGACCGACTAAATTTCTAAATCTGGTGATTGATAACCTTAACCAGTACTTTCAAAATATGGAAGGTGATTAAGGTGTGCTTGACAAACCGGAAAAGTAAAGAGGCTTCTGGTTTGTCAATCTTTATTTATGAGATGCTGCAGAACAGGATCATTAGCAATTCTTTCCATTTCATTAGTTACGATCTGAAGAATATCAGTTTTAACACTTTTGTAATTTTTTTCAATTTCATTTCTCATACAGTCATTACCATGCTCATCTAAAAAAGAACGAATTTCCGGTATCTTTTGATATTGCTTTTCCTCTGCTGAAAGTTTTACAGCATCGACGACAATTTCAGAATGAAAGATCTTCTGTTCGATCCTCTCATCAAAATTATCCGAAACAGCGCCTACAAAAAATCCCTGAGTTAGAGTGGATATTTTGGAAGCAGGAATCAGGCTGTCCAACTGTGTTGAAATCGACGTTGAAGTATCATTCCTGTTGATTGATATGCTCTGTCTTTTCTGTAAGACTTTACCAAACCTTTCCGATAGTGCCTTCGCTGTTTCACCAACCACCTGTCCGCTGAAAATGTTTCCCACTGTATTTTGAATCACTTTGCTTTCCTTGTCTCCGTAATCTCTTGTTAACTGAGAGAAATCCTGAAATCCCAAACAAACAGAAACTTTATTACTCCTTGCTGTTGCAATCAGGTTATCAAGACCTCTAAAATAAATGGTTGGCAATTCATCAATAATGACTGAGCTTTTCAATTGCCCTTTTTTATTAATCAGTTTTACTATCCTTGAGTTGTAAAGTCCGAGTGCCGCAGAATAGATATTCTGTCGGTCTGGATTATTGCCCACACACAATATTTTAGGCTCTTTCGGATTATTAATATCCAGTGAAAAATCATCTCCGGTCATTACCCAGTATAATTGAGGCGAGATCATCCTTGATAAAGGGATCTTTGCCGAAGCGATCTGTCCTTGAAGCTGATCCTGCGCACCGCCCTGCCATGCATCAATAAAAGGGGAGAGGTAGTTTTCCAGTTCAGAATAGGAAGTCAAAATGGTGAATACGTCTTCATATTTCTTGTTAAGCAACTCTATAGCGTGGGGGAATGTACAGTATTTACCGTTCTCATATATTTTCAGAAACCAGATAATGGCGGCTAAAAGAATAATCGGACTTTCAACGAAGAAATCACCCTGCTTCTGAATCCAGCTTCTGTTCAAATTCAACATAATGGTGTAAGCTGCTTCATAGGCATCCGAAATATCCGTCATAAAAACAGGATTTAGTGGATTACAACGATGACTTCTTCTGGGATCATCAAAATTAATCACATAAAACTTCGGATTTACCTTATAAGCATCTGTATGTTTTAAAAGATGATTATAAGCGATCGTTGAAAGATCATCGAATTTGAAATCATAGATGTACATTGAAAAGCCTTTCTCAATATGCTGCCTGATGTAATTGTTGACTACTGCATAAGATTTTCCGGAGCCTGGTGTTCCTAACACAATAGTTGCACGAAAGGGGTTGACCACGTTGATCCATCCCTGATTCCAGTGTCCATGATAGTAGAACTTCGTGGGTAAGTTAACAGAATATTCATTGTGCAATAGTTTTGTCTCCTGCTGGAAACTTTCGTTTTCACTGTTGAAGACATCATCCATCAAGTTATTTTTCAGTAACCTGCTCATCCAGACACCTGCGAGCATAAGAAGGATATAGCCTACAGCCGTAGAAAATATGTATAGGTAAACAGCGGTTTTCGAAGATAGATTTAACAGATTGGTATTGAAATAAAAAATCAGTACACCCGATATCAGGGCAGTGTTGATTTTGTTCCATGTAATTTTTTCATTTTTTACCCCTCTTGTACCCAGACAGCTTAAACCTAATAACAGTGTGGCAAATAATTTTGAATAGATGTTATTAGAGAAAAGACCTGCTGTCCTGTTAAAATTATATAATATTGTATTGATAAGCTGAAGAGTCCATCCTCGTTCTTCGAAAAAGCCGTAGCAAAACCAATATAAATGCATCAATACTATTAAAATACTGACTGCTCGCATCAAAGCCATAATCTTGGCCAAGCCACGTAGATCATCTTCTCCTTGCATCTTTTATTGTTTAATTCGGGATAAGATAGCAGGTGATGTATAAGTTATCTAACTATGGTCATCAGAAGGCTTGTTGGGCGTTGCATGGCATTGCTCGCCTTTTTGACTTATCAACAGTGCTATAGACCGGATAATTAGCAAGTCAATTGCAAAAAGAAGAATTAACATGATCAATTACATCAAAATTTCATGATAGCTTACCTTTGAGTGACAATAAAGTCTCATCACGTATGACAATGTCATAGGACAAAAATTATGTTATATCATTTTTTTCTCAATCCCTTTTTCTTTCTTATCATCCTTTTGTAAAAATCAATTTCCTCATAATCTTCTCCCTGTGCAGATGGTAATAAGCCGCCTACTGCTTCGAACAAATCTTTAACAGATTCTGTATCCATCATATCGAAAAAACGGTCCAATATCGGTTCAGGAAAATTTGTATCATTCGACGAAGACCATTTTTTATATGTTTGTTCAGCTTCTTTTTTATCTGGTTTGAGACTACTAGTCCACCATTCATTGAATGCATTGGCTGAACATTCTTTTCCTAAACGTGATCCATTCCAGACCGTTTTAGACTGATGATCAATGAAAGTCATTCCGTAAATTCTTCCCTGATCATTTTTACGGATCACTGCGTTGATGCCTTCATTTTGTAATTTTTTAATAAATGATTTTTCATCTTTTGTAGATTGTAAGGTCGATACGATTTTTTCTTTCAGCTTTTCCTTCGCAGGAAAATTTTTCATTTTTTCTCTGCATGATCCAAAGTGCTTCTCCAAAGAATCTAGTCCAGCCTTTTTTCCAAACAGCGATGCTTTATAAGGACTTCCGGTTTTTTTACCAATATGGTCTGTCGGAAAGTACAGTAACCCTCTTTGCGAATGACTGTGCAGTTCTCCCTCCACTTTTTCGGCAGTAATATTGAAAAGAGAGAGCAGAGCATTGTATTCACCCAAGGACTGAAATTGATATTGAGAACTGATATGTCTTACTACTGATGCAATCTGACTTTTAATGTCGCCTCTCTGGTAATCGACCGCTTTAAATATCGTGCTGTTCAAATGAGTTTCTTTTTCCAGTGCTGAAATCAATCCGAATTGCTCTTCCATTTCGCGGCATACTTTCATCGAACGTACCTTTTCGAAGTGATCGGAAATCTTTTTACCTTTCTCATCGACACAGACAGAAACAATATGAATATGGCTTCGGTCTATATCCGTATGTTTAAATACAACATACGGCTGTTCGCTATAGCCCATTTCCTGCATATATTGCTGAGCCATTTGTCTGTATTTCTCATCAGAAACTACGTCTTTAGGATCTGGATTTAAAGAAATATGCACGGTATGTTTTTCTGTATTTCGATTGGCAAACAAATAAGGTTCAAAAGATTTTTCCAGTTGACTTACCGTATACTGCCCATTGGCAGTTTCAATCATTTTGTTGGTTAGCAGAATTTCTCCTTTATCCTTTTCAATTTTCATATTATTGTAGGACAGTGTTCCATACAAATTGCTGCTTCTTCCGATTTTAGCAATCATATTATCATTCGTTTTTTAGATGTTTCTGATTAAACTCTTCAGTCAGTTGAACTACTTTTTTGAATAGTTCCACCATTTCTATCGTCTGCTTTTCCAATTTAAAAAGTAAAGACGCCGCTTTTTTATCAGAAAAATGCGTGTAAAGCAGTTTAACAATTTGATTATAATTGACACCGACCGCACGGAACTGGCTGTGAAATGAGGTCAGTCTCATATAAAAATCCATCGTGCCTTTATCCAATTTGACAGTCTTTATTGTCTTTCCAAAGATGCAGGATGTTATAAAATGAGCTTTGACGGTCATTCCTGACTGGTCGAAAAGTCCAAGGAAACGGGCGTGTTCAACCTCATTAAAAGAAATTGTATATCTAATTTTAGCAGGATCAGCTTTTGGACGACGACCTGTTTTTTGCTGTTTCTTATTATTCTGGTCATTCATAATCCATCCATTTAATTTTATAAAACATCGACTTCGGAGATTGTTTTCCCAGCCCCCTGCAAGGGCAAGTTGTTTTCAGCATGCGAAAACGTTTCGAGATGCTCAAAACAC
>DBLQ01000131.1:7077-7782 GCA_002297505.1 Flavobacteriales bacterium UBA720
TGCCCCTTTCGGGTGAAAGGATGTTACCTTTCAGTACAACTAATGTTGTTTACAAAATCTCCTTAGCAAAGTAAGTTACAGATCATCAAAAAGTCTCCATCTTAAATGAAGCCAAAAAGAGACATATACAGTCAAATCCAACCGCTAATCATCAGACACAATGAATAATCTCTCTATTTGTACCGGAAAGTCAGCAGGAAAGAAACAATGCCGGATCGTTATAAATCTTGAAGGCCTGACGTCCTGCATTCCTGAATGCCGGAAAGTTTGCATTCTGGAAAGACATCGATCACGAATGTCTTACATACTGAGTCTCAGCTGTCGCTCAGGATTGATTGAGCGATTGCTGGACTTCAGGTAGGAAGGCAATATAGATAGATTGAATTCAGGTAGGCTTGCCATAGTTAATCCTTTCAATGCGGAATGAATTACAGCAGTAATGCAGTACTACTTACTATAAAGAATCATCAAAAAAATTTAACAATAAATCAAAACAATGAAAACAGAAAAAAAACCAACAATTATTGCTTTTTCAACTCAAAAGGGAGGAGTTGGTAAAAGTACTTTCACGTCACTTGCTGCAAGTATATTACATTACCGTTTAGGCTATCAGGTTGCTGTATTTGACTGCGATTTTCCGCAGTACAGTTTGATACAAATGCGGGAACGGGATTTAAAAACAGTGATGCAGAACCCAGCTTTAAA
>DBLQ01000068.1 GCA_002297505.1 Flavobacteriales bacterium UBA720
GCAAGCTACTACAAGGTGAGAGACAGAGAAAGAACCGGTAGTATCGCCAAAGTTTCAGCAAAAGACATCGAAAACCAGCCTGTCAACAACGTCCTTTCGGCTTTACAGGGCAGAATGACGGGCGTTAGTATTACACAAAATTCCGGAGTTGCCGGTGGAGGCTTTGATATAAAGATCCGGGGACGAAACAGCTTACGAAGCTATTCAACGACCGGCTATGATGGCAATAAACCGCTATACATTGTCGATGGCGTTCCTCTGCCTTTGGTCAATGATTTCAATAGTGGAATGACCGCCAGCATCCTTCCATACAATGAAACGAACCCGTTGAATGCAATCAATCCCGATGACATTGAATCGCTTGAGGTCCTTAAAGACGCCGATGCCACTGCCATTTATGGAAGCAAGGGAGCCAACGGCGTTGTTTTAATCACCACAAAGAGGGGCAAGAAAGAAAAAATAGAGGTCAACATGAGAACAAGTTACGGATTGGGACAGATAACCAACCTTCCAAAAATGATGAACCTGGAAGAATATGCCACGATGCGTCGACTGGCTTTTGCCAATGATGGCGTAGCAGTGGCCTCCAATGCTTATGATATTAATGGAGTCTGGAGTCCAGATAAAACGACGGACTGGCAGAAATACTTCGTCGGAAATACAGCGGAGGTTTCGGATGTACAGCTCGGTGTCTCAGGCGGCAGTGGCAATACACAATTCTCGGTTTCCAGTGGTCACAATGAGGAAACAACCGTTTTTCCTGGAAGCTACCGCTATAAGAGAAATAACCTGGGAGTCAGTGTCAACCATACCAGTGCCGACCGTAAATTCCAGATCGGTTTTAATGGGACTGCCGCATTGCAGGATAATGTTCTTCCACCGACTGACTTCAATATTGTATATCCGGTCTTAGTGCCTAATGCTCCGGATCTGTATACGTCCAGCGGAATGATCAACTGGGAGAACAATACATTTAACAATCCTATGGGACCTGCCACGCAGACCTTTTCAGTAAAAACCAAGAGTTTAAATGCGAATATGACTTCCAGCTACCAATTCGGGAGTGGATTCAGTGCTAATCTGAACAGTGGTTACAGCACTTACAACAGTTATGAGCAGAAAATTTTTCCAAAGACCACTTATAACCCGTCCAGCAATATCGGAAGCAGCAGTTCTTCTCTCAGAAAAGCCCAGAAATTGAATGAGAGCTGGATCCTTGAGCCTCAGTTTAACTACGAGAAGCGCCTGGAAAAACACCAGTTCTCCGCATTGGTAGGGGCGTCATTTCAGGAACAGAAATCCGATAACATCGTTATTCTCGGAAGAAATTTCCCTTCAGATGATCTGTTGACCAATATGGCAGCCGCAGCTTCCATTACGGTTCCCAGTGCGAGTGAATCCTTGTACCGCTACCAAGCCGTTTATGCCAGGCTTAACTACGGCTATAACAAAAGGTACTTTTTAAATTTAACAGGCCGACGTGACGGGTCCAGCAGATTCGGTTCGGAAAGAAGGTACGCCAA
Organism: Flavobacteriales bacterium UBA720; assembly: GCA_002297505.1. Taxonomy (GTDB): domain Bacteria; phylum Bacteroidota; class Bacteroidia; order Flavobacteriales; family Weeksellaceae; genus Epilithonimonas. The sequence goes on from DBLQ01000068.1 coordinate 1,524, forward strand.
TTTTGGGGCTATCGGGGCTGCGTGGTTATTTTCAGAAGAGAAACTACTGAAAGACCGGTCCTGGTTAAGTTTCGGAAAACTGAGAACCAGCTATGGTATAGCAGGAAATGATCAGATCGGAGACTATCAGTATTACGATACCTATCAGTCCACCGGCGGATCCTATGGTGGCAATTCCGGATTGGTCCCACAAAGGCTTTACAATAAAAACTTCGGATGGGAGCTGACCCGCAAGTTCGAGGCTGCTTTAGAAATGGGGCTATTTAAAGAGCGGCTACATCTGAACATAGGCTATTACCACAACACCAGCTCCAACCAGCTTGTCGGTATCCCAATGCCTGCCACAGTAGGATTCAGCAGTATTCAGGCCAATCTGGACGCTACGGTAAGAAACCGTGGTCTGGAAGTGTCGTTGGAATCGGTCCCTGTTAAAACCAAACACTGGAAATGGACGACCAGTCTCAATTTTACGTTGCCGGAGAACAAACTCATGAAGTTCCCTAATCTTGATAAGTCGACCTACGCTAACAGATTTGAAATCGGAAAATCCATTTCCCTGGTTAAGCTTTACCAATATACGGGCATCGATCCTGTCACCGGTCTATATACCTTTTATGACACGAATCAGGATGGGAAGATCAATACTGCCGACCGTACCGTCAGCAAAGAGATCAAGGAATACTGGTATGGCGGGCTACAGAACAGTATCCAATATAAAAACTGGAGTTTCGATCTGCTGTTGCAGTTTGTAAGCCAGAGCCAGTACAATGTGAAATCGATGTACGGCAATATCGGTAACATGTCCAATATGCCGGCCATATTCACCGATTACTGGACACCTGAAAATCCTGATGCCGAGTTTCAAAAGCCCAGTGCAGGGTATAACACAGCCGCGGCGACAGCGAGTTCCCTATTTATCCTCAGCGACGCTACCGTTTCTGATTCGTTCACCGTAAGAGTAAAAAATGCAACCTTGAGTTACAGCATACCATCGGACAGCAACAGCAAGCTGAAAGCCAGGCTTTTTATGAGCGGACAGAATCTCTTTGTTTTTTCCACATATAAAGCAGGGAATCCTGAATTTATGGCGGCAGGCTACACCAGCCCGCTCCGAGTAGTCAGCTTTGGTCTTTCGTTAACCTATTAAAGTGCTTTATTATGAAAAATACAATTTTAAAAAATATTATATTATTAACTCTTTTGATTCTGTCCCTTCTGATCAATAACAGCTGTGACCGCTTTACGGAAGTTGGACTCCCTAAAAATCAAATAACAAGAGATGTCGTTTTCAAAGATGACCAGCTGGCTAAATCTGCCATGGCAGGTGTTTATCGATCATTAGACGAGCAGGGCTTTTTGTCAGGAGCTCCATCAGGGGCTCAGCTTGTGCTGGCAGCCTATGCAGATGAGCTTCAGGCCTATGGTTTAGCTACAACAGATGCTGCCATCTTTTATAACCTGAGCCATATGGCCACTACCGATAAGATCAAGAATTTGTGGACAATCACATACACTCAGATTTACAACATTAACGACGTTATTGAAGGGGTTGAAAATTCGGACAGCCTGAGCTCAGAAGTTAAAAACCGGTTAAAAGGGGAAGGATATTTTCTCAGGGCTTTGCTGCATCTTTACCTAACCCAGACATTTGGCTCAATCCCTTACGTCACCTCGACAAATTATCAGGTTAACCAAAGCATCGGTAAGATCAGTACCAGTCAGGTTTATGCCCAGTGTAAAACAGATCTGGAAACGGCAGTACCACTTTTACCTCCAACTTTGGCTGTAGGAAACAGGGTATATCCGACAAAGATGGCAGCTTACACTGTGCTGGCAAGAATGGCCTATTATGAAAAAAAATGGGATTCCGCGCTTCAGTATTCCAACCTTGTCATCGCAGATACCCAATATAAAATGGAGGCTGACTTAAACAAGGTATTCATGAAAGACAGCTCAGGAAGTATATGGCATCTGTTACCTTTTGGTGCTACGTACAATGCATATCAGGGGAATGTATTTATCCTGAACACAGCCCCACCTACGAATGTTGCGCTACGACAGGATTTTATAGATGAATTTGAGAGCGGCGATCAAAGAAAAACCGCTTGGATAGGGCAAAAGACCGATGCCCAAAATAAAACGTATTACTATCCATACAAATACAAACAGTATTATACCAGTCCGACCTCATTAGAATATTCGGTCATTTTAAGAGTAGAGGAACTGTATTTAATAAGAGCAGAAGCTTATATTAAAAAAGGCCAATATGAATTGGGAATTGCAGATCTCAATACGATCAGAAACCGAGCTGGTTTAGCACCATTAGCCAATACAACTGATCAAAATATCTTGATCAATACTTTAATTCAGGAAAGAAGGTCAGAATTATTTACTGAGTTCGGACACCGCTTCTATGACTTAAAGCATTACGACCTTGCAGATGTCATAATGCTTTCAAAGAAAGGGGAATGGAGACCTTATTTTAAATTACTACCCCTGCCTGCAAGTGAATTGTTATTAAATCCTAACTTAAATCCGCAGAATGATGGTTACTAGGTTTTATATTCTGGCATTCCTCTTAATTCAGGGACTTTGCTGGTCTCAGGATATTGACAGTTTAAATGCTGTTTACAAGCAATATTATGAAACAGCATTACGGGCGAACAGCCCCAATGGGCGTTACGTTATTCTAAATCACAGCAATACCTATGGAAAGAATGACTATGAATTGTTGGATGTCAAAAAGGATAAAAGGACCATGCTGGCTAATTATGATAAATTTCAATTTTTAAATGATGATTTACTGCTGATGCGCAATAGTAATCATTGTCGATTCACAGATTTAAGAACCGGTCAGTCCACGGAAGTTTCAGGTAACTATTTAATCGAACCTACACAAGAATCGGCTCAAGTGATTCTATTTAATCCAAGTTTAAGAGAACTTCTGTTAGTTTCCATAGAGGGAAAAGTATTGTGGAGAAAACAGGATGTAAGGGTTTATCAACTTGATACTGCTACCAATAATCTAATCTATACATCAGGAAATGACCTTGTTGTAACGAATCTGACAAGTTATCGTTCTAAGACCTATAAGGTTAATAGTGATATTCAATGGATTTCTTCAGTTGATCAGCGAATATATGCCGCCAATGTCCAATCAAAGCAAATTGAACTCTACAGTTTTGACCTTCGATCAGAAAAGTTAATCAAGCAGCTGGTAGCTGTGCCCGAAGGATTTGAATCAACCACCCGGTTAATTACCTATTTGGAAGTTCGGGAAAATGAACATTTCATATTTCCGTTGTATTTGAAAAGTAAGCTGGAGCGTCATGAAAATCCCGAACTGAAGATCACCTATTCCAATAGGAACGGCGAGGATAAAATGCTCTATTACCATTTGGGCATTTATAATCTTAAAAAAGAACAATGGGATTATCTACCTGATGTGAATGATGAAATACCTGTCTATAAATTTTTAAATGACAAAGGAGATTTCATCGTGTATGATTTAGCGGATGATGTTGTGGAAGAGCAACAAAATAGAATCCTTGATTTAAATCTGTTTTTAAATTATGGTAAAAATTCATATTTATTGCGCGAAAAAAGAATAGAGGAAGGCAACTATCTTTGGGATCGAGATACAAAACAGTTTGTCTATTTTAATGATACGACTTGGATATCCCATAATATTATTACTGGGAAAGAGGTTGATCTTATACCTCCTAATACAAAGGGTTGGAACAGTCTGGAACATAGCGGCTTAGCTAAAGCCCCTGCTACTAAACCTGTTAAAATTAAAGGCAAATCTGCGATAATGATTTCCAACTGGTTTGATTATTTTGTAATCGACCTGAAAACCATGCAATTAAAAAGAGTCACCATGGGAGAAGTAGCCAAAACGAAATATCAACTCAAGTTGTCAAAAGAGCATTACCCGAGATCATCTTGGAATGTTAGAATAGCTGAAATAGATCTCTCACGGGATTTAATGTTTAATACATTCAATAAGTTGTCATATGATTCAGGATTTGCCACCGTTACCTATAAAACCAATAAAACAACATTTTTCCAACAAGGTCATTACAAGGATATAATACCTTATGATAACGGATATTTTTTAACATCTGGTTTTGCCTTGGAGCCTTTTAAGCTGACAATCCTCGAAAAAGGCAAATATCATACTGTTTATGAGTCACTAAAAAAAGAAAAGAAAGGATTCGAAGGAGCTAGGTACGAGATATTTCAATATAAAACCGATTTAGGAACTTCCAACGCAGCACTCTTATTACCTGTCAACTATGATCCCAACAAAAAATATCCGATGATTGTGAATATCTATGAAGAGCTTTCGCACGATGTGTTATTTTTCTTGCAGCCTTATTTAAATATAATGACCGGATTCAATTATATGCATTACCTGATAAATGGCTATATAGTTTTACTTCCGGATCTCCAATACGAAGTAGCAAATGTTAAAAATAGCGTTTTATTGTCTTTGGAAAAAAGTATCGATTCAGCCAAATCACTGGCATCAATCGATGACAAAAATATTGGATTG
>DBLQ01000122.1 GCA_002297505.1 Flavobacteriales bacterium UBA720
AAAACTACATCATATTCCAGGTTAGAGCCCAAAATATCAAGCTTTTGCCTGTACAGATGTAATTTGACTCTTATGAATTTTTCCTTCTTGGAGAACATTATCAATCCAACGTTAAAAAACTCCTCGCGTTCTGGCCTTGGGACGAGGCGGATGACGGCATACTCATATAATTTTTGCTCTTGCATTTATCGCTTCATTTATAAAGTTATCAGAATGGTCACGTCGGAGTGTAAGGAATTGATAGTAAACGCTTTTGATCTCAGCTGGTGAGAGTTCGGTATCGCGCCAGTACAGCCAATCTTCCGGAATGAGCTCTACGATTTCCCGGAGAACATCGTCTGTAAGAATGCTTTTGAATCTGTCATTAACGTTTTCCAGCTCAGATGCCTGCGGAAGGAGAACATGGTCTTTGACCATCACGAAAGGACTCACAGCGTTCTTTTGCCAATTGTCCCAGTTGTGGTGGAAGTAAAGTGAAGCACCATTATCAATCAGCCATAGTTCCTGATGCCACATCAACATATTTGTGTTGCGAAAGGTGCGGTCAATATTCGTTAGAAATGCATCCAGCCAGACAATCTCTGATGCCAGTTTTGGCTCAATCTTAATGGCAGCAGGATCATAAGTAATGGCGCCGGAAAGGTAGTGAAGCGCAAGGTTAAGTCCGCAACTGTTCTTTAAAAGATCCTGAATCTCTTCGTCGGCCTCCGTTCTGCCAAAATCCTCAGACAGACCGGCAAAAACAAGTTCTGGAATGCGCAAGCCCAATGCCTGTGCTACTTTGCCACCAATCAGTTCGGAAATCAGAGCCTTAACGCCATGACCTGCTCCGCGAAATTTCAATACGTATTTAAAATCGTCATCTGCTTCAGCCAAGGCAGGCAATGATCCACCTTCCCGCAGCGGCAGGATGTAACGCGTGACCGTCACTGTTCTCAATGATAGATCCATTGTATATTTTTTGGTAAAAATAAGGATTAAAATCTTTGATGCCTCTTGACAAGTTAAACAATACCCTTTTGTTGTCCATGTTGCCTCAAAAACAATTATTCTGTTTTGGTCTTTGATCATAAAAAAAACCATCTCGCTTAGAGATGGCTTTCATTATTTATTTAGGCAATTAATTATTATTTAAACGCTTCTATTGTTTTGTTTATGGCATCGATCTGCTGATTAATTGTCGGGCTGTTAGGATTATTTTTGAGAACTTCCATTTTCTTGGCAAGACCGTCTTTCAGCATCTGGCTTATCATCATCTTAATTTGCGGATTATCCGGCATTTGGGATTTGGCCTGCACCAGCACTTTAGTTACCTTTTCCGTCGCTGCCAGGTTATCTGAGCTCATGATCCAGTTGTAACCGTCTTCCGCAGACTTGCCGAGTTTAGGATCCTGAAACTTAATGAAAGGGTAGAAGGCAACAGTGGTTGCTATGGCAGGCATCTGTTTCTCCACCCTATTGCTGACGATAATCGGCAACAGTTTGGACATGAGTTCTTCCGAAGCGCCGTCCAGATCGATATTGGCTATGGCTGCTGCAGCTTTGTTAGGATCCAGGTCTGCGATTCCGGCAAGCGAAGCGCCTTTCACCGCGTTGGAAACAGCAGTCATACCTTTTTCATACACCGGACCGTACTTGGCATTTTTTGTTTTTGTCAAAGCTGAGATCGCTGCAGCCTGTACCAGAGTTTTCGGATCACTGGACGCTGATTTTTCTACATCTGCAGTCAATGCTTTCGCCTGCTCCGGGATGCTTAAATCCATCTGTTGCAAAGCCTGTTCTCTGATTCTGAAGAAAGGGTCTTTCAGGGCCGCTGACAATAGCTTGATGCCTGCAGGGTTTTTCCCGGCGTCTTCTTTGACGTTGCTCAGAGCGATAGATTTGCTCTTGTATTCTTTTGAACCTAAAAACTGTAGCAAACTTTGCTCAGGCGTTTTGGTCTCTGTCACATCTGCGACCAAAATTCCGTCAGCATTGATGTTGATCAAATCAGGATTCTTGGTAGCGTCAAATGTGAATGTATTCTTCGCCTTTGCATCGACCCAAACCTTCTGTCTCACCGGTTTGCCATTGTCATAAATATCAATCGTTAAAGGAAATTCGAAAGGTTGATCCTGAGATTGATTAATCACAACAGTCACCTGCTTTTTAACCGGCTCGAACGTAGAAGTATAACTCAATTTCGGATGTCCGCTTCCGAAATACCATTGGTTAAAAAACCAGTTGAGATCTTTCCCGGACACCTTTTCGAAAGATAATCTTAACTGATGCGCTTCGGCATTGCCATATTCATAGGTTTTGAGATAGTCATTCATCCCGGCAAAGAAGGCATCATCACCCAGATAATTTCTCAGCATATGAAGAATTCCACCACCTTTCTGATATGTCACTAAATCGAAAACATCCTCTCGCGAAGCATAATTGAACCTCACCAAATCTTTTTTGAAATCGCCTGGATTGTGGATGTAATGGTTTACATCTTCCATCTGGTGATAATCGGCCTGGTCTTTTCCGTATTTGTATTCGTTCCATAGATATTCTGAATAGTTGGCGAAAGATTCGTTAACTGTTAAGTTACTCCAGCTTTCTGCCGTCACCAAATCTCCAAACCAATGGTGGAACAATTCGTGAGCAATGGTATCTTCCCATTTATTTTCGTCGATGAGTTGTCCCGGCTTCTGAAGGATATCGCTGCCGTGAAGCGTTGCCGTCGTGTTTTCCATAGCTCCGGAAACATAATCTCTTCCTGAGATTTGAGCATATTTTGCCCAAGGATAATCATAGCCTAACTTCTTGGAAAAGAATTCGATCATTTCCGGCGTGTTGCCATAGATTTGCTTGGCGTAAGGCTCATATTCTTTCTCGATGTAATAATCGACAGGGATATTTCTCCATTTGTCCTTCACAATGGCATAATCACCGACGCCCATGAAGAAGAGATAGGTCGAATGTCTCTTGTCCATCACCCAATGGTCTGTCCGCATGTTTCCGGCTTCCTTCTGAGAATCTTTCAGCACGCCGTTGGAAAGGGTAACGTACTTATCAGGAACCGTCATATAGATTTCCTGCGTGGTTTTTTGGTTGGATTTATCAATCGTAGGGAACCAAGCCGAAGAAGATTCGGTTTCGCCCTGCGTCCAGATTTGTGTCGGCTTGTCAGGATCTTTGCCTTGAGCGTTGATAAAATAAAGACCTTTGGCATCACTGATGGCTGCGCTGCCTTCCTGTTTTACTTCATTCGGACGGGCAGTATATTTGATGTAAACCGTGTAATCCTGGTTTTTCTGATAGGTTTTATCCAGCGTTATGGTAAGAACGTCGTTCTTGTAATCGTACTTTAACGGAGCTTTAGAACCGTTTTTGTCCAACGCCACTTCGTGGATCAGCATTCCTTTGGCATCCAGTACAAGCTGATTGGTAGGATAGAAGAAAGGACTTGCCGTGAGCCATTCTTCGCCATTCATCTGTTCTTTCTGGTAATCAAAATTGACTTTCAGTTTTGTATGTTTCAGTTCTGTGGACTTGGTGTGTGTCGCTCTGTAAGGAATAATTCTGCCGGATGTTTCTGTCTGGGCAAAAATTATATTTGAATTAAAGATTGCACCTAAGAAAAGTGCCGCAATGAATATTTTTTTCATTCTTACGAATTTATAATCGATGTTTATTTTAAAGTTTTATAAGTATTATCATTTGAATCATTGTTACAAAAAAAGTGAAGATATACTTCACTTTTATGAATCTAAAAGACGTTTTAAATTCTTAGGACTACCTTTTTCTTTGAAAGATTGAATCTATTAATTCCTTTGAATGCTCAACGTAGCGCCCTTCTTCAATATCTTTTTTACTTTGTTCGATAAGATGTTTAAATTCTTCAGAATTCTCAATCTCTTCCCAGGAATAAGTTTGATCTTCATCAGTTTCTACGCTTACAACTCCTTTTACTTTTGATAAAAGATTTTTAATGTATGAAACATCAGCATATTCATTAATATTAATTCTAATTTCCATAATTTCAGGATTTCAATCAAAGTTAATCAATTTATTTAAAATAACTTATATCGCCACGGGTGCTTTAATCCCCGGGTGCGGATCATAATTTTCCAAAGTAAAATCCTCAAAATCAAAATCAAAAATATCTTTGATCTCTGGATTTAATATCATCGTCGGCAACGGTCTTGGTTCTCTGGAAAGCTGCTTCTGAACCTGTTCAAAATGATTGTTATAAATATGAACATCACCAAACGTGTGAACATAATCGCCAACTTCCAATCCTGTCACCTGCGCCACCATCATCAACAAAAGTGCGTAACTCGCAATGTTGAAAGGAACGCCCAGGAAAACATCTGCACTTCTCTGGTACAGCTGAAGCGACAGTTTTCCGTCTGCAACATAAAACTGAAACAAAGCGTGACAAGGCGCCAGAGCCATATTCGGAATTTCTGCGGCATTCCAGGCGGAGACAATCAATCTGCGGGAGTCCGGATTCTTTTTGATTTGTTCTATAACTTCAGAAAATTGATCTACCACTTTTCCGTCTGCACCGGTCCAACTTCGCCATTGCGCGCCGTAAACGGGACCGAGATCTCCGTTTTCATCGGCCCATTCGTCCCAAATGGAAACACCATTATCCTTCAGATATTTGATGTTGGTCTCACCTTTGATGAACCAAAGCAGTTCATAGATAATCGACTTCAAATGAACTTTTTTAGTCGTTACCAAAGGAAATCCTTTCGATAAATCATAGCGCAACTGGTAGCCAAAAACACTGCGTGTTCCCGTTCCGGTTCTGTCGGTTTTGTCGGTTCCGTTATCTAAAATATGCTGAAGTAGATCGTGGTAGTTTTGCATTGGATTGAATTGTGAATTACAAAAATAGGGTAAATTTTACCAGATATTTTCAATTTTTTGATTGATGTTGTTAATCGACAAAACTTCATTCTTCTGTTTTCCGTTCATCGCTTTCGCCAATGGAGATTCCGGAGAGATGCAAATGAGTTTCTGATTCTCAAAGGTGATCTCACCAAGGGAAACCGAAATGAAAAACAAGCCTTTGTCCGTTTTTACAATGGCGCCTTTTTCCGCTTTATCAGAAGGCTTTATGACGATTGTTTTCAGAAAATCCTGTTGTTTTAGAACTTCATTCAGCTGAACCTGCAGATTATTAATTTCCTGCTGAAGCATTTCTCTTCCTGTTTCGTACTTATCGCCCATGGAACTTTTGGTATCGTTGCTGGAAGCGCGGGTTTCTGCGATGAGTTTCTCGAAATTCCGGACTTTCTCCGAAATCTTTTCCCGGACGAGATTTATTAACGCTTCTTTATTCATTATTAATTAACTAAACTTAATCCCAACTTTTCCGCCTCAGCTATCACAAAACTTCTTGCTTCCTCCTTATCATTCTGGATATCGCCTTCCAGAATCGCTTCCTTTACTTTCTCTTTCAAAATTCCGATTTCGCGTCCGGGTTTCAAACCGAAAAGTGCCATAATTTCTTCTCCGGAAATCGGCGGCTGGAAGTTACGGACTTGGTCTTTTTCCTCCACTTCTTTGATCTTTTGCGCCACGTGTTCGAAATTTTTTTTGAAACGTGCCTGCTTAGAATAATTTTTTGTCGTGATGTCCGATTTGCAAAGTGTGAAAAGATCTTCCAAATCTTCTCCGGAATCAAACAACAATCGTCGCAAAGCGGAATCCGAAGCGTCATCCGTAATCAGGGCAATCGGTCTGGCGTGCATCCGGACTAACTTTTCAACGTATTTTTGTTCGGCTCCAAGAGGAAGTTTCAGGCGTTTGAAAATGTTTTTAATTTGTTTTGAACCTACAAACTCGTGCCCGTGAAAGGTCCAGCCTGTTCCTTCAACTAACTTTTTGGTCGGCGCTTTTCCGATGTCGTGCAACAAAGCCGACCAGCGAAGCCAGAGTTTATCGGTGTTCTGCGAAATATTGTCAACCACTTCCAGAGTGTGATAGAAATTATCTTTATGCGTTTGTCCGTTGATATCCTCGATGCCTTTCAGTGCGGTTAATTCCGGAAGAATATATTGTAAGAGCGAAGTTTCTTCTAATAATTTCAAGCCTTTCGAAGGTCTTTCGGAAAGCATTATTTTGTTAAACTCCACCATTATCCGCTCCATCGAAACGATTTTCATTCGTTCCGCTTCTTCTTTAATGGCTTTCAAAGAAT
>DBLQ01000001.1:0-90392 GCA_002297505.1 Flavobacteriales bacterium UBA720
GTTCTGTGAATTTTTTCACCACACCCCAGGCCACGTTTCCGAAACCTGAAACCGTTGCCGTTTTACCTTCGATTTTTTCATCAATGGTTTTCAGCATTTGCTCTGCAAAGTACACCACGCCATAGCCTGTAGCTTCCGGTCTGATGAGTGAACCTCCGTACGCCAGACCTTTTCCGGTCAAAACTCCGGTAAATTCATTTCTGATTTTTTTATACATCCCGAAAAGGTACCCAATCTCTCTGGCGCCAACCCCGATGTCTCCGGCAGGAACGTCTGTTTCCGGACCGATGTGTTTGCAAAGCTCCGTCATAAAAGCCTGGCAAAAACGCATCACTTCCATATCGGATTTACCTTGAGGATCAAAGTCGGAACCACCTTTTCCACCACCCATCGGAAGCGTTGTAAGACTGTTTTTAAAAACCTGCTCGAAGGCAAGAAATTTCAGAACACTAAGGTTCACCGTTGGATGAAAACGGATTCCGCCTTTGTAAGGGCCAATGGCAGAGTTCATCTGGATTCTGAAACCACGGTTCACCTGGATTTCGCCTTTGTCATCAATCCAAGGCACGCGGAAAATAATCACTCTTTCCGGCTCAGCCATTCTCTCCAGGAGCTTCATTCCGGTATATTCTTTTCTGGTGGCGATGAACGGGATTACCGTCACTGCAACTTCTTTTACGGCTTGGATAAATTCGGGTTCATTAGGATTTTTGGCTTCGATTTTTGCCATAAACTCCTGAATCTTTTGTTCAACGTTATAGTGTTCCATTGTTCTATAATTATGACAACAAATTTAATTTTATTTTCAAATTTTGCAAGTAATATTTTGATTTTTATTGAAAAATTAATGATATTAAAGATGTTTTTTGCTTATTGTATAATTTATTCTTTTGCGTTAACGATTATTGAATCTAATGTTAATTTATTTCAAGTTTTCGGAACGCCGGGTTTAATCATTTCGAAGATATTGCCTGCCGGAAAGACATTTAATACAGCCATAAATTTCTAAATCCAAAAGAATTGGTAAAAGCTTATGATGCAGAATGTTAGTTTTCTCAGCAATCTCGTCCAGAGTATAGGGCTTTTCATAATCCAGTATATCGAGAATTTTCTGATGTTCCTTTTTATCGGCGGGCAGCCGGATTTTGGGTTTCTCCTCCGGAAACAGCTCGGGCTGAACGGCTAAATTAAGACTATCTATCAGCGACTTGACATTGACGATGGCTGCTGCTTTATTGGCCGCAATGAGATGGTTACAGCCCTGGCTGTAGATATCAGTGATCTTGCCGGGCAAGGCGTAAACATCACGGTTATAATTATTAGCGGCCGTCACCGTGGTTACAGAGCCGCCGCCGTATGCCGTTTCCACCACCACCAGCTGAGGAGAGAGTCCTGCGATGATGCGGTTGCGTTGCAGAAAATATTCTTTGCTGCTGCCATCAAAGGTGGCATATTCGGATACCATTGCACCGCCGTTATCCAGAATTCTCCGGACCAGATTTTTATTGGACGCCGGATAGACCTTATCCAGACTCTGCGCCATTACTGCAACCGTGGGCAGAAGGTGTTTCAGAGTCTCCTCGTGCACGCAGGTATCGGCGCCCAATGCGAGTCCGCTCACAGTGGCAACATTGGAACCGCTCAGTTCCGCCAGCAAATCCTGAATAAACTGTCTGCCGTATGCAGTCAGCTTTCTGGTACCTACGATGCTGATAGGATTGGCCTGATTATTAATTTGACCTTTGCAAAACAACAGCACAGGCGCATCTTCGCAATTCGTGAGATGTTTCGGATAGTCAGAATCGTGTTGGGAAATGATGCGGATCGCTTTTTTATCGCACAGCTGCAGCTCTTTTTCAGCTTTGAGAAGCAATTCCTTATTGCCGATGTCCCGGACACTTGCCACGCCGATTCCGGAAATATTCTGGAGCGATTTTTTTGTGGATTCCCAGACAGCTTTGGCAGAACCCCTGGTCTGAATCAGCTTTCTGAGATTGGTGTTGCCAATGTTTTTACATTGCCGCAACGCAAGAATATAGAGGTAATCTTCTGGGAACATGATCATCTGTGTATTCCCACGAAATTAAGAAAATTATTGTTCCCTTTTCCGGATTTCGTCCAGATATTCCCAGATGTTTTCCTGTTTCAGCTGCGGGAGTTCCTCGAAGTCCTCAGGATGATTGGCAATGTATTCCTGCCACATCTTGTCATCGCGCTCATTATAATAATTCGGATATTCCCAGATGTACTTCCGTTTTTTTTCTTCCCCGATTTTCCGGAAAATGATAGCCAGTATTACACCTGTGATGCTTCCCGCAAGGTGAGACTGCCAGCTGATGCGGCTTGGTTCTTCCAGCTGAGAAAAAAATTCTTCCGGAAAAATGCCCCAGATCAAACTGCCATAGTACAGCGCGACCACCATGGAAATCGTTAGCAGTTTCATATTCCAGCGGAATACGCCGCTGAAAAAGATGAAAAATGCCAGCATATAGACCAATCCACTCGCACCAATGATGCAGCTGTAGTTCCATTCACCTGTCACAATGTCAATAGGCGGCAGCATCCAGACGAGCAGTCCCGACGCAATCCACCCAATCAGGAAAATCCGGACGGCGATCTTGGGATAAAACTCGAACAGTAAAAAAAGGAGAATTGCTATGGGCAGTGAGTTGCCCACAATGTGGTCGAAACTGCCGTGCAAAAGTGGCGCGAAAAGAATGCCTTTCAATCCCTGAGGCATCAACGGAATCAGAGCGCCATTGCAGCCCTGCACCCATCCCAGGTTCTGGAACAGATAGCCTGCCCACATCAGTCCCAGCATGAGGAAGGGAATCAGGATCGCCCGGAAATTGATTGACTTTAATAACATTGACTTTGAATTCACAATTTTACAGCCAATGTTCAGAAAAGGTAATTTTGTCTGCAAAAAATGACTGTTATCCTCATATTTGGTTATAAAGTCATATTTTACAAAATTTAGTTTTATTATTTTTGCTTTAAAATTTTGGTTAATGAAAAAGGTTCTGTTTTTTTTTGTATTGATATTATGTGTTATTGCTAATGCGCAAGAAGTTGATTATCAAAAAGTCATAGATTCTATCGCACAAAAAAAATGGGACTCTACCGCGCTGGATTTGGATAGTCTGGCCAATCCAAAAATTGTGGACATCCACGCTATCCGTAAAGATTCGGTAAAACTGGCCAATAATATGGTTATTGTTCCCAATAATAATGACAATAGTCCGCTGACGCCATCGTCCATCCTGAGCCTGCCCACGCTGAAGCGTTGGTTTGTCTTCGGGCAAAACAGCCTGGTTTTCAATCAATCTTCTTTTTCCAACTGGTACGCCGGCGGGAACAATAACATTGGTGTCATCGGGAAAATCAACTACAATATCGTTTATAAAAAGGAACGTCATTACCTTGATAACAACATCCAGATGGGCTACGGCTTTGTGTCTTCCACAGGGCAATCTACCAGGAAGACAGATGATTATATTAACATCATGACCAATTACGGTTATGAGCTTGCTCAGCATTATTACCTCTCGACGGGTTTCCAGTTTCTGTCGCAGTTCACGGCAGGCTATAATTACTCCAACACGCCGGACCCGGTTTTCGATGACAGAATTTCAAAATTTATGGCGCCGGGTTACCTTAACATAGGTATCGGTCTTTCTTACAATCCTAATGAAAATTTTCAGGTGATTGCAAGACCTGTGAATGGAAAATTTACCTTCGTGCTGGATGAGAAACTGCAGACTGAAGGCACCTATGGTCTGGAGCGTGATGGCCAAAGTGTAAGGACAGAGCTGGGTGCTATGGTGAATGTGCTTTACAAGCTCAAACTCTTTAAAGATGCCACCTTCATCAATCAGATCAATTTCTTCAGCAATTATCTTCAGCATGCCGAGCGGGTGGATATCAACTACAGCGGTACCTTAAATCTCAAATTCAATAAATATATCACAACGGTAGTGACTCTGGAGATGATGTATGACCACGACCAGATCAAAAGACTGCAGAGAAAGCAGACTTTGGGTGTCGGGATTACCTACAACCTGGGTTACAAGGTGGAGCGGGACAGCAGCACCGGGATTATCAAACCTTTTGTGAACTAATCTGTTGAAATTCATATATTTGTTTTAATAAAAAACAGATGTATGAAAAAGTTACTTTTTTCTGCCGCGCTACTCGTGGCACTACAGACCTTGGCGCAGGAGCAGCCAGTTCAGGATTCTACAAAAGCGTGGTCCGTCGCAGGGCAGATTACCTTGATGCTCAATCAGTCTGCATTTTCCAACTGGGTGGCCGGTGGTGCCAATAGTATAGGCTGGCAGGCAGGTGTCAATTACAATCTGACTTACGAAAAGGATAAAGACCTATGGGAAAACCTGATTATCCTGGGTTACGGGATGAACAATACCCAAGGTGTAGGCAACCGGAAAACGCAGGATGTCATTAATCTGTCTATCAATTATGGGCGGAAGATTTCGGAACATTGGTACACTTCCGTGGGCGCAGGATTAATTACCCAGTTTGCACCGGGCTATGATGATGGCAATAATCCGGAGGCCAGGAAGATCTCCAATTTTATGGCGCCGGGCTATCTCAATCTGGGCGCAGGTTTCACTTACAAACCTTCCGACAATTTTACGATGACCCTGCGGCCGGCGAATGCCAGATTTACTTTTGTAATGGATAAAACCCTGCAGTATGCGGGAAGCTATGGCCTTAAAAAAGACGGCGATGCCATGCTGTTCCAGTTCGGTTTTCTGGGAACGGCGCAGTACAAGGCGAAGCTGATGGAGAATATAACGTTGATGAACAATGCCTCGGTTTTTTCGAATTACCTGGACCATCCGGAAAGACTGGTGCTTTCTTACAGCGGAATTCTGAATATGAAGGTCAACAAGTATATTTCTACCAATGTGACGCTGGACCTGCTGTACGACCACAATCAGATCAGGAAAACGCAGCTGAAGCAGACTTTGGGAATCGGACTGGCTTATAATATTGATAATGGAAAGAAACGCTCCGATGACAAACGGAATCAGAGCTGGAAATAAAAAAGCGGAGAGTTAATTCTCCGCTTTTTCGTTCAGCCAGCCCATTTCGCCAAAATGTTTTTTGAATTTCTGGATTTTTGGTCCTACTACTGCGCTGCAATAAGGCTGCGTAGGATTGGCATTGTAATAACCCTGGTGATACTGCTCTGCCGGCCAGAATTTTTTGAACGGAACAATTTCTGTGACGTATATCCCGTTCCATTCCTGCTTGGCTTCGGATTCTTTCATAGACTCTTCTGCTTGCTGCTTTTGCTGCTCAGAATGATAGAAGATGGCGGAACGGTACTGTGTGCCGATGTCATTGCCCTGTCTGTTGAGCGTAGTCGGGTTATGCAGAAACCAGAAGACCTCCAGTAATTGCTTAAAAGAAATAATTTTCGGGTCGAAGGCAATTTCCACCACTTCCGCATGACCTGTAGTTCCGGTGCATACCTCTTCATACGTAGGATGATCCTTGTGACCACCGGAGTAGCCGGAAGTTACAGATTCTACGCCCTTCAGCATATGGAAACAGCTTTCCACACACCAGAAACATCCACCTGCCAAAGTGGCATATTCCAAATTGTTCTTGTCCATTTTTTGATTTGTTAAAGGTTTTGATTTTTTCTCCTGTCCGTTACAGCTGATCAGGAAAAAACTTAAGATGATGAATAAATAACGTGTCATGGGCTCAAAGAAAAATCCTTTGATTTTCTGGACTATCAATAGCAAAAATTATTCCTATTGTACTTTAGAAAATCAAAGGATGATGAGCGTGTTATTTAGAGTTTTCCCACACCAGAGCACTGGCGCCGAGAATGGCTGCATCTGCCTCGTCCAGCTCGCTGAAAACTAATTTGACTTTGGATCGGAAAATAGGAAGCAGGTTTCTTTCCATGTGCAGTTTGGCAGGCTTCAGCAAGAAATCTCCTGCCTTGATTACGCCACCGAAGAGCAAAATAGCTTCTGGTGAAGAAAACATTACGAAATTAGCCAAGGCTTCACCCAATTTTTGTCCCGTATATCTGAAGACTTCGATGGCTGTAGGATCGCCTTTTTCAGCGCATTCGAAGACAGTTTTGGAATTGATGGTATCTTCCGGATATTGATTGAGCATAGAGTCCGGGAATTCGGCACGGAATTTTTTAGCAGTAATCGCAATTCCGGTTGCCGATGCATACGCCTCAAGACTTCCTTCCGAACCGGTACTCCAATGCTTTCTGCCGCCAGGTTTTACGATGGTATGACCCAATTCTCCGGCAAAACCGTCATGGCCGTAAATCAGATTTCCTCCGCTGATGATACCACTTCCTACACCGGTTCCCAGTGTGATCATAATAAAATCCTTCATGCCTCTGGCTGCGCCGAACATCATCTCGCCCAGTGCCGCCGCATTGGCATCGTTGGTCATCTTGCAACGGACGCCGAATTTCTGTGTCATCAGTTCCGCAAAAGGCACCACGCCTTTCCACGGCAGATTAGGAGCCAGTTCTATGGTACCTTTGAAATAGTTGGCATTCGGAGCGCCCACGCCGATGCCATCCAGGCTGTTATTGCCTTTGACATCCTCCAGGAGTGGCGTTATATTCTCATACAATGCGTCTATAAAATCCTCTACCTGTTTATAATCTTCTGTTTTTATGCTTCCTTTCGCAAGAATTTCTCCGCGATGGTTTACCAGTCCGAATTTGGTATTCGTCCCGCCAATATCAATTCCAATGGCGATTTGTCGGGACAGATCAAGTAATGACATTAAGTTTAATTTTTTTTGTGAGGATAAATTTATGGAAAATCAATGTAATATGTGACAAATATTAATTTAATTTTAGTATCAGGATGATGACTCTGACCAGCTTTTTTCATCAACAAAAAAATCCGGATGCTGCCATCTGGATTTCTGTATCAATTATTTAGTTGGGGTCTTCTTGCGCCGGCCCCACCAGATCATAAATCCTGTGACTGGCATCGATGCGATAATTAAGCTGACGATGAAGGCTATGATTTTCGTAGGTAATCCCAGGATGGCGCCAACGTGAATGTCATAATTGGCGGCAACCGTTTTTTCGCCGAAATTTTTATCTTCCGGGTCGTGCCGGTGTAATAATTCGCCTGAATTTTCATCAAAAATCAAACTGCTGCTTTTATGGTAAGAATAGGAGAGATGTTTTACATAAACTTCGAAATGCGGATGCTCGTGGTCGTCTAGGTGCGGATGTCCCAAGTCTAAGGAAAAGCCATAAGCATTGGGATACAATTCTTTGACCTTATCGGAAATCTTGTCCAGAGTTTTGTCTGTCCTCATTTCGATCGGAGCTTTGGTCGTGATTTTAGAAAAATCTGGGTAAGCCGTTTCTCCGCCGGAAAAAATGTAGTAAATGGAAGCCTGCACTACGAAGAATGCATAAAACAATCCTGTAATGGTTAGAATCAACGCAAAAACGGATGAGTAGAAACCCAGAATATTGTGGAGGTCATAATTCTTACGTTTCCATTGTGTTGTATCTTTCCATTGGAATTTGAAGCGCTGTTTTCTGGCTGCTTTGTTTTTGGGCCACCACAGTACGATTCCGGTGATCAGCATTACCAGAAAAATCAAAACCGGAATACCAACGACATACGTTCCCCAGTCTTGTTTCAAAAGAAAACTCCAGTGGATGGATTTGACGATGGCAAAGAAGCCGTTTTTCTCATCATAAACCTGAAGCACTTTTCCCGTATATGGATTGACGTAGGCCAGTTTGTAAATCGGGAATTCGTCAAAATAATTCCATTGATCGGGCTGATGCTCGTACCAGTAGAACTGGTAGGACATTTTGTTGTCTATCGGGACATTGACCCAATGGATCGGATATTTTTCCTGCGTCTGTGCATTGACCATTTTTTCCATCACGCGGATGGGAAGGATCTGTTTCTGGTCAATATTTTTTTCGTTGTGATAGATGTATTCTTTTCGACTAAGATTTTCAACCTCGTCTTTGAAAACGTAGAGCGCGCCGGTAATCGAAATAATGAAGATTAGCAAACCAATGGACAAGCCAAACCACAGATGCAGTTTGGCCGACCATTTCTTGAAAAATCCTGGTTTCTTTTTATGATGGTGTTTTTTTCTTCTCATGCGTGAGTTTAGAATTTGTAGGCTACAGTTCCCAGGAAGTTAGCCAGCATCTGTGGATTGGCAGTGGAATAACCTGTCCAATAATGTTCATTGGTTAGGTTATCAACTTTAACCCCGATTCTGAATCTTTTGGTATCGTAAAATGCATTGACATTCAGGACAAAATATTTTGGTAAGATGAAGTCTCCCGTCACATTGTTATCGCTGGCATAATTTCCTCCGAAGCCGAAACCAAGACCTTTCATTTGCCCATCAACAAATTGGTAGGCCAGATTGAAATTGGCGTTCCAGTATGAGCCGGCAGTTGTAGGCCTCAAGTCTGTAGATTCGTCTTTGGTGTCATTGTAAGCCAAACCTCCTACTAATGAGAAACCTTTGACAAGATAAGCATTGACTTCGAGTTCAAAACCTTTGCTCAGTGTGGATGCAACCTGCTGCTGAACTGAGATAAAGCTTGGTGTGTATTCTCCCGTGTAGAGCAATTGATTTTTTACTTTGATGTTGTAATAGGAGACTGTTGCATTGAACCTGTTGTTGAACAAGCTTGCCTTTAGACCGCCTTCCAGCTGATTTCCTCTTTCAGGATCTGACAACTTTGTATTTCCTGCAACATCATATGTAAAGTAACCGTTTGATTTGAACGAATTTTGGTAGTTTCCGAAAACCGAGAATTTGTCTTTAACAATTTCATAAACAATTCCTGCCTTTGGCGAAAGCGCTGCCTGGTTGTAGGCTTGCAAAGAGTTAGGACCTGATGTACCACCGGAATAATCATTATTTTCGTAGCGAAGACCAGCCATAATGTGCAAATTTTCAATCGGACTGAATAAATCGGAAATATAACCTGAATAGGTATTCAGATCTCCGGTATAATCCCAGCGAGAAACATTTGTAGGGTCTGCATAAAGTGCTGAAAGGGTGTTCGCATTCATCCCGGAATAATCTGCGCCAGACGCCGGAACACTGTCGAAATTAAAATTCAGATATTTATATCTAAGACGCTCCGTGGTTTTCATGTAATCAAAACCTACAATCGCACGGTTTTTCATGCCGTTTGAGAAATCATGATTGAAGTTGAAGTTTTGTTGAATCTGGAACCAAGATTTTTTACTGTTATCTGTGGACTGATCAGCGCGCGCAACTTTATAAGCAGATGAATTGGCATCATAATTAATCGAAAAATAAGGATTGTAACCGTCGGAATAAGAATCGGAGTTATTGATATAAGTACTTGACGTAATATCATCGTTAATTTTCCATTTTACATTTCCGAAAACATTGGAGTTTCTAGCAGTCATATACAGACCATTTCCTGTGTAGGATTCTTTGTAATCCAACCCAGCTACTTTTTCCAAATCTTTCATATTATCTACGCCGTTTAAAGTTTTTGGCGATAGGTAGAAGAAATATGGATTTGCAGTCACGCGGTTCCGGAACAATTCGTAATCAAGATTGACTTGAACTTTGTCAGAGATATTCCAGGTTAAACTTGGAGCAAAGGTAGTATATTGATTTTTTGCATCCGGTTTGGTGAAGTTACCATCGTTTGTGTAAGCTGTATTCACGCGGAACAGCAAGTCTTTTGTTACCGGCGCATTGACATCTGCGGTTGCTCTGTACGTATTGTAGCTTCCCGCTGATGCTGAAACGGCCCCAAAGAAATTTTGCATTGGCTTTTTAGTCACCCTGTTGATAAGACCTCCGTAAGATGCTACATTGCTTCCATAAAGTGTTCCAACAGGACCTTTCAAAAACTCCAGTGTTTCAACATTAATAGCGTCAATTGTGGAAGTGACCGGCGCCACCATTCCATTTCTTGTTGATGCTTGGGAAGGAAAGCCTCTCAACACGAAAAATGAACCACCGTCACCAGCTCTTCCTGTAGGATTCCACATTTTCTGAAGACCAGTCACATTTCTGTAAGCGTCGTCAACGGTAAAAATATTCTGATTTTCCAATATCCCTCGGTCGATTGACGAATACACTTGT
Source organism: Flavobacteriales bacterium UBA720 (assembly GCA_002297505.1). Lineage (GTDB taxonomy): Bacteria > Bacteroidota > Bacteroidia > Flavobacteriales > Weeksellaceae > Epilithonimonas. Next base: position 10,153 of record DBLQ01000001.1, read on the forward strand.
GGATTTTCAATAAAACTTATCGGCATTTTATTGGACGATTCGGTGTCCAACTTTTTTACCATTTTGTCAATGATGACTTCTTCAATATTTTTGGAATTGACACTATCTTTTTTCTCCTGCGCATAAGTCAGCGTGGAAACCAAAACCACAGCACTCACAACTAGTTTCTTCATTTATATGGAATAATTTTATGCAAATATATTATTTTTAATTATTCTAAATTAACGAAAATTGTGATTTTTGTCAGATTATTAAGAATTATTCCAAATAAAAATCCTGCTGATAGCTCAACAGGATTGTCATTTGTAATTGTAACTAATTGTTATGCAGGGATTTCACCTTTGTACAAGAAGGATACAATCTCTTTATTCACCTTGTCCACCATTTCGCTGAACAAGTAGAAAGATTCTTGTTTGTAGATTACCAAAGGATCTTTTTGTTCGTAAACTGCACCTTGTGAAGAACGTCTGAGATCATCCATTTCTCTTAAGTGCGTTTTCCAGTTTTCGTCGATAATTGCCAATGAAATATTTTTTTCGAAGTCTGTAATTAACGATTCGCACTTGGTTTCATAAGCTTCTTTCAAGTCCGTTACGATGGTCATTGTTTTGGCGCCGTCGCTGAAAGGAACCTGAATCATTTTGAACATAGAACCTTGGTTAAGATAAACATTTTCAATAATCGGATAAGCTTTTTCTTTCAAAAGATTTAATCTCAGATCATAATCTTCCTTAGCTTTCTTAAATACGATATCGGTCAAGGCAGGAATCTGCATACTAGAAAATTCGGACTCTGTAACCGGCGCTTCCATCGTAAAATGCTTGATGATCTCGAATTCGAAATCCTTATAGTTTCCGGTATTTTTTGCCTGAGAAACAATTGCTGCCGCTGTATCGTAAATCATATTCACGATGTCATACTTCAGGTGATCTCCGAACAGGGCGTTCTTTCTTCGCTTGTAAATCACGTCACGCTGCTTGTTCATCACGTCATCGTACTCCAACAATCTTTTTCTAACCCCGAAGTTGTTCTCTTCCACTTTCTTCTGAGCTCTCTCAATAGACTTGGAAATCATAGAATGCTGAATCACTTCACCTTCCTTGTGTCCCATTCTGTCCATCATTTTAGCGATTCTTTCAGAACCAAACAGACGCATCAGGTTATCTTCCAAAGAAACATAAAACTGGGAACTTCCCGGGTCACCCTGACGTCCGGCTCTACCTCTCAGCTGTCTGTCTACACGGCGAGAGTCGTGTCTTTCTGTTCCGATAATTGCCAAACCGCCGGCTTGTTTTACTTCCGGTTTCAACTTGATATCGGTACCTCTACCAGCCATATTCGTAGCGATGGTTACAACACCTGGTCCACCAGCTCCTGCTACAATCTCCGCTTCTTTTTTGTGAAGTTTTGCATTCAATACCTGGTGCTGGATTTTTCTGAGTTGTAAAGCTCTGGAAAGCAATTGGGAAATCTCAACAGACGTCGTACCCACCAGGACAGGTCTTCCGGCTGAAGTCAATTTTTCGATTTCTTCGATGACGGCATTGTATTTTTCACGGTTGGTTTTGAAAACCAAATCCTGTCTGTCATCTCTCTGGATTGGTCTGTTGGTAGGAATTACTACCACATCCAGTTTATAAATCTGCCAGAATTCTCCCGCTTCGGTTTCCGCCGTACCGGTCATACCGGCCAGCTTGTTGTACATACGGAAGTAGTTCTGCAAAGTAATCGTCGCAAATGTTTGAGTAGCTGCTTCGATTTTTACGTTTTCTTTAGCCTCAATCGCCTGGTGAAGTCCGTCGGAGTAACGTCTGCCGTCCATAATACGGCCGGTCTGCTCATCCACGATTTTCACTTCGCCATCAATGACCACATACTCATCGTCTTTTTCGAATAAAGTATAGGCTTTCAGCAATTGGTTCATCGTGTGCACACGCTCAGATTTTACAGCAAAATCTCTGTAAAGTTCTTCTTTGGCAGCAAATTCTTCTTCTTTGCTGAGGTTTTTCTTTTCGACTTCGGCTATTTCTGTTCCGATGTCCGGAAGGACGAAGAAGTTTTGATCCTCGTTACCCGCAGACATGTATTCTACACCTTTATCTGTCAAATCGATCTGATTATTTTTCTCATCGATGACGAAGTAAAGATCTTTGTCCACAATAGGCATATCGCGGTTATTGTCCGCCATATATTGACCTTCAACTTTCTGAAGCAAAGCACGGTTTCCGCTCTCCGACAAGAACTTGATCAGCTGTCGGTTTTTCGGAAGACCTCTGTACGCCTGAAGCAATTTGAATCCACCTTCTTTAGTATTTCCGTTCGCAATCAGCTTTTTAGCTTCATTAAAAATCGCTGAGACTGTCTTTTTCTGAACTTCAACAATTCTGTCTATGGAAGGTTTAAGAACATCGAATTCCTGTCTGTCTCCCTGAGGAACAGGCCCGGAAATAATCAATGGCGTTCTCGCATCGTCAATCAAAACAGAATCCACCTCATCCACAATGGCAAAATTCAGTTCGCCCTGAACCAGCTCGGTAGGATTGGTCACCATGTTGTCTCTCAGATAATCGAAACCAAATTCATTATTCGTACCGTAGGTGATGCTGGCCTGATAAGCTTTTCTCCTCGCATCAGAGTTAGGCTGATGAAGATCGATACAGTCAATGGTCAATCCGTGGAACTCATACAATGGGCCCATCCATGCCGAGTCACGTTTCGCCAAGTAATCATTGACCGTTACAACGTGTACACCACGTCCAGGAAGTGCATTAAGATAAATTGGAAGTGTTCCTACCAAGGTTTTACCTTCACCGGTAGCCATCTCGGCAATTTTTCCGGAGTGAAGAACGGCACCACCAATAAACTGTGTGTCATAGTGTACCATATCCCAAACCACCGGCGTTCCTGCAGCATCCCAGCTGTTTTTCCAAACGGCAGTGTCACCTTCTATGGAAACGAAATCTTTATAAGAAGCCAGCTCGCGGTCGCGGTCTGTGGCGGTTACGCGGATCGCTCCGTTCTGCGCCAGACGGCGGGAAGTTTCCTTTACCAAAGCAAATGCTTCCGGAAGAATTTCGTTCAGCACTTTTTCTTCTACCTCGTACGAATCCTTTTTCAGCGCTTCGATTTTGGTGAAGAGCGATTCCTTTTCATCCACGTTGGCCGAGTTTTTAATCTGCTCTTTTAATTCGTCGATTTGGGTTGTAAATTTGGCAGCGGCAGATTTGATTTTCTCCTTAAATTCTGCGGTTTTCTCGCGCAATCCGTCATCAGTCAATGATTGGATGCCGGGCTCAGCTGCTTTGATTTTAGTGACAACTTTTTTTACTTCTTTTAAATCTTTTGCATTCTTGTCTCCCAAAAAACTTTTAAGAACTGTATTTAAAAAACTCATTGATTCAGCTTTTGGCAATTAGCCAATGGCTAATCGCATTAATAATAGTATTTATAAAAAGCCAATGGCAAGAAGCCATCAGCCTGTTTTTATCTTAATATTCGTCCTCGTTCCAGAGGAAGTCTTCGTCCGTAGGATAGTCAGACCATACTTCTTCAATAGAATCGTAGATCTCACCTTCGTCCTCAATGGCCTGAAGGTTTTCTACCACTTCCATTGGCGCACCGGTTCGGATGGCGTAGTCTATCAATTCTGCCTTGGTCATCGGCCAAGGTGCATCGCTAAGATAGGATGCTAATTCTAATGTCCAATACATAATTAAATTTTTTGCAAAAGTAAAAAATTAGGTGATATTCTATATATATTTCTACTGATTTTCAATATTTTTTAAAAATAATTTGATCTTGATTCAAACAATTATCGATCATCAGATTCACTTAGGCCGATTTCCCAAAAACCATTCCACAAATTTTTTTGTGCCATTTTGGAAGTTAGTGCGCGGATTATAGCCCAGCATGGCCTTGGCCTTCGTAATGTCGGCATTGGTTTTTATGACATCGCCGGGTTGCATTGGCAGATTTTTTCTGACCGCTTTTTTGCCAATGGCATCCTCCAATGTAGAGACCATTTCGTGGAGGGTGATCACTTCACTCTCGCCCAGATTCACGATTTCATAGACACCATCGTTATTCTGCAGGTATTGGATCGATTTGAGAATTCCATCAATAATATCCTCAATGAAAGTATAGTCTCTAGCCGTAGAACCATCGCCATAGAAAGGGATTTCCTGATTTTCAAGAATCAGTTTTGTGAATTTGTGAATCGCAAGATCCGGTCGCTGCCGTGGGCCGTAGACGGTGAAAAACCGCAGCTGGATCATATCTATTTGATAAAGATGATGATACACGTGGCCCAACACTTCACCTGCTTTTTTGGTTGCTGCATAAGGAGATATGGGCCTATCTACATTATCGTTCTCCGCAAAAGGAACTTTTTCACTGTTGCCATAAACGCTTGAAGACGAGGCACAAACCAATTTTGTAACTCCATATGCCTTGCAAAGTTCCCACAGATGCTGCGTGCCGCGGATATTGACAGCCTCGTAATCCAAAGGTCTTTCGATGGACGGACGTACGCCTGCCAGCGCGGCCAGGTGGATCACAAAATCAATCTGGTGAGCTTTAAAAATCTCTTCCAATCCATCTTTATCGCGGATATCCTGATAGTAAAGCTGATAACGTTCTGATTTTGTTAATGATATCAATTTCTCAATGTCATTGGCTTTGTCTGTAAACGGATGATCACTTGAATTATCGGTAGACTCTAAAGTATTTTTAAACTTGACCTTATAGTCATAAAAATCGTCGAAGTTGTCGACGTTGATGACAGAATGTCCAGTTTTTAGAAGCTGTTCTACCAAATGAGAACCAATAAATCCGCTTCCGCCGGTAATCAGATAGTTCATAATGAATTGTGTTGCTGCGAAGATAGGCATTAACAAAAAAAGAATCTCGCATTCGGAGATTCTTTTCAGGGAAAAGTTATTTCAAAATTATTGAACAATGAATTTTTTCGAGGTTACCAATCCTTTTTCCGCTACAGTCATAATATAGCTGCCTTTTGGAAGTTGAGAAACATTCACTTCTTTCAGCGTTTCTTTGCTCAGTTAGATTATGTTAAATTGTAAGTTGTAAACTGTTGATAAAGAATGATTTGAAATATTAGATACGACAAAATTTGTCGACGGCAAAAGTGTTTTGAGTTGTTTTCAGTGGAAAAACTTTTGCAGTCTGGTATATTATCGAAGATGTCTTTAATACAGATATTTTCCGGGTTTTGCCTCGATCCTAAATTGTATCAGTGAATAGTTTCGCTGATTCCATTAAAGTTTGCAGAACGGGCAACAACCTTTTTTCCGTATTTTTACTAAAATTTACAGCAATGCAATTTTCCGGACAGATCCTAAAAATGATAACCCAAAACGGGCAGCCCATCCAATATTTTCTTAATCTCAAAAACGATTTGATTAATATGAATCAGCTTTTTGGGAAGGAAATTCGCATCAGTCATGTGGGCTACGAATGCGTGAACTGTGGGAGCGACGAAAAGATCTACCGCATGGGATTCTGCAAAAAATGCTTCTTCGAAAGTCCGTATGCCAGTGATACCATCATTCGACCGGAGCTTTCTACAGCACATCTTGGCGTTGGTGAGCGGGATCTGGAGGTAGAGAAGCAGATCCAGCTGGTGCCGCACATTGTATACCTTGCGTACACCGGCGATGTGAAAGTGGGCGTGACCAGGGAAGCGCAAATCCCAACAAGGTGGATTGATCAGGGTGCCACTTTTGCCTTGCCGATTGCCGTCACAGAAAACCGGTACGAAGCCGGAATGATCGAGGTAGAACTGAAAAAACATATGGCAGACAAGACTAATCCGAAGAAAATGCTGGCTGATGATTATGAAGATACTATAGATTTAATCGATTTCCGGAATAAAATTGCCGAATATTTTTCCAATGACTTCAAGCGGTTTGCCGTGGCGGAAGATAATGTGGTGAAATTAGATTTTCCCTATGAAAAACCCGAGAAGGTCAACGTTTTTACACTGGACAAAAAGCCGGAATTTACGGGTGTTCTCAAGGGTATCAAAGGTCAGTATCTGGCATTTGAAGGTGATGATTTCATCAATGTGCGCGGGCACGAAGGTTACGTGGTGGAATTGACGCTTTAGCAGATGAGAAACCCGTTATTTTTCGTCTTCCTAATTTTATTTGCCTGCACTGAAAAGTCAGATAAAATTTCCAAAAGCGATATTGATTATATCGAAATAGACCAGGAAACGGGTTGGCTTAGAGTGCACAACAAGCAAAACAAATGGGGATTTATTGATAAATACAGCTTAATCAAAATTCCGTTTGAGTATGATTTTGTCAGTCCATTTGAAAATGGAATTGCATACGCGAAAATTGGAGGAAAGGAATTTTTTATCACCAAAAGTAATCAGATGCTTGAAGGTGATTTTGAAGCGGTCAGTATCTTTTCAGAAGGTTTAGCACCTGTTAAAAAGAACGGGAAATGGGGTTTTATTAATGAAAACGGAGTCATTGTCATATCTCCTCAGTACAACAAGGTCGATTGTTTCCGAGCAAACGGATTGTGTGCGGTGACACAAAACGGAAAATCTGGTTTTATCGATAAATCTGGTAAGGAAATCATACCTATCATTTATCCAGATGTTAACCAACAGATGCGAGATGACAATGTTATTGTAAAAAATAACGGAAAATGGGCTTTTTTTAATAGCAAAGGTAAACAGCTGTCTGACTTTGTTTACGACGATGTTTTCAGAACCGATTATTTTAATTTCTCCAAAGGTATTTATAATAGAAGCGAATCCACCTATTTTAAAAATGGAGCCGTCCTAGTTAAGAAAGGAAAGGATTATGAATTTTTGAATGAAAATATACAACCTGCTTTTCCAAATAATAAATTCGACTCGGCGACAGTTTTTGATGCATATCAGAATGCAATTGTCAAAAAAAACGGAAGATATGGAATAATAAAACCAGATGGCAAACTCAAAGTTGATTTAGAATATGATTTTATAGAACCGTATGACAGCAATCACGGAAATTATTCTGAGTATTATAACGCCAGAAAAGGAAAGATTTACTCCATATATAATAAAGGACTAAGGAAGATTGGAGAATCTCTGGAGCCCGTTTACAATAGTTTCCGAACAGACAATCCTGCAATTTCTTTTAAAAATCTCAAAGGAAAGTACGGCGTCGTCGATAAAAATGGCACTGTAAAAGTGCCTTTTATTTATGATGAAGATCTTCGCTTTGAAGGTAAAAAATATGCAGTTGCAATTAGAGACAAAAAATCCGGAATTATAGATTCGAACGGAAAAGAACTCTTTCCTTTCAATTATAAAAGCATCTATGAGCTAGATGATATTGAAAACACATTTATTTTTTCTGATAAAAATGGAGATAAAGTTATCAATCTTAATGGAAAAATATTACTCTCAGGATTTGAAAATATTCATCCCATCTTTTATGATCACAGCAAATTTATCGTCAAAAAGAACGGCAAATTTGGAGTTGTTGATGTAAACAACAAAATTCTGGCACCAATAATTTATGACGAATTTTCAGATTGGGTAGAATATGGTCCTGAAAAAAGACATATGGTGAAGTTAGGTTCAAAATTCGGAATGCTGGAATACAAAACTTTTAAACAGAAGGTTCCGATACTTTATGATTTTGTCTTTGTTGCAAAAGATAAGGTTTTCGTTGGAAAAAATGGAAAAAATGGAATTATTGATTTGAATAATAACATTTTGTGTCCCTTAATTTTTGACGAAATAAAACCAGACATCTCCTATGGCTCAGGTTTTGGAGCTAATAAAATCTATGCGAGAAAAGGAAAACAGTATTTTATAATTGATATAAACGGAAAAATTCTGAAATCTGTTACCAGACAGGATGTTCAGCAAAATTCATCAGCTCCAAAAATTGAAATTCCGAAACCACCTCCGCCACCGAAAATAAAATAACAAATGAAAAAAACTCTGAAAATCAGCGGAATAGTTCTGGGAAGTATTTTGCTCCTCATATTAATCATCAACATCGGATTCAGTCTTTGGTTGAAATATCAACTTCCCGATTATCTTAAAAATAAAACACCTTACCAGATTTCCTATAAGTCTCTCAACGTAGAGATCCTGAGCGGCAGCATCACTGCAAGCGACATTAAAGTGTCTTCCAAACAACCCAATGATGTCAGCAGCATAGCCATCGATGGGAAATTGGGAAACCTGAATATCAGCAGACTAGGTATCATTCAGTTTTTAAAAAACAATCGTATTGAAGCCAGTACTATCAAATTAAGTAAGCCTGATCTCAGCATTAGACTTGCAACACCGAAAGACAATACAGCTAAAAATAAGCAGCTTCCATTTTCCATTGACAACATTGTGATCGAAGACGGCAATATCAACATTTCGAATGCAGCCAATCAAAAGTTATTTTCTGCCAAAAATCTGAATCTCAATGTTAAAAACATTAATCTAAACTACAATCCCGACGCGCTGCCATTTTCGCTGGACAGCTATTCTGTCACTGCGAAGGATTTCTATTTTCAGCTGGGGCGTATTTATTCCGTTACCGCATCGGTGTTGGAAACTAAAGATGGAAAGCTGGACGTTTCCGACTTTGAGATCAAGTCTCTCATCGATTTTAAAGATTGGGAACAGAATCATAAAGGGCAGAAAAGTCTATTTGGCATCAAGAGCAAAAATCTTTCTTTTGATCAGCTGGTATTTGGCAACACAAAGTTGGCGCTTAAGGATGCCAGGATTCTGAATCCGGAATTTACAATTCAGAACCGCGAGAGCCAGGTTGTAAGGAAATCCAAGAGCAAAACAGGATTTGACCTGGATTTTCAAAATGTTGATATCGTCAATGGCCGGCTTTCCATCCTCAACTCGGCCGGAAAAAAAACCATGACGATTGCAAAACTGGATGCCAATATCCAACAGTTTGTGATGGACGCAGAAACATCGAAGTCCAAGATTCCATTTACCTATCAGGATTTCAAGGTAACAGGAGCACAGCTGTTCTATGATGCGGGAAAATATTATACAATGACGCTGTCAAGCTTCAGTTTGCTTCCGAAAGATATTGATCTACAGCAATTTAAGCTGAATCCAAAATATTCCAGATCCGAGTTCATCAAAATAATTCCTAAAGAAGAAGATTTGTATGATATTGCTGCAGGCAGAATCCAGGCGTCCGGAATAAACTGGAAGTATGAAGGCAAGCAGCCAGACGTTGCAATGAAGAGATTGACGCTGAATCAGGTGGATGCTAATATCTTCCGAAGTAAAATCCCGAAAGATAATCCCAAGGAAAAAGTCCTCTACTCCAAATTATTGCGAAACATCAAATTTCCTTTGTTGATTGAAAATCTGAATCTTACTAACAGTAAATTGGTGTATGAAGAGGACAAGCCGGATGCCAACGGTCCCGGCAAAGTGTTCTTCACCAACTTTAATATGAATGTGCGAAACATCAATTCCAATAAAAGGAAAGGTGCGGATACCAAGGTACCGATCACAATTAACTGCCGGTTTATGGATGCGTCACCCATGAAAGTCAACTGGAACTTCGACACCGCCAACCTACGTGATCAGTTTACGATTGCAGGATCCATCAGCAATCTCCCCGCCAGCGATATCAATCCTTTCATCAAACCTTATATGAATATCACGGCTACTGGATTGATTACGGGACTCAACTTCGATTTCCGCGGCAACAATGATGTGATGACGGGGAAGTTCCGGATGACCCATCAGGATCTCAAGGTCAATATTCTGGACAAAGACACCAAAAAGAAGAAAGGTTTGCTCTCTGCAGTGGCCAATCTGGTTGTAAAAAAAGATTCCGAAAAATTTCCGGAATCTGTAGATATAGAAGTGGAGCGAAGCAAAGACCGATCTTTTTTTAACTTTTACTGGAAAGGTATTGAAGATGGTCTCAAAAAATCACTCTTGGTCATTAAATTATAATTTTTAGAAGTCGAATTCCTCGCGTTCCTCGGTGGGCAGTGATTTCAGGAAATCGTCAAATTCTCTTCCTGTGTAGTTGCTGTTCGCGCCGTAAGAATCGATGATCATGGCTTTGTTGCCATAAGTATCTTCTACCAGGTAGAGTGCAATGTTATCATCCGGATCGCTGGCTCCTTCGAAGCGGTAGGTACGGATGATTTTCAGGTCTTCAGCTTTATAGTTTTTTTCGGTTCCGGAAATGACAAATTTCTTGTCTTCCGTCATTCGTATTTCGTCGGTAATGCCTTTCTGTCTTAGTTTTTCCATCACTTCGGAAAGGGTTAGCATCGGTTTAGGCGTCATAATAATAAGTTTTGGGATTGACCTAAACTTTATCAAATCGTGAACCAAAAAGAAAGACTTTACAAAATCTTGTAAAGTCTAAAAAAATAAAAGTTATGAAAAATTAAATTGTCCCTTTCTTCTTCATCGATCAGGAAAATTATTGGTTGGCCTTGTAACGCTTGTCAGGAGTTCCGTCCTTTTTCAGCATTTTGTTGGCTTTATATCGTTTGTCCGGTGTGCCGTCCTTTTTCAGTTTTACGTCCGGTGTGTTGGCCACCTTGGCTGCCTGCGCTTCTACAGATTTGGTCGCTTTTTTCTCCGTTTTAGTCACTTGTTTTTTGGCTGCAGGCGCTGTAGTCTGTGCTGTAGCTGCACCAATACCGAAGGTCAGTAGTAATGCTGCGAGTAAATTTTTCATATCAGAATGTTTTAATTTGTTGAAACAAATGTATAGCAAAAATTAAAGCTGCGATACGATTATCAGAAATTTAACCCCAAATTATAACAACTTAAAAACAGCTTAAAATAAATTGACGTCATCCCAATTTAGAAGTTAATGCGGTAAGCCAGACTGAAGTTAAGCAAAACAGCCCGGGAATAGTATTTTTCGATATCAGGATTCTGATTGCCGATGCGGGCATTGTAAAAATTGACCCGCGTTCCAAAGACGATTTGCTGCATTCCTGTATCATCAATGGTATAGATGGCCTTAGCTCCGAAATTGAGACCGCCGTTCCCTTCCCGGAATTGTCCCGAGTTGTCCAGATAAGGACTCTTGATCCTGTAAGTGCTGTAACCCACCAATTCTTCTACATAAAATTCTTCGGAGATTTTGTCCCGATGAAAGACATACCAGTCGAAATTGTTCATGGACGGCGCGCCGAGATAACCAAATCGATCCCGGTCTTTCACCGTCGCCAGAAAATAGGTGTACTCTGCGCCAACGCCGAAATTTTTGTAAACATTCAGATTGCCGCCAATCCCGAAGCCGTAGAAATACCCGAAAGTATCTTTCAAGAAATTATTGCCCAGCGATGTCATGATTTTGACATGCGGATCTACAGAAGCTTGTACATTCTCCGTCCAGTCCTGCTTTTTTCTTCTTTGGGAAGAGGCAGAAACGGAAATTAAGGCTAATGAAAAAAGTAGAATTTTCTTCATCATTTTACAGTGATATCATTGAAGATGATGTAGGTTACACCTTCCGGAATCTCGATGCTGAGCGAATCGGCGGAGATCTTGCAGCCTTTGGTGTCCGTGGAAAAAGACTGCACTTTGAAATCCTGCAGCTGCAGCCTGTAAGCGCCTTTCTCGTACGGTCCGGCCAGAACAAAACTGCCGCTTTCTTTCGGGAAGCTCTCTGCGATAATTTTTTTGTCAATGACAAGGCGAAGCGGCTGCTCCAGAAATTTTCCGTCAGCATACGTAAACTTTCCTTCTGCATAAGCGCGGAAAATAGACGCATCGTCATCTTTACAATGCACCAGCAGAAGCGCAAGCAGGCAGAAAATGGCTTGTATTTTGAAACTGAACTTCAAAGCTTTACAGTTTAAGGATCTAAAATTAAAACTAATTTTTTTGAAAAATAGTATCTTTGTCTCACAATTTACGGTTCCGAAATTTTCTCGGAATCGCTTTTTGCGTTGATATCGGCTATTGAAAATAATCCTGAAAGGGACGCAGAGATTATTTATCGAAACTGTTTTTTAAAATTCCGAAATATCAACCAGTTGATCTAAAACGTGAATGTGAAGTATAAGCTCCATCAGGACAACAATGGATTGATGCTTTGGAAAGTTCAGACTTTAGGAATCTATGCGCCAGCAATATAAAACATGAGTAGCCTTTTACAAGAGAAAATAATGGAATTAAAAAAAATCAATCAGAATCTGCTGCCGGACCTGCTCAAAAAACAGTTTGGAAGTGAGATTTTCTCAAATATCGTAACCAAACAACATATTTCTGTAAAGGGAAGCGCCGGTTCTGCCGTTTCGATTCTCGCTGCCGAATTATTTCTCACGCATAACAAAACCATTCTTTATCTGGTGGAGGATAAGGAAGACGCGCTGTACGTGAACGCCGAGATGGAAGATCTTGTGGGGAAAGATAACATTCTTTATTTCCCGGCCACACATCTGGAACCTTATCAGGTCGAGAAAACACAGAACGCCAATCTGGTTCTGAGAACGGAGGTCATCAACAAACTGAATTCCGGAAAATCTCCGAAAGTGATTGTTGCTTTTATCGGAGCAATGTCGGAAAAGGTGCTGAAAAAAGAAGATTTCAAAGCGATTTCGCACCATATCAAAGTCGGAGATCAGCTGGATTTTGATTTTGTGGATGAGCTGCTGAATCATTATCAATTCAACCAGACCGATTTCGTTTCCGAGCCGGGCGAATTCTCGGTCCGCGGTGGTATTGTGGATGTTTTTTCATTCTCCAGCGAAAAGCCTTTCCGGATTACTTTTTTTGGGAATGAGGTAGAAAGCATCCGCACCTTCGACATAGAATCGCAATTGTCTCTTGATAAAATTGATGAGTTTCAGCTGGTTTCCAATATGAATTTTTCGGTTTCCGGGAGCAAAGTGTCTTTCTTCGAATTGTTGGCTGATGACAGTTTTGTGCTTTCAAAAAACCTTTACCTGTGTGCCAGACGCATCAGGGAATTTTACGAAAAGGCACTGGAAAAATACGAGACGCTCAGCAAAGATATTCAGCACAGAACGCCCTCGGAACTCTTTATTTCCGAGTCCGAGTTCCAGAACAAACTCATTAAGTTTAAGACGGTGGACTTCAGCTCGCAGACTTTCCAGCTGCCCAAAGTTCATACGCTGGAGCTCAGCCAAACGCCGCAGCCCAGCTTTCACAAAAATTTTGAGTTGCTGATCCAGGACCTGGAGGAAAAACAAGGTCAGGGATTTGACACGTGGATTTCGTTCTCATCAGAAAAGCAGAAGGAAAGATTACAGTCGATTTTCGAAGAACTGCAGCACGAGATTCCGTTCAAAAGCTTCAAATCGGAATTACACGAAGGTTTTGTGGACGCGGATCAAAAAATCCTGGTGTACACGGACCATCAGATCTTTGACCGTTATCAGCGTTACAAGTCCAAGGATGGTTTTGCAAAGTCGGAGCAGCTGACGCTCAAAGATTTGATGTCGCTGAAAGTCGGGGATTACATTGCGCATATCGATCACGGCATCGGCAAATTTATGGGATTGGTGAAGGTGAATAACGATGGAAAAATCCAGGAATGTTTTAAGCTAAGTTATAAGAATGGCGATCTGCTGTACGTCAGCATCCATTCGCTTCATAAAATTTCAAAATACAACGGTCCGGAAGGCAAGGAAATTGTCCTCAGCAAACTCGGCTCGCCCGCCTGGAAATCCTTAAAACAAAAAACCAAAGCCAGAGTCAAGCAAATCGCTTTTGATTTGATTAAACTTTATGCCGAAAGAAAAACGGCCAAAGGTTTCCAATATTCGCCGGACTCTTACCTTCAAAATGAGCTGGAGGCAAGTTTTCTTTACGAAGACACGCCGGATCAGGAAAAAGCGACCCTGGACGTAAAGCACGATATGGAAGCAGAAGGCGTGATGGACCGTTTGATCTGTGGCGATGTGGGATTCGGGAAAACGGAAGTGGCGATTCGTGCAGCTTTCAAAGCGGCAACAGACGGGAAACAGGTCGCTATCCTGGTTCCGACCACAATTCTGGCTTTCCAGCATTACCGCAGTTTCAAAGAAAGGCTGAAGGATTTCCCGGTCAATATTTCTTACATGAACCGCTTCCGGACGGCCAAACAAAAAGCTGAAACCAAAGAAGGTCTTAAAAATGGTCAGGTGGATATTGTCATCGGGACGCATCAGTTGGTTGGTAAAGATATTAAATTCAAGGATTTAGGTTTGTTGATTATTGATGAAGAACATAAATTTGGTGTTTCTGTCAAAGACAAATTGAAAACACTAAAAACCGATGTCGATACATTGACCCTGACAGCAACACCCATCCCGAGAACGTTGCAATTTTCACTGATGGCCGCGCGCGATTTATCTGTCATTAAAACGCCACCGCCTAACCGTCAACCGGTGGAAACAAGTATTATTGGCTTCAGTGAAGAAATCATTCGCGATGCCGTTTCTTATGAATTGCAGCGTGACGGACAGGTTTATTTCATCAACAACAGAATAGAAAACCTCAAAGATATTGCAGGCCTCATCCAAAGATTGGTGCCGGACGCGAGAGTCATCACCGGACACGGACAGATGGACGGCAAGCAGATGGAAAACAACATCATCGATTTTATGGAAGGCAAATATGATGTCCTGGTTTCCACCACCATCATCGAATCTGGTGTGGATGTGCCGAATGCCAACACAATTTTTATTAACGATGCACAGCGTTTCGGGATGGCAGATCTTCACCAGATGCGTGGAAGAGTCGGACGAAGCAACCGGAAGGCTTTCTGTTACCTCATTACGCCGCCATTTGATATGATGACGTCTGACGCGAGAAAACGCCTCGAAGCCATTGAACAGTTTTCCGATCTGGGAAGCGGTTTCCAGATTGCGATGAAGGATCTGGAAATCCGCGGAGCGGGAGATTTGCTGGGCGGCGAGCAGAGTGGATTCATCAACGAAATGGGATTCGAGACCTATCAGAAAATGATGCAGGAAGCCTTAGAGGAACTGAAAGATGATGAGAATTTTGAGAATCTCTTTGAAAATGAAGAAGATCGGAACAAGCTTTTCAAATCAACAAAGGAAGTTAATATCGATACGGATCTGGAATTGATGCTGCCGGATGATTACGTGAGTTCTACGGAAGAGCGTCTGTCGCTTTACCAGAAATTAGCCGATATTCAGAATGCTAAGGAGTTGCAACAATTTGAAAATGAATTGACAGACCGTTTCGGGAAATTGCCTGCGGAAGCGATCAATCTTCTGAAATCTGTGGAGCTGAAATGGCTGGCAGCGGAAATCGGCTTCGATAAATTGGTGGTGAAGAACAGAGTGTTCCTCGGATATTTCCCGGCGAACCCTCAGGATAAATTTTACCAAAGCGAGAAATTCAAAAAAATCATTGCTTACCTTACACAAAATCCGGCCGAAGCCACGTTGAAAGAAAAGAACAACCAGCTGATGATGCGAAAAGATAACGTGACGAATGTGGATGAGGTGAATCTGGTTTTGAATAGGATTTTGGCTTAAATTGATTATATTTGATTAATAAAATTTTAGAAATGAATATTTTAACAATACGAACAGAAAATCCCAATTTGCTTTCTTTGGTTAAGGATTTTCTGAAAAAATATAAAGAGATTGAAATTGTAGAAGATGTGATTTCTGAAGACAAGCTGAAGATTTATTTAGAAAATATCAGAGATAAAGCCAATCAAGATAATACAATCGATTCCAATGAGATGAAAGAGAAATTCTTCCAGAAAATATGCGAATTAAATACACAAAAGAAGCAGAAGAATCTTTAATCGAAATTGCCGAATTTCTCTATTACAGGTGGACTGAGAAAGAAATTCAGGATTTGTATTCGGAATTGGAGACTGTTTTAGAAAACGTTTCTGAAAAGCGGGTCGTTTATCAGGAATTTTCTGAAAATATATTTCAAGCTTTAATTGGAAACCGAAATGTAAAGTTTTACTTCTCCGTTAGTCAGGAAGAAATTCTGGTTTTATTCTTTCTCAATTGTAGACAAAACCCGGAAAGACTTGATTTCCTGAAATAACTATGGATGGACAAACTCAAATTAATATCACCAAGATAATTATTGTACAGGTTTTTACAATGATTAGTCTGTTCTGCAATGCTCAGGTTGTAAAATACCACTATGACAAGGAAATGATTTTTCTAAGTGAGGCTAACAATGAAGCGGGAACTTCCGTAAAATTTAATTCCAAAGACCAATCGGTTCCTGTCTTTTCCATTGCGTTCAATTCTGAGAAAAAATCAATTAGAAATACGGTTGATTTCTATTATTTGTACCGAAAGAATATTTACAGAATGGACGGACTTCTATACAATAAAAAGTATGTTTCGGCCAATGGTTTCCGGACTTACAGTGCAGCATCGCCGATCCGTTATTTTAAAAAGGCATCGGATACGCTTTATGAATATCAAGCGTATAAAAATCTGGAGAAAAGGATTGCAGAAGATAAAGACGGCACCAGGATAGAACTGTTTGTCGCCAATCTCAAAGACGGCATTGATTATGCGGAACCTGCGCTTTTCTATCTTGCCGAACATTACGGCATATCGCCAGGTTTGGGCAAAGGAGAAGTTGTAGTTTATGCCAACTATATCTTTAATAAAAATAACAGCGCTGCAGATTATGTTCAGTTGAAAGACATCAGCGAAGATGTTTTTTTCAATAATGAGCAGATTGAAGCTTTGATTGATGATCGGTACAAAGCTTTTATGGATAAATGGGACGCTGAGAAAAAACCAATCTATTGCTCCGTAACGGCATTCAGCAAAAATGTTGATGAAAAAACGGAGGAGGAACTGCAGAGTTTTCTTTCGACCATGTGCGAATATTTTGACCTGTCCCATCATCAGGAAACCAATGAGAATTTTAGACAATATTACGATTCCGAGCTGGAACGAAGGGCTGCGATTTACAGGAAAAATGGAGATCTCAATGATAAGCAATTAAAAGTTTTCGTGGACGAGCTTCAGCAGCTGAAAGACAAAAATTCCGAACAATATTTTGATTATCATTAACGTTCGTAATATTTATTTTAAAAAATTAACTTTGCAAAACATACATCAAACAATGAGAAACATACTGTATTATATATTCGGGGTTTTTGTCCTGTCAGCCTGCACGCCCAATCAGGATGCAGACGGCGACCTGCTGAACGGCATAGATTACGACTGGACCAATAATGGCGGCGGCAATGGCGGACCAACTCCGACCAAATTATTGAAAAAAGTGACCATTGATGACGCTGGTGACATCGTAACTTACACGTACACTTACAATACAGATAAAAAGCTGACCGGAATCACCACCGATGACAACAGTCTTAAAATCAGCATTACCTACCTGGCATCGGGCAATATAGAAAAAATTGTAAGAACCGAAAACAATATGGGAACGGTGAGCACCGAAGAAATTGTTCCGGTTTATGCCGGCGGTAAGATTGATAAGACCAATGTGACGCACACTGAAAACGGAAAATCTATTAAAAGTATTGGTACCATCACTTATAGTTCTAACGGATGGCCATCTGCTATCAAAGAAGATATTTATGATGAGAGCAATACGAAAATCGCCGCTAACTTTGCTTCCACATTGACGTATAGCGGAAATAATATCACCAGATGGAACTTCAAATCATCCTTCGCCACCGGCTTGCCGGTTCCCGTTTTTGACTTCCTCCAGGAAATGGAACTCACCGCGAATCTGTCGGAGTACGACGATAAAATCAATCCGTATAATCTGCTCCCGAAAGACTATCTGATTGCTACCGTCCACGCTGAGGCCGATGCCAGCAGCATCACAGGATTTGCGAAAAATAATGCGAGAAAGATTGGTATCACCGTCGTTTTTGCCGGCACACCGCTATCAGACAGTCAGGCAGTGGTATATCTCTATGATAAAGACGGATATCCTACAACCGCAACTTCCACGGATATTGTCACTAAATTTGAATATCAGTAAAACATGAAATATCTGATCGTCGGAATCGGGAACAAAGGTGAAGAATATGCGGAAACCCGCCACAATATCGGTTTCAAAGTCGCAGAAAAAATTGCTGAAAAAATAGAAGCACCTTTCAAATCCTCCAACTTCGGTCTTCTGGCCGAAGGCAAATACAAAGGTCGCAAAGTTTTCATTCTGAAGCCTGACACTTATGTTAATCTTTCCGGAAACGCTGTGAAATTCTGGATGCAGAAGGAAAATATTCCTTTGGAAAATATCCTGATTATCACCGATGATCTGGCATTGCCCTTTGGTTCGCTAAGAATGAAAATGAAAGGTTCCGATGCCGGACACAATGGACTGAAAAGTATCCAGGCGCAACTCAACACTCAAAATTACACACGATTGAGGTTTGGCATTTCCGCTGATTTCGCAGAAGGCAGACAGGCTGATTATGTCCTGGGACAATGGAACCAGGAGGAAAAAGAAAAACTCTCCGAAAGAATCGAAAAGTTTTCTCAGGCAGCACTGTCATTCGTCTTCGCCGGTGTTCAGAATACAATGACGGCTTTTAACGGAAAGTAAAAAACTTTCTACTCTTTAATCAATTTATTAACATAGGAAGATCGATCGGTGTCAATTCTGATAAAATAAATTCCGGCATTGAGTTTCCTCACATCTATTTCACCATTTGTAAGCAAAACGTCCTGTGCCCGTCCGCTGATATCGATGATTTCCAGCTTACGCATAGTCTCGTCTTTAATATTGATTTTTATAAAATCCTTCGCAGGATTGGGAGAAATCACAGTCTTATTTTTCTGAACGACATCATTAACTGACATTGTCGTATTGAAATTACTGATATCATCAATCACCAAACCTTTCTGATTTGGACTATTGAAATGACGGAAGTACAGCTTCATCTCCTTGCCCATGATTTCCCAGTCATAACGGTCTACATAGATATTTCGGGAGGTCGATCCACTTGTCAAAGTTTCAAAATAAATCGGCGTTTCATTGGCTGAGAATGTTTGATTCGCCGGCAAAAGATAGACGGCGTAGCTTTCCGAAAATTTAACAGGATCGGCGGCTGCAACTTTGAATGCTATGCCGATGGAATTAACACCACCGTTTTTGATGCGTGGCAACTCATAAATAAAGGTGGGAGAAACCAGAACATTATTTGGGTTGAGTGGCAGATTTGCTGCTGTGTCAAAGGAATCAGAGATGTAAACGTAGCCCGAGAATCCCAAAGCTGTAGTCCAATCCTGGGCTTCCTGCAAACGCCAGGACCTTCCATCACCATCCAGGTCAAGCGTTGTCCACCGCGGTGATGCGCTTTCATTCTCGAAATTTTCATTCAGACCATATTCCTGGGAATGACCTAATGCAAAAGATAAAAGGAAAATAGGTAAAAGTTTTGTCATAGTTTTTTTTATAAAGATATTAAAAATTCATTTAATTGCGATAAAAAATGAATATTCTTAATTAATTATAATTTAGTATTCAGTGGTTTGTTTGTCATTCTGAAGGAATTTAAACTGATTCATTTTCAGTGTGTTTAGATGCCTGCGGAATGACACAGTGGCTGCTGATTTTAGCGTTATGATTAAAACGGACATTCATTGATAAAAATTACGTATTTAATAAACTCAAATATTTTCATGATTTATTTTATAATAAAAAAAGCAAACCGGATAATCACTTACCCGGCTTGCTACCCTAATTATATGAAGAAAAAAAAATTATAACCAAGCTACCACACCGGTTTCGACGTCGTAATTCGCACCCACGATTTTGATTTTACCTTCATCCTCAAGTCTTTTCAGTGTAGAACTTTGCTTGCGGATGTCTTCTATGGCATGTTTTACATTGTGGTGATTCAGCCTTTCCAGGAGATCCTCATTTTTGGAAGAACGTTCTTCACCATCTTTGATGATGTTTTTGATGATCGGATCAAAGTGTCCGATGAGGTGGTTCAGGTTGTCCATTCCCATGCCCTCGATAGCTGCTGCATCCAGGCCGCCTTTCAGGGCACCACATTTGGAATGACCCAGGACTACCACCAGCTTAGATCCGGCTACGTTACAGCCAAATTCCATAGAACCAAGGATATCCTGATTTACAAAATTTCCTGCAATCCTCACGCTGAAAATATCACCAAGACCCTGATCAAAGATGAGTTCGGCTGATGTACGGCTGTCAATACAGCTCAGGATTACCGCAAAAGGCCACTGCCCTGCACGGGTGGCATTCACCTGTTCCAGCAAGTCTCTATTAGCCTTTAAGTTGTTAACGAATCTTGCATTGCCTTCTTTAAGGATTTCCAATGCTTTTGCCGGAGTGATGGTCGCTTGTGTTTCTGAAGTATGTGCTTTCATAATTTCTGATTGTTTAAAGTATGTGTTTTTCTTGTTATAAAATATTATAGTTAATGTTACATGGCCCGTTTGTGATTCACAACCACATGCGAGTCCTGATCGCTGGCATAGTCACGGTACGACGTTTTGAAACCGATGAGTTCTACCTCAATATCTTCTTCCTTGGCTCGGACATTCGCAAAGTCCTGGATCATTTCCAGCACATCTGTCGTAATATACGAAGTGGTTTGAGCATCGATGATGACTTTGGAGTTGGGTTTGATATTTTTTAGTGTTTTTTTAATCGCTGCTTTATTAAGAAACGATACTTCTTCAGCCAGTTTGATGGTGATCTCGTCTGCATCGTTGAGTGTTTCGCGGCTGAGGTAGTAGGCTCTCTTCATATTGCCCTGCAGGATATAGAAAACAGAAATCAACAATCCGATTCCCACACCTTTCAGCAGGTCGGTTGCCACTACAGCTACCACCGTTGCTACGAAGGGGATAAACTGGTATTTTCCGTTATGCCAAAAGTGCCTGAAGGTGGCCGGCTTTGCCAATTTATATCCCACCAGTATCAAAACTGCTGCCAAGGTTGCCAGTGGAATGAGGTTCAGAATAAAGGGAATCGAGAGGACACAGATCAGCAGCAGAACGCCGTGAATGATAGCCGAAAGTTTGGACGTGGCGCCTGCATTGGCATTGGCAGAACTCCTCACCACCACAGAGGTCATTGGAAGTCCACCGATGAATGAACTGATGAGATTTCCGATACCCTGAGCCTTAAGTTCCAGATTGGTGTCTGTAATCCGTCTTCGCACGTCCAGCCTGTCCGAAGCTTCTATGCAGAGTAAAGTCTCAATGGAAGCTACAATTGCAATGGTGGCTCCTGTGATCCAAACCTTGGGATTGGTAAAACCCGTGAAGTCGGGAAAAGTGACCAGGTTTTTAAAATCTTCCAAAGAAGAAGGTACCGGCAGTGTCACAAGATGTTCCGGCGCTATTGCCAGAGAGCTTCCCGTCATTTTGAATAGTTCGTTCAGAAGGATTCCTATAATTACAGCCACCAGTGCACCAGGCAAGAGCTTGAGCCTCCGGAGGACCGTGATATGATCCCAAGCCAGCAAAATTGCCATGGAAACCAATGTGATTACAATAGCTCCTGGCTGGATCGCAGCAAAAAGCTCTGAAAAATAATGGATATTAAAGCCATTATCGAAGAGCGATTGATGGCCTTCGTAATCCTTGTCAAAACCTACGGCATGTGACAGTTGTTTCAAAATAATAATGATACCGATACCTGCCAGCATGCCTTCGATAACATTGTTAGGGAAGTAGTTGGAGATGCTTCCCGCGCGGATGAAACCGAGAATCAGCTGGATGATCCCGGCGATAATCCCGGCGCATAAGAATAATTCGAATGCTCCGATGTCCGTGATGGCGACCAGAATAATTGCTGTGAGACCAGCTGCCGGACCGGAAACTGAGATGTTCGAATTACTGATGCTGCCCACCACGATACCGCCAATAATACCGGCAATGATACCAGACAAAGGCGGTGCGCCGGAAGCCAGCGCAATTCCTAAACATAAGGGCAGTGCGACCAAAAAGACCACAAGGCCAGATGGAAAGTTTTCTTTGATTCCTCCGAACAAAGATGTTGACTTTTTCATAAATAAAAAGGGTTTGTTTCATGCCAGGGCCTGACCTAAAGGCTTGTCATGAATTGAATAAATAACTGAAATAAGGGGATGATCGATCGATCTTTTGTACATCACCATACCATTGCCGCGGAGCGACAACTGGGGTAATGCTGTGATGAATGTTATTTATGCTTCCGGAGGCGGAGAAAAGGTGCTGAGCATTGGCGGAAAGTAAAGTCCGGACTCCCAGCTCACAACGATCTGTTTGTGTGTGTCTGATTCAAAAAACCTGATGAAATCATGGATATCCATCGTTTTTGGAATCGTTTTTTCGTTAATGACAATAGAGGTGTGGGCGTGTTGTTCTTCTTCGTTAATCACCATATTGGTTCTCGGCAGTTCCCAGCCAAAAATAGCAGCAATGCCTGGCAGCGCTGTAAAATTGAGAAAAACCGTTAATGTGATGATACTCCAATACTTCATTGTTCCCGAGCTTATTTCTTTCTGCTCATCACCCAATCAGAATCTGTAAGATTGTAGATCTTCTGGATATCTTTTAATATATTTTCAAAATCGATTTCGAGATCGATGATTTTTCCTGTTCTAAGGTCGAACACCCAGCCGTGGACCACGGGTTGCTCTTCCAAAATATAACGCTCCTGCACGCACGCCATTTTGATAACGTTGATGCATTGCTCCTGCACATTGAGTTCCACCAGACGGTCGTACCTTTTGCCTTCCTCTCCGATAGCATCCAGTTCTGTCTGATGCAGCCTGTAAACATCACGGATGTTTCGAAGCCATGGATTCAGAAGCCCCAGATCCTGGGAGGTCATTGCCGCCTTCACGCCGCCGCAATTGTAATGTCCGCAGACAATGATATGCTTCACCTTGAGATGTTCCACAGCATACTGGATAACAGCGGTGGAGCTCATATCCAGCGTGTTGATGACATTGGCAATATTTCTGTGTACAAAAACATCACCCGGTTGCGCACCCATCATATCTTCTGCCGTAACACGGCTGTCTGAGCAGCCAATGTATAGATATTCCGGATGCTGCGTCTTTGCCAACTCATGAAAATAATCAGGGTTGGTAGCAATCTTGGCTTCCACCCACTTCTTGTTATGTTCGAAAATTAATTTGTACGAATCCGACATCTCTCAGTTTTGCATTGGTCTGTCAAAATCAGTTTTCAAAAATTAATAGACAGACTCAATAATCACAAAAATACGTTTTTTTGCTAAACCTGAAACATTTTAATCGACATTTAATATTAAATCATTCACCGGAATATTCATTTTTTTGAATTAATTCTTCCTTTCGCTTTTCAATTCCTTATTTTTGCAAAAAAATTGGACCGTTGGTAAGGATTACAGAACATAATGATTGGGTGGTTTACTGCATTCTGGGAAGTGTATTCCTGTACATCATTTTACTGTCTGTATTTCAGCGAGATGCCAACGTCAAGGATTTTCTCATGCAGAAGATGGAAGATGCCAGCAACCTTACACCCACGTGGATTACGGTCTCTGTGGTGCGCTGTATCATGGCCGCTGTGTTGATCTCACAGTTTATTCCGGTGGTACCGCATGCGTTTTCGGAAATCAGGGTTTTTGGTTGGGAGCTGAACAAGTTCGGATTTACCTTCATCACGCTGATACTGTTTGATTTACTGCGCATGGTATTTACCGCGCTCTTCTACGCCAGCGTAGGCAGTGCCAAAAATCTGAAGACACTAACACTCCTCGCCAGCAAATATTTTTTTCTGGAATCTCTGCTTCTTCTGATCCTTTCGTTTGTCCTGTATTTTTATCCGGTGGATTTGGTACAGTATTTTTATGGATTGTTGGGATTGTTTGCAGGCTCATTGTTTCTGAAAAATATGATATACCTTTTTCACGGCCAGCCTGTGCTCCCGGAAAAATGGTATTATAAATTTTTGTATATTTGCACGCTTCAAATCGTACCCTTGCTGGTACTTTGGAAGTTCTTGTTTTATTAAATGTAACATACACGTTTTGAGATGAAAATAAAATCTATTTTAGTTTCCCAGCCAGCTCCGAATGAATCTTCACCTTATTTGGAAATTGCGAAAAAGGAAAAAATCAAAATTGATTTCCGGCCTTTTATCCACGTACAAGGGGTGGATGCCAAAGAACTCAGGACTCAGAAAATTGACCTGACACAGTACACAGGCATCATTTTCACGAGTAAAAATGCCGTAGACCATTATTTTCGTCTTGCTGAGGAGATGCGCTTTACCGTTCCGGATTCTATGCGTTACATCTGCCAGTCGGAAGCGATTGCCAACTATCTGCAAAAGCATATTGTATACAGAAAAAGAAAAATCAGCTTCGGGGAGAAGAATTTTTCCGATCTGGCCGCGCTTTTCAAAAAGCATCCCAGCGAGAAGTATCTTCTGCCATCTTCCGATATCCTGACGCCGGAAATTCCGCGTGTACTGGATGCAGCTAATCTCGATTGGACCAGGGCCATCATGTACAAAACCGTGGCCAGCGACCTTACGGATATCAACGTTAAAGATTACGATATGCTCGTGTTCTTCAGCCCGCAAGGGATCAAATCACTCAACATCAATTTCCCGGACTTCAAACAGGAAGAAACCAAAATCGCGGTGTTCGGCACCACTACGCAGGCCGCTGCAGAAGAAGCTGGATTGACTGTGAATGTAATGGCACCTACGAAAGAAACGCCATCCATGACTATGGCGATAGAAAAATACATCAGAAGCATCAATAAATAATTGATGGACACATAATTAAGACCGTCTTCTTTCTGAGAAGATGGTTTTTTGTTTAATTTTGTTACAGCTGGCAATCCGCCGAAAAATTTAAAGGTTTATCAACGGGATCAAATTTTTGTAAGACTTTGTTGAAAGTCAATTAACAGATCCGTTGTATTTCCAATCAAAATCAAAAAAAATGAATGCTCCCAAAGCAAAAAAAATAGAAAAAATTCTGGAAATCCATAATGACAGGAGAATGGATCCTTATTTCTGGATGAATGAACGCGAGAATCCCGAAGTGGTCCGGTACCTGGAAGAGGAAAATGCGTATACCGATTTTGTGATGAAAGATACCGAAAATCTTCAGAATGAACTGTATGAAGAGATGAAAGCCCGGTATAAGAAGGATGACGAATCGCTTCCTTATTTCTTCAACGGCTACTGGTACATTGTGCGCTACGAAGCAGGAAAAGAATACCCGATTTTTTCCCGGAAATTTCAGTCTCTGGAGCATCAGGAAGAAATGCTTCTGGATGTCAATATTCTGGCAGATGGCGAAGCCTTCTTCGACACGGGCAGCATCTCGGTAAGTGTTAATAATGAGATCATTGCGTATTCTGCGGATAATGTAGGGCGCAGGATCTATAAGATATTTTTTAAGAATATCAAAACCGGCGAAGTCTACAAGGATGTCATTGACAATACTACGGGAAAAGCCGTTTGGGCAGGCGATAATGAACATGTATTTTATATCCGCAAGGATGCCAGCCTTCGTGCTTTCCAGATCTACCGTCACAAGCTTGGTACAGACTCTGCAGAAGATGTGCTGATTTTTCATGAGGATGATGAAACCTTTGATGTCGGCGTCTTCAAAACCAAGTCGATGGACTATATCTTCATCACATCTTCTTCTACCAACGAGGATGAGATGCGTTTTATTCGTTCGGATGATGTTTTCGCAGACTGGACTCTGGTGCAGCCACGCACAGAGGATCTGGAATATTCTGTGGAGCATTATGGCGATGATTTCTACATCATCACGAATGCCGATGATGCCACCAATTTCAAAATTGTGAAGACCAAGGTCAGCCAGCCTGCAATGGAGCATTGGCAAGATTTTATTCCGCACAGGGAACATGTGCTTCTGGAAGGCTTCGAAATTTTCCGAAATTATTTCGTAGTAGAGGAACGGGAAAAAGGGCTTTTGCAAATTAACATCATTGACAATCAAGATAACAGCTCTCATTATCTTCAGTTTTCGGATCCGACCTACACTGCTTACATCGGCATCAATATGGAGTTCGATACGGAGATTTTGCGTTTCGGATATACTTCCCTTACCAAGCCTTCATCCACCTACGAGTATGACATGAAGAACAGAACCACGGTGCTGGTGAAGCAGCAGGAAGTATTAGGCGGCCAGTTTTCTCCGGAGAATTACATCTCGGAAAGAATTTGGGCTACTGCGAGAGACGGAAAGGAAATTGCGATCTCGCTTGTTTATCATAAAGATACCCGGAAATCTGCCGACACACCGCTATTGCTGTACGGATATGGCAGCTACGGACACACCGTGGATGCCACATTTTCCAGCGTACGGCTCTCACTACTGGACAGAGGTTTTATATATGCCATTGCGCATATCCGCGGTGGTGAGTATCTGGGACGTGAATGGTACGAAGACGGAAAAATGCTCCAAAAAAAGAATACATTTTTTGATTTTATCGATGCAGCAAAATACTTAATATCAGAAAATTATACATCTCCGAAACATCTTTATGCCATGGGTGGGAGCGCTGGCGGGCTTCTGGTGGGAGCGGTGGTCAATTACAATCCTGAATTATTTAGCGGTGTAGTGGCGCAGGTACCTTTCGTAGACGTAGTTACCACGATGCTGGACGACACGATTCCTTTGACCACCGGAGAATACGACGAATGGGGAAATCCGGCTGATAAAGAGTTTTATGAGTATATGAAATCCTACTCACCATACGATAATATTGAAGCCAAAGATTATCCGAATATCCTTATCACGACGGGATTTCATGATTCGCAGGTGCAATATTGGGAGCCCGCAAAATGGACGGCGAAACTGAGAGATCTAAAAACGGATAATAATATTTTGATTTTCAAAACCGATATGAGTTCCGGACACGGCGGTGCGAGCGGACGTTTCGAAAGCCTGAAGGAAATTGCGCTGGAATACGCATTTTTATTTAAAATTGAAGGAATAAAGCATTGATTATGAACGAGGCAGAACAATGGAAAAAAATCGAAGCATTTTTCGAACTTAATTTTCAAACCGAAAAAAGTCCGCCGATTGAGACGATGCTTTTTCTAATCGGCGTCCAGGAACTGGGCAGTGGCCAGCAGAAATTTACAAAGGATGATAAGGTAAACCTGATTCACATCGCAGTGTGCAGACTCTTGGAACCATTTGGTTATTACCGATTCAGCCACTACAATGATGGCTGGCCGGAATTTAAGAAACTCGAAGATCTCCCGGAACTGAAACCTAATGAACAATCGCTTTTGATGAAAAAAGCGATTATCCAGTATTTTGAAGATGAGGAGATTGATCTAAGCTGACTAATCTCCGGACAGAATAGCTTCCAGCTGATTTAATCCTGTTTTAAAACCTTCTTCAAATCCCATCTCAACAGTTTGATCTGCATCTTCCCGGGAATTGAAATGGATGTTGAAAGTCATTCTGGTACCTTCATCAATCCCGGTGAATCCGATGAGCCAGGTAGATTTCGGAAATGATTCGTTAACCTTTCCTTTATCATCACAAAATGCGCTGGTCCAGGAAATACTGCGGTGGTGCATAATTTCACCGTACTGTGCCAAGGCAAAATGTCGGTCACCATCCAACCCCTTCATAGCATAAAGCCAGATTCCGTTTTCGCGGAAGTCCATTTTTTCTGTTTCACAGTGCCACGGTTTGGGCGCCCACCACAGGTCAATTAACTCTGATTTAGTGAAGTGATCCCAGAGTGCAGAGACCTCAGCCTTAAAAACTTTCATCACGTAAATACCGGGATCGGCATCTTTGTTAAATACGATTTCTGAGTTCATAATTTGGATTTTATAATGGTGATTGTAAAAATCGCACCAAACTTTTGTATGTGGCAATATTTTTGATATTCCTAATAAAATGTTAAAAAACTATGTTTTAAGAAATAATTTATAATTGTATGGCGTTTTAATTATGTAGATATTCTTAAAAAAAGTAATTTTAACTTTTCAAAATTAAAAATACGATGAATAACAAGTTTATTCCGATCATATCTGTATTTATGACGATTTCCCTGGTGGTCTTCGTCTCTTTGCAGCTGTATTGGATTAAAGAGTTGTATGGCGCGCTGGAGCAGGATTTTTCGAATAAGGTGTACTCGGCATTGGAAACTTCGACACAAAAAGTGAATCAGATAGAAGTTAACAAATACTGGAATGAAACGTACAACAACGTTGGCAAAGAAGTTCTGGCGTCTAATAATCAGCCTATTAAAACATACATCCAGCAGAGTTCGGATTCCGCAAACCGATCCAATATTCTTTTTCAAACCAGTATTGTCGAGAAACAGAACATTCCCGTTTCGGCCAAAGGTGATACGCTCTACACTACCAAATTATACAAGGACGAAGGCCAGCTAAAGCTGAAACGCAATTCTCCGGAACCACTTACCACCAACATCAGTAAGGGTCTGGATGACAATTCGTTCCAGATGAAGGAGTTTGCCAGGCTCAGCGCCACAAGTCTCCCGATTGAGAAAAGAGTGGACAACAAAACCATCGACTCGGTTATTGCCAAAGAGCTTCGTCTGAAAGGCATTGACACAAAATTTGGATTCGGCGTCATCAACAAAAAAAATGAGCTGACGTCCATTGCCAATAATATTTATCTGGACCAGAAGGATAAAACGAATTATACCTATCCGCTATTCACGGACAGCAAGGACAGGACGCTGTATACGCTTGCTCTGGTGTTTCCCAGGAAAGATTACTCGCTGGTAAAGCACAACCTTCCCATGCTTTTGGGCACATTTATCTCGCTGCTCACCATTCTGGGGATTTACATCATCTCGATTAATTATATGATGCGCCAGAAAAAGATTGCCGAGATCAAGACGGATTTTATCAATAACATGTCGCATGAGTTCAAGACGCCTCTGGCAACCATCTCAGTGGCAAGTGATTCTCTGGCTAATGATAAGATCGCAACCGATCCGGATAAGGTGAAGTACTATTCCGGATTGATCAAACAGGAAAATCTGAGGATGAAAAAGCAGGTGGAAACAGTCCTCAATATGTCCAAGCTGGAGCGGAACGAGATGCCGCTGCACCTGAAGGAGACCAACGTGCGTGAACTGATCAAGAGCATAGCAGAATCTTTCCGACTCATTGTGAATGAGAGGAATGGCAGCCTGACCACAGAATTTAATGCCACAAAATATAATTTCCGCATCGATGAGTTTCATCTTTCGAACGCTTTGGTCAATCTTTTGGATAATGCCAACAAGTATTCGCCCGAGACACCGGAGATTAAAGTGGCCACCAGGAACGAAGGCAACTGGTACGTGATTGAGATTTCCGACAAAGGCATGGGAATGGAAGCGCAGAATAAAAATAAGATTTTTGAGAAATTCTTCCGCGAGGAGACCGGCAACATTCATAATGTGAAAGGGCAGGGCCTCGGACTTTCGTACGTGAAGAAAATTGTGGAAATCCATAAAGGCCAGATTGTCGTAGATTCCCATAAAGGCAAAGGCAGCACATTCACCATCAAATTGCCGATGGTCTAGATGAGTAATGATCATCACTATTATTTAAATTAA
Source organism: Flavobacteriales bacterium UBA720 (assembly GCA_002297505.1). Taxonomy (GTDB): domain Bacteria; phylum Bacteroidota; class Bacteroidia; order Flavobacteriales; family Weeksellaceae; genus Epilithonimonas. The sequence continues at coordinate 39,699 of DBLQ01000001.1, forward strand.
AATTGTAATAATTACATCAATCATAAAATTATGAGCAACCGAATATTATTAGTAGAAGACGACCAGAGTTTTGGCGCAGTTCTGAAGGATTATCTCACGATCAACAACTTCGAAGTCACACTGGCTACGGACGGAGAAATGGGTCTGAAGGAATTCACCGAAAAGGAATTCGACATCTGTATTTTCGATGTCATGATGCCGAAAAAAGATGGTTTTTCTTTGGCAGAAGATGTCAAGAAAATTGATAAAAACACACCGATCATCTTCCTGACGGCGAGAAATATGCGCGAAGATATCCTGAAAGGTTATCAGATTGGCGCAGATGATTACATCACGAAACCCTTTGATACAGAATTGCTTCTTTATAAAATTAAAGCCATCTTGCAGAGAAGTGCGGTTTTGGAAAACGAGGATCAGGAGCAGTTCAAAATCAGCAATATCTTCTTCGATTCTATGCTGAGACAGCTGAGAGTAGGCGAAAATGAATACAAATTATCTCCAAAGGAAAACGAGCTTCTCAAATTGCTGTGCATCCACAGAAACGATTTTATGCCAAGAGATCTTGCCCTTAGAAAAATCTGGAAAAAGGAAAACTATTTCACGGCAAGAAGTATGGACGTTTACATTGCCAAACTGAGAAAACTCCTGAAAGACGATGAAGGCTTGGAAATCATCAATGTGCATGGTGAAGGTTTCCGACTTTTGGTGAAAAATCCTTAGTAAAAAAAGAAGCCATTTAGCTTTAACAAAACAAACCCTTTCCGAGTCCGAACTCTGAAAGGGTTTTATACTTTTTACTTCTTGCTTTTTACACTGTACAAAAATACAATAATCTAATTCGTAGCCATCGTCTGTGACGGTGCATTAAGAATTGAATCCGTTTTACCTGCATTTTTCAGCCACTGCGAGCTGGCCAGGTAATTCTGGTCCGGATAATAAATGAACAGACAGGTCTGATTTTTGATCGTGTTGATAATAGGCTTTGCCAGGCTGGTTGGTACTGCAGGACAACCCCAGCTTCGGCCCAGTCTTTTTTCGGATTTGATAAAATCTTCGCTCACGTATTTTGCGCCGTGCATCACGATGCAGCGTTCCAGTGCAGCGTCATTGTAGCCTCTGTCCATCCCGAACAATCTCAATGAATATCCATTATCACCATTGTAGGTCTGCTCGGTGACGTAGAATCCAAGGCTGGATTGATGAGAGTTTTCGGTGTTGGAAAAGTTGGTGGCAAATTCTTCACCGGTGCCTCTTCCATGCGCTACCAAGGTGTTGAACAATACTTTTTTCTCTCCCAGGTCAATCACCCAAAGTCGTTTTTTATTAGACGACAGGCTGAAGTCACACACCGAAAGTACATCCTGATCAGGTCTCAGTTTTCCGGATTTTTTCAAATTTTGAAATCCCCAGAAAGCTTTTTCGAAGACTTCAAAATTCAAGGTTTCATCCGTAAACTGAAGTTGTCTGTAGATTTCTTCAGCGGGATTTTGAGGGGAGACATTCTCTTTTGGGCTTAGTTTCATTTCTGTCATTTTCACCGTTTTTGCAGTCATTTGGTTCTCGGAACTTCCGGGATAGAATGAGGTGGTTATCAGATAAACTAAGCACAACAATAATGGGAATCTCTTCATTCAAATATATTATTAAGGTTTTAATTAAAGTGGTGCAAAATTATATATTAAAGGATATCAACGCATTACCGATCTAATATTTAACTAATTTTTAGCAGACTTTAACTTAATGTGATGGAATCTCAACGCATTTTATTTAGGCTTTATTATGATTGCAATGCTTTTAGTTATAACTTGCATCAAACTTTTGGCATATGTCGACACTTAAGATCGCAGGATTAAATCTGGATATCATCTGGAAAAATAGAGAAGCTAATTTCAGAAAAATTGAGAGCGAATTGACCGGCATCAATGCAGATCTGTTGCTCCTGCCCGAAATGTTTTCTACAGGATTTTGCATGGAAGCGGAGGAAGTGGCAGACAGACATCAGGAATCTCTGACATGGATGAAATCCTTTGCCAAAGACCAAAATGCCGCAGTGGCAGGCAGTGTTTCAGTAGAAGACAATGGAAAATTCTATAACCGCTTTTATTTCGTTTTTCCGACAGGTCAAGTTGAATATTATGACAAGAGGCACCTGTTTTCCTATTCCGGAGAAGACAAAATTTACACGGCTGGAACTGAGCGAAAAATCATTGATTATAAAGGATTTAAGATTCTTTTACAGGTTTGTTTTGATTTGCGATTTCCGGTTTTTTCCAGAAATCAAAATGATTATGATGCTATTTTGTACGTCGCCAATTGGCCGAAATCCAGAGTTGATGCCTGGAAATCATTATTGAAAGCACGCTCTATTGAAAATCAGGCGTTTCTGTTTGGGCTAAACAGAATTGGAACCGATGGTTATAATCTGGAATATGAAGAAAGTTCCTTAGTATATTTCCCAGATGGCACTGAAATCTCCAAACGACAAAATAACGTTGTTTTTGCCGAGTGGAACCTGCCAGAACTTACAGACTTCCGATCTAAGTTTCCTTTTTTAAATGAAAGGGATGCGTTTGAGATAATTTATTAGCTTTGTAAATACTTACTTATGAAAACCATATTCAAATTTTTCTTATTCAGTATTTTTATGTTTTCTTGCTCAAGAGATAATGAATCAAAAAGTGTTACTGAAGCAGAATATCCTTTGGTCACAAAACTCAATGTAGGTTTTCCAAATGGAAACAACTCAGATAAGAATTTTTATTTTGACTATGATAGTAATAATCGCCTGATCAAGAAAAGAGGTGGCTTTTTGCAAGTCAATGGAGGCACAGGTTATAATGGTTTTTTCACAGATAAATTATTTACCTCTTTAGTTTACACTGGCAATAAAGTTACTGTCGAAAATTTTTCATCTTCAAATGAATTTTATCCGCCAAAAGACACAAGAATTTTTTTTCTAAATAACAATAATCAGATTATCCAAAAGGAAATTCCGGCTATCTACAATAACCATCAAGACAGGAAACAGTCGTTTATCTATTCAAACAATCAACTTGTTGAAATAACTACCACGCTTCCTAATATGCCTTATTATCCACCAGACGATTACATAGAAACTTATCTCGAAAAATTCTATTATGATTCAAAAGGTAATTTGACAAAATCAGAATACTTTGAACAAAGAAACGGCATTAGCAAGGGAATAAAAATCGTTAGAACGTTTGGTGATTACGACAATTCTCTAAATCCTTTCAAGAGATTATATTTGTTAGATGAATATTTTTATCGGGCGATCTCCAAAAATAATTATAGAAAATTTAATGAGATTAAGTACAACGAATTGGGTCAAGTCACTTCAAATATAGAACAAACTTGGACTTTCAATTATGATTCTAGCGGAAATATAATTATCAATTAGAATACCGCTCCAGCAAACCCACCAAAGAATTAACATCGTGAACGCCGCTTTCTTTCCAGAGCAATTCGCCATTTTTGAAAATCGCTAAAGTCGGGACACCGCGCACACCATTGTCTGCAGCGATGGACGGAAATTGATCCACATCAATTTTTACGATTCTTGCTTTCTCGCCAACTTGTTCTTTCACGGAATTGAGAACGGAAGACTGTACTTTGCACGGCTGGCACCAGGTTGCAAAAAAATCAATGAGAACCGGACGTTCGGACTGGATGAGTTCCTGGAATTTCTGTGACATACTAATAGATGTTAGAAGTTAGGTTTTAGAGATTAGATTCTTCAACAAGCTCAGCATGACATCTTAAAATTTAGCTTTATCAGGCTGAGGAGAAGTTTATCCAGAGCTTGACGAAGAAAAGCTTTTTAATACTACAAAGTTTTACTTTGGCAGACAAAATTGCTCAGCGGAAATTTCTCATTTTTCTTAATGGCATTGAAGCCGCCGTCAATCTCCGTAAAATTCCTGTAACCTCTTGCCTGCAAAATACTTGCCGCAATCATACTTCTGTAACCTCCGGCACAATGTATGTAAAAATGCTCAGAATTGTCCAGAGAATGAACCCAGTCATTAATATAAGCCAAAGGTTTGCTGTACGCTTCGTCGATATGTTCTGCCTCATATTCGGATTCCTTTCTCACGTCGATGACTTTTACCTTGTCGGAAAATTCCTGGGAAAACTGATCAGCTGTAATTCTTCGAATCTCATCCGTTTCTTTTCCCGAATCTTTCCAGGCTTCGAAACTGCCGTTCAGATAGCCTAAGACATTATCAAATCCCACGCGGCTCAATCTTGTGATCACTTCTTCCTCAGTGCCCGCATCAGAAACCAAAAGAATAGGCTGCTGAACATCAACAATCATAGCGCCCACCCACGGTGCAAAATCGCCTTTGATGCCGATGTTAATAGAATTGGGAATAAAACCTTTGTGAAAAATTGCTGCACTTCTCGTATCCAGAATCAAAGCGCCGGTTTCTTCCGCTGCCGTTTCAAACTCTTCAACCGACAATGGATTATTTCCCTTTTTCAGAACCTGGTCAAAACTTTCGTAGCCGTTTTTGTTCATGGCGACATTCATCCCGAAATATTGCGGCGGCGCCGTGAGGCCATCCAGCACTTCATTGATAAAAGATTCTTTATCCGGCTGATTCAGCGCGTAATTAGTTCTTTTTTGATTTCCCAAGGTATCCACGGTTTCTTTCTGCATATTCTTTCCACAGGCAGAACCTGCGCCGTGAGCCGGATAGACGGTAATCGAATCATCCAGTGGTAAAATCTTGCTGTGCAGACTTTCATAAAGCATTCCGGCTAAATCTTTTTCTGTGAGTTCTCCGGCTTTCTGAGCCAAATCGGGTCTTCCCACATCGCCTAAAAATAAAGTATCGCCCGAGAAAATAGCTGTTTCCTGGCCATCTTCATCTATCAGAAGAAATGTAGAACTTTCCAGCGTGTGACCTGGCGTATGAAGCACTTTAATCTTAACATTTCCAACTTCAAAAATCTGATCGTCTTCTGCGATCAAGGCATCAAAATCAGGTTTAGCAGTAGGCCCGAAGACAATTGGTGCGCCGGTTTTCCGGGACAAATCCAGATGTCCGGAAACAAAATCTGCGTGGAAGTGTGTCTCAAAAATATATTTCAGTGTCACCTGGTCTTTTTCCAGTCGCTCGAGATAAGGTTTTACTTCTCTCAGAGGGTCTATAATGGCGGCTTCATTTCCGGAAACTATGTAGTAAGCGCCCTGTGCCAGGCAACCTGTGTATATCTGCTCAACCTTCATTGTGGTAGATTTTGTTCAAACTTTTATTTTTAAGGTTAGTCGGTTTTAGCTTTTCGATACAAATATGAGGCTATTTGGATGAATTATAAATAATTTCCAAGTGATATTATTTATGATTCTGATATAAATTTAAACAGTTGCTTGAAAAACAGGCTTTATCAGGATTATTGGCTCAGCAAAGCCCAAATTCCCACGCCAATTCCGGTGTAAGCGGCTACAGTCAGAATGTCCGCAACAGGCTGCGAAAAACGACGCTCTGCAATGGTAGACTGGTTAATCTGATTTTTATGAAACTTGAGTATTTTTTTTGGCTTATGAATGACATTCGCTACCAAAGTATCGCTTTCCCACTGTTTCACCTGGATTTTATAACTTCTGTCCGCCACATCAATTTTGTAAAATTTGTTGGGCTCCAATTTTTCAGTAACAGATGTCGGTTTCGGCTTGGCAGGTTTGTTCTGAGGACGCGTTCTGCTCACCTTGGCTTCTGACATATCCATTGTGGCCTGATTCGCACTCATGGCAATTTTGGGATTGCGCGCGTCGGCAGCCGCCGGAGTTTCCTGTTTGGCCGCAGGGACTTCTTCGGATTCTGCAGGGATTTTATAAGTATAACAGTTGGTGAGCGATAAAGGAAGTAAAAGGAGATAAAGATACTTTTTCATTCGGTAGACTTTGGTCATTTTTATTTTAAAGTTAAGCAGTTTTTCGCTTTAATTGTAGCATTGGCTGCATCAGTAGCCAAATTTACTAATTAAACGGATTAAATCGGATTTTCTTTTGGCAAGTCCGATTTTAGGCTTCATTTCAATCGCAATGATACCGCCAGCCGCGCCCGCAGTTCTCAGAATTTATTTTGTAAATTAGCGCTTCTAAAATTCAGACCCTTGGCAAAGAAAGAAACTCCGTTAATGACGCAATACAATACCATCAAGGCCAAATATCCTGATGCGCTGTTGCTGTTCCGTGTTGGAGATTTCTACGAAACCTTTGGCCAGGATGCAATCAAGACGTCTCAGATTCTCGGCATTGTACTAACCAAAAGAGCCAATGGCGAAGGTCATATCGAATTGGCCGGGTTTCCGCACCATTCCGTAGATTCTTATCTGCCCAAATTGGTAAGAGCCGGCATGCGCGTGGCAATCTGCGACCAGCTGGAAGATCCCAAGTCTGTCAAAGGTATTGTAAAGCGTGGCGTTACCGAGCTGGTGACGCCAGGTGTAACCTTTAATGACCAGGTTTTAAATTCCAAGAAAAATAACTTCCTGCTTTCTTTACACAAGGAAAAGGAGAAATACGGAATGGCGCTGGTGGATGTGTCTACCGGAGAATTTCTGGTGAGCGAAGGCAATCTGGAAAAGCTGCTTCACATTGTCCACACCTTCGATCCTAGCGAGATTATTTACCAGAGAACATCCGAAATTCCGGCGCAGCTGAAAAATAAAAACGTTTTTAAATTAGAAGACTGGGCCTTCCGCTATCCGTATGCTTACGAAAAACTGACCGCACACTTCAAAACACAGTCTCTGAAAGGTTTTGGAATTGAGGAATTCAAACTGGGAATTACCGCGGCAGGCGCCATTTTCGCTTATCTGGTAGAGGACACGCACCATGCTTTACTTCAGCACATTACCAAGATTCAGGTGATTCCTCAGGACGATTTTCTGATGATGGACAATTTTACGTTAAGAAATCTGGAAATTGTTTACGCAGCCAATCATCAGGGAAAATCATTGCTGGACATTATCGATAAAACCTGTACGCCGATGGGTGGACGACTGCTGAGACGACGCCTGATCCTTCCACTGAAAAACATCGGAGATATCAACAGACGCCTGAGCCTCATTGAGTTCCTTAACAAAGAAGATGCTCTGAAATACGATATCAAGGATCTGCTGAAAGGCATTTCGGATCTGGACAGGCTGATCGGGAAACTGGCGGCAGAAAAAATTTGTCCCAAGGAGTTGGGTTATCTCCGTCAGAGCATCATGAACATTAATGAAATCCGGAAAAGGCTTCTGAAATTCCCGGATGTTCTGGCCTGGATTGATCCTTTTGTAAACCTGGAGGAATTGATAGATTTAATTTCAAAGCACCTGAATGATGAACTTCCCGTGAACATCAATAAGGGAAGAGTCATCAGAGAAGGCATTTCGGAGGAACTCGACAAACTGAGAAATCTCCAGAGCAAAGGCCGCGGTTTTTTGGATGAAATGTGCCAGCGTGAAATTGAAAGAACAGGAATCACAAGTCTGAAGATCGATTTCAATGGCGTGTTCGGGTATTACATTGAAGTCAGAAATACGCATAAGGATAAAGTTCCTGAAGACTGGATCCGGAAACAGACTTTGGTGAATGCCGAACGCTACATTACAGAAGAGCTAAAGGAATATGAGAGCCAGATCCTGGGCGCAGAGGACAAAATCGGGAAGTTAGAATTAGAACTGTACCGAAATGTCTGCGACAATGTTTTGATCTACATCGATCAATTACAGGAAAACTCTAAGCTGATTGGTGAGCTGGATTGTGCTGCCGGCCTGTCCGAGCTTTCTGTAGAAGATAATTATACCAAGCCGATTCTTAACGATTCGTTCTCCATCAACATAAAGGAAGGACGACATCCGATCATCGAAAAATCATTGCCATTGGGCGAATCTTACATCCCGAATGATGTTTTCCTGGACCGCGATTCTCAGCAGATCATCATGGTAACAGGGCCGAACATGGCTGGTAAGTCGGCCATCCTGAGACAGACTGCGATTATTGCATTGCTGGCTCAGATCGGGAGTTTTGTTCCGGCGAAACACGCTGAGATCGGAACTCTGGACAATATTTTTACCAGAGTAGGTGCAACGGACAATCTATCTGCAGGCGAATCAACATTTATGGTGGAGATGAATGAGGCTGCGAATATCCTTAATAATATCTCGGACCGAAGCCTGATCCTGCTTGACGAAATCGGCCGCGGTACGTCTACTTATGACGGGGTTTCCATTGCCTGGGCCATCGCCGAATATCTGCATCAGCACCCTACACAGCCCAAAACCTTGTTTGCAACACACTACCACGAACTCAACGAGATGTCGGTTAACTTTGAGAGAATCAAAAACTTTCATGTGTCCATCCAGGAAGCGAAAGGCAATATCATCTTTCTGAGGAAGCTGATATCCGGTGGAAGCGAACATAGCTTTGGTATCCACGTCGCGAAGCTGGCCGGGATGCCTTCCAAGGTCGTTAACCGAGCCAATGAGATTCTAAAAACATTGGAATCAACAAGAACAACACAAGATTCGGGTGAGAAAATAAAACGAGTGACCGAAGAAAACCTTCAGCTTTCATTTTTTCAGCTGGACGATCCGGTTCTGGAAAATATCCGTGAAGAATTGACCAAAATCGACATCAATACTTTGACACCAATTGAAGCGTTGATGAAGCTGAATGCAATTAAGAAAATGATCGGGAAATAGTTAATTCTCACTCACGGTATCGGCTTCTTTTTCCGGAGACAATGCTGCGGAGTCTACACCTTTGTTGCGCATGTGCTCTGCGCTGTGGTCGGTTTTACGTTCCTCACGTTTGTCCTTATCCGGCACACAGCTTAAAATCAATGATGAGGTGGCGATGATGAATAATAGCTTTTTCATAAGATTAAGTTTATTGGAAACCGATTCCAAAAATCAAACCGAAAAGTTTGAAGTCCGTAATCATTGACCTGTAGATACAAAAAAACCGAAGTAATATTTACCTCGATTTTCTGTTTTAATTTAAAACTGTACCGTGAGCGTTAACCTAAAATTCAATTACAAAGACTTACTGATTGCGCTTGCAATCTTATTTTTCGAAATTTTAATAGCCACGAAGTTCAAAGACATTTTCTTCGTGAGAGCTTATCTGGGCGATGTTTTAGTGGTGATACTCATCTATTATTCCGTCAAAGCATTTTTCGATTTCAATGCCACAAAACTGATTGTCGGGATTTTCATTTTTTCTTGTCTCATTGAGTTTGCACAATATTTTCACTTTGGAGAAATGATGGGCTTCAAGGACAATCGCATCATGATGATTGTCCTTGGCAACTCCTTCAGCTGGCTGGATATTTTGTGCTATTTTGCAGGCTGCGCCGTGCTTTTCCTGATCTCAAAAATCAGATCGGAATAAAAATTACAGCGGCCACAGCGGCCAGCGCGATGATTACAGAAGCAACAACATCCGGCTTTTTAATTTCGCGCACTTGGCTTTTTTCCACTTCCACCATTTCGCCGGTTTTTGTCTTGCCGTAGATTTTTGTGGCATCCACTTTCACAATTTCCAGCTTCTGTGTTTTGGCGTCTTTGGTCACTACCGTGTATCGCTTATATAGATCCAGCGAGTTGTCTGTCATCGGACGATTGGGAGAAACCACTCTCGTCTGGCAGGACATTACAAAGATTGCCATTGCGAAGATCCAGCATAAATTTTTAAAAAATTTCATTATCTAATGGGATATTATAATTTAGTTTCAAAATTAATAAAATAATCGGTTAATTCATGTTAAGATATTGTGAGATTAACCATGCTTCACTCCAGCACGCCTGGAAGTTGAAACCTCCTGTAACGGCATCAATATCAAGAACTTCGCCGCAAATATAAAAATCCGGCAGGAGTTTAGACGCCATGTTTTTGAAGTTGATTTCCTTCAGGTCTACACCACCGGCCGTCACAAATTCGTCCTTGTACGTAGATTTTCCGCTGACTTTCATCTTATGCCTGCAAAGAGCATCGATAATTTGGCTCATCTCTTTACCCGAAAGGTTGGCAACCTGCTTTTCCGGATTGATGGCCGAAAGTTCCAAAATCTTACTCCAAAAACGGTTCGTCACATTGAAGATCTTAGACTGTCCGATGGACTTTTTCGGATGCTGATTTTTATGTTGTTTCAGAGCTTCCTCTGCTTCCGTGACTGGTATCGAGATAAAATTGACTTCAATTTCGAACTTGTATTTCAACGCTGCCAGGCTTCTCGCTTCCCAAGCGGAAATTTTCAGGATCGCCGGCCCGGAAAGTCCCCAGTGCGTAATGAGCAATGGACCGGATTCTACGGTTTTGAGACTTGGGATCCGGACCTCTGCGTTTTCAAAACTCGTTCCCATCAAATCTTTCAGTAAGGCATCTTTAATATTAAAAGTGAAAAGCGAAGGCACAGGCTCAATAATCTGGTGACCCAAATTTTCAATGATTTTCAATGATTTGGGCGAGCTTCCTGTGGCGTAAATCACGATGTCGGCATGGAGATCACCATGCTTGGTTCTGATTTGATATTGATGGAGATCCCGAACGATTTCCGTAACAGAAACCTGCGTGCGGATTTCAAATTTTTTGTTCTGAACTTCCTGTATCATCGCATTCATGATGCTTTGCGATGCATTGGAAACCGGGAATACACGGTTGTCGTCCTCAATTTTGAGAGGAACATTTCTGGTCTCGAACCAATCCATCGTATCACCGGGCTGGAATTTTGTGAAAACGCCTCGCAATTCCTTGTTGCCCCTCGGATAAAACTGCGTCAGTTCCCGAGGATCAAAGCAGGCGTGCGTCACGTTGCACCTGCCGCCGCCGGAGATTTTTACTTTCTGCAGCACATCGGAGTTCTGTTCCAGAATCGTGACATGATACTTTTGCTGATCCAGATTGGCAGCCGCAAAAAAACCGGAAGCGCCACCGCCAATGATGATGATTTTCTTTTTCTCGGAATTCATTGCTGCAAAATTACATTTTTAATATCCACCTCAAATGGTTAATTTTGAACATTCATTAAATTAAATAAAATGTCTGTATATTACCATAAATTCGAGGTCCGCTGGAGTGATATTGATGCCAACCGTCATCTCGGCAATTCTACCTACGTTGATTACTGCTCACAAACCAGAATGGCTTTCCTCAACAAAAATAAAATTGGTCTCACGCAGCTGAACCGCTGGGGCGTAGGTCCGGTGATGCTACATGAGCGTTATTCTTTTTTCAAGGAGATCTATGCGGATCAGACGGTTTTTGTCGGGCTGGAAGTTGCCGCACTTTCGGAGGATGGATCCATCTATCAGTTCATCCATAAGTTCTACCTGCCGGATGGGACGCATTGTGCCACTGCAGAAGCTACTGGGGTATGGATTGATATGATGCTGCGGAAAACCACCACACCACCGGACGATATTATGGAAGTAATGAACGAATACAAATCTGCCGACGTCCAGACCATCTCACGGGAATACCTGAAAACCTTGCCGTTTCGTCCGGAGAATGTAGATGCTGGCTTGTTCCAATAACAGTTAACCTAAAATTTTAGGTTAAATTTAAACTATTTAAATTTTATAAAAATGCTCGAAGATAAATCACCACAACTGACGCCGATTTCCAAACTGGGAGAATTTGGCCTGATTAAACATTTGACGGAGAATTTTCCTGTCGTTCAGGAATCCACACAGCTTTCCATCGGTGATGATGCCGCTGTTATCGATGCGGGCGATAAGAAAGTTGTCCTTTCTACAGATATGCTGGCGGAAGGCGTTCACTTCAACCTGGGCTACGTACCGCTGAAACATCTTGGTTACAAAGCGGTTGTAGTAAATCTGAGCGATATCGCAGCAATGAACGCTACACCAACACAGGTTTTGGTTTCTGTTGCCGTTTCCAACCGTTTTCCGGTGGAAGCGCTGGAGGAAATCTATGCCGGAATTGCATTGGCTTGCAGCCGTTATCAGGTGGATCTCATTGGAGGCGACACCACCAGTTCCAATGCGGGACTTGTAATCAGTATCACAGCCGTTGGTCTTCAGGCTGAAGATAAAATTGTGAAGAGAAGCGGTGCCAAAGCCAATGATCTTTTGGTAGTGACCGGCGATCTTGGAGGTGCTTATCTGGGACTTCAGATTTTGGAGAGAGAGCATTCTGTTTATTTAGCAAATCCGGATATGCAGCCTGAGATGGAAGGCTACGACTATATTCTGGAACGCCAGCTGAAACCGGAAGCAAGAACCGATATCCGAAAGAAACTCGAAGAGCTGGACATTGTGCCTACATCCATGATTGATGTTTCGGATGGATTGGCATCAGAAATTCTTCATCTTTCCGATCAGTCCAAAGTTGGGTTTCATCTTTATGAAGAAAAGATCCCGCTGGACAGTACGATGATTGCTACAGCCGAAGAACTGAACCTTAATCCTGCCATGGCCGCGCTGAATGGCGGCGAAGATTACGAATTGCTGTTTACTATTGCGCCTTCTGATTTTGATAAGATCAAAAACCATCCGGACTTTACAATTATAGGTCACGCTACGGAGCATGCATCCGGAAATTACCTGGTGGCAAGAGGCTCCAATCAATTGATTCCGCTCACTGCACAGGGCTGGGACGCATTCCTGAACGGAGAATAATTTTTGGAATAAAACTTGTAAATCACAAATAAATTTTGAATATACGATGAAAATCCTAAAAATCTCCTCTTATGGTTTGGTCGCTCTTGGCTTGGTAGCCTGCGTTACCAATCCGATTACCGGGCGCTCTTCCATCCAGATTGCTAACAATTCTGAGATTGCTACAGCTGCTGCGTCAGAATACCGCACAACGCTGGCCAAAGCTAAAGTGATTACCGGAACAGCCGATGCCAACCGTGTGAAGAATGTAGGTGCCAAAATCAAAAATGCGGCTTATGCTTATTATAAAAGTATTGGTCGTGAGTCTGCACTCAATGGTTACAATTGGGAATATAATTTGATACAGGATCCTCAGTTAAATGCATGATGTATGCCCGGCGGGAAAGTTGCTTTTTACACTGGAATTATGCCGGTTTGCAAAGACGATAATGGTGTAGCCGTGGTGATGGGTCACGAAGTTTCCCATGCTCTGGCAGGTCATGGTAACGAAAGAATTTCTCAAGCGATGTTGGCTCAATATGGCGGAAGCCTTTTGGGTGGCAGCATGTCCAATAGCCAATGGTCCAGTATTTTTGAACAGCTTTATCCTTTGGGTGCTCAGGTTGGTCTGATGGCGTATGGCAGAAAGCAGGAATCCGAAGCTGATGAAATGGGACTGTATCTGATGGCTATGGCGGGTTACGACCCAAGAAATGCCACATCATTCTGGCAAAGAATGGAAGCATCTTCTACGGGAAGCCGTCCGCCTGAATTTCTTTCCACACACCCTAACCCTGCAAATAGAATCGCAGATCTGAACGCCGATATGCCAAAAGCTTTACAGTATTATAAAGCCGCAGGAGGTAAACTTTAAAATTTTTCTTAATTTTATTGAAAAATCACAATTATGAAAAGTTTAATCGTTATCGGAATCGTTCTTTTTGGTATTGGCGGACTTCTGTTCTACCTTAATGATATGGCAGTGGATTTGCGCGTGGTGTATGGTTCACTATGTGGAATTGGCATTGGTCTGATCATTGGCGGTCTGGTCGGCTATCTCAGCAAAGGAAGTGCGGTGAAAGAGGCTCAGATCCGGCAGGAACTGAAAAGGTTACAGCAGGAAAAGGCTGAGCTGGAAAAACAAAGGGTAGAAAATACCGTGGGGCACAATAATTATTAATCTAGAGATTTTTAATAAATTGACCAGGCGTGGTATTGGTATACTTCTTAAAGATTTTATTAAAATACGTAATATTATTAAATCCTGTAGCATAGCAGCTTTCTGCTATGCTTTTTTCTTGCGAGAGCAGGATGCAGGCCTTGTCAATCCTGTAGCGGTTTACAAACTCCACAAAAGTCAGTGACGTTGCTTTCTTAAAAAAATTACAGAATGCCGGTTTGGTGAGATTGGCCAGATGTGCGGCCTGCATAATATCAATGTCGTTCTGATACCCATTTTCTACATATGTAAAAACGGCTTCCAGACGGGTCCGGTTCCGCGATACAATGGTGTACGGCATCACTTCGGTATTCATCACCTCGTATTCATTAGTCCTTGCAAGCTCAAATAGGATGTCCAGAAGAAGAAGATAGCGCGTGTAGCCTTCGGCGGATGCCAGCTGCTCCAGCTTTGGAATCAGCCGATTTTTTATGGTTGAAGAGAAGAGCACACCATAGCGGGACATTTCCAATAATTTCCTGATGGCGGCAGAGTCCGGCTCGCCTTCCGGCAGAGAAAGGATTTCTTCTTTAAAAAGAACGACGATTTCCTCGTGCGGATCTGTAGCGTTGAGACCAAAACCCGAATGTGGAATGTTGGATCCTATCAGCGCCAGTGCGCCGTCTTCGAAATGGCTTTTATGATAACCCACGTGTCGCGTACCTTTTCCGTTGAAAACACAAACAATCTCAAATTCAACGTGATAGTGGTATTGCCAGTTCAGTTCCGAGATGGGAACGTCCTTGATATGCAGCACTTTGAAAGAGCTGTTTTCGTCCGGCGTAATGTGTTCAAGTATAACTTTCATTCAAGTTAATATTGTTTGGAAACAAAAATAAACAAAAGATGTTAATATTGTTCTATTTTTGGTTTATTATGTTAAACAATTGTTGAATAAAAGCTTATATTTTCGTAGTACAAAAATGATTTCTCACAGGAGAGATTTTTTGTGAATTTTTAAGGTCTATATATGAAGAAGGCTGGAAATCGTTTCCAGCCTTCTCATATTTTTTTCAGATTTGGTTATTTGAAGTTATAACCAATACCTAAGATAAACATGCTCGGTCTGTTATCGTAACGGATTTCTGTATTGTCTCCTGCAATGGTGCTGATATATTTTCTGGAATCTTTAGAAAATGCACCTTCGAATCTTGCATTAACAACAAATTTTGACAAAGTTGCCTGAGCACCAAACTGATAACCTACTGTAAATTCCTTCGTCGCATTCTCTTTGAAATTTTGGAATGTATTGTCTGTAGTCAGGTTGTAAGACGCTACCGGACCTACGAAAGCAGCCAGTTTTCCCAGCAGGAAGTTGTGCCCCACCATTACAGGAACGTCGATTCTGTTGCTTTTTGCCTCGATGTTTACAGTCGCACCATTTACGCTGGCTGTTGCTTCATTCTTGATAGAGGTGTAATAGATCTCCGGCATCACGAACCAGCCACCTACTGGCGAGCCGATTTTGAAAGCAAGACCTGCGTTGAAGCCTGTATTTTCTTTTTCACCATTGATGGTTCCTTTAAAATTATCCCAGCTGGCAGATGAGGTATTAAAAAGGGCGTTGGCTCTCACACCTACCGTTACTTGCGAATAAGCCATCATTCCCAGGAACATTGCGGCTGCGCTAATCAGTTTTTTAGTCATTGTCGTTTGATTTTATTATAGTTTAATTAATGTGGTGGATGGTTGTTATCCGGCTTTGTATGTGGCATCAGGCTGGTCTGATCATTTTCAAGCATGAATTCTCTGAGCTGCTTGAATAGCTCCGAAGAATATACGAAATCAATCAGATTTTTATTTTTAGCCGTGGCCAGTATATCTTTGTCACCTTCCCACTCCTTTACGCCCAGTCTCAGGTAAAGAATTTTCTCTCCGATGGTCATCACGGAGTTCATATCGTGGGTGTTTATAATGGTGGTGGTATTATATTCTTTGGTGATTTCCATCAGAAGATCGTCTATCACATTGGAAGTGTAAGGATCTAATCCGGAGTTGGGCTCGTCACAGAACAGGTATTTGGGATTATTGACAATGGCTCTCGCAATGGCCACACGTTTCTGCATCCCGCCGGAAATCTCGGAAGGAAATTTTTTATTGGCATTTTGCAGATTGACACGTCCGATGACTTCCAGAACCTTGCGTTTTTTCTCGCGGTAGGTGAGGTTGGTAAACATATCCAAAGGGAAACTGATGTTTTCTTCCACCGTCATAGAGTCGAAAAGTGCACTGCCCTGGAAAACGGTTCCGATCTCAGCTCTCAGGGATTGTTTTTCTTCCCGGGACATGGTCACGATGTCTCTGCCGTCAAAAAGAATGCTTCCGCTGGAGGGTTCGTACACATTGAGAAGCGACTTGAGGAAAACCGTCTTTCCGGAACCACTCTGCCCGATGATCAGGTTCACTTTTCCGGTATCGAAAGTGGTAGAAATGCCTTTGAGCACCTCTACATTGTCGAAACTTTTTCTTAATTCTTTGACCTCTATCATCAGCTCAGTAACATTTGGGTTAATAATAAGTCCATGATAATCACGGATACCATGGTCCAAACCACGGCCTGCGTACTGGCACGTCCTACCTCCAATGAGCCGCCTTTGACATTATAACCAAAGTAAGCAGGAATGGTGGCAATTAAAAAAGCAAAAACTGCTGTTTTCAGAAATGCATACCAGATAAAGTAAGACGGCATGTACATCTGGATACCTGTGATGTAGTCGGCTTTGGTCCAGTTGCCTGTCGCCATTCCGGCCACGTAACCACCCCAGATTCCCACAACGATACTGATGGCGATGAGCAGAGGATTAAAAATTACGCTGGCAACCACCTTGGGTAATATGAGGAAATTCGGTGAATTGACACCCATAATGTCAAGCGCGTCAATCTGCTCCGTAACCCTCATGGTTCCGATGCTTCCTGCGATATAAGAACCAACTTTTCCCGCTAAAATCACAGAGATAATCGTCGGCGAAAATTCTAGAATCAAGACCACCTTCGTGGCATATCCGATGAAACTGTTGGGAATCGGGAATGAGGATGCACTGAAGTTGTTGTACATCTGGATCGCCACTACGGCGCCGACAAAAAATGAGGTGAAGAGGACAAGACCAAAGGAGTTGACACCCAGGTCGTAGAATTCCCGCACCAGAAGTTTGAGATAAACGTTACGTTTCTGGGGTTTGCTCATCACTTTTCCCATCAGCATAAAGTATTCTCCTACAGATTCGAATAATCTTTTTAACATACTGCTAAATTAGTTTTTTTTCCTGATACTTACCGGGCTTTTTTATCGCCCACAATCACCAGAAAAACAGTTTTCAGAATGATTACAATATCCATACTAAAGCTCCAGTTTCTCACATAAAAGGAGTCGGCAAGGATTCTTTTTTTCATTCCGAGGTTCATATCGCCCTCATCACCACGGAGGCCGCTCACCTGTGCAAGCCCGGTGATGCCGGGTTTTACCATGCTCCGCAGACTGTAACGGCTGATTTTTGGCTTGTAGTAATCGTCCACCAGCAGCATATGTGGCCTTGGTCCCACCACAGACATCTTGCCAAGAAAAACATTGATGAACTGCGGCATCTCATCCAGACTGGTTTTCCGGAGGAACTTTCCGATCTTCGTAATCCGTACGTCGTCTGCGTCCGTGGTTTTCGCGGCAGAATGTTCATTCACTTTCATAGTCCTGAATTTGAGACAATCAAAAACCTCATCATGAAAGCCATACCTTTTCTGAATGAAAAACGGAGAGCCTTTGGAGCCATCCAATTTGATCAATAAAATGATGACGGGAAAAAGCCAGGAACAGATCCCGATCAATATCAAAACAGAAAAAACAATATCGAAGCTCCGCTTGATGGTGGCATTGGAAAATATATCCAGAGGATACCTGGCCTGCTCCAGAACCGGAACGGTTTCTATATAACTGAATTCGTATTCAAAAAAATGATTCTGAATCATATTCGGAACCAGCGATATTTTTACTTTGTTAAGCTCTGCCTGACGAAACAACTGGTCTTCAAAATCTTTGTTAAAACTATTTTCCGAGGGCAGAAATAGGGTGTGGATGCCATTCTTTTTCCAGAAATCCACAATGCTGTGAAAATCATAATTTCCTTTGTAACTGAATGTTTTGTAGCCAAAATCTTTTCGCTCCTCCAATATGTTCTTGAGAACTGTGGTGGAAGCATTTTCGCCGAGGAACATGACGTTACGGTGGTTTTTACCGATACTCCGGATGTACTTCAGGACAAAGTAGATTATCGTTTTAATTGGCAGGACAATGCACAGAAGAATAATGGCCAGGTAGAAACGTTCCGTCTTCAAAAAATCGTTGTTACTGACTTTGCCGAGGAGCAGCACACCCATAAAAAAGAAAAAGACATGCAGAATGATACGCTCCAGGTAAATGGTGTAGGTCACATTTCTGGGAATGTGATAAAGCCTTGTGCGGCCACTGAGCAAAATCCAGAACAGACACAGGAGCAGGATGGACAGCACGTTTTGCTCCATCGTCTCGGAATCGTACTTGACTTCAAAGTTTCTCCAGTAATAAGCCACGAAAACAGAAGCTACCAGAATCATATCGAGTAGAATCACAAAGGCTTTGAAATACCGGGAATACCTGAGTCTCTGCATAATAAACCGCCAATTTAAGGAATATTCAGATACTTATGCGTTTGTATGGAAGATCGCCATTTCGGGTTTTCTAAAATGAAATCCGTAATTTTAGGATAATTGGCGTCACGCTTGCTCCATTCGCTCTGAAGGTACAGCTCGCAATGATCTGAGACTTTAGCAGCCTGTTCTTCAGCAAATTTAAAATCATTTTGGTTGAAAATTATCATCTTCAACTCCTGGGCTTTGGTATAAATATCGGCCAGCGGAAGCCCTGTTTTTTTTGGCGACAGCGTAATCCAGTCCAGATGGCCGCTCATCGGGTAAGCACCCGAAGTCTCTATATGAATGGTGCAGCCTAATTCTTTTAACTTCGATGTCAAAATCTCGAGATTCCACATCAGCGGTTCTCCTCCTGTGAGCACAATTGTCTTACAATATTTTGCAGCCGTTTCTGCAATTTGTTCAGTATTCATCAGTGGATGAAGCTTTGGATCCCAGCTTTCCTTCACATCGCACCAATGGCATCCCACATCGCATCCGCCCAAACGAATGAAATAGGCCGCTTTTCCAGCATGAAATCCTTCACCCTGAATAGTATAAAAATGCTCCATTACGGGGAGCATTTTACCTTCTTTTAATAATAAATCTTCTTCTTCCTTAGTCATTATAAACTGACGTTTTATAGGCAATGATGGTATTTTTCATCAGCATCGCACGTGTCATTGGACCCACTCCTCCGGGAACCGGCGTAATCCAACTTGCTTTTTCTGCGCAACTGTCAAAATCCACATCGCCTGCCAGATGATAACCTTTTTCTGAGTTATCTTCTACTCTTGTAATCCCCACATCTACGATTACTGCACCTTCTTTAATCATTTCTTTTTTCAAGAAATTCGGATCGCCCAAAGCGGTTATTACGATGTCGGCCTGTTTTGTATATTCTTCTATATGTTCTGTGTAAGAGTGCGTGAGCGTTACCGTAGAATTTCCCGGGAAATCTTTTCTTCCCATCAAAATACTCATCGGTTTCCCGACAATTCTGCTTCTTCCGATGATCACACAGTTCTTACCTTTGGTTTCGATGGCGTACCGTTCCAATAATGTCAATATTCCAAAAGGTGTGGCCGGCAGAAACGTATCCATTTCCAAAGCCATTTTCCCGAAATTTTCCGGATGAAAACCATCCACATCTTTTCTTGGGTCAATTGCCATAATAATCTTTTCCTGATCAATTTGCTTTGGCAAAGGCAACTGAACGATGAAACCGTCCACAGCTTTTGATTTGTTCAGCTCATCAATCTTTTCCAATAGTTCCGATTCTGAAACGGTGCTTGGAAATTTAATCAATGAAGAACTGAAACCCACTTCCTCACAATCTTTCACTTTGCTGTTCACGTAAGCCTTGCTGGCGCCGTTGTTCCCAACCAAAATGGCAACCAGATGTGGCGCTCTTCTGTTGTTGGCGAGGATTTTCTCAACCTCCTGCTTGATTTCAGCCTTGACTTCTTTTGAGACCTTGAGTCCATCTAGAATTTGTGCCATTTTTCTTTCTTTTTACTTTTAGATTTATTTGAAGAAAGCGGATTGTTCCTTTCCCAACAATCCACTTTTATGTTTTATCGGTTTGATTTGTAATAATTAATCAATCCGTTGGTAGAGCTGTCGTGGGTTTCCACTTGACCTTCAGCGTCCAGTTCCGGAAGGATTTTTCCGGCCAAAACTTTACCTAATTCTACTCCGAACTGGTCAAAACTGAAAATATTCCAGATCACACCCTGAACGAAAATCTTATGCTCATACAGCGCAATCAATTGTCCTAATGAAAATGGCGTCAATTCCTTAAACAAGAAAGAGTTCGTAGGTGTATTGCCCTGGAAAATTTTATAATTCAATAATTTCTCGATTTCTTCTTCTGATTTGCCGGACGATTTCAGTTCAGCAAAAACCTCGTCTTCGGTTTTTCCAAAAGCCAAAGCTTCGGTCTGCGCAAAGAAATTGGCCAGAAGAATGTCCTGATGTTCGCCTACTTCATTCGGAGATTTGGCATAAGCAATAAAATCTGCAGGAATCAATTCTGTTCCCTGGTGAATGAGTTGGTAGAATGCGTGCTGACCGTTGGTTCCAGGCTCTCCCCAGATGATTGGTCCCGTTTCGTATTCTACAAACTCACCATTTCGGTCCACCGATTTGCCGTTGCTTTCCATATCACCTTGCTGAAGATATGCGGAGAAACGGTCAAGGTACTGAGAATAAGGCAAAATCGCGTATGTTCCTGCCGCGTAAAAGTTTCGGTACCACACGCCCAGAACGCCCATCAACACCGGAATATTTTCCCTAAAATCTGTAGTCTGAAAATGAATGTCTGTATCGTTTGCGCCTCTCAGTAACTGTTCAAAATTGTCGTAACCAACGGACAGAACAATGCTTAATCCGATTGCGCTCCAAAGCGAGTAGCGACCGCCGACCCAATCCCAGAATTCGAAAATGTTTTCTTCAGCAATCCCGAATTTTTTTACAGCTTCAATATTGGTGGATAATGCTACGAAATGTTTGGCGACATCTTCGTCTTTAGCACCGGATTTCAGGAACCATTCTTTCGCGGAATGCGCATTGGTCATGGTTTCCTGTGTTGTAAAAGTCTTGGAAGCAATAATGAATAAAGTGGTTTCCGGATCAAGATCTTTCACCACTTCTACCATATGATTTCCGTCTACATTGGAAACGAAATGTACATTCAGTCTGGTTTTAAAATGCTTCAATGCGGAGCAGACCATCACTGGTCCAAGATCAGAACCTCCGATTCCTACATTGACAACATCCGTGATTTCTTTACCTGTAAAACCTTTATGAGCACCGGAAATAACCGATTCCGAGAAGGCTTTCATATGATTCAGAACTTTTTGGATTGCCGGTTTGATGTTCTCACCATCTACCAAAATCTCTTTATCAGAAAAATCTCTTAATGCGGTATGAAGCACAGCTCTGCCCTCTGTCTCGTTAATTTTGTCACCGGAAAACATTTTCCCGATGGCTTCTTTCAGCTGAGATTCTTCTGCCAGCTGCAACAGCAATTCCAATGTTTTGGTATCTACCAGATTTTTAGAATAATCAAAAAGATAGTTGTCCGTTTGCAAAGAAAATTCCTGAAAACGGTTTGGATTGTATTGGAAAAGGGTTCTCAGCTCAAAATCATTGTTGGCAAATTGTTGGTCCAATGCTTTCCATGCAGTGGTCTGTGTAGGATTTATTTTAGGCAGCATTC
The DNA here is from genome assembly GCA_002297505.1 of Flavobacteriales bacterium UBA720. GTDB lineage: Bacteria > Bacteroidota > Bacteroidia > Flavobacteriales > Weeksellaceae > Epilithonimonas. The sequence continues at coordinate 61,439 of DBLQ01000001.1, forward strand.
TTAAAATGTTTGGTTAGAAATAGACTTCGAAAAGTCAATTAGACCTGCAAATTTAAGAAAAATCGTACACTTCAATTTGAATATTTTTTAACATGATATTTAAGTTAAAAACCTGATGAGATCAGAGATGCGCCTGAGGCCACAGAATTATCGTCTTTTTTTGCTGAACATTCCCAGGATAAACTTGGCGCCTTCTCTGGCGAGGGTCGTCATGAAGGTTTTTCCGGCACGGCTCTGCATTACTTGCTCCAGCATTCCGGGTTCTTCTTTGGATTGTGCGCTTCTTCCTCTCGTTGGCGTTGGAATCGCAGTTTGCGTATGTTCTTCCAGTCTTTTGGTCAGGATTTCGTAGGCGCTTTCTTTGTCAATTGTCTGCTCGTATTTTTGGACCAATACCGAACTACTCGTCAAGTCATCAATTTCAGATGAGGTCAAAATATCCATTCGGCTTTCAGGCGAAATCAAATAAGTCTGAACCAGCGGCGTCGGAATTCCTTTTTCATCCAGCGCCGTTACGAAAGCTTCTCCGATTCCGAGATTTTGGATGAGTTCATTGGCTTTATAAAATTCGGTGATTGGATAGTTTTCTACTGCTTTGTCAATTTCTTTTCGGTCTTTCGCAGTAAAACCTCTTAAAGCGTGCTGGATTTTTAATCCTAATTGACTTAAGATATTCTCAGGAACATCGCCAGGAATCTGAGTGATGAAATAAATCCCGATTCCCTTGGAGCGAATCAGCTTTACCATTGTTTCGATTTGCGAAAGCAATGCTTTTGACGCTTCATTAAAAATCAAATGGGCTTCATCGATGAAAAGCACCAGTTTTGGTCTTCCGCTGTCGCCTTCCTCAGGAAAGGTCATATAAATCTCAGCAAACAACGACAGCATAAAGGTTGAGAAAAGATTCGGCTTGTTTTGGATGTCATCCACACGGAAGATATTCACCACGCCTTTCCCGTCCCTGGTTTTCAGTAAATCGTCCACTTCAAAGCTGGGTTCTCCAAAAAAGTTGGTGGCGCCCTGCTGTTCCATCGCTACAATGCTTCTGAGAATTGCGCCAAGGGAAGCCGGAGCAATCGAGCCGTAATTGTCGGCCAGTTCTTTTTTGCCGGTCGGATTGTCCGTCACGAATTGTAAAACTTTCTTCAAGTCCTGCAAATCGACAAGCGGCAAGGCTTTGTCATCACAATATTTGAAAACGATGGACATAATGCTTTGCTGCGTGTCATTCAATCCAAGAATTTTGCTCAGCAAAATCGGTCCGAATTCCAAAACCGTTGCTCTCAGCTTGACGCCTTTTGCGGCGGAAATGGTCATCAATTCTACCGGAAAACTTTGCGGAGAATATGGTAAGCCTGTTTTAGAATATCGGTCTTTGATAATGTCATTTTCAGTTCCGGCTTCGGCAATGCCTGAGAGGTCGCCTTTGATGTCCATTACCAAGGTCGGAATGCCGGCGTGCGACAATTGCTCCACGAAAACCTGAAGCGTTTTGGTTTTCCCGGTTCCCGTTGCGCCCGCGATTAAGCCGTGCCTGTTCACGGTTTTCAGCGGAATCGAAACATTGACTTCCGGAATCACTTCGCCGTCGAGCATTCCTTTTCCAAGAATGATGTGGTCGCCTTTAGGGTTATATTTTGCGTTGAGGTCGTTGATGAATTTTTCTCTGTTTGACATCGATTGGTTTTTTTTAATGTCTAAATTTAAAAATAATTCGCTTATCCGAATCCGAAAATTAAAATTTCTAACGCTTATCTTTGTCATCAATAATTAGCCTATGCGCGTTTACAACACAAAAAATTTCCTTAAGATTCTCATCAGTCTGCACAAGTCAGACACGCTGAAAATCCTGTTTCCCACGATTTTGCTGGTCGGCGTTTATTCTTACGGAATTTATTTTCTTGAAGTGGAATATCTGCATCTGACCTCAAAATCATTGGTAAGCCACGTCGGACTTCTGCATTCTCTGCTGGGTTTTGTTTTGTCTTTGTTGCTGGTTTTCAGGACCAATACAGCCTACGACCGTTGGTGGGAAGGCCGGAAACTCTGGGGGAAACTGGTGAATGACAGCCGGAATTTTGTCATCAAAATCAACAGTATTCTTCCGGAAACGGATGTTAAAAATAGAAATCAGATTGCAAAATACGTCCGCTTTTTTCCATTTTTCCTATCGAGTCATCTTTCGAAGGAATCCACGAGATTGGTGTTGGACAAGGATTTTTCTGACCTTGCCAAAGAACTTCAGCATCATCCGCCTGCAGAGTTAATTTTCTTACTGACCAAAAAACTATATCAACTGAGAAAGGAAGGCAAAATCTCCGATACGGAAATGCTTTTTCTGGATACGCAATTGTCCGGATTTCTGGATGTATGTGGCGGCTGCGAACGCATCAAAAACACACCGATTCCTTATTCTTACTCATCATTCATCAAAAAATTTATCATCTTTTACGTCCTTGCGCTTCCGATTGCCAACGTGGTAAATCTCGGTATTTTTATGATTCCGATTACAATGTTTGTCTATTATGTATTGATGAGTCTGGAACTGATTGCCGAGGAAATTGAAGACCCATTTAATAATGATGAGAATGATATTCCGATGGAAGCTATTTCCCAAAATATAGAAAGAAGTATCAATCTGATCTCCAATAAAGCCTAATCATGACGAAGAAACTGAAACTCGAAGAACTCGGAAGAATTGATGTCGAAACTTTTAAAAAAACGGCTAAGATTCCGTTGGTAGTGATTCTTGATAATGTGCGAAGTATGCACAATGTCGGCGCAATTTTCCGGACTGCTGATGCTTTTCTGGTAGAGAAAATTGTGCTTTGTGGCATCACGCCGCAGCCGCCTCATCGTGAGATTCATAAAGCCGCTTTGGGCGCCACGGAGAGTGTGGACTGGATTTTTGAAAAGGACATCAACACAGCAATCGATAATCTTAAAAAAGAAAGTTTCGAAATTATCGGCATTGAGCAGACTTCCTCCAGCGAGTTAATAACCAATTTTGAAATTAATTCAGAAAAAAAATACGCCTTGATTCTTGGCAACGAAGTTGATGGTATATCGGATGAGGCTTTGAACAACATCGACACTTTTCTGGAAATTCCTCAATTGGGAACCAAACATTCTCTCAATGTCAGCGTCTGTGGCGGCATTGTGATTTGGGAATTTGGGAAAAATCTTGGATTGTAAATCTAATTTTTTAACGCAAAGAATTTCAAAGAAAGAAGAATCTTTGAGAAGACAAAGAAATTAACTAGTTGATTTTCGAAGCAAGTGAAAATTATAAGCTTCATCAGAATATCAATTTATTGATCCTTTGGAAACTTTGTTCTTGAAAAAAAATTTGCGATTAAAATCCAAGCTAACTATTAAAAAATAAAAAAACTGCAAACACAATGAAGTGCTGCAGTTTGAAATAAATCTAATAAAAAGTAAAAATGAAAGGCGACAAAGATATATTTTTAGAATCATACAAAGCAACAGTTTTGTTAAAAAAATCTAAAAAATTTTAAAAAGTGTTGTCGCAAGGGATTTTTTGTAATTTAGCATAATGTTTATAAAAGACTACATTTCCAAAGATTATCCGGCCTTTGCCATCAAGGATTCCATTGAGGAAGCTTCTGAAGTGGCCAAGGAATTCGGTTACTCTCACGTATTCATCGTAAACAAAGGCATTTTCCTAGGCGGTCTGAGCCAGTCCTTTCTGGAAGACAGTCCTGAAGGAAGGCTGGATTCGCTGAATATCCATTACGAGCGTTTTGCAATAATGGAAGACAGCAGTCTGCTGGACAGCATCAAGCTTTTTTACACCTTCAGTTCCAATGTGATTCCCGTCATTTCCAAGGAAGAAAAGTATCTGGGATATATTTCCTGCGACGATATATTCAATGAGTTTTCCAAGTATCCGCTGTTCTCGGAAAATGGCGCGATTCTCACGATTCAGACTACGGGACTGCATTATTCGATGACGGAGATTTCTCAGATTGTGGAGAGCAACAATGGAAAGATTTACGGCGTTTTTATCAATGCCATTAAAGAAGATTCTATTGAAATTACGCTTAAAATCAGCAATGAAAACTTGAGTTCCATCGATGAGACTTTTGAGCGGTACGGTTATGTGGTGGTTCATAAACATTATAATGATGAAAAAGAAGAACTGTTGAAAGACCGTTTCGGATTTTTCCAGAAATTTTTGGAAATCTAAAACTATGAAGGCGGCGATTTATTCTCAAAAAAAAGACCTCGATACCTTTCTGTATCTCAATAGATTTATTTCTGAGCTGGCGCTGCGGGATGTCACTGTGGTTCTGCACAGGGAAATGGCGGAGAGTCTCAATTTTTCCAAAGAATTTGACACTTTTTCCGGCAAGGAAGAATTACGTGACAAAAAGGTCAACATCGTTTTCAGCTTTGGCGGCGATGGTACAATTCTGAATGCTTTGACGTTTATTCAGGATCTGGAGATTCCTATTATTGGTGTTAATACGGGACGATTGGGATTTCTGGCTAATTTCCGAAAAGACGAGATTTTTACAGAGTTGGATTCAATTATTCTTGAAAAAAATTATAATATCAGCGAGCGTTCCGTTATCAAAATCACAACAGATAGCGCCACAGAAATCGATTTTCCTTTTGCGCTGAATGACGTCAGCCTTTCCAGAAAAGAAACGACATCAATGATCACCGTGGAGTCTTATATTAATGATGAATTTCTGAATGTATTCTGGGGCGACGGTCTGATTATCTCGACCCCGACAGGCTCTACAGCTTACTCACTGAGTTGCGGTGGACCAATTATTTCGCCCACCAATGATAACTTTGCGATTTCCCCAATCGCACCACATAATTTGAATGTGCGCCCACTTATCGTGAAAGATGATTCTAAAATTAAACTCACGGTGAAAAGCCGTGTGCCGGAATACACGCTAGCTTTGGATTCCAGACTGTATCATATGGAAGTCGGCAGCGAGATTTTAATTGAAAAAGCAGAGTTTTCCCTGTTTCTCATCAAGCCGAAAAATTTCAGTTTCTATGAGACGATTCGACAGAAGTTGCTTTGGGGGAATGATAAGCGGAATTAAATTGAAAAATTATTCCTTACATAACATCTCGAAAATTGAAATTGCAATTATTAATAATTTCGTAAGTTTACAGTCCAAAAAATCTTAAAAAATATAATAAAATGAGCAGAAAATTTCCGGCAGGAGTTGCCACTGGTTCTTTAGTAACAGAAATATTTGATTATGCCAAAGAGAAGCAGTTTGCGCTTCCGGCAGCCAACGTGATTGGTTCCAGTAACATCAACGCAACTTTGGAAACTGCTGCAAAAATGAATGCACCTGTAATTATCCAATTTTCTAACGGTGGTTCTGCCTTCAACGCAGGCAAAGGTCTGAATAACGACGGACAGAGAGCTGCGGTTCTTGGTGCAGTAGCCGGTGCAAAACATATCCACACTTTAGCAGAAGCTTACGGTGCGACGGTGATCCTTCACACAGACCATTGTGCTAAGAAATTATTACCTTGGGTAGACGGACTTTTGGATGCGAGTGAAGAATTTTACAAGCAAAACGGAAAGCCGCTTTACTCTTCTCATATGCTGGATTTCTCTGAAGAGCCGATTGAAGAAAACCTGGAGGTTTCTGCAAAATACTTCGAGAGAATGAACAAAATGGGAATGACTCTTGAAATTGAATTAGGAGTAACCGGCGGTGAAGAAGATGGTGTGGACAACTCTGATGTGGACAGCTCCAAATTGTATACCCAGCCGGAAGAAGTTGCTTATGCTTACGAAATCCTTAAAAAAGTGTCTGACAATTTTACCATTGCAGCCGCTTTCGGAAACGTACACGGTGTTTACAAACCTGGAAACGTAAAATTGACTCCGAAGATTCTTGACAATTCTCAGAAATTTGTTCAGGAGAAATTCGGAACGGCTGAGAAGCCAATCAACTTCGTGTTCCACGGCGGTTCTGGTTCTACAGTAGAAGAAATCAGAGAAGCAATTGGTTATGGTGTGGTGAAAATGAACATCGATACAGATTTACAATTCGGTTACACAGAAGGCATCAGAGATTATATGACAGAACAGATTGAATATCTGAGACATCAAATCGGAAATCCAACTGGTGCAGATGCTCCGAACAAGAAATTCTATGACCCAAGAGTTTGGGTAAGAAAAGGAGAAGAAACGTATATCAAGAGACTGACGCAGGCTTTCGAAGACCTGAACAATATTAATACACTTTAATTAAATTATAAATTTTAGATTATAAATTTTAATTGTCATGATGCTTAATCTTTATAATCTAAAATCTAAAATCTAAAATTCTATCAATGGCATTTGATTGGTTTAAAAGGAAAACCCAAAACATTACAACGTCTACAGAAGACAAAAAAGATGTTCCGAAAGGGCTTTGGCATAAAACACCGACCGGAAAAATCATAGAAGCGGAAGAACTCAGAGCGAATAATTTTGTGTCGCCGGAAGATGGTTTCCACGTGAGAATCGGAAGCAGAGAGTACTTTGATATGCTTTTTGATGACAACAAGTTCAAAGAATTGGATGCTGATGTGGAAAGTGTGGATATTCTTAAATTCAAGGATACCAAATCCTATACAGACCGTCTGAAAGAAGTAAAATCCAAAACCAAACTGACCGATTCTATCCGTAATGCAACCGGAAAAGTCAATGGCGTAGAAATGGTGATTTCCTGTATGGATTTTGCATTCATCGGCGGTTCTTTGGGTTCTGTAATGGGTGAAAAAATCAGAAGAGCGATTGATTATTGCATCAAGCATAAATTGCCTTATATGATCATCTGCCAATCCGGCGGCGCGAGAATGCAGGAAGCGGCGTATTCTCTGATGCAATTGGCTAAAGTTCAAGCCAAGTTGGTTCAGCTTTCTGATGCCGGTTTGCCTTATATTGCTTATTTGACTGACCCAACTTTTGGTGGCATCACGGCTTCTTTTGCAATGACAGCGGATGTAATTATCGCGGAACCAAGCGCTTTGATCGGCTTTGCAGGACCAAGAGTAATCCGTGAGACCATTGGTAAAGATTTGCCGGAAGGTTTCCAGACTTCAGAATTTCTTCAGGAAAAAGGTTTTGTAGATTTCATTGTGAAAAGAACGGAAATCAGACCATCCATTTCGAGAATTGTAAAATTATTGGTACACGAGTATCATTAATTATATTTAAAACTAAAAAAAGATACACTCTCTCAAAACCTGAGAGAGTTTTTTATTGATGAGATTTGCAGGCATATTTTTCAGAGCTTTAAAGACGTTGACTTTCAAGAAATTACTCAAAGTTTTTTCTATTGGATTGTCGCATCCGTTATTTGCAATTTTGTTCACCTACGCCAGCTTCAAGGCCTTTGCAAAAGCGAAGGAACTCTATCCCAAAACCAATTCTAACAACGGAAAAGGTAACGCTTTCCGGCATTCCTACTGGTGCTGTCTGATTATGATGTATTTCTGCAAAGTCTCCTCGCCCAAAAAATCATTGGAATGGTGCGAGAAACTCACCGATCTGCACGAGGAGCTGTTCCCCAACAAACCTCTTGAAACCAAAATGGATCTGCATAATAACCGTGTCGGGATGGATTATTTTATGAGTCTGGTTCCGGGCGTTCACCGCCAGTTTTTTGAAAGCAGCTTTTTCATTGAAGAATTGAAGAAAAGAACTGAAAATGGCATTTTGGTCAAATCTCTGGATGAAGAGGTTGATAAAGCTACTCTGATGTATTTGGAATAAAAAATTGGCGATTCCAGAGAACCGCCAACATATAATTGAGATAGAGAAAAGAAATTTTACCACGCCCTCACAGCGCCGCCTTTGAAGGTCTGTTGCGCCGCCTTTTCTACTTCCGGAGATTGGTAAGCTTTGACAAATTTTTTGATTTTCTCATCATTTTGATTATCCACTCTCGCAACAATCAGATTGGCATAAGGCGAATCTTTATCTTCTGAAAATAGGCCTTCCTTCTCGGGATCCAGGCCAGCCTGCGCCGCAAAATTGTTGTTGATGATGGCCAGCGCCACTTCTTGATCTTCCAGAACTCTTGGAATCTGAGGTGCTTCCAGCTCAAGGATTTTCAGGTTTTTCGGATTAGAAACAATATCGGTGACTTTTGGCAGAAGCCCAAAGCCATCTTTTAATTTCAAAATACCTTGTTTCTGTAACAGCAACAGTGAGCGTCCGCCGTTAGTAGGATCATTCGGGATTACGATGGTTTGTCCGGGTTGCAGTTCAGAAACAGATTTTATCTTTTTGGAATAGGCCACAATTGGGAAGACAAAAGTCTTTCCGACAACCGCTAATTTGTAACCGCGCTGTTTAGATTGCGCTTCCAGATAAGGCAGATGCTGAAACACATTGATGTCCACATCGCCTTGATTCAAAGCTTCATTGGGAACCACATAATCGTTGAAACTTACCAATTCTACATCCAGACCATATTTTTCTTTCGCTACTTTTTTTGCGGCTTCGGCGAGGTTTTGTTCCGGTCCCGTTGCGATTCCGACTTTTAAAATACTAGGGTTTGATTCTTTTTTGTTGCAGGCTGATAAAGTGATGATTGCCAATGCAAAGGCAAATATTTTCAATTTACTCATTTTATTGATATTGTTACTTAGGAATTCGTGAACCTTTGGTTTCATTTATTTTAAATCTTTAATTGATTTCAAAGCCAATAGCAAAAAGCTAATTGCCATTAGCAAATATTTTATCTATGATTGAATTTTTTCGAAAGAAAATCTCCGGAAATCTGAATGATGAAAACCAGAACAATTAATAAGATCAAGACCGCATTCATTACCGCAAAATCATATCCGATATAGCCGTACTGATAACCAACCTGTCCTAGCCCGCCGGCACCAACGGCGCCTCCCATTGCAGAATAGCCAACCAGTGTGATCAAAGTAATGCTCACATTATTGATTAACGATGGCAAAGCTTCCGGCAAAAGGACTTTTCTAATGATTTGAATCAGTTTTGCGCCCATCGATCTGGCTGCTTCTATCAATCCGGAAGGGATTTCCAATAAACTGTTTTCTACCAATCTCGCTATGAATGGTGCAGAACCTACACTTAGAGGAACCAATGCTGCAGAAACACCAATCGATGTCCCAACGATGGTTCTTGTGAAAGGGATCATCCAGACAATCAGAATGATAAAAGGAATTGAGCGGAAGATATTGACTATAATGGATACGATTTGGTGCGATATCTTATTTTCTAACAATTGTCCTTTTCTGGTGAGAAAAAGGAAAATTCCCGTTGGCAAACCTAAAAGAAATCCGAAAAATCCTGAAACCAAGGTCATTACAATGGTCTCAATCGTCCCTTGCAATAACAAATTGATAATACTATCCGACATAACCTAAAATTTCTGTGTTTGTATATTCATTTTCCAAATAAGCTAAAGCTTCATTGATGTTGTTTCCCTGCAGTTCCAAAATCAAAACACCGAAATTCAAATGACCAACATACTCCAGTTGAGCGCTGATTATCTTAGCTTTAACCTGAAATTTTTCAAACAGATTAAGAATCACAAAACTCTGCTCATCATCACCTCCGACTAAAATTTTAACCAAAGGATTATTATTCTCACTATCAATTTCGCTGATAGAATTTTGATAAATCAATGGCAATTCGACATTCAGGGAAGCTTGGATAAAACCTTTTGTGATTTCTTTTTCCGGATGGATGAAAATCTGTTCAACCTTTCCTTGTTCCACTAATTTTCCATTATCAATCACAGCCACTTTATCACAAATGCTTTTAATCACTTCCATCTCGTGCGTGATGAGAAGAATCGTGAGATTCAGTTTTTGATTGATGGATTTCAGAAGTTGCAGAATCGATTTAGTGGTTGCCGGGTCCAATGCGCTTGTCGCTTCGTCACACAACAAAACTTTTGGGTCATTGGCCAAAGCTCTTGCAATCGCGACTCTTTGTTTTTGTCCGCCGGAAAGATTAGCGGGATAATCTTTTGCCTTTTCTTTCAGTCCAACCAGTTCCAAAAGCGAATCCACTTTTCCTTTGATTTCCGACTTCGATTTTCCTTCGAGTTCCAATGGAAACGCCACATTTTCATAAACAGTTCGGGATGACAATAAATTAAAATGCTGAAAAATCATTGCAATTTTTCTCCGTTCCAAAGTCAGTTGAGATTCGGATAATTTGGTCAATTCTACATTATCGACAATTACTTTTCCTAAGTTTGGTTTTTCAAGGAGATTAACACAACGGATCAGCGTACTTTTTCCAGCGCCGGAAGTTCCAATCACCCCGAAGATCTCGCCTTTTTCAACTTTCAGGGAAACATCGGACAGCGCGTGAATGGTTTTATTTTTGGTTTTAAAACGTTTTGTAACGTTCTGTATTTCAATCATTTTAATTCATTAATTTAAAAAAAATAAAAACCTTTCAAATGGAATTATGAAAGGTTTTCAAAATACACACACTATTTCTTTTTCATATCAGCTTTTTGCAACAAACCAATTCAGCATTGTCATAGTGTCTTAAAAAAAAGCCTTTGCAAAACTATAAAATCCAATTCATACCAAAAAAGTATAATTTAAAATAAATGACAAATGTCAGTTTTAAGAAATCTATAATTTCTAAAATCTCACTTCTAACATCTATGCTCTTTTTTCTTACATTTACTGAAATTAATTTCCAAGAATGGTTTTAAGCAGGATCTGGTCCGCCTTCATCATCATTGCAATTGCGGTTGCATCGATTAAATATTTCAGTTCAGAAAATTTCAGTCAGATTTTCAACGATATGGTTGTTGGGAAGGGCGGCGACACCATTCAGATTTCGCAAAAACCGCTGGCTCAGATTTCTCCTGAAATTCAGAAATCATTATTAACTAAGCCTGATTTTGAAGACAGTCACATCCATTATAAAATGGATTCTCTTCAAAATGTAAAAACTTTTAGAGTTGCAGAAACCGACGGCGTCATCGGAACCAGCGAAACAGCAGTCAATATCTGTTTGAAACTCATCGGGATAATGGCTTTGTTTATGGGTTTTATGAGCATTGCTGAGAAAGCTGGCGGCATCAATTTCCTCAGCCGGTTGATTCAGCCTTTCTTCTCAAAATTATTTCCGGAAATTCCCAAAAACCATCCGTCATTCGGACATATGATGCTGAATTTCAGTGCCAATCTTCTCGGGTTGGACAACGCTGCAACACCTTTCGGACTCAAAGCAATGGAAAGTCTTCAAACTTTGAATCCCGATAAAGACAAAGCCAGCAACGCCCAAATTATGTTTCTCTGCCTGCACGCCAGCGGACTGACATTGATTCCGGTTTCCATCATTGCGATCCGATCTTCGATGGGCTCAGAAACGCCGACAGATATTTTCCTGCCCTGCATGATTGCCACTTTTTGTGCAACGCTGGCGGCAATGACGATTGTTTCTATCAGGCAGAGAATTAACCTTTTTCAACCCATCGTTTTAGCTTACGTTGGCGGGATTTCTGCGATTATTGCTTTGCTTGTAATTTACTTGGTTCAGCTTAGCAAAGATGAGTTGGATTCTTTCAGCAAAGTGATGAGTAACGGAATTATCCTGTTGATTTTTTTCGCGATTGTTGTCGGCGCGGTTTATAAAAAAATCAACATTTTTGATGCGTTCATCGACGGTGCAAAAGAAGGTTTCACCGTTTGTGTGAAGATTATTCCTTATCTGGTCGGGATGTTAATCGCTATTTCATTATTAAGAACGAGCGGTGTTTTTGATGTCATTATCGACGGAATGAAATGGATTGCGAGCGCATCGCATCTCGACACCCGATTTGTGGACGGATTGCCGACTGCGCTCATCAAACCATTGTCCGGTTCAGGCGCCCGCGGAATGATGGTGGATACAATGAAAACCTTTGGCGCAGACAGTTTTCCGGGAAAATTATCCGCCATTCTCCAGGGAAGTTCTGATACGACTTTTTATGTCATCGCCGTTTACTTCGGTTCTGTCGGGATTAAAAATACAAGATACACCGTTGGGTCAATGCTTTTGGCAGACTTGGTTGGCGTTGTTGTTTCGGTAATTTTGGCTTATTTATTTTTTGGATAGTTGAGTTGCAAGTTGCAAGATTCAGGTTTATAATTAAATATTAAATAAATGTTTATATGCCAGATATATATAATTATGATAAAAATAATTCAAATTATAACAATTTTAATTTCTACATTTTTCTTCGCACAAAATGAAGAAAAAAATATCGTTGATTTAGATCCAAATCAAAAAGAAATTAATAAACAACAAGATTGTAAAAGGAATTATCTCACCAACTTTCTCGAATCATCATATAATAAAGAAAATGGATTTTATTTATTAACTGAAAAGAAAATTGAAAAGATGACTTCTTTGGAGATGTCAAATGAACCAATTTTTAAGGTAAGTGATATTAAGAAAATTGAAATTATTCAAAATGGAAAATACAGACCTTATCTTAAAATTTACTTAAAACATAAAGTTCAACACCAATTTGCAGATTTAATTTCAAAGAATATTGGAAACGGAATAGCGACAATAGTCGATAGGAAAATTATTATGATGACACCTATCACCAAGGAAACTTGCAACAATTATATAGAAGTCATTGGTCTTTATAATTTAGAAGAAGTAAATAAATTAAAAGATAAATTAAAACAATAATTTCATCTAGAAAGATATGTACAATTAAGGTAAAACTTGAAAATTTAACTTACAAATCATTATGATTCAAGATAAAGATTTTACATTAAGATTAATTCGACAATTAACTCAAGCGTTGGAAAAACTGCTTCTCGGAAAACCGGAAGAAAGTCTGATGCAGAAAGAACTGGACTTCGATTCTTTGATGAAGGATATTTTTAAAATTGATTTCACGGAATTGTCTTCAAAATCAAAAGAAGAGCTGATTGAAATGGTAAAGCTTCGGGAAACAAAAGATCACGCAGATTATTACGAGATGCTGGGCAATCTTTTTATGTTCCATTACAGAACAGAAAATAACCTCGATTTTGCTGATAAAGCCAAGACGTTTTATGAGCTTTATCTTCAGATCAGCGGAATTTTCGCATTGCCAATTATAAACAGAATTAATGAGCTGAAATCTGTATTAAGCTAAATTAAACTAATGTATTGGCAAGCTTGGCACAAAAATTAATCTTTTATTTGTAATTTTGGCGGGCTATCGATAGAGCACTATGATTTTTAAAACAAAGAAAGACAAGAAGTATACCTACCTGGAAGCGGGAGAAGGCCACCCAATGGTGCTTTTGCACGGTCTCATGGGTGGATTGAGCAACTTCGATAAGATGATCGATTTTTTTTCGGACAAAGGTTACAAAGTCTTTGTGCCGCAATTGCCTATTTACGATTTGCCGATTCTCAATACCAATTTGACTTCGATCTCAAAATTCGTGGCTAAATTCATCACGGACGTTATTGGCAAGCCTGTGACGATTGTCGGTAATTCTATGGGCGGACACATCGGATTGATCCTGGTTACATCCCGTCCGGAATTGGTGCGGAATCTCGTATTAACGGGAAGTTCCGGATTGTACGAAAGAACTTTTGGCGACAGTTTCCCAAGAAAAAGTGATAAAGAATACATCAAGAAAAAAACGCAGGACGTTTTCTACGATCCCATTGTGGCCACTGATGAGCTGGTAGATGAGGTTTTCGCTGTGGTGAATGACCGGATGAAAGGCATCAAAACGGTGATGCTGGCCCGAAGTGCTATCAAACACAACATGCTGAATGACCTGCCGAAAATTACTTGCCCAACCTGCATCATCTGGGGCAAGCAAGATAATGTAACGCCTCCGGAAGTTGCTGAAGATATGCACAAGCTGATTCCCAATTCGGAACTGCACTGGATTGATCATTGCGGGCATGCTGCCATGATGGAAAAGCCGGAAGAATTCAACCAGATTCTTTATGAGTGGATGAAGCGGGTGATGTAATACCTTGAATAAACAACAATAATAAACCATTAAGAAATTGATTTTTAGAAATATAAATTGAATTCTTAATGGTTTTAAATTATAAAATTATGCAAATCAAAACTGCAGAATTCGTAAAAAGCAGCCAAAAGTGGCAGGAATGTCCGGAGCCGGTGATGCCGGAATATGCTTTCATCGGACGTTCCAACGTTGGCAAATCTTCTCTGATTAACGCAATGATGGGAAGAAAAGACCTCGCCAAAACTTCCGGAACGCCGGGAAAAACACAGTTGATTAATCATTTCTTAGTTAATGAAAACTGGTATCTCACAGACTTGCCGGGCTACGGTTATGCCAAAGTTTCCAAGAGTCTGAGAAAAGATTTTGAAAAACTGATTACCAATTATATCCTGAACAGGAAAAATCTGGTCAATCTGTTTGTTCTTATCGATATCCGTCACAATCCGCAAAAAATTGACATCGAATTCATTGAATGGTGTGGCGAGAATGGCATTCCGTTTTCCATTGTTTTTACCAAGCTGGACAAAATGAAACCGAATGCCGCGAAAGAAAATGTCGAAAAATACAAAGAAGAACTTCTCAAAACCTGGGATGGTCTTCCGGAAATCTATGTAACGTCGGCAGAGAAAAAGGAAGGAACAGTGGAGATTCTTAACTTCATTGCTAAGACTAATGATTTTCTCCATAAAAATAAAGTGGACTTTAATGGATAATGTGGTTTGGAACATCAAGCGCTTTGATGAACTGACAGTGCCGGAACTGTATGCGATTATCAAAGCCAGAATAGACGTGTTCGTGGTGGAGCAGGACTGTCCTTATCCGGACCTGGATAATTATGACCAGAAGGCGCTCCATCTGTGGGCAGAACAGGATGGCGAAGTGCTGGCGTATTGCAGGATTTTTGACCAAGGCATCAAATATCCGGAAACCTCTATTGGCAGGGTGATCACCACAGAGAATGGACGCGGGACGGGACTTGGTAAGCAGTTGATACAGTATGCGCTGGAAGTGATAGAGAACCGTCTGGGTACTTCGGAAGTACGGATTTCTGCACAGGATTATCTGCTGAGATTTTATTCCGGTTTTGGATTCCGGGACACGGGTAAAAAATATCTTGAAGACAATATTCCGCACACAGAAATGTTTAGAAATTAAAAGGAGCCCGAAGCAAAACTTCGGACTCCCTTAAGAAAGCTGTGTATATTCTCGATTTGTGTTTCTACGGTTATTAATCTGGTACAAAGATAGTTGTACTATTTCGATATTCCTTACGGGAAAACCGTAAAACGCACTTATGCTGCATTTATTAACCGAGGTTCATTTAAATTTAAATAATCCCGATCTCACGGCATGAGGCAATCAGCTCTTCCGTATTGCTGACGGTCAGTACAATTTTCATAGCATTGATGCGCTTTTCCACACTGCTCAGGCTGTTCGGATAGATGCCTTTTTCCTGTAATTTTTTAGGAATGTTTTTCTGAAGAATGCCGTCATTCAGAAACTGGAGAATGGTAATGTCGAAGTTGCTAAATTCCAAGGTGTTCATGCTTTTTTCCGGTAGTTTGAGGTCATGCGAGATGTAGGTTTCATCATTGGCCACCTTCTCAATGGCTTTTCTCAGTTCCCGGCTGTCCAGTCTGGCCTTTCTCACATAGGCATCAATTCCCATATTGCTGAATAACAGATCAATTACACCCAGCCGATGCTCCGCGGAGAATACAATAACCTTAAGTTCGGGATACAGGTCGCGGCAGTTTTTTATGAGTTCCCTTCCATCACTGATGCGCTGAGGATTGCCGTCTTCTTCGAAGGACAGATCCGTGATCAGGAGCTGGTAGGGCGCATGATTTTCGAAGGATTTCTGAAGCGCCAGAAAAGCATCATCACAATAATAAAAAAAATCAACATCCGTAATCTGGACCTCCTGAAGAACCTTCTGCACAGAGAAATTGCTGCTTTCATGGTCTTCTGCCACCAATACCTTTTTGAACATATCCGTTGATTAAAATTCTAATTTACAATTATTTTTCCTGTTTGTCCCACTGGATATGCAATTTCAGCCCGGATGCAGACGGTACTTTCTCCATTTTGCCGTGTAGCGCTGCCAGCCTGGATTGCATATTGGCAAAACCATTTTTCTCTAAAAATTCTTCGGGCAAACCAACGCCGTTATCCGAGTAGTAGATGGAATAGCTGTGAGGATTTTCCACAAATCTGATAATGACCTGGCTGGCACCGCTGTGTTTTTTCATATTAACCAAAAGTTCGCGCAGTACCTGCAACAGCTCCATACGGTGTGTAGTCTCGATGTCTGCCCAGAAACTGCCGTCATTCCCGATGATGATGATCTTGGTGCGGGAGTCATCAAACGAGCTGATGAGCGCAAAAATCTGGTCCTTGAAATCTATTTCCTGATTACGGTTATAAGACAGATCCCGGGACTGCTCATACATCAACTCCAGCTTGTCCAGTATTTTTTCCTTCGGAATGTCGTTCTGATTTTCGATCGTCATCATCACTTCATAAAGACCGTTGGCCACCACATCATGAACTTTTTTCGAAAAATCAAGACGTTGGTGCTGGAGCCGTTGGTCTGCCTCGCGGAGGAGACGCTCTCTTCGTCGCTTTACATAAATAACTGCACCAGCCACGAGGACGGTAAAAAATAAGATCAGAAACCAGATGACAAGTTTCTGGCGTTCCATTTTGTATTCGTGAACGGCGTGCTCTTTTTGTAAGAGGAGATTATCTGCTTTTGCCTTTTCACTCTCAAAACGTATAAGCGCGAACTGATTTTTGGCCTTATTCTGACTGTTGATCAGGCTGTCCTGTGTCTTAGAAAACCGGTCGAAATAATGCTGAGCTTCCTGACCGTCGGATAATTTGATGAGATTTTGCAGAGCTTCCAGCTGGTCGGCGGGATATTTTAGCTGGCTCGCCAGTGTCAGCATTTTTTTGGCATAGTAACGCGATGAATCTGGATTTTTATTAAGATAATAATCAGACAGAAACGCATATGCTGCATCTCTGGTCCATCTGTCATCACTCTTCTTGCTTAGTGTGATGGACCTGTGATAATTTTTTATAGGATCAAATTTCGGGTTCTGATACCATTGCGATCTGGAATAGTTCAATAATAGTTTGGGATAAAATTCACTGCCGCTGCCAAGGCTGTCTACCAGCTTTTTATAGATTCCCACTGCTTTTGCATACTGTTTCTGATTGTGGTACGCGATAGCCAGATTATTGTCAATCATCAGTCGGTCTATAGGATCATTAGTAAAAGTCAGTGCTTTTTCATAAAAATTGAGTGCGTCCTGATAATTTTTCAGGTTGTTGGAAGCCACGCCCAGATTGTTGTAATTGCTAAACAAAAAAGAATGATGGGCTTTGTTATCCGCATGCAAATAATCTAAGGCCGATAGACTGGTCTCGATGCTTCCGAAATTATCGCCTTCACTTTCCTGGATGATCGCCATATTGATCAAGCTTTTTCCAACGCCAAAGCTGTCATTTTTTTTCAGAAAAAGAATCCTTGCTTTATCATAGTACACAAAGGCGCTATCCTGCTGCTCCTGATCCAAAAAAGCACAGGCTTTTTCGTAAAAGGAATTTGTAGTTTTTTTGCTGACGGAAGTGGGCTCAGCTGTTCCCTTGTCCGCACAGGAAACCACGAGCAGTGCTACTAATAAATAAAGAAACTTTTGCAAGACGCGCAATTTATTTTAAAATTAATAAAAAAGATTGGCAATCGGTTTAAATTGCTTTTAAATATTAATAAGCTTAATTTTGTGTTCATTCCAACTTGCTGATGGCCATTCATGTATTAGAACAATATCTTCCTGTAAACACGCTTCCTTTTTTGAGGAAATGGTTCGGGCATCACGCCATCCATATCAAAATTACCAAAAACCGCGACAGCAAACTGGGAGATTACAGGAAATTACCAGATCAGTCTCATCAGATTACGATCAATTCTACCCTGGAGCCGCAGCTGTTCTTTTTTGTACTGACCCATGAGCTGGCACATCTGATTGCATTTGAGGAGCATCATTTCAGGATCAGTGCCCACGGAAAGGAATGGAAAGACACGTTCCGGAAGATGCTGTTAGAGAGCCTTTCCGTCTACACTGCAGATCTGCAGGCGATTATCACCCAATTTGCGAAAAGTCCTAAAGCTAACTTTATGGCAAGTCCGGATCTGGTGCGCTACTTTCATATCAAAGATCCGGATGATAAGATCATATTTATTGAAGAGTTGACAGTCAATGATCAGTTTCGTTACAAAGGAGAGCGCTACGAGATTCTCGAACGAAAGAAAAAATTATATCTTTGCATCAATTTGAATCAATCCAAAAAATATTTGTTTCGTCCCTTGGCGAAAGTGGAAAAGATTATAGCAGATGGACAAAAATAATAATTACTGTGTCATAATGGCCGGCGGCATTGGCAGCCGCTTCTGGCCTATGAGCACCAAGAAATTTCCCAAACAGTTTCATGATATTCTGGGCACGGGCAGAACCATGATTCAGCAGACCTTCGATAGGATCAATCAGCTTATTCCGGCAGAAAACATTTATGTCATTACCAATCAGGAATATGTAGAGCTTACCACGCAGCAGCTTCCCGAGGTGCCACTGGATAATATCGTGGGCGAGCCGGCAATGAAAAATACGTCGGCATGTAATCTTTACATGGCAAAGAAAATCGAAGCTGTCAATCCCGATGCCAATATGATTGTGATGCCGGCAGACCATTTGATTCTCAAGGAAAAGACCTTTATCGAAAAAGTGGAACTGGCGTTTAATCTGACGGCGAAGAATGATTATCTGATCACTCTGGGCATCACACCCACAAGGCCCGATACTGGTTACGGCTACATCCAGTTTATTCAGGAAAAAGATGAAGCGATATCGAAAATAAAGACATTCACCGAAAAACCAGATCTGGAAATTGCCAAAAGTTTCCTGGAATCCGGAGATTTCCTCTGGAATGCGGGAATCTTTATCTGGAGCGCCAAAAGTATCCTCCGGGCTTTTAAAAAATATCTTCCCGAGATGACCAATCAATTCAGTACCTGCGAATACAACTGCGATTCTGAGAAGGAATGCATCGATAGGATCTATCCTACGGTGAATAAGGTTTCGATAGATAATGGCATTCTGGAAAAAGCCAACAATGTCTACGTTATCCCCGTCAATCTCGGCTGGAGCGACCTAGGAACCTGGACTTCCGTCTATGCCAATGCCGACAAGAATGATGAGAACAATGCCATCAATTCTAAAAATGTTTTGACCTATAACTCCAAAGGAAACGTCATCAGAATCAGAAATCAAAATAAAGCTGCGGTGATTGATGGGTTGAAGAATTATATCGTTGTGGACACAGAAAAAGCCCTGCTCATCTGCCCCCGGGAAAATGACCAGCTGATTAAGGACTATGTCCTTGACCTTAAAAACCTTAAGAAAGGCGAACGCTTCATGTAAATTCTATTTCTAAAATAAAAAAAATGATAACTCTTTGGTTTTTACCGGAGAGTTTTTTATTTTTAAGTTTAATAAAAACACAAATACAAAATGCTGGTCAAAGTTTATGGTGCCGCTATTCACGGCGTTTCTGCACAGATTATTACAATAGAAGTTAATGTGGACACCGGCGTAGGTTATCACCTTGTGGGCCTTCCGGACAATGCCATTAAGGAAAGCAGCTACCGGATCTCCGCTGCACTAAAAAATTCCGGATTCAAAATCCCTGGTAAAAAAATCACCATCAATATGGCGCCGGCAGATCTCCGCAAGGAAGGTTCTTCCTACGATATGAGCATCGCATTGGGAATTCTGGCAGCTTCTGATCTGATCATCGCAGAAACCTTGGGTGATTACATCATTATGGGAGAACTTTCACTGGACGGCGGGTTGCAGGCCATTAGGGGCGTTCTGCCTATTGCGATCAAAGCGCGCGAAATGGGTTTCAAAGGGATCATTCTTCCGAAGCAGAATGCCAGAGAAGCGGCCATCGTCAATAACCTGACGGTGTATGGCGTCGAAAACATAAAAGAGGTGATTGACTTTTTTAACGAAGGTGCGCCGCTGACGCAATATGAAATCGATACCCGAAAGGAATTTCAGGATAAGATCGATCATTTTCCTTTTGACTTTGATGAAGTTAAGGGCCAGGAAGCAGCAAAGCGGGCGATGGAAGTGGCTGCGGCAGGCGGACACAACATCATTCTCATCGGCTCTCCCGGAAGCGGCAAGACAATGATCGCAAAACGCCTTCCCAGTATTCTGCCACCCCTTAGCCTCAAGGAAGCATTGGAAACCACAAAAATTCATTCCGTAGCGGGGAAAATGGGCGCGGAAACTTCTCTGATGACCATACGGCCTTTTCGCTCGCCACACCACACGATTTCTGATGTCGCACTAGTCGGGGGCGGGAGCTATCCTCAGCCGGGCGAAATTTCGTTGGCTCACAATGGCGTGCTATTCCTGGATGAGATGCCGGAATTTAAAAGAACGGTTTTAGAGGTCATGCGGCAGCCGCTGGAAGACCGAGTAGTTACAATTTCGAGAGCCAAATTCACCATAGAATATCCGGCAAGTTTCATGTTGGTAGCCAGCATGAATCCCAGTCCCAGCGGCTATTTTCCGGACGATCCGAACAATACGTCATCAGCATTGGAGATGCAGCGTTATATGAACAAACTCTCCGGCCCGTTGCTGGACAGAATTGACATTCACATCGAAGTGTCTAAAGTGGAGTATGAGCAGCTTGCAGAAAAACGAAAAGGTGAGAGCAGCGAAAGCATCAGAAATAGAGTGATGAATGCCAGAAATATCCAGACAGAGCGCTACAAAGATTTGGATATCAATTACAACGCACAGATGGGTCCGAAGGAAATCGAAAAATATTGCATTTTGGATGAATATTGCCAATTGCTCATCAAAACAGCAATGCTTAAACTAAATCTTTCGGCCAGAGCGTATGATCGGATTCTGAAAGTAGCCCGGACAATTGCAGACCTCGAAAATTCTGAAAATATCGAGGGCGATCATATCTCGGAAGCCATTCAGTACAGAAGTCTGGACCGCGATTTTTGGAAGGCTTAGAACAGCCCGCCGTCCGGTGGGTTTTCAAAAAAAGTATCGACAGCCAGATTCACGGATTTGGATGCTGCGACTGCAAGCTGGTCACAGATCTCATTCTCGCGATGGCCGGCGTGACCTTTGATCCAGTGAAATTGGGGTTGATGAAGTTGGAATAATTTATAAAAAGCTTTCCAGAGATCAGGATTCTTCACGTTTTTCCAGCCTCGTTTGATCCAGCCATAGATCCATTTCTGGTTGATGGCATCGGCAACGTATTTGCTGTCGGTATAGATATGAACCTCGTTATCCGAAGTTTTTAGGTTACCTAACGCCACAATCACGGCCATCAGTTCCATGCGGTTATTGGTGGTCTTGCGAAAACCTTTGGCATAGGTTTTCTGATAATTTTTTTCGGGTACACGCATTAAAATACCGTAACCGCCGGGTCCGGGATTGCCGCTGCAGGCACCGTCTGTGAAGATTTCGATTTTAAGACTCAAAACAGAAATTTAAAACGGCATATCATCATCGTCATCATCATTCATAGCAGAGCCGGAAACATTATTATTGCTCGGCAAGCCAAATGCCGCGCCCGGATCTATGGTGATGTTGATTTTATCAAAACCGGAAGGTTCGTCTTTCTGTCCAAAGTTGGATGGCGTATATTCGTAATTGGTGCCGAGGTCGGCAAACTTACCAATGTTCTTGTGGAATGCCAAGCGGACATCGGCTGTAGCACCGTTTCTGTGCTTGGCAATGATAATCTCGGCCTGATTTTCCGTGCTGGTTTCTGCGCCTTCTTCATCATTATCCCAAACGGCAATTTTATAATATTCCGGACGGAAGATGAAGGATACGATATCCGCATCCTGCTCAATCGCTCCGGATTCCCTAAGGTCGGACAGCATCGGTCTTTTACCTGGTCTGGTTTCCACGGTTCTGGAAAGCTGGGAAAGCGCAATCACAGGAACGTTGAGCTCTTTGGCAATCGCCTTCAGGGACCGTGAGATCATCGCAATTTCCTGCTCACGGTTGCCACCACCTTTTCCGGAACTGGCTGTCATCAGCTGGAGATAATCGACCATAATGATCTTTACGCCATGCTGCATAACCAGTCTTCGGCACTTGGCGCGGAAGTCAAAAATCGAAAGGGAAGGTGTTTCGTCAATAAAAAGCGGAGCATTTTCCAAAGCTGAAACGTTCGTGAACAGTCTTTGCCATTCATCATCAGACATTTGTCCTTTTCTCAATTTTTCTGAGGAAATTCCTGTTTCTGAGGAAATCATCCTTGTGATGAGCTGCACAGAGGCCATTTCCAGGGAGAATAATGCCATCGGAATGTTATGATCCACACAAATGTTTCTTGCCATTGAAAGGATGAAAGCTGTTTTTCCCATCGCCGGTCTTGCCGCGATGATGATAAGGTCGGAGTTTTGCCAGCCGCCGGTTTCCTTGTCCAGAGCCGTAAATCCGGACGGGATTCCGGACAAGCCTTCTTTATCTTTCAGCGATTTGATTTTGTCAATCGCTTCTTTTACTAATGAATTGGCTGTGTCAAACCCTTTTTTGATGGTTCCGTTCGTGATTTCGAAAAAGGATTGTTCTGCTTTGTCCAGCAATTCGAACACATCGGTAGTTTCCTTGTAAGAACTGTCGATGACATTGGCAGAAACGTTGATTAAGGATCGGAGGATAAATTTTTCCAAAATGACACGCACGTGATACTCGATATGAGCCGAAGAACTTACACCCATCGTAAGGTCGATAATATAATGATCGCCGCCGGCAAGGTTCAGTTTTTCGTTCTTTTTTAGATCCTGAATCACCGTCATCAGGTCGATAGGCGAGTTGCTCTCGTATAATTTCAGAATCGAAGCAAAAATCGTCTGATGCCTTGGATCATAAAAAACATCAGGCGTCAGCAAATCGATGGAATGGTCCAGCCCTTTTCTGTCGATGAGAAAAGTTCCGATGACGATTCGTTCAAAATCCAGTGCGTTGGGTGGCATTTTGCCATCCGAAATAGAGAGTTCCTTTGCAAAATTACCGTGAATCAATGACGATAATGTATCCTTCTGTGCCATTCTACAAAGATAGTTTTTTTGATAAGTTAAGGTCAATGAAAATCCTAACAAAATTATTCACAATTCCTCCAATCACCTTTAGATAGAAGGAATCTGGTGTTAGTAATTATTAAATATGATCTTAAACTGTAACAAAATGCAGCAAATGTGAACTTAATACAGAGGAAACACAAGAATTCTCAAAAATCATTAAATTTAAATCAAAAATCAAGTTATGTTGCAACGATTCATCCGATTGGAATTCAAAAGTTTCTTCAGGTCCAGTTCATTGGCAGCCAATATCATCGTTAAGATTTTCCAGCTTTTGGGAGTTTTGTACATTCTGGCGATATTTGTTTTTGCTGCTTTCGGCGCATTTTATTATCCAAAAAAAGAATTACATATTGACCCATTGCCATTCATCAGCAAGTTTCTGATTTATTGGCTGATAGCAGATTTGTTCCTGAGATATTTTTTCCAGCAAATGCCGACTCAGAATATCAAACCTTTTCTGACAATGAACATCAAAAAAAGTACGCTGGTCAATTATATGATTAACAAAACTTTTCTGTCATTTTTCAGTTGGGGCGGACTTTTTATATATGTTCCGTTGCTGGGGATTTTACTTTACAACGGCTATGATATTTTGGGAAGTTTGTCGTGGATTTTGGCTTTAATCATTTTAAGTTTCAGCATTAATCTGATAAACATCCTTCTGAATGGGAAAGATTTGGCCGTTTGGATTATCGGAGGACTTTTGGTTCTTGCCGGCGGATTGGATTATTATAATATCATTGCTTTGTCATCGGCTTCTGAGCAGTTTTTTATGCTGTTTTTTAATCACTGGTATGCTATTGCTTTACCGATTGCGCTATTCGTTATTCTCTACACCATTTGCAGAAAATTCATTTATGATAATTTTTATCTGGACAAGGGTCTGGAAATGAAACAGGAAGTCGGCAGGACGGAAAGCATCCAGTTTCTTAATCAGTATGGCGTACTCGGAACGTTCATTAATAATGATGTCCGGATGATCAAGCGGAGCAAGGCCGCCAAATCTATCACTCTCGGAAGTTGCCTGTTTTTGTTCTACGGGTTGCTGCTCTTCAGTTCGCCGGTTTATCAGACACCTTATATGCAGCTGTTTATGGGGCTTTTCGTGACGGGCGGATTTCTCTTCATGTTCGGTCAGCGCGTGCCATCCTTTGACAGTTCCTATTATCCCCTGATGATGACCCTGAACGTGCCATACAAAGAATATCTGAAAGCCAAATGGTGGATGATGGTGAGTGCCACGGCGGTCTGCATGGTTTTAGCAATCGGCTATGCCTTTGTAAGCTGGGATCTTTACTTCACATTTTTGGCAGCCGGACTATATAATGTCGGTGTCAATTCGCAGGTTGTTCTACTCTCCGGCGCCTATAATAAAAATCCGATAGACCTGAATGCGAGAGCAAAATCATTAGGTAAGAAAAATAACTTCAGTTTTAAAACCATGTTTCTGCTGTTGCCACAAATGGTTTTGCCAATGGCCGTTTTCGCAGGAACCAAATACCTGCTGGGCACTACTGCTGCAGTGGCAAGTCTAGGCATTCTGGGCTTGATCGGCTTTCTTCTGCGGGAGAAGCTTTTCGGCTTCATTGCTCAATTGTACAGGAAAGAAAAATACTCTACGCTGAAAGCATTTAAAGCCAATTAAAATCATCATGACAGCTATTCCGTTTTTTGCTTTTCAACTTCATTAACATCTAACATTTCACTTTCAACCTCTAACAATAATAAAAAATGATCACAATAAATAACCTCTCCAAAGTTTACGAAAACAAAAAAGTCTTATCTATAGAAAACCTTGAATTTCTGAAAGGTCAAACGATCGGTCTGGTTGGGAACAACGGTGCGGGAAAAACCACGTTATTCAGTCTGATTCTGGATTTGATAGAACCAAGTTCCGGTTTTGTTTCCATTGACGGAGCAAAAGTCAACGAATCTGAAAATTGGAAAAACAAAGTCGGTGCCTTTATCGACGAAACATTTCTCATCGGCTACCTCACGCCGGAAGAATATTTCTATTTCCTGGGAGAACTGCGTGGACAAAGCAAAGCCAATGTAGACGAATTTCTGAAAAACTTCACGGATTTCTTCAACGGAGAAATCCTGAATGCCAAAAAATACATTCGCGACCTTTCTAAAGGGAATATGAAAAAAGTCGGAATCATCGGTGCTTTAATCGGAACGCCGGCGATTATCATTCTGGATGAACCTTTCGCCAACCTCGACCCATCAACTCAAATCAAACTGAAAAACCTCATCAGGGATTGGTCACAAAACTCAGAATCGACATTCCTGATTTCCAGCCACGATTTGGCGCACACCACCGAAGTTTGCGAAAGAATTGTGGTCATCAACAAAGGCCAATTGGTGCGAGATATCCAGACTTCTCCGGAAACGTTGAGGGATTTGGAGCAATATTTTGCAGACCAAGTTTCGGTTAGATAAATTTCATTTCTCGCAGATTTTGCAGATAATGCAGATTAATAATTTCTCTGCTCGATTTGGAAATAAAGAATTGATTAAAAAACCACAAAAGTCACAAAAGATATTATTTTTCTTTTGTGACTTTTGTGGTTCAATAATTTATTAATGTGAAGAAACAGCTTTCAGTCCAACAATCGAAGCGATTAGGGTGAAAATGAAAAACAACCGCCAGAAGGTTGCCGGTTCTTTGAAGATAAAAATCCCAATCAAGACGGTTCCCACCGCACCGATTCCTGTCCAGACTGCGTAAGCGGTTCCCAGCGGAAGCGTCTGTGTTGCCTTCATGAGTAAAAGCATACTTGCGATGAGCGAAACAAGGAAACCGCCGTACCATAAATAAGATTCGGTGCCGGAAGTTTCTTTGGCTTTTCCGAGGCAGGATGTAAATCCGACTTCAAAAAGGCCGCCGAGAATCAATAAAATCCAGTTCATAATATATTTGATTTAAGACTGTTCTTAATCAATCAACCCTTTCAAAATCGAGATTCTGAAAGGGTTTTGATTCTAATATCTAACTTCTAAAAGCTAATTTCTATTTGAGACTTCCAACCATATCTGCAGGCTTCACCCACTCATCAAATTGTTCGGCCGTCAATAATCCAAGATTTACGGCTTCTTCTTTCAAAGTTGTTCCGTTTTTGTGAGCGGTTTTGGCAATTTTTGCGGCGTTTTCGTAACCGATGTGTGTATTCAACGCAGTTACCAACATCAGAGATTTATCAACCAATTCTTTGATTCTCGGTTCGTTGGGCTCAATTCCAACAGCGCAATGGTCGTTGAAAGAAATCATTGCGTCAGCCAACAATTGTGCAGACTGCAGGAAGTTTGCGGCCATCACCGGTTTGAAAACATTCAATTCATAATTTCCCTGTGTTCCTGCGAAAGAAATTGTGGTATCGTTACCTAAAACCTGTGCACAAACCATTGTAATCGCTTCATTCTGAGTTGGATTTACTTTTCCAGGCATAATGGAAGAACCAGGCTCGTTTTCAGGAATAAAAATTTCCCCGATTCCGGAACGTGGACCGGAAGCCAGTAATCTAATGTCCTGAGCAATCTTGTAAAGCGAAACCGCCAATTGCTTCAACGCACCGTGTGTTTCAACGATTCCGTCGTGCGCTGCCAAAGCCTCAAATTTATTCGGCGCCGTCACAAAAGGAAGTCCAGTAAAATCAGCAATATATTTCGCCACCAAAACATCGTAACCTTTTGGTGTGTTCAGTCCGGTTCCAACCGCTGTTCCGCCAAGTGCCAATTCTTTCAAATGGTCAAGCGTATTGTTGATTGCTTTTTTCGCATAATCCAACTGCGCCACATAACCCGAAAATTCTTGTCCCAAAGTCAAAGGCGTCGCGTCCATCAGGTGCGTTCTCCCGATTTTGACGATGTTCTGATATTTCTTAGCTTTTTCGTTCAGCGTATTTCTCAGTTTTTCCAATGCTGGCAAAGTCGCTTTTACGACTTTCGTATAAGCCGCGATGTGCATGGCTGTTGGATATGTATCGTTGGAAGACTGAGACTTGTTCACATCGTCATTTGGATGAACTTCCGTTTTCTCGCCCAATTTTCCACCGCTGTTCACGTGAGATTTGTTCGCAACCACCTCGTTCACATTCATATTAGATTGTGTTCCCGAGCCGGTTTGCCAGATGACCAAAGGAAACTGGTCATACAATTCGCCTGCAAGAATCTCATCACAAACTTTCCCGATAGCATCTCTTTTTTCGTTGGAAAGCACACCCAACTCAGCATTCGTGTAAGCTGCAGCTTTTTTAAGGTAAGCGAATGCATCGATGATCTCGCGCGGCATGCTTCCTTCCGGGCCGATTTTGAAATTATTTCTGGAACGCTCTGTTTGCGCTCCCCAAAATTTATCAGCAGGCACCTGCACTTCGCCCATCGTGTCTTTTTCGATTCTGAAACTCATTATATTTGATTTAAATTTTATCTAACCACAAAAGTCACAAAAGAAATATTTATAAACTTAGAAATAGTTTTTCTTTGCTAAGTTTTACGGCTTTGCGACCTTAAGAACAGGTTGTTAAATTATAATTCTTCGCGGATTTTGCGTTTGAAATAGTTCCGTAAAGTTGATATAATTATAACCTTACGAAAATACTAAAAACTAAAAGTTCAGCAAAATGAAAAAAATCAAGGTATAAATTTTGTCAGATTTAATTAAATCTTCTATTTTTGCTTAAAATTATAGCATTATGATGTTATCCGCTTTTTGGCCGTTTTACCAATTCCTTTGGACTGTTTATTTCTTCACAATGATGTTGTGCGGATTCTGGTGTATTTTGATGTTCTTCGGATTCATCGTACCATTGTGGTTAACGGAAGGTGTTGCAGAATATTTTGGTAAAATCAACAAAAACTTTGATCCGGAGCAAGTAAGATACAAAAAACTGTACGAGCAGGAAGGTGTAGAAGTTATCTACCAGAGACCTGCAGGCGAAAGACCGGCAAGTCACGGTCATCACCATTAATTGGGCAATTTTCTTTTCGTGAGAGATTGCACTCAAAGCGAAACAATATATAATAAATCCATTCTTTCGGGAATGGATTTTCTGTTTTTAACCACAAAGGCACAAAGATTTCAAACAACACAATTAAATTTTCTTTTCTGAAGATTAGCTTAGTGAACCTCGTGCAAAAAACTTTGTGCCTTTGTGGTTGAAAAAATCAAACTATTTTTCTTGATTCTTGAATCTTTCTTCTTGTTTCTTAATTCCGTATCTTTGCCAACTAAAATTTACCTATGTCTAAGTCATTAATTCCGAAACTGGAAGCGATAAAACAACGATATAATGAGGTGGCCGACCTTATTATCCAGCCGGATGTGATCACGGATCAAAAAAGATATTCTGCTCTGAACAAAGAATACAGCGATCTTGGAAAAATCGTCAGAGTTTTTGATGATTACAAAGCAGCATTGGATACGATTGCCGAGTCCGACGAAATTATTGCGGACGGTTCTGATAAAGAATTCGTGGAAATGGCGAAGCAGGAAAAGTACGAAGCGCAGGACAAACTGCCGGCTTTCGAAGAAGAGTTGAAATATCTTCTCATTCCGAAAGATCCGGCTGATGATAAGAACATCATCCTGGAAATGCGAGCCGGAACCGGTGGCGACGAAGCAGCAATCTTCGTGGAAGATATGTACAGGATGTATTCCATGTATTTCAAAACCAAAGGCTGGAAGCACGAAATTACCGATGCCAGCGAAGCGTCCAAAGGTTATAAAGAATTGATAATGAAAGTAGAAGGCGAAAGCGTTTACGG
>DBLQ01000001.1:90544-121844 GCA_002297505.1 Flavobacteriales bacterium UBA720
GAATCTCAAGGCCGTGTTCACACGTCTGCGATTACGATTGCAGTCTTGCCGGAAGCTGAGGAAGTGGATGTGGAAATCAATCCTGCGGATATCGAGATGCAGACGTCACGTTCAGGAGGTGCTGGTGGACAGAACGTCAACAAAGTTGAAACCAAAGTTCAACTGACGCACAAACCTTCGGGGATTGTAGTAGTATGTCAGCAGGCGCGTTCGCAGCTGGCTAACAGGGAGTTAGCGATGGAAATGTTGAGAGCTAAGTTGTACGACATCAAGCTTCAGGAAGTCGTCGGCGACATTGCAGCACAGCGAAAAACAATGGTTTCTACCGGTGACCGTTCGGCGAAAATCAAGACTTATAACTATCCGCAAGGAAGAGTTACTGACCATAGAATCAATAAATCGATTTACAACCTCGATGCTTATATGAATGGTGATATCCAGGAAATGATGGATGCCGTGATTATGGCAGAAAACGCAGAGAAACTGAAAGGCGAGGAAGAAGGAATTGCGTGATAGAAGCGAGAGGTCACAGGTTAGAAGTAAGAGGTTTCTGACACTTGGAAAAAATATAAGAAATCCCAATGAATTTTTCATTGGGATTTTTATTTTAATTTATCGATACCTCTCAATCCATTGAAACGGACGCCGTATTTCCAGTTACAGTAGGCAAAGAATTGGTATAAACGGTATTCGAAATCGAAACCGTATTTTTCATTGACATCATAATCAATGGCGACTTCGTAAAAATTAGGATTGACGCCGGAATAGAATCTGGAGTTCCATTCGGTGACGAGCATTTGGTTTCTGGCCTTCAGACTGCTTTCTGTGAACATCGATTTTGGTTGCGCTCTTGTGGCTACGAATGTTTCATATTCGGTATCGAAAACGGTGATTTCCCATTCATCCGCAGAGTCGCTCTTTTTTTGCGTGGATAAATTGGGTCTTGAGTCTTTTGCTGTTTTTCCGGAACCTGATGCACAAGACCAAACAAATCCGGAAATGATGATTATGAAGAATAGATTTTTCATTGCGATGATTTGTTTAAAGTTATGACTTATTTTAGAAACATCGAATTGCACGCAGCCCGACCTTGGTGGACTCTTCGAGAGCCTCAGAGTGACAAAGCGGGAACGCAGGGCGGATAAGCTGCCCTTATAATCCCCTTATAAAACAAAAAACCGTTCCAAAAACTGGAACGGTTGATCTTTTATTGAGGTTCTTTCTGCAGAATCACGAATGCCGGGAAGTGGTCGGAATAACCGCCGGTAAACTTGTCTCCGGACCAGGAGCGGAACGGATATCCTTTGTAATTGCCTTCTTTGGTAATCAGATAATCCGGTGCAAAGATCTCTGCCTTAAAAACCGTGTAGTCCTTTCTCAACTCGTTGTTCGGAGCATGAAGATTCGACGAAACGATAATCTGGTCAAACAAGTTAGGCGCATCCTGATAAGCAAGCGACGCAACGCCTTTTTTGTACAGCGGATACATCAGGTTCAGGTAATGATTGTCCTCATTCAGATCTTTTGGATTGCCAACTGCCTTCAGGTAATTTTTGAAACTTGGACTCACTGGATCATCATTAAAGTCGCCCATCGCAAAAAGTTTGGTAGACGGATCCAGTGCTCTCACGCTGTCCATCTCTTTTCTCAGGGCTGTGGCTGCTGCATTACGTTTCGGTAAGGACGCTGCTTCACCGCCTCTTCGGGATGGCCAGTGGTTGAGGAAGAATGCAACTTTCTCATTGTCCAGGAAACCTGTCAGCACCAAAATGTCTCTGGTGTATTCCCTTTTTCCGTTGTCACCATAGATTTTGACTTCTTTTTTCCAGGATTTGCTCGGCGAGAATCTTCTTTTCTGATAAATAAAAGCGATGTCTATACCTCTGTAATCATAGGAATTGTAATGCACTACGCCGTAGTCATATTTTGCAATGGCGGGTTCTTTCACCAGGTCTTCAACGACCTGACGGTTCTCTACTTCCAAAAGGCCCACCACCACTGGAGCAGTTCCTGTGTAAGATTTCCCCATTTCGGAGATCACCTTAGCTTCATTGGCTAATTTCTGTTTGTAGACATTATAAGTATAGTTCTTACCACTTTTCGGGGTAAACTCTTCGGATCCGCTTTGGATTCTTACCACTTTTTTGCCTTTCAGTGCTTCGTCATTCCACGGGCCGGCATAATCTTTTTCGGTGACTTCCAGGTATTTAATAGAGTCCAGCGGCACACTTCTGTGGAAGGCAGGATTGCTAAAATCCTTGGTGCCATCAATATAATCCGCGGAACGTACGGTGTCCCAGAGGTTTTCCACGTTCAGGAAACCCACAGTGGCTGCGCGGACTTGTCTTTTTTGGGCGCCCACCATCGTGATCATCAGTAATGCGGTAAGGCTCAATAGATTCTTCATAATAAAAAAATGTAAGGCTACAAAAGTAAATTTTTTTAGATAGCTGCAAAATAAAATTTACAAGTTTTTCAACGTTATGGAATTATGTTTCTAAAAATTGATATTGCGTTCAAATAAAAATAAAATGTTAAAAAGTTTTAAATATCAAAAAATTATTTACATTTGCCTTCCCGTGCATAACGGGCTGTATATTAAAGAAAAAGAGCAAACAAAACCTAATTGATTTATGATTAAAAAATTATCATTAATCTCCTTATTCACAATGCTTCCGGCGTCCTTTTACTTCGCTCAGACCACCGTCTTTGCGTACCTGAAAGATGCCGACGGGAAACCGGTAGAAAAAGCACAAGTTAGTCTAAAAGGAGAAGGTAATGATGTTACGGCAGACAAAATTGGTTATTTCCAATTTGTAGATTTGAAGTCCGGACATTATCAAGTTGTGGTGACCAAGCCAAATTTCGAGACCAAAACCTTGGAGTTTGATGTCACTACAGAAAAGAGAAAAGACTTAGGGGTGATTACCCTTTATTCTGCTTTAACGGGCGCAGACCAGGGGCTTGCAATCCTTGACAATGCGGACGATGAAGGCAGCGGACAGACTTCTACAGTCGGATTATTACAGTCTTCTCAGGATGTGTTCAACAGAATCGCGAGTTTTGACCTCGGTTTCTACTGGTTCAGACCAAGAGGAATCGACGGGAGAACTTCAGAAAACATGATGAATGGTGTGACGATGGTAAAATCTGACAATGGAAATGTAGACTTCTCCAACTGGGGCGGACTTAACGAAATTGTAAGATATCCGGAAATCTCTGCCAATCATGCGCCTTCTGAGTATGCCTTCGGTGGTGCTACCGGTGTAATCTACAAAAACACCAAAGCCAGTGAATACAGAAAAGGATTTCAGGCTGTTTATTCCTTAACTAACAGAAACTACCGCCAGAGAGTTTCCCTGAGATATACTTCGGGAATGTCAAAAAGCGGCTGGGCATTTACCGTGATGGGTGCCAAAAGATGGGCTGAAGAAGGAATCCAGGAAGGAACTTTCTACGATGCTTACGGTACTTATCTGGGTATTGAGAAGAAATTCAATGATAATCACACGGTGACATTGAATGCTTTTGCTTCGCCTTTCAGAAGATCCACTTCTAGCCCAAATACTCAGGAAGTTTATGATTACAGAGGTGTGCATTATAACTCCTATTGGGGATGGCAAGATGGCGAGAAACGCAACGAACGTGTGAGAAAAGGTTTCCAGCCGGTGATCATGCTTCAGGATTTCTGGAAAATCAACAAAAAATCTAACCTTTGGACCTCTGTTTCTTACCAGTTCGGTAAAGATAAAGGCTCAAGATTGGATTGGCAGAATGCTCCTAACCCGAGCCCGACGTATTACAGAAACTTACCAAGTTATATTGCATCATTAAATCCAGGCGTATTAACTGCTGATCCAAATAATCTTGGTTCTTTAGCCGGAGCATACGATGCGTATCAGACTGCAGTAAATCTTTGGCAGAGCGGCGATCCGAGTGTTACTCAGCTTAACTGGAACAGACTTTATGCCAAGAATATGGAGCAAGCTCCGGTAACCAACTACGGTGTAACCGGGAAAAGAGCTATTTATTTTCAAGTTAATGATGTGAGCGATGACAAAATTTGGAATGCAGCCACACATTACACCTATAATTTTACGGATAAGTCCAGATTCTTACTCAACGTTTCTTATCAGAATTACAGATCTGATCTTTACAGAGAGGTGAAAGATCTTTTGGGTGCAGATTTTGCCTACAACCGCGATCCATTTGCAGCAACCAACAATCCTGGAACGTCCGGACTATTCAATGAAGGCGAGCAGAATGTTGCTAAGTATGTAGGTGACAAAATCGGTTACGACTACACGTTCAGAAGACAGGAAGTAAAAGTAAATCCAGGATACAAGTTTTCCGAAGGTAACTTTGATGTCTTCGTCTCAGGTTTGGTGGGGTACTCTTCTTCCAACAGAGAAGGACACTTCAGACATTATCTCTATGCTGACTCTAATACCAAGGGAGCAGACAAGAATTTCTGGAACTTCGGTTTAAAGGGCCAGATCCTTTATAAGATCAACGGAAGAAACTTCCTGGTTTACAACGGCGCATACTTCTCGCAAGCACCATTCTTGGAAGATATTTTTATTAATCCGAGACTCAACGCTTCTGTAGCTCCGAATCTGAAGAATACAGTGATCAATGCCAATGACTTAAGCTATGTAGTAAATACACCTTTCTACAAAGTCCGTGCATCGGTTTTCTTGGTTGATACTCAGAACGAGACCAGCGTACAAAGATTCTTTGCAGATGGTATCCAGCTGACAGATTTAGGCGACACCAGTGGTTCTACGGATAGCAATACCGGCGGACAGTATGTACAGAGTGCATTTGTAACGCAGGTGATGTCTAACGTAGAAAAGAGAAATCTGGGCGCAGAAATCGGTATGGATATCAAAATTTTGCCTACACTATCTTTTCAGGGAGCTGCCAGCTATGGTCAGTACACTTATAGAAATAATCCAAATGTTTATTTCGCATCAGACAATATTGGTATTTTCTCCAATGGATTACCTTATACAGAGTTTGGTAAAGCCTACATCAAAAATTTCAAACAAGGAGGTACACCTCAGACAGCATTGTCAGCAGGTCTAAGATACAGCTCGCCAAAATACTGGTGGGTAGGAGCCAACTGGAACTTCCTGGACGATAATTATCTGGATCCATCTGCATTGATCAGATCAGAGTCATTCGTTCAGAACGGTAATACGGGAACACCGTACGCCAATATTGACCCGGACAGATTGAGAGAGATCTTGAGACAGAATAAACTGCCTTCTGCACACTTCTTCAATGCCAATGTTGGTAAATCTTGGCTGTTCGGCAAATATTACCTGTTGATTTCAGCAAGTGTAAATAACATCTTTGATAACACCAAATATATCACAGGCGGATTCGAACAGTCCAGATATGTTAAGTATGATTCTTTCGGAGAAGATTTTGACAGAGCTCAGACTTTATTCGGACCAAAATATTGGTATACACAGGGACGTTCTTATTTTGTAAACCTACAAGTTAGATTCTAATCAATTTTAAATAACTCACAATGAAAATAGATAAAACTTTTAAAACCGTAATGATGTCCGCAGTGATCCTGGGCACCATTACCTCGTGCGTG
Source organism: Flavobacteriales bacterium UBA720 (assembly GCA_002297505.1). Classification (GTDB taxonomy): domain Bacteria; phylum Bacteroidota; class Bacteroidia; order Flavobacteriales; family Weeksellaceae; genus Epilithonimonas. The sequence goes on from DBLQ01000001.1 coordinate 96,156, forward strand.
AAAGAAGACGACTGGAGCACGCCGGAGATCATCTGCAATAACAGATTTGATGAACCAACAACCACAATGGTAGATTTGGCCGCAAAAGCGCCGGCCCTTACAGGGACTAATTACTCTGCAGCAACTTATAAAATTCCTGCTGATGGACCAGCTGTAATCTTTGACGGTTACGTTGTATCTTCGGATGAAAATGGTAATTTTTATAAAACTATTTCATTCCAGGATAAGCCGGAAAATCCTACATTAGGAATGCAAATTGAGGTGGATAAGTCCTCAAACTATGCTGACTTTCCGGTTGGTGCACATATCAGAATCAAGGCGAATGGACTTGTTCTGGGTTGGGATAGGGCAACATTGAAATTAGGTTCAGTAGACCCGACTTATGCAATCGGTAGAATTCCGGGGATACTATTCACGAGATACATGGCAGGCGTTTGCAACGGTAATAACAGAATGGATATTGCGCAGATAGTTCCTACCAAACTTCCAAATCTTAACGCCGCCAGAGCAACTAAGTATATCAATACTTTGGTTACTGTTGATGACGTTCAGTTTGTTGATGAGGTTGTTAAACCAAAGCCATTAACTTATATTAATTATATTACCGGGGTGGGACAGGATACAGATAGAGGAATCGAAGATAAATCTGGTGGTTCTACTGTAATTAGAAACTCAGGGTTCTCTACTTTTGGTGCTAATCTACTTCCTACAGGAAATGGAAACATAACTTTTGTAGTCAGCAAGTATAATGCTAATTATCAAATGTTAATCAGAAACACGTCAGACATCAAGTTTAATAACCCTAGAAATATTAAGCCGGATGCTGCACCACCAAAAGGGGGAACAGCAATTTCATACCTTGGTAATTTCACGGAAAATTTCGAGAGCTACTCAGTTGATGCTGACACTTTCCCGAAATATGTGAATGACCCGTATCTTGGTACCAGATACTGGCAGATTAAAACTTTTAATAATAATAAGTATATTCAAATGTCTGCAAATGCAGGTAGTGGACCTTTCCAGACTTACTTTGTTGTACCAGTAGATTTTACAGCAGCAAACTCTTTAGCATTCCGGGTGAATGTTGGATTCTACAATGGTGATGCTTTCAAAGTATACACAACAACTGATTATAAGGTGGGAGGAGATATTTCTGAGGCTACTCTTACGGATATCACTTCTAGCTTTACAATTCCTAAAACACCTACAAGTGGCTATGGCGTTTTGACTCCTGCAGGAACTTATAATTTCCCAGCAGCACTCACAGGAAACGGATACGTCGTCTTCAAGTACGAAGGTGCTGGCGGAGGTGTGACAACAACGATGCAAATTGATGATATTGTTGTAAACTAACATAATCTTCAAACCAATACTTAAAAATCCCGCCTCACTGCGGGATTTTTTATTTTAGAAGATACCGGAGTTCTGCTTTTTCATCTTCCGCCACAGTTTGCGCCCAAAAAATAAAACTAAAATCAGAAGACCAACAGCGAAAATAAAAGCAAGTACAGGCAAAAAGATAGCAAGCACAGACATCACACCCGCACCGGCAGTTTCGGTGGTCGCCACTACACTATTGCCGATTCCGGCGGTGGTGGCAGTAGATGCAGCCCGGGTTCCCGCAAATCCGGAGGCAATGGTGGCTGCCGTTCCGCCACCGGCAATAAGCGCAAGCGCCCACTGGGGAAATGTTCCCAATTCCATAAACTGGCTCGCAAAAAGTACAGAGCCGGCAATTGTAGCCAGAGGAACCGTAATGGTATCCAGAAAATTATCCACTACAGGAATATAGTAAGCGATAATCTCAACTACGGTGGCAACGCCTGTGGTAATGAGTGTCGGCAATCCCGAGAGCCATTCAAAATTATCAGACATCGGAATCCAGCCGACATACGATGCCAGACTGACCGCAAACATCGGAAGAAAGACACGGAATCCCGAAGCGGCTGCTAAACCGATTCCGATAAAAGCACTAATAACGTAAGGTAAGATATCATTCATTTGTAATGGGTTTGAGATTAAAATTACAAATTAAATGATGACATCAGCTCGTTTTCTTATGGCAGAGATTCAGAAATTGAGATTCTACAGAAGAATAGTGTCCCGGTAGTTCTTTCGAAACCCAGAATAGCATGGCCACAGAACTGTCGCCAAAAGCTTCTTTATACAGGTTTTTATTAAGGCGATAGGATTCTCGCAGCAGACGCTTGACACGGTTTCTGTCTACCGCTTTTTTGAAGAATTTTTTTGAGACGGAAACCCCAAATTGATGTGCCGCTATCGGATTTTTATCAGAAGATCTGAGGTAAATAATACGCAGCGAATCCACAGAAAGCCACTTGCCTTTCTTAAATAAAAGGTCTATGTCTGATTTTTTTTTCAGTTTTTCGGGGGTAGGATATCCGTTGATTTTCAAAATCTTATTTTCTTCCGCTTAGGTGATTAATGACTTCCGCCGCAGCATAAAGCCCGAAGAGTGCCGGAATAAAACTGATGGTTCCGTAGAAGGACCGCTTAAAATTAGCACCGTCCGTCATCTTAAGGCTGTTTTCGTCCTGTACTTCCGTAGAGAAAACACAGCGGAATCCTTTGTTAATTTTCTCTTTTTTGAGCCGTTTTCTCACCTGTCTGGCGAGAAGGCAGTCCCTTGTTTTATGCAGATCTCGCACCATCACCTTGCTGGGGTCGGTTTTTCCGCCGGCACCCATGGAGGAGACCAGTTTTACCCTGTTTCTTCGGCACGTGATCATCAATGCCAGCTTAGGTGTCAGGGAATCGATGCAGTCCAGCACGTAATCAAATTTTTCGGATTTGATGAGCTCTTCCATCCTTGCAGGCTCCAGGAATTCATTGATTTTTATTAATTTAAGTTCAGGATTGATGTCCATCAGGCGGCTGCCCACCAGCTCTACTTTATGCTGCCCAACTGTCGAATGCAGGGCTGGCAACTGTCGGTTAATATTGGTAATGTCCACCACATCACCGTCAGCAATCACCATCGATCCGATACCGGCCCGGGCGAGAAATTCTGCCGCAAAAGAGCCTACGCCACCTAAACCTACGACCAAAACCTTAGCTGTGCGGAGCTTTTCCAGTCCTTCATCTTTTATCAGTAGTTCGGTGCGTTCCAGCCAATATTTATCCATAATTTGTTACATTTTTCAGGTTTTCCCACATCTGTTGGTTTAGTTCTTCCACAGATACATTTTTGATGACGGATATTTTCTCATAAAGTAGAGCAATATCAAAATCAGCATTGTCAGTTTCCAGAAATATTTTCTGAAGCGGAATTTCCCTGATCAGGTTTTGCAAAGATAAGTTTTCCAAGGCTGCTCTTCCAAAACTCAGCAAAAATCCTGCATCCAGCAGTTCCCGGCCTATCTGTTCTTTCTTATTGAAGCCATGGATCACCATCGGAATTTTTATTGTTTTGAATTGAAGCAGCTGCGAAAAGCGCCTCACACAGTGGATGGTGACAGGTTTGCGGATCTCCTGCGCCCACATCAGGTGTGCAAGGAAAACTTCGGATTGCAGAGCGTCATCCACATGGATCAAACTGTCCAGCCCGCATTCTCCAACAGATACGCAATTATCGGATAAGGACCTGGTCTTGATATGTTCAAAATCGGATTTCCAATGGGCAGAAATATCTTTCGGATGCAAGCCTGCGGAAAAGGCGAAATTGGGTACCTCTTCCTGCAGATCAAGATTGTAGACGCCGGTAGCGCCAGGTTTGTGGTGATGAAAATCCAGAAAATCCATCATCAAAGATAATGATTCCGAAGAAAAATTCCGCTGTTCATACAGATATTAGGAATTAAATAACGACTCAGATTTATAGTTTGTGATTAATCAAAAATAATTTTATTTTTACAGATAATCATTCAAAAAAAACAGATGAGAAAAAAATTCACAGACAAGCAAATCAAGATTCTGGATGTGGCCGAAGAACTCATTGCCAAAAAAGGCTTTGACGGAACTTCGGTAAGAGATATCTGTTCCAAGGCCAATATCAATGTGGCCATGATTTCCTATTATTTCGGGTCCAAGGAAAAGATGATGTCGTACCTCTACCAGTACCGTGTACAGCGTACTAAGGAGAGTTTTTCGGAGTTTGCACAGACGATTAAGGAAGGCAAGCCCGAGATGCAGATGAAGGAAATTGTGAACTATGTGATCAGCCTTTTGTTCCGCTACAGCTATTTCCATGGCTTTGTCACACAGGAGATGCGTTCGCTGGATAATGTGAAGGATGATCTTCTGGAATTTTACCAGACCTGTGTCACGCGTCTGGACGAGATCATCAAGCGCGGTGTGGTTTCCGGCGTTTTCCATAATGCGCCGAAGTCCGAAGATATTCTCACCATGGTTATTGGCTCTACATTATTCGTGATCCGTAATAAGAATTTTTACCAGCTTTATGTGCCGGCCAATACGGATGCCCAATATATGAAGGAGGCGGAGCAGAAACTGAAGGAGAGCACATTGCTGAGTGTCTTTGCGCTGCTGGATTATGATGCCGATTAATTGATATGCGCTAATTTCAGGGCTTCGCTGATGTAAAATTCAACAATTTTCGGACGGCTTTTCGAATCTCTTTCCGGATTTTCCTTACGGCCTTGCCTCACGATAATCATGTCGTATTCGGGAATCATTATAACAAACTGATCGTGCAGGCCCCACATGTAGTAATGCTTGATTTTTGAATCGTTATTAATCCAAAGCCCCATACCATACACGCCATTGGAATTGATGGTCGGGGTAATCATCCGCTTCACAAAATTCTCATCGATTATTGGTATTCCCTCCGATTTCCCCTGATTCAGAATAAGATTGCCAATCTTGGCAAAATCGCGGGCATTGGACTGGATACAGCAAAATGTTTTCTCCACGTCCAGATCATCGGTGCTCCATGATGCGTTGTGTTCCATCCCCAGCGGCCGCCAAAGCTTGGCCGACGCGTAGGTCGAAAGCGGCATCTGGATGGCTCTGCCCACCGCAAATCCCAGCATCTGCATGGCGCCACTCTGATACTGGAATTTCTCGCCAGGATTTTCTTGAACATCATCTTTAAAAATCACATCGGGTAAAGAAGATCCGTAGTAGGCTCGTGCATTTTTGGACAGTGGATTTTTATGCTCGTCTGGCCAGTCCAGCCCTGCCTGCATAGATGCGAGATTCTCAAGTGTCAGTTTCTTGCTGAATGGTTTGCTGCTGAATTCCGGATAAAATTCGTAAAACGGCTGCTGAATGTTCCGGATCCGTTGGTCATCAATGGCTTTGCCAAGGAGCAGCACCGTGATGGTATTAGCCATGGAGAAGGAATTGCTCGCAGTGTTCCTGTCATAGCCATCCCAATAGTGTTCCTGCAGAATTTTGCCATTTTTGATGATAAGGAAAGATACGGTTTCAGTCGTTTTCAGATTTTTTTCCAGTGCGGGAGATAATTTTTGACGATTGTATGAGGGATCGGTGGGCCACGGTTTTGGTGTTCCTTTCAGGATTTCTTTGGAAGGAAAATATTTCCCGTCGTCGATGGTTGGGCCGTCCTCACCTCGGAGATAGGTCAGCTGAACGCCGCGGAAAAGATAACTGTAGCCAGTCATATAAACCAGCAGTATTACAGCAGCTATGAGAAACAGGATCACATTGAAAATTTTTTTCAGCATCGATGAATTTTGGTGTAAAAATATTTAATTTAATCAAATATTGATAATTTTGTTTGGAACGATTTTCGAATTTTGCAACAGATGAATGATGATTCCAAGAAAAAGCAGCTTCGGCAATATAAAACGCTGGCCACCGGACTTTTTATCCTGATGGCTGTCATTTTCGTGGCTATGACTGTGCTTCAGAAATCCAATGATTCGCATTGGATCGGTTACATCCGCGCGTTCTCCGAGGCGGCGATGGTGGGCGCCCTCGCAGATTGGTTTGCGGTGACTGCGCTTTTCAATTATCCGCTTGGACTCAAAATTCCGCATACCAATCTGATAGAAAATTCCAAAGAACGGATTGGCGACAATCTCGGTAATTTTGTAGTTGAGAATTTCCTTTCGCCGGAAAATATCAGGCCTTATATTTCTAAACTAAAAGTTTCGGTTTATGTGGGCGAGTGGCTTTCGAAGCCGAAAAATCAGAACTTGCTGATTAATGAATTGTCTTCTGTGATCAGAGATATTGTCAACAAGCTGGATGATGAGACTGTAATCGCTTTTATTGCCGGAAAAGCCAGTGATATGGCAGATTCCATCAAGCTGAACAGCATTATTGGCAACGGTATCGAATATTTGCTCAACAAAAATGATCATCAAAAACTCATCACCAATCTTAGTTCGCAAATTAAACAATACATTCTTCAGAACCAGGCTATGATATCCGAACGCGTGGGGAAAGAGAGTTTTTTTCTGATCCCGAAATCGATTGATAATAAAATTGCGGAGAAAATTACGAAAGGTCTCAGCGACTATTTCCTGGAAGTGGAAGAAAGTCTTGACCATCCGTTACGCTCCGAAATCACCCATAAAATCCTGGACTTTTCCAAGGAATTGAGAGACTTACCAAAATGGGAAACAGAATTTGAATCTGTTAAAGCTGACTTTCTAAAAAGCGAAAAAATTCAGCAATATTCATCGGACATTTGGCAATCGCTGAAATCTTCATTGATGAAAGAACTTTCTGAAGCAGATTCTAAATTGAAATCTTACGTCAAAAAAAATATCGATGAATTGGTCCATAATCTTCAGAATGATGAACAGTTTCAAAACCGGATAGATAAATGGGTGAGACTTACATCTTATAAATACATCCTGAAAAACACGCAGAATTTTGGCGAGCTGATCAGTACCACCGTTGGGAATTGGGAAGGGAAAGAACTGAGCCACAAGCTGGAACTCGAGGTAGGAAAAGATCTCCAATTCATCAGGATCAACGGAACCATCGTGGGTGGATTGGTTGGTCTGCTGATTTACACGATTGCAAATTTTATATAAATCAATTTGCATCTTTTTAGGATTTTGGGAATCAAAAAATTGATGACAAAAAAAGCCTCCGGTTTATTTTCGGAGGCTTCAGTTTTTATTTCTTCTCAAGAATTTTCTCAATAATTTTATGCGTAATCATATAAGTTGGTTTTACACCAGTCAATCCAAGTCCGCCGGAAGATAATGTACTTCCTGTCTCCAATGGATTATCCGAAGCGTAATAAGCATACATCACGAATAAATCCGGAGAGATGTGGTGACGGATTTTGCTCGCCACCTGGATGGCCTTTTGGTAATGTGCACCTTCCATCTCCAATCCAATAGCTTTCCATGACGTGTTCATAAAGTAAGACAAGATATCCTTGTTCTGAAGCGATGTTCCGAGAACTGTAATCATCGGACCTTCATAGGCTTGGATTTCCTCATCCACAAAATCAGTTGCTTTCAAAGCGTTTTCGAAAACGTAATTGTCGGCTGTTCCTTCGAAGATGTGAGAGGTTGGGATCATGATGTCGCCTTTCCCGCCGGTCAGGATGCCTGCCTTTCCCATTATAGAGACCGATTTTACCTTCATCATATAGACTTCGCCCTTCACTTCATAAGGTCTCAGCAATTCGTCCATGACTTCGAAAGCCTGCTCGCCAAAAGCATAATCGAAGACCAGAATGACATCGTCTCCCTGATATTTCTGATTGGCAAACACCGTGTTTTTAAGATCTGTTTTGGCAAGGTCTATGATTTGAACGTCGATATTACTGCCGCTGTTGTCATCAATAGAGATCATGCCCTGTTTCTCGGCGTAGTCCAAAACCTTGTTGCGCAGTTCTTTTTTATTGCTGATGTCGGCAAATAATTTATAATCAACATCTTTGGTTCCTTTTTTACCCAGCGCATCATTGGCAAAAATCATATTTTTCACCGAGTGCATGTTGGCACTGATGATGTGCAGCGGACGCATGTGAAGATCATGATCTACCAGTACTTTCTTGATTTTATTAGCCCATCTTTCCCCAAAAAGGTGATGACCTACACGCTCCTGAAGAATGGATGAAAAGTAAATCTCACGTTCGCGGTTTTCCTTCCAGTCGTCCAGGCTCACCTGTCCCATCCAGTAAATGATTTTAAATAGCCGGTCCGGATTGGCATCATCGCCAAAGTTATTGTATGCCGCCAGAGTTTCGTCAAAAGTTCTTCCAAGGAACGATGAGAGATGAATCAGGGCGACTTCTTTATCTTTACGGCTGTATTTTTTTTCGCCTTTAGCCACTTCTTCGATGATTTTCCACGTTCTTTTCGGGCGGCCTTCATTTTCCAGGTCAAAACCGATGTTTCTGATTTTGTCCGCTTCCAGATAAAGAAATGTAAGGTGTGTCAGAATATCGTAAATCTCAGAACGGCCGAGCAGAACTTCGATGTTCATCTGATGTTCATCAATTCTGTAGCAATTTCTTCGTCTTTTCTTTGGAACGATTGGCTCAAAGCTGCCTTTATCAAAACCTTCGTCCGATGTGAGGTGAATGAAAGAACATTCTTCGATGCCTTCTGGCAGACGGTCAAGAACATAAAGCAAACCATCCAGCTCTATTTTATTCGGGATGCTCATGCTGCCATAGATTTCCGGGTTGATGACCATTAAAAGTTTTCTTAATGATTCTCCGGATACTCCAGACGGTTTGAAAAATCCTCTATAAAACAGGTGTCTCATGGAGACATATAATCTCTCGATTGCTTCGGTGGTTTCTCTTGCTCTTGAATTTGCCATATATTAAAATTTTTGTAAAAGTCTGCAAAGGTAGTGAAAATATAACATTAACTAAAATAAAATTTTATTTCATTGATAATGAATTGTTTAAAGCTGATTATCTTCGATTTTGCAGCGTTGGCTATCGGTTTTTAAAGTTAACCTTTCCACCATAATCCTGCATATTAATTTTATTTAATTATAAATTGCTTATATTTTGTGAATTTAATAGTGGACACATATATTAAAAAGGGGTGTTCCTGTGCTAAATATAATATTAAAATCAAATTCCATTAAAAAAAGAAGGGGTAATGTGATTTAAAAACTATTTTTTGTAAATTTGTCGCGTTTAAAATATTGAACATTATGTCAACATTAAGATTTAAAGCACTCGCTGAGCTTCCTTTCAGAAATTACAGACAAGATAATTTCGTGGAGGTTCCTGCAAAACTGTCCGAATTATTCTGTCAGAATGTTTTCTCTGAAGAGACGATGAGAGAATATCTGACCAAAGAAGCCTTCACTTCTATTATAGATGCCATTAAAAAAGGCAGTAAAATCCAGAGGCACATTGCAGACCAAGTAGCAGTGGCGATGAAAGACTGGGCAATGTCCAAAGGCGTAACACATTATACGCACTGGTTCCAGCCGCTCACAGGTGCTACAGCCGAGAAACACGATTCTTTTTTTACACCTATCGAAGGCGGAAGAGCAATTGAACGTTTCAGCGGCGGAATGTTGATTCAGCAGGAGCCGGACGCGTCATCGTTTCCAAATGGAGGCATCAGAAATACTTTCGAAGCCCGAGGTTATACTGCCTGGGATCCTACATCTCCTGCATTTATCATGGGTACCACGCTTTGCATTCCTTCGATCTTTATCTCTTACACAGGTGAGACCTTGGATTATAAAACACCATTGTTGAGAGCACTGAACGCTGTGGACGAAGCAGCAACTGATGTGATGAGATCTTATTTTGACAAGAATGTCACTAAGGTTTCCCCAACTTTGGGCTGGGAGCAGGAATATTTCTTGGTAGATACCGCTTTATATCAATCGCGTCCCGATTTGGTAATGACAGGCAAAACGTTGTTAGGCCATTCTCCCGCAAAAGGGCAGCAGCTGGACGATCACTATTTCGGTTCAATTCCTACAAGAGTGATGAATTTTATGAAGGAACTCGAAATCGAATGCATGAAATTGGGGATTCCGGTAACCACGCGTCATAACGAGGTAGCGCCGAACCAGTTCGAACTGGCGCCGATGTTTGAGGAAGCGAATGTCGCAGTGGATCACAATTCCCTGTTGATGGACGTGATGGCAAGAATTGCACACAGACACCACTTCCATATTTTATTTCACGAAAAACCATTTGCCGGAGTGAACGGAAGTGGAAAACATAACAACTGGTCCCTTGGAACAGACACAGGCGAAAACCTTCTGAGTCCAGGCAAAAATCCTAAGAAAAATCTTCAGTTCCTGACATTCTTTGTCAATACACTGAAGGCCGTGCATGATTATGCCGATCTGCTGAGAGCGTCTATTGCATCCGCAAGCAACGATCACAGGCTAGGAGCTAATGAAGCGCCGCCGGCGATCATCTCCGCATTTATCGGAAGTCAGCTGTTCGGCGTTTTGGAGGAACTGGAAAAGGTGAAGGACGGCAAATTGTCGCCGGAAGAAAAAACAGACCTTAAGCTGAATGTAGTTGGTAAGATTCCTGAAATTCTTTTGGATAACACGGACAGAAACAGAACCTCGCCATTCGCTTTCACAGGAAATAAGTTCGAGATCCGGGCAGTAGGTTCCTCTGCCAACTGTGCCGAAGTCATGACCGTGATGAATGTGATTGCAGCCAAGCAGCTTAAAACATTCAAAAAAGAAGTCGATGCTTTGATCGAGAAAGGTCTTAAGAAAGACGAAGCGATTTTCAATGTTTTGAGAGAATACATCAAGCAGTCCAAGAATATTATGTTCGAAGGCGACGGTTATTCTGAAGAGTGGGCTGACGAGGCTGCAAAAAGAGGTCTTAACAATCTTAAAACCACGCCGGAAGCGCTTAAGGAAGAATTGAACAAGAAGTTTGTAGACCTCTATGAAGAACTGGGAATATACTCGCACCGTGAGTTCGAAGCGAGGAACGAAATCAAGCTGGAAAAATACTCCACGGTGATTGATATCGAAGCTCGCGTTTTGGGAGATATCGCCAGAAATCATATCATTCCTGCTGCACTTAACTATCAGAACAGACTGATAGAAAACGTCCGAGGCTTGAAAGAAATCTTTGGTGATGAAGAATACAAATCGCTTGCAAAAGAACAGCTGAGCCTAATCTCTCAGATCTCCGCTAACGTGTCCCAAATCAAAGTTGGGGTAGATGAGTTACTTGCTGCCAAAGAACAGGCTAAAAACACTGCAGGAAGCCAGGCGCAGGCGGAAGCTTACTGTAATGCCGTTATTCCTTTCTTCGAAGTGGTGCGTGAGGCATCCGATGCGCTGGAGATGATGGTAGACGATGAGCTATGGCCAATGACCAAGTACAGAGAGCTGCTTTTCACAAGGTAATGTAGATATAAATCTACAAAAAGTTAAAGAATCTTAACTAAAAATAAAACCGCAAAGTCTGTAATAAGGCTTTGCGGTTTATTTTTCTTTAACATTCTTAAAAAGACTGTTAAAATATGTTAAACTACTTGCCACCAAATTTGATTTGAAATGCCCTTTGGTGAGTATTGGCTATTTTTGCTATGCAAATCACAAAAAACCAACTCGAGTTTAACAAATAATTAAATATATATGAAGAAAAGAGTTCTAGTTTATATCTTATTTGTCGCCACATTTTTTTCGCTTCAGTCCTGCGTTTCTAACTATGTGGTTTCTAACAATCAAACATACAAAACTGATGCCAAGTTTGCAACGCTGGATCTTAAACCGGTAGTCAACAATACCGCACCTACCAAGACTCAAAAAGTTCTTGCTGCGATCACAAACACCAGCGCAGACATCAAAAGATCAGCGATCGAAAATGCGATCAGACACAGCAATACTATAGACAACATTCTATCCGAAGCTGAAAGTTATCTCGGTACACCGTACAGATACGGGGGAACTTCCAGAAGCGGAATCGATTGTTCAGCATTCGTGTTATCGGTTTTCGGTGCAGCTGCCGGGATGAATCTTCCAAGAGTGGCCGCAGCACAATCCCAAGAAGGCGATTCTGTACAGAAAACAGAACTTCAGAAAGGTGACCTTGTATTTTTCTCACATAGAGGCAGCAGAATCTCGCACGTAGGCATCGTAGAAGAGGTGACTGCAGAAGGTCAGGTCAAATTTATCCACGCCGCAACTTCCAAGGGTGTGATGGTTTCCTCGCTGGACGATAACTATTGGGGACCAAAATTCCAGTTTGCCAAGCGAATCATCAAAGAAAATACATTAAGTGTTTTAAATAATTAGAGAGACTGAAGATATTCAGAAAAAACCTCAGAAGTGATTCTGAGGTTTTTTGTTGTAAAAAGTATAACGCCGGTCAGATTTATCCCTCTTACTGCACAACTCTATGACGCATTCTTAGGAGCTTATTCCCGCTTTCCGCTCATACTCCTCACGCCAGCGCATATCCCGCCGCCTGTTGCGGGGTATCCGCTGCAATCGGGGCTATGGGTTTGGTCTGTCGATCGAGATTTTCACGGAAAATCGAAGTGTTATAAATTTAAAGGAAATATTTCCGCTCCTACGGAGCTCCACACTTCTTTCTGATTTTGCTACAAACATACCGCTCCTACGGAGCTCCGCGGAGATTAATTCGATTACAAATTTTTTTAGTGCAGATTGCGCGTTCCCGCAGATGTTAATCCACAATCATATCTTCGATTTTGGACTGTATTTTCGGACTTTTAAGTCTCAGGATCAGGAAATATAATTCTGGAAACTGCAGGGAGATTGCGTTCCAAGTTTGCGTCAGGCAGTAGGCATTGTCAATGCCTTGCAGAAGACTCTGCAGGAAGTGCGCTTTCCTCTGGATCAATCCGCGGAAGCCGTAAGCGCCCAGAACCTGTAAATAGCGCATCAGCTTCAGCCATTGTACCGACTGTTGAATGGCAGCTTTGTCATTCCCGTTCCAGAAAGAGAGGTAATAATCCACCATTTCATTTCGGAAGGCATCGGAAAAATTCGCTTTGGCCTGATACAGGAAGGAAACTACATCATACGCTGCCGGGCCTTCCATCGCCGACTGATAATCGATGAAGAATACCTTGTCCTGATCATTCACCAAGATATTCCTCGACTGAAAATCCCGGATCATCAAAACCTGTGGCTGCAGGCTTTGGACCGTTTGCGCAATGATTCTGAATTCTTTCAGCAATGTCGATTTATGGTAGTCCAGCTCCAGGATATCGACCAGGAAGTTTTTAAAATAATACAGATCGTGCGTTACAGGCAGATCATCATACTTCTCGTATTCGTAAGAATTCCGGAAATCGACTTTACCCAAGGTTTTGGTCTGCAGTTCGAACAGCTTTCCGAGACTTTCTCTGACAAGATTTTGAACACGCACACTCTCGCCTTCTTCAGCAATGATTTCCGACAGAGTTTTGCTTCCCAGAAATTCCTGAATGTAGAGATTGCGCGCATCATTGATTTTATAGATCTGAGGAGTATTGAGCTCCAGACCATGGAAGAGCGCGGTAAAATAGAAGAAAGCATCATTTTCCCTGAGATTCTCGTTGTAAGTGACTACCCATTTTTCATGGCCTGTGCTGGCAATATAATTGACACGGGATGAGCCACTCTGCGGCAAGGCCGTAAAGGAATCAGCCTTTTTCCCGGCAAAGTCTTCGAAAAAATCCTGATGATTCTGCATGGAAACAAAGTTAAATAATTAATGGATTTCCAAATGGCAAAAAAATGTAATTTTACGGGATGAAAGATTTCCTGCCGGTTCTGAAGATTCTGCTCAGGTTTGTACTTATATACATCGGTCTTGTGCTGCTCTATCAGTTTTATCTCAATGCGTACGCGGCTGAGGTAGTAGATCCGTTCACCAGAAGTGTGGCGGTGCAGGTGGCCTGGGTGCAGGAGACTTTTGGTTTTCCCACCGTTTTGATTGACAGCATGGAACTGCACAGTGTCCTTTTTCGCACGGCAGGCCAGTTTACCACGCGTATGGTGGAAGGCTGCAATGTGATCTCGGTAGCGATTCTGTTTGCGGCATTTATTTTTGCTTTCTACAAAGGCTCAAAAACCTTCATCTTCGTACTGGCAGGATGGATTCTCCTGCATATTCTCAATGTTCTGCGAATTGCAATGCTGAACGTCATCTACCTGAAATATCCACAATATGAAAAAATTGGCCACGATTATATTTTCCCTGCAATTATATATGGTGGTGTAGTGATCCTTTGGCTGGTGTGGATTCAGTTTTTTGCGTTAAAAAAGGGGAAGGATGCTTAGGTGGCTGTTGGTTTTAATTGGATTTGCCGGACTGATTGCAGTGCGCGGTCTGGAAGACAGCATTTTCTACGATCCGTTTTTAACATATTTCGAATCTGCAGACCATTCGGCGGTTTTTCCGGATTTTGTTTGGGGGAAACTGATCGCAGGCTATCTTTTCAGATTCTTGCTAAATACCGTTTTCTCCTTAATCATTGTCCATTTTCTGTTTCAAGATAAAGCTTGGACCAGGCAGGCACTGATCCTTATTCTACTTGTCTTTGTCCTGGTCTTCCCGATCTATCTTTACTGCATCCAGGACCGTTTTCAGTTCGGTTATCTTTTTTCGTTCTACATCAGGCGATTTGTAATTCAGCCGTTAACGCTGATTCTCGTTATTCCGATCTTTTATTACAGGAAGAAAATGCTCCAGGATTAACTGTTCAGAGTATGCTTATCCGGCTGAGAGATATTCTCGCCATTCCAGTCAATTTTTTTGGTGAAGGCGTGCTGCCGGACCGGGCATTCGGAGATCTGACAGATGGCGCAGGAGGTCGGTTTACAATCGTCCATATGAAAATTGAATTCCACTTTTCTATCCGTGTTTTCGGCGATTAACAGGATCATTTTTTCCATCTCATCATGCGCTTTTCTCAGTTCAAAATACCATGGCAAAGTAAGGTGTGCGTCAATATGAAGCCTGCTCCCGAATTGCTGGATTTTCATGTTATGAACATCGATCCATTCCGCCTGTCTGTTGTCATTGAGGAAAGTCGCCAGTCTCTCCAGCATTTCCGGATCAGCTTCGTCCATAATGCCGCTTAGTGATTTCCGGATGATTTTGTAGCCGATGACAATAATATAAAATCCAAGGATCAATGCGACCACGGCGTCTATCCAGACCAACCCTGTAAAATAAACCAAAACCAGACTCACCACCACGCCCAAGGTGGTAATGGTATCGGACTGGAGGTGCTTCCCGGACGATACAAGCACAATCGAATTTTCTCTTTTCCCTTTCTGAATAGAGATGTAGCCCACAATATAGTTAACGACCGCTGTTGCAGCAATGATCCAGATTCCAAGATCCAGCTTATTCAGGACTTTCCCAGAAATAAGACTGTTGGTGCCTTCATAGATGATCATTACACCGGCTATGCTGATAAGTGATCCTTCTATAGCCGAGGTCACGAACTCCACTTTCCCGTGGCCGTAAGGATGATTTTCATCTCTCGGTTTGGCTGCCAGATACAGCGCGTAAAGTCCCATAAAGGCGCTGATGACGTTTACAATGCTTTCCATAGCATCAGAAAATACTGCATCAGAATTGGTCAGTTTCCATGCCACAATCTTCCCCAGAAAAAGGACAATACCCACGACGGCGATCCACTTCTGAAATGCGATGCTGGAATAGTTCTTCTCGGTATTCATATTCTTATAAAAAAAGAATCTCCGGTTTTTCGAAGATTCTTTGGATTTTGTTAGTTTAAACTAAGTTATGTTCTACTAAGTATTCTGCAATCTGAACGGCGTTGGTTGCAGCGCCTTTCCGTAGATTGTCTGCCACAATCCAGAGGTTGAGGGTTTTTGGCTGCGAGAGGTCTCGTCTGATTCTTCCTACAAAAACCTCATCTTTCCCCTCGGAATAGAGCGGCATTGGATATTCGTTATTTTTTACATTATCCTGAAGCACTACGCTTGGTGTTTCTGCCAAAATCTTTCGGACTTCTTCCAGCTCAAATTCATTTTCAAATTCGATGTTGACGCTTTCCGAATGGCCGCCTTGTACAGGAACTCTTACAGCTGTTGCAGTCAGATTAAAAGTATCATCACCCAAAATTTTCTTGGGCTCTTTCATCAGTTTAATCTCCTCTTTCGTATAATCATCATCGGCAAAAACATCGCAGTGTGGCAAAGCGTTTTTGAAGATCTGGTAAGGATAAACTTTCTCAGGAGATTCTCCAGCTATTTCAGCATTCAATTGATCAACGGCTGCTTTCCCAGTTCCTGTAACGGATTGATAAGTGGAAACAACCACTCTTTTAATATCGTATTTAATATTCAAAGGGTGAAGGACCATTACCAATTGGATGGTGGAGCAGTTGGGATTTGCAATGATTTTGTCTTCCTTGGTCAAAACGTTCGCATTGATTTCCGGAACGACCAGTTTCTTGGTTGGATCCATTCTCCAAGCCGAAGAGTTATCAATCACGACGGTTCCAACTTCGGCAAATTTTGGAGCATATTCCAATGAAGTATTGCCGCCGGCAGAGAAAACGGCGATCTCGGGTTTGACTGCAATAGCGTCGTCCATGCTAACGATAGTGAATTCCTTGTCCTTGAATTGGATCTTATTGCCAACAGATCTCTCTGATGCTACGGGAATCAGTTCGGTAATGGGAAGATTTCTCTCCTCCAACACCTTCAGCATAACTTGTCCAACCATTCCGGTTGCGCCTACTACAGCTACTTTCATTGTTTTATAATTGATAAAAGATTAATAATAATATTTGTTTTGGATTAAGCTCCGAATACTCTGCCCCAAGGGAATGCGAAAACGAAAAGCGCGATGGCCACTAATCCTAATGACATAATCGGGATGGTCAGTTTTTCGGATGTTTTTAGTTTCTTGTTGATGATGGTCATAATGACTGCAGCAATAAGCATCGAAAAAGGGTGTTCTACATACTGGAATCTTAAGTCAGCATTTTTCATCACAAGGCTCATATCGAGACCTTTAGTAAAGTTGGTGATAAGCATTACCAGCCCGATTAAAAACTGAACGTGGAAAAAGATCATTGTAAACAATGTCACTTTTCTAAATGGTTTTGAGATTTTTCCGCTGTAGCCAAACATTGTGACCAATAACAGAACTAAAAATGCGGCAACCAGTGCAAGCTCCAGGTAAGCAAAACCTTTGTGAGCGCTAAGAAAAATTTTGTAGAATTCCATATTCAGATTTTTGATTGACAAAGATAGAAAAATCCCGACAGATTGCCGGGATTTGGATGTTAATTATATTCGGTCGTGTATTAGAACGCGTACTTGAATCCCAGCATCATATTCCATGTGGTGGAAGTAGTACTGGCAGCTCTGTAAGGTTTTTTAACCAACTCGTTGTTTTCTCTCAACATTGTAAAGCTAGGGTCTGGAGTGGCTGCTGTTCCGGATTTAGCCAATACAGCTGCACCATACGAACTGACGTTGTAATCCTGAATTCCCCATTTGGAATTGAGAAGATTTCCTACGTTTACAATATCCAAAGTAATCTGTACTTTGTCACCTTTTGTTGCCATATTATTGAAAATGGTCTGGCTTAGACGAAGGTCCACACGGTTAACCCACGGTAATAGGAATCCGTTTCTTGGAAGGATCTTTCCTCTGTATTTTTCCAAACCGTTGTCGGCAATAAACTGATCAAAAGCCTGCTGCTGCTGAGCTGCAGTGTATTGAACCTGTCCGTTGGAAACGATATCCACAAATTTAACGCCTTGAGCCACTGTAGGAATATAAAGCAGGTCACTTGCAATTCCGTCACCGTTTACATCATTGGAGTAGTAGTAGGAGAATCTTCCTTGGCTGGCACCCTGGTAATATACACCGATGGTAGTGTTCTTTATGTTATAAGAGATATTTGCCACCACTCTGTGAGGAATCGCAAAGTTTGACAGCTGCAGAATTTCTTCGTTCGGAGAATCGTATGTTGGTGAACCACCCCAAGCGGATGATGCGCTGGATCCTGCGTTAGCAGAAACTTCTTTTGCCTTGGAGTAAGTGTAGAATACCGAACCCGATAGACCGTTCCAAGGTGCAATATTGAATCCACCAGTAGCTGAGAACGAATATCCTTTTTTATCAGTATTGGTCAGTACGTAGGCATTGTTTGCACCGATAGCAGTATTGTACTGGTAAGATGCGGCAGTAGAATAGTAAGCCCTGTCTGCATAAGTCATTCTTTCAGTAGAAGCTTTTCTGTTAGCACCAAACTGGAAGATTGCATTAACATCTCTGGTATATAGAATATCTGAGGTGAAAGTTACTCTTGTGTTAGGGATCTTATAATCAATACCTAAGCTGGATCTCCATACAGATGGCATTTTAAAATTTTGATCTACTAAAGAAAATGAGGACGGTGTTCCCGCATTCGGCGTAGAGATAAAAGGAGTTACCTGACTTCCATTACTGGCAGTGTAATAGATGGGGTTATTCACATAATAGTAAGGATCTGTCTGGAAACGAATCTGGCCAATCCACGGTGCTGCTGCAGCATAACCATTTGGCTCAATTGTATTTTGAAGAACGCCTGCACCAGTTGGCATGTTGGTTAACCATACAAACGGAACACGTCCTGTGAAGATCCCACTTCCTCCACGGATGACGAGACTTCTGTCTCCCGCAACGTCGTAATTAAAGCCTAATCTTGGAGACAGCATTACTTTAGAATTTGGCCATTCTCCGGAAGAATAGTTTTTAGGATTCCCATTAACATCTAACAGCGTTAATGCATCTATCGATGGATTAGGTGTCAGATCATTAAGATACAAAGGAAGTTCTGCTCTCAATCCTACTGTAAAGTTGAATTTTTCACTTACGTTAAATTTGTCCTGAACATATGCAGAGGCCAGTCCGAAGTTAATTCTGGAGTAAGTTTCCTGACCCTGATATGGATACGTTAAGCCATACATGATTGGTGCCACTTCATTTGGAGTTCCAGTCAATAAGAAATCCTGAACAGATTTATATCGGTAATAGCCGGTTCCCATACGCGTGTAGGAATTGCCGAATTTTTGTAATTCGAAAGCAACACCTCCGGTAATCGTATGTTTCCCTGCAGTGTAAGTTAAATTGTTGATGAAAGAATAGTTGTTGTTAATGACATCATTCTTATAAGAAAACAATTCTGTCCCAAAACTGATATAGTTTCCTCCAGTAGCCGATCCATCCCAGATATCTACGAATGGAAATAACTGGTTAGAAGGCGTTGATCTTGTATCCTGAATATTGGAGTACGTAAATAATAGTTTGTTCGATAATTTGCTGCTGAAAGTCGAGTTAAGTTCCGCAGTTACCGATTGAACAATATTTTCGAAGCCGAAGTTTGCATTCTCAAAAGTCATGGAATTGGCAGAAACTCTGTTCCAGTTACTTCTTGGCTGAGGTCCTGAATTGCCATTGGCAATCTGCATAGAGTTGGCCTTCATATAGTTATATCGAACAGCAAACTTATGTTTGTCGCTGATATTCCAGTCTATTCTGGCAAGAATTTTATCACCTTTTTGCTCTGCTTCGTTGGCATAGCCCTGATATCTTCCAGGATCATAACCCCAAACATTGATCAGGTGATTTCTAACCGCGATAAGATCAGATTCTTTTACTCTTGTAATGTTGTTAGCAGCATCAGCCACACCATTCTCAGAAGCTCTCCAAAGATTGGCTCCCGAAGCATTGGCTCCCGTAGCAACTTCTCTCTCGGCACTTAAGAAAAAGAATAATTTATCTTTTACGATTGGCCCGCCTACAGTGAGACCATTGGTCATCCTTACACCAGAAACCTGCTGAAGACGGTCACCATTGATTTTCCATCCGGTTAATTCTTTTCCGGTGTAATAGCCATATAAGGAGCCGTGGAATTTATTAGTTCCTGATTTGGTTACCGCGTTGATACCAGCACCCGTAAAACCAGATTGTGTGATGTCAAAAGGCGCAATGTTTACAGAAATTTCCTGAATCGCATCCAGGGAAATTGGCTGGATAGTACCACCGCCAGGAATAGGGTTAGAACTTAGACCAAATCCGTTGT
This sequence comes from Flavobacteriales bacterium UBA720, assembly GCA_002297505.1. GTDB lineage: Bacteria > Bacteroidota > Bacteroidia > Flavobacteriales > Weeksellaceae > Epilithonimonas. The sequence continues at coordinate 116,113 of DBLQ01000001.1, forward strand.
TGAAGTTTGCACCGTCTATCTGCAGGTTATTGTACCGCGCATCACGCCCTGCAAATGAGTTTCCATTTGCCTGAGGCGTAAGACGTGTAAATTCTGTAATACTTCTTGTCGTTTGTGGAAGTTCCTGAATTTGTTTTTGTCCTACGTTAGTAGCCGCACCGGTTTTATTAACATTGGTTCGTCGGTTACCCGTGATAATGACCTCGCCGATATCTGTCGTTTTTACACCATCTTTTGCATTAGCATTCAGCACAAAAGGTGAGCCTAATTCCAGATAAACATCTTCATAGATCATCGATTTGTCATTACCTTTAGAAATTTCTATTGTGTAGGGACCACCAACGCGCATGTTTGATATTGTAAAGCTTCCAGAAGAATTTACGGTGCCTGTGTATACAGTACCGGTTGGGACGTGTGTCGCTTTCACCGTGCCTCCGGCAGCATTAGCAAATACACCTTGGACACTACTGGTGGTGACCTGTGCAGATGCAGTAAAAAAACCGCCTAATAAAATTGCAACGATTAGAGTCTTTTTCATTTTCTTTAAGATTTATGCCGCAAAAGTCTAAAAAAAAATGATAAGTCCTGTTAATAAACTGTTAACTTTTTAAAGCCTTGAGACTCAGATCTATATTGCTAGAAGAATGCGTAATTGCGCCTGCTGAGATAAAATCTACACCAGTTTTTGCCACCGAATTTAACACCTCACGTGTAATTCCTCCCGAAGCTTCCGTCTCTGCTCTTTTATTGACAATCTTAACGGCTTTAGTCATGGTATCTACATCCATATTGTCAAACATAATTCTGTCTGCTCCGGATTTTACCGCTTCTTCCACTTCTTCCAGATTGCGGGTTTCTACTTCTATTTTGAGTTTAAGCTTATTCTTTTTGACATAATCTTTTGCCATTTTCACAGCATTCGTGATGCTTCCGTTATAATCAATGTGATTATCCTTCAGCATTATCATATCATACAATCCATACCGATGGTTGGTGCCGCCACCGATGGCCACGGCCCATTTTTCACAAACCCGGAAATTCGGCGTTGTTTTTCTGGTGTCCAGTAATTTTGCCTTGGTTCCCACCAATCGGGAATCCCAGTCGTGCGTCATTGTCGCAATACCGCTCATCCGTTGCATACAGTTGAGCACCAGACGTTCTGTAGAAAGAATGGATCTCGCTTTTCCGGCCACAATAAAGGCAATGTCTCCTTTCTTCGCCGATGCTCCATCCTTGATGAAAACTTCAACGCTGAGGTTTTTGTCATACGTTTTGAAGATAATTTCCGCCAGTTCCACGCCGGCCAGTATGCAATTTTCCTTGACTATCAACTGTGCTTTCTGCTCCAGATCTTTCGGAATGGTAGACAATGTTGAATGGTCGCCACCCTGGATGTCTTCTTCCAAAGCAGTTCGGATGAATTCTTTTAAAACTTTATCGGAGGCGTATGCTGGTCTTTTCATTTGAGATTTTTATTTAGTTCATTTTCAATGGCTTCGATGCTTGGCAAGGAAGATTTAAACTGGTCGGGTAATATTTTTCTGAGTTCGTAGGATGAGATTCCTAATGGCTTGTGCAGGTCGGTCAAAGAATATTCTGCAATGATGTCGTCTTTCGTTTTGCATATGATCAGTCCAACTGTTGCATTATCATTGTCGTCACGCAATTGTTTATCGACAGATGTCACGTAAAAATTGAGTTTTCCGGCGTGTTCCGGCTCAAACTCGCCGGTTTTCAGTTCGATAACCACGTATCTTTTTAATTTAATGTGATAGAAAAGTAAATCTATGAAAAAACTTTGGTTCCCGACTTTCATTTCTACCTGCTTCCCAACAAATGCAAAGCCACTTCCCAATTCAATCAGGAATTTCTGAATGTTATCAATCAAAGCATTTTCCAGTTCCCGCTCTTTGAAATTATCGGTAATATTAAGAAAATCGAAAATGTAAGGATCTTTCAAAGTTTGTTTCACCAATTCGCTATCATAGTCAGGCAAAGTCTTAGAAAAATTGGTAATCGCTTTTCCTTGAGCCTGATAAAGATTTCCGGATATCATATTCAGCAGAACCGCTCGGCTCCAGCCATTCTCTATTGTTTTGTCAATGTAAAATAATGCTTCCTGGACATTTTTACATTTCGTAAAAATCTGAATATGATGACCCCAAGGAATTAAAAACAGTTTCTTAGGGAATTCTTCACCAAGTTGGTGGAGATTAGAAGGTTTTTCGAATCTTCCAGTTACTTGCTGGAGCATTGAGTTATCATCATTTTGGAATTCGCCAACAAGTTGTTGGCTTTTTGTAAAGTTTTGATTATAAAATAGATAAAATGATTTTATATATTTGATATTCGATAATGAAAAACCTTTTATTTCGGGAAACGCATTCAGTAAATCATTACTTAATTGTTTCAGAAACCCCGAACCATAAGTATTCTCAAAACGCCTTTCCGAAATTTCCTTCCCCAAATCCCAGTACATCGCTATCAAAGCAGAATTCACCTGAATGGCCGCTTTGATCTGGCTCTGCTGGATTTTCTGTTTTAAATCTGAAATCCAACGGATGTATTGGTCATTGTTCTTATTAAGCATTATTTACAATTCTTTTAATACTTGCGAATTGGATAAGTTTTTCTAATTTTTATCGATGTATTTATTAAGGATCAAAGATAAGATTTCATAGTCTTTGCCTTGTCCAAAATTGCTCGTATTGGCATCGGTTCCGATAATTTTGTAATCGTTACAGCCAAAGCAGATTTTGGCCACTCCAGTTACTTTATCATTTTTTTTGAAAACTAAAATATCTCTGAAGATAGGAATACAAGCAAAGTTAAGACCGTCCCTCTCGGCTTTCTCAGAGAACAATTGATTTAGGTTCTTGAAATCGGCGGACTCAATTTTAATCTTTTTAAAACCGGCTTTCTCCAGGTTATTGATAAAGTATGCGTTGCTGATATCTTCCGAAGTTTCGTCAATAATCAGATTGTATTGGATGGAGTCTATTGCTGTTTTTTGTTGATTGATAAGATTCGCTGCAGTATTTTCGTCCATATCAGAATGGTAATAATCCACAGCATCAAAATCGAAAAAAGCTTTCCCGGATTTTGCTTCCAGATTCTCCGTGATAAAGTTATTGACTTCGTTGGAATTCAGCTTGTTTTTGTTTCCCGGCGAGTGACAGGCAATAATCAGAAGAAATCCAATGAAATAAAGCAATTTCATAACTAATGTTCATTAATCAGCAAAGGTTTCGTAGCCAGATCCTTATTATAAAAAGCGCCTTTATTTTCCTTCATTTCCAAAGAATGTTTGATAATCAGATAAGAAACATTCACAAGATTTCTCAATTCTGAAAGTTGAGGCGAAAGAATGGAATAATTATAAAGTTCTGTCACGGCTTCGTAGATCTCACGTTGTTTTTTCTTGGCCAGTTCCAATCTGGCATTGCTTCTTACGATGGCTACCAGATCACTCATCATTTCCTGAAGTTGTTTTCTGAGGTAGGTTACCAAAACCATTTCGTCCATCATCTTCATTCCTTCTTCATTCCACTCCGGAACGGCTTTCAGATCATCAAAATTGAAGTCATTTTCTTTTAACAACTCAACCGTTTTCATCGCGGCGTTATGGCCAAAGACCAAACCTTCCAAAAGTGAATTTGAAGCTAATCTGTTAGCACCGTGCAGTCCGGAATTGGTACATTCTCCGACCGCAAAAAGATTTTTAATGGAGGATTGTCCGCACTCATCTGTCTCGATGCCACCCATCAGGTAATGGCAGGCCGGAACTACGGGAATCAGTTCTTTGAAAGGATCAATGCCTTCGTCCAGGCATTTTTGATAGATATTGGGAAAATGTTTGATGAATTTTTCCTGATCCATTTCCCTGCAGTCCAATCCTACATAATCATCACCGCTGATTTTCAATTCATTATCAATAGCTCTAGCCACAATGTCGCGTGAAGCCAGTTCTTCGCGTTCATCATACTTTTGCATAAATGGTTTTCCGTTTTTGGTGCGGAGTTTGGCGCCGTCGCCACGAACCGCTTCGGAAATTAGAAACAGCATTCCGTCTCTTTTAGAGTACATTGCCGTCGGATGAAACTGATAATACTGCATATTCGAGACTTTGCCCTGCGCTCGGTGGACAAAGGCAATGCCGTCGCCAGTGGCAATGATGGGATTGGTTGTATTTTTATAAACGTGTCCGGCTCCGCCTGTTGCAACTAAAGTAATTTTCGAGGTGATTTTTTTGATTTTCTTATTCTGCTCATCCAATATGTAAGCACCATACGCATTGATGTTGCCTTTGTCCAGTTCTTTTCCCGGAACGTGATGCTGGGTAATCAAATCGATAACATAATGATGTGGAAGCATCTCGATGTTTGGAGAATTTCGAACCGTTTCCAAAAGCGCCCTTTCGATTTCAAAACCTGTGATGTCTTTGTGATGCACGATTCGGTTTTCCGTGTGTCCACCTTCTCGCCCAAGGGAATATTGACCTTTTTCCTGGTCAAATTTTGCGCCCCATTCCACGATTTCATTAAAACGAAGTGGCGCTTCTTCCACCACAATTTTCACAATGTCCGGGTCATTGATATAGTCGCCGGCGCGCAAGGTGTCGTCAATGTGCTTTTGAAAATTATCTTTGGAAAAATCCGTGACCACTGCCAATCCGCCCTGTGCATACTTGGTGTTGCTTTCGTCTTCGTTGGATTTGGTGACGATGGTTATTTTGGTTTCTGGCAACTGCTCGGAGATTTTGATGGCATAAGAAAGCCCTGAAATTCCGGAACCGATGACGAGAACGTCTGTTTTTATCATAAAGTAGAATTAATCATTCTCAATATCTGAGAAAATTCAAAAGAATAAAGTTAAATGAATTTAATGAACTTTTCCGCAGGTTTTCTCACTTTTTTGAAATTCTGAAATGGATCATCTTCAGCTCGGTATCCCAAAGCCAAAACCACAGCGACTTTTTCATTCGCTTTATCGATTTTCAAAATATCTTCAAGGATGTCCTGTTTGAAACCTTCCATCGGACAAGTGTCAATTTCTTCTTCTGCAGCAGCCATTATCAAAGAGCCAAGAAGAATGTAACTTTGTTTTTCTGACCAGCTTTCAAGTTCCTGTGCAGTGTAATTTTCCAAAAACTGATGGATGTTATTTCTAAAAGATGACAATTGCTCCAACGTCACGCCGCGTTCATTAATGATATGACCGAAGTAATTATCAACATACTCCTTATTAATATGTGTCTTAGATACCAAAGCAATCAAATGCGAGCAAGTCGAAATCTGAGACGGGTTGTAAAACGCCGGAATCAGTTTTTGAATCGTTTCGTCATTCTCCACCACCAAAAGATGATAAGGTTGCAATCCTAATGAGCTCACAGACAATCGCCCGGCTTCCAAAATTCTATTCAGTTGGTCCGCGGGAATTTTTGTTCCGTCGAATTTTTTGACTGAATAGCGCCAGTTCAGTGCTTCTAGATAGTTCATATAACAAATGTAATCATTTCCAATTTTTTGGAATTGTGAATGCTTGAGGTTTTAATCGCAAAGGTTTTTTTTAAGAGCAAAGATTTTTAGAAGGCAAAGAATCGACCAGTCGATTTAAAGCGCACATTGTCTCGTAAGCTTAATCAGAAATCAATGCATTGATGCTTTAAAACCTTTGCTCTTAAAAAAAATCTTTGCTGCAATATCCATTTTCGGAATTATCAATGCTTGCGG
>DBLQ01000101.1 GCA_002297505.1 Flavobacteriales bacterium UBA720
AGGACTTTATCAATCACTGCGTTGTCAAAACCTTCCACGGGTGTAGTGTCTACTTTCAGCTCCGCTGCCTGAGCCAATGCCAGACCCAGCGCGATATAAGACTGTCGCGCGGTGTGTGCAAAGTTTTCTTCAGCTTCCTCCGGCAGATAGATGGATTTCAGCTTATCCGTATAGCTCCCGAAGCGGCCTCTTGGCAAATCTCGCTCGTCCGTGGTGTAATCATAGACTTCGTCAATTCTTTCGGCAGTATAACGGTCCCACGCCGCAAAGATGATGATGTGTGAGGCATCGCGCATACAATCGGGATTCAGGGCGCCTTCTGCCAGTTTGTTTTTAAGATCCTGGTTTTCCACGACAATGACGCGGAATGGCTGCAAACCTGATGATGTAGGAGCCAGCCTTGCTGCTTCCACAATTTTATCAATCTTTTCCTGTGCTACTTTTTCTTTAGGTTGATACGCCTTCACAGCGTGTCTCCAGTTTAAATCTTCAATTAATGACATTTCAATTATTTATTGGTTAGACACGGTAAGTTTCACTTGCATGTTGCCTCGGGTCGCATTCGAGTACGGACATACCTGATGGGCTTTCTCGATCAGTTCCTGGGCCTGCTCCAGGGAAACGCCCGGGATGTTGGCGTGCAATTCTGCCTCAAGCGCAAAACCTCCATTTTCTACCTGGCCAATGCCTACTTTTGCGGTAACCGCCGTTTCTCCAGTTTCAATCTTGCTTTGTTTGATCACAAGATTCAGTGCGCTGTCGAAACATGCTGCATAACCTGCTGCGAAAAGCATTTCTGGATTGGCATAAGCATCGCTGGCTCCGCCCAGTCCCTTTGGCATTCTGACCTCCAGGTCCAAAACGCCGTTTTCACTTTTTACATGTCCGTTTCTTCCTCCTGTAGCTGTGGCGCCAATTGTGTACAATGTTTTCATTTTTGATGTGATTGAGTTATTTTGATACCCCAAATGTATGGCGTAAAATTATATTGTGCAAAATTTAAATAGTTGCTTTTGTCGAAGTACGCTATTGACTTAGACTATAATTATTCTGGAAAGGATTATTTTATAAATCAATACGAATTAGTGTCGAATGTTGCATCAAACAAAATCATAATAACCGTTTTGCTTACCGAGTATTTTCTGATCATCAGAATTCAGACACTTTTTCAGAACTGTGGCATAAACCTTACGGAAATCTTCAGAGTAAATCAGATCGCCGTCTGCAAGGTTGCTAAGGTCTGGAAGCGCGTTGAGCAATCCTTTTTTCTTGAGACCACCGCTGATGAAAAACATTTGATTGGCCGTTCCGTGATCCGTGCCATTACTGGCATTTTGCGCGACACGCCGGCCAAATTCGGAGAAGGTCATGATCATCACATCACTGAACTTTCCACTGTCTTTCAGGTCTTTGGTAAAGGTTTCAACGGCGTCGTTAATCGTTTTGAAAAGTTGATTCTGTCTCTGATTCTGGTTGGCATGGGTATCAAAACTTCCCACGGACAGATAATACACCTGCGTATTGATGTCCGACTTAATGAGCGAAGCAATCGTTTTAAAGTCTTTTCCGATTTGCGTCGCAGGGTAGATTTTGTCTGTCGGTTTTGCCTTGCTTTCCTCAAAAATATACCCTGAATTCTGGATCGTGTTGCCCAATGTGTTGTAAAGATAGGACGCCAAATTATGCTCATGATCTTGATGATAGGCGGCAAGTTTCTTGTAAAGGGTCTCCTGGCTGTTGTCGAAGAGTTTTTTCGGATCACGGAATGCGATGGCTTTGTTGTTTTCGCCTTTCATGGCAAGGCTCAGCAGATCATCAATCTCAATAGCCTGCGTCGGATTTTGGCAGTCATGGCATGCTTCGTCCAGATAGCGGCCCAGCCAGCCGGAATTGATAAACTGATTGCTGTCACTCGCCGATTGCCAAATGTCCATACTCCGGAAATGGGATTTGTTCGGATCCGGATAACCTACATTGTTCATCACTGCCAGTTCGCCGTTGTCATAAAGTTCTTTGAAGAATCTGAGATTCGGATGGATGCCGGCTTCATCGTCTAGCAGAAGGGCATTGTCTTTCTTGATAGAAATTTGATTTCTGGATTGGTAGTAGATGTCGTTACGGACTGGAATAATTGTATTGAGGCCGTCATTGCCGCCAGATAGCTGCAGGATCACAAGTGTTTTGCCAGTAGCAGCAAGAGCTTCCGGTAGCGTGAGTGCTTTCAGGAAGTTAGGGAAGAGGAAAGAGGCAGCGGCCAGGCTGCTGGTCTTTATAAAAGTTTTTCTGTTGATAATCATAACCGTTTTTTTTTTTAGCAGAGTTGGTATTCTGGCGTAGACATGATGCTGATCATGAGATGCTTCTTACTTTTGTCGGCATTAAACTGTTTCATGAGCTTCTCAAAATCTGCACTGGGCTTTGCAAGAAGAATTTCGAATAAATCCTGATCCAAAATTGTGTTGATGCTGTCCCAGTGAATCGTAATGGCGTTCTTCTTACCATTGACAATGATTTTCTGTTCCGTTTTTCCCATATCCACATCATCATTGGGCTTAGGCTCTATATCCAGGGTTTTGTAGCCGGCCATCACCGCAGGGATTTTCATGCGGAGCAGCAGGGTAGAACTATCAATCCATCCGGTTCCTGATGGCCAGCCAGCAACATTAGGCGGCTGTAACAATTCCTGACCGAGCAGCTTTTCGAAGTTGTAGATGGTGTCTTTGTTCTGCAGATCCATCGGCAGGATGCGCCGGATGCCTGTGACCAGTTCCACAGGTGATTTTATTTTGGCGCCCACATTGCGGTCGGCAAAAAACCAGTCGGAGAGGAAGATGCTGTCCAGCAGCGTTGTAATATCGTAGTTGGACTGATAAAACTGAGTGCTCAGCATTTTTACAAGCTTATCATCTGGATTTTCATTGACGAGGTAGCGGTAGATTTTCCGGGTGATGAACGCGGCGCATTCCGGTTTTTCAAGAATGATATTGATGATATCAGCGCCGTCAAAATTTCCGGTTTTACCAAGAAATACTTTCTGTCCGGCATCATGCTGCTTTTTATTGTCCACGAATGTTCCCAGACTGTCATAGCTCCACCCTGTAAAGGCCCTTGCCGATTCCTTGATGTCCTTTTCAGTATAAAGATTTCCTCGACCTAAAGTGAAAAGCTCCATCAATTCGCGCGCAAAGTTTTCATTGGGTCTTGCCTTTTTATTCTGTTGATTGTTGAGAAAGTTGAGCATTGCAGCAGACCTGGAAACCTCAAAAACAAGATCTCTGAAATTGCCCAGAGCATTTTTTCTGAAAATCTCTACCAGTTCTTTATTGAAGAGAGACTGCTGAATCCTTGTAGCAAAGTGCCCGTGCCAGAAAAGCGCCATCTTCTCCTGTAACTGGCGTGGCGTATTGACCATCTCTGTATGCCAAGCTTTGCGGATGGCAGAATTATAGTTTTTATTGAACTGATTTAAGGCCTTCCTGTCTGGCTCTTTCGCAAGTTCGCGGTATTGTTCGGGAGTGAGCGCCGGAAAATCTGTCACTAAAGGCTGATAATCCTGACTGCTCTTAAGCTCGGTGTAAAGCTTCTTCGGACTTATACGTTTATACTTCTCAACGTCATTGTGATGCAGGCCGAAGCCAGCGCGCGAGATCAGATGCTTATTACTCAGGAAGTTATTCATATGCAGTTTATTGTTGGAGCGCTTTCTTTTTGATAAGTTAAATCCATGGTGTGACATTAATATTTTATTAACGTTTTATATCATTTGACTAAAATTTATAAATCTGAAATTCAGGGTCTTGTATTGATGTTGTTAATGCTAATTTCCTTAAAAACCAACTTTGGCACGGTATTTACAGACCTCACCTTTGTAAAATTTAAAATTTAAAAATATGAAAACTTTAAAGCAGTTGGTTTTAGGCGCAGGAATCTTGGCAGGCGGATTATTGTCGGCTCAGAGTGCAGATATGAACAATATGTTGAAAGTTGGTCTTTTAGGAGGTATCTCCACGGGTGGTAACACTTCGGCAAACCTTGGCTTAGACTTATCTTACCAAAATCTGATTACTCCTGGTTTTGGACTTGGTATTGCAACAGGGTATAACCATTATTTCGGAAAAAATAACACCATTAACGGGGTAACAGTTGATAACAATGATTTTGGAGTGATCCCTGTGGCCGCTTTATTCAGAATATATCCACAGCAAATGGGATTCTATTTTGGGGCAGATTTAGGATACGGGTTCATTGTAGGTGATGATAAAGTGGCTCAGAATATTGATGTGAACAGGCCAGACGGCGGTTTCTACATCAAGCCTGAGATCGGTTACCACAACAGAGACTGGAATTTCTTCGTTCAGTACAACAAAACTTTTACAGGAGACAAAGGACAGATTGGAGACCAAAAATATAACGCCGGAGCTATCGGTGTGGGATTTGGCTACAACATTCCTTTAGGAAAATAATCATTATTGCTTGATTGCAATAAAAACTAAACTATGACATTTATTAGCGCCTTCATTGATTTGGAGGCGCTAATTTTTACTTTAATCCGAAGACTTTCAGGGCATTATCGGATGTGATACGGTCAATCTCGGAAAAATCCTTTTTGTAAATATCTACCAGTTTCCCTGCTACCAGTTCCAGATAGGCACTTTCATTTCTCTTGCCGCGGTGTGGTACAGGCGCCAGGTAGGGCGAGTCGGTTTCTAAGACGATATAATCCAGCGGGACCTCATTCAGAAACTGATCAATCTTTCCATTTTTAAAAGTTACAACGCCGCCGATGCCCAGCGAGAATTGAAGGTCTATGGCTCGCCTGGCCTGTTCTAAGTTTCCGGAGAAACAATGGAAAATGCCGCGAAGTTTCGGGTGTCGCTTGCGTTCCAGGACTTCAAAAGTTTCATCAAAACTTTCTCTGGTGTGTATGACAATCGGAATATCTCTTTCGATGGCCCAGTCGATCTGCTGCTCAAAAGCTTTAACCTGAATATCCAAAGTCGACTTGTCCCAATACAGATCAATTCCGATTTCTCCGACTGCACAGAAAGGTCTATTATTAAGCCAAGTTTCTACAATTTGTAATTCCTTATTCCAAGATTCTGGCTGAACAGAGCAAGGATGTAATCCCATCATTGCATAAACTTTATCTGGATATTGTGCCTCTAAATCAATCATTTTACGATGTGTTTCAGAATCTATTGCAGGAAGAAAAAATTTCTCTACACCTCTATCTAAAGCACGATTAAACATTTCAGAAAAATCATCTTTAAATTGGTCGGAATATAAATGGGTGTGCGTGTCTATCATATTGTTTTGCTACTGGCACTTGGCAAATAGCTAATAGCCATAAGCAATTAGCCAAATATTTTATGTTTTACTTTTTTCTGCTGTTCCAGGATTCGGTGGTTCAGTTTGTCCCGGAATTCCTGGTATTTCGGATTTCTCTCGTCATCGGTTCGGTGACCAAGTGCTGCTGCGATCTTGTTATTTTCGTTGATGAAAACTTTGGTTTCATCAGAAAAATAGGCATTACCAAACTTCTCCCAGATGTATTGCACGGCCTGCGCGTTGGGATGGATCATATCTTCTTTATAAAAACGGTAATCACGCAGATCATCCATCAGAATCTCATAAACAGGTAGGTATTGGCAATTCGCTTTTTCCGAAATTACATCGTGAAGAGCCGTAATCAGCTTTGCTTTGCTCCATTGATTTTCTACGATGCCATCTTTGGTGTGACGGACCGGAGAAACCGTGAACAAAATCTGAACATTATCCTTGCAGATATCTCTGAGGATCTCAATGGTTTTATGAATGGAATGGGTCAGCTCCTGATGCGACAGCAACCTTTTTTTAAAGAATTTCTGCGGAATCTTATGACAATTGGCTACCAGTCTGTTTTTCGGCAAAAATTCGTAGATATAAGAGCTGCCAAATGTGATAATAACAAAGTCTGTGCTTTGCAGAAACTGATTGGCTTCCTCAATATGCCGGTTGATTTTCTCCAGAGATCGGTGCGCAAATCGGGAATCAAAAGATGAATGATGATCCAGGCTGATGTAACTGTCATTAGCCAGAATCAGATCGTTTTCCTGGTATTCCTTGGCATTGTACACCTGCTCAATCGCTTGAAGAATCGAATACGGATTGAAAATAGTCCCAAACGGATTATTCAGCGACTGGATCTGGCCTTGCGAAAATTTTTCATGCATTTCGGTGGCAAAGCAAGAGCCTATCGAAAATACACAATCTTCAATTCCTATTTTTTTTTCACTTTCATTAATCTCAACTTCTGTTCTGAATTTCATTTTGTTTTTGTTAAACTGTGGATTTGTCGATTTTTAAAACCGCTTTTATGCAAGAATCGATTCTAAAATTTCACGATTTTGCAGTGTTACATTTTCTTTAGCTTTCTCTTCTCAGAAGATAGTTGGCCAACTCGCGGAACGGCAGTTTGCGCTCATCGGGGAGATTGATCTTATCCAGGAAAGATTGGCCGATTTCATTGTGTTTTTGGATGAGTCTTAGAACTTTGTCATCCACTTTCGTTCTTCGGAAAATCTTCTCTACACTGTAAACCTTGTCTACATTGTCGGTCTTTTTCGAGTACCAATAGTTCAGCTCCGATAATTCTTCTTCATTGGCATGCTCCAAAGCGAGAAGGTATAGAATGGTTTTCTTATTTTCGTAGATGTCGCCAGCATGTTTTTTTCCGAATTGTTCCTGATTACCAAATACATCCAGATAATCGTCCATAATCTGGAAAGCAATGCCGATATGTTTGCCAAAATTATACATGGCTTCGGCATCTTCTTCCGATGCACCTGCGATCAACGCTCCGATCTGGAATGATGCTGCGCTCAGAACACCTGTTTTGCTCGTGATCATGTGGATGTAATCTTCGTAAGTCACATTCTTCTGTGTTTCGAAATTGACGTCGTTTTGCTGGCCTTCACAAAGTACCGCGCCGGTTTCGGAGAAAATTTTGATACACTTTTTAAAAAGCTCTGGCTCCAGATCTTCAAAAAACTGATAGGCTTTAATGAGCAGGGCATCACCAGAAAGAATGCCAACATTGATGCCATGCAGTGTGTGGATGGTAGGCTTGTTCCTTCTCAATGGTGCTTCGTCCATAATATCGTCATGGATCAATGTAAAGTTATGGAAAAATTCGATGGCCAGTGAAGGTTTCAGCGCTTTTTCCAGGTCACCCTGGAACAGGTCGCAGGCCATCAGGACCATTATCGGTCGCAGCCTTTTTCCGCCATGGGAGATGATGTAGTTCATCGGGCTGTAAAGCTCGTCCGGCTTGTTGTTGAATTTATATTTCTCTATTGCTTCGGCTACAATTTTCTGATACTGATCCAGGAATTCCATTTAATATTCTGTTTATCGCAAAAGTAACGATTTTCAGGCGTTTCCGGAAACCTAATCCGGATAAAATAGGAAAGAAATTCTTCTCTGATTTGGAATTGTTTTTTAAGCACCAATTTCAATGGATCGAAGTTTAACTTTTCCAACAACGATCTTAATCTTATGATGCCGATTTTCCTTTTTATTCCGAATCCGTCGATAGATGCGCAGCTGCGTAAGGGCGGAGGCAACTGTCGGAGCTCTCACCCGGGACTTTGCAAAGTCCCGGGTGAAGCGACTTGCCGGAGACCGGTCCGCTTGGATTTTTGTCAAGAAAAAGCCTCACAGATCGCGATCTGTGAGGCTTTTATGCGTTGGGGAAAATCCAAAGGGATACGCCCTGATATTTTATCTGATCATAATAACTGCCAGGTAAGTGGCGCCCGCTACAATAGCACTGATAGGAATCGTAAGCACCCAAGCCCAAAGCAAGCTTACGGTAACGCCCCAGCGCACCGCGGAAACTCTCTTGGTAAGCCCGACACCAATGATGGAACCTGTCACTGTGTGTGTGGTGGAAACCGGAATCCCGAAATGGTCTGTGATGAACAAAGTGATCGCACCCGCCGTCTCAGCACTTACGCCTTCCAATGGTGTTACTTTTGTAATTCTGGTGCCCATCGTTTTGATGATTTTCCAGCCGCCACTCATTGTTCCCAGTGCAATAGCCAGAAACGAAACCAATGGTACCCAAAGGTAATGTTCTGTGAAATAATTGAATCTGGCAGATGGCTCCATCAATGCATAAGCATCCTGAACAATATTGACGTGGTAATAGATCACCGCCGCGCCAATGATTCCCATTACCTTCTGAGCATCGTTAAGACCATGGCCCAGACTGAACAGTGCGGAAGATACCAGCTGCATTTTCTTAAACTGTCTTTCAGCCTTATGCGGATTGGATCTTTTGTACAGATGGACGATGATCAGTGTGATGACGATGGATATCAGCATCCCAATGAGTGGTGCCATAAAGATGAACAGGAAGATCGGAATCACGACTTTGAACTTCACTACATCCTGAGAGAAAAGCTGTTTGAACGCCTGAATCATGGCATCTATAAAAGAAATGTCCGGTGTGGCAGCCTTGATCTCGTTGTAGTCCAGAACCAGCGCATGCATCAATGCCGCACCAATGAATCCGCCGATCAGGGTGTGTGATGATGAGCTGGGAATCCCAAACCACCATGTGAGCAGGTTCCAGGCGATAGCGGCAACGAGGCCTGCGAAGATCACCTCCAGATTGATGAAGTTTTCATTCACCGTTTTGGCAATTGTATTACCAATTTTAAATTCGCCAATGATGTACATCGCAATGAAAAATGCGGCGAAGTTCCAAAGTGCGGCCCACAGTACAGCCTGAAACGGCGTGAGCACTTTGGTAGAAACAATGGTTGCGATGGAGTTGGCCGCATCATGAAAACCATTGATGTAATCGAATATTAACGCAAGTGCGATAATAATTATTAGTAGAACTGGAAAATCCATTCGTTGTCTTGTTTGGTAAAACCTCCGTTATGCGTATTTGATAACAATACTCTCCATCGTGTTGGCCACGTCTTCTGCTTTGTCTGTTACCACTTCCAGATATTCGAGGATTGATTTCTGCTTGATGATAAGGATCGCATCATTGGTTTCGAACAATTTCATGATGGCCTGGCTCAGGACATCGTCTGCAATATTTTCGTAGGAATTGATTTTGATGCAGCATTCTCGCACTTCATCCGGATTTTTAAAATCTTTCAGGTTTTCCAGTGCTTTTTTGATCTCCAGACAGGATTTGTGGATCAGCAGGGAGAACTCGGTATACGCCGTGTTTTCTCCGGCTTTGTAAAGGTAGATGTATTTTGCAGACGCATAGATGTAATCTGCGATGTCATCCAGACCTGTGGCCAGGTAATTGATATCTTCCCTGTCAAACGGTGTGATGAAGTTCTCACCCAGCTGGACGAAGATCTCGTGCGTGATGTCATCCATCTTGTGCTCATAATCGCTCATCTGATTCAGAAGTGCTTCATCATTGATGTCGAATTCCAGTAGTCCGTCGTGGAATGTTTTGGACATCTCTACTAAAGTTTCCGCTACACGTAGAAACAGATCAAAAAAGATTTTGTCTTTTGGCTGAAATGCCCTGAAAATATTGCCTATTCCCATTTTTTTGAATGTTAATTTGTGCAAATATGATAAAAAACAAAAGGCGATGAAAATTTTTATGTTAAATAATTATTAAGATTGGAAACAGCAAAAGCCTGCTGATTAGCAGGCTTTTACATATTGTTTTAAGGTCAAAGATGAATGCTTGATGACTAATTCGCCACTTCTGCACGCATTTCTTTTCCCCGAAATTTCATCGTGGTCAATCCATCCAAAACTTCATTCTTGAAAGACTTTTCAATCTCGAAGAAACTGAACTTGTCAAGAATCTCGATCTCACCGATGTCGGCTCTTTTCTTGGACTTGGAAGTCGCTTTGTTAATGATCTCCAGCATGTCCATTTTTTTCAATTGGTCTTTTTTTCCCAGGTTGAAGAAAAATCTTACCATATCCTCATTTCTGCGTCTTGGCTTTCCTCCTCTTTCATTTCTATCATTTCTGTCTCTTCTCTCTCTCTTTTCGCCATTTCTTTCGCGCTCTCTTCCTCTTTCTCTTCGGCTTCCTCCTCTGTCATCTCCTCTATTAAATTCCTGCTGCTGGATGTCATTTCTATCCCTGTAAAAAATCGCAAGATCTTTCAACTGGAACTGCAATAATTGGTGAACAAGCTGCTCCTTGGAAAAGTTTGATAGATCGGGAATCAAGTTATCATCAAAATCAAAAAAGTTTTCGTGTTCCGTAAACAGCTTCTCGAAAACACCGCCTACCTGCGCCTTGATAATCTCGTCACCGGTCGGGATGTTTTTTTCAGTCATCTCAATTTTAGTGTCGGACTTGATGTGTTTCAGCTTTCTGCTCTCTTCCGGCTTGATCAGAGCCATAGAGATTCCGTCTTTACCTGCGCGTCCTGTTCGTCCGCTTCTGTGAACAAAAACTTCCGGATCATCCGGTAAAGAGAAATGAATAACGTGGGTCAAAGAATCAACATCCAGACCTCTGGCTGCAACGTCTGTCGCTACCAGGATGTCAATGTTTTTCAGCCTGAATTTCTTCATCACCGTATCTCTCTGCGCCTGAGAAAGATCACCGTGAAGTGCATCAGCTGCATAACCATTCTGCATCAAGAAGTCTGCAACTTCCTGCGTTTCCATTCTCGTTCTACAAAAAATAATTGAATATTGATTAGGATTTGCATCAATCAATCTTTTCAAAGCTTCTTTTTTCTGTCTGTAACCAACCACGTAATATTCGTGCTTGATGTTTTTCTTAACTGCATTGATAGATCCTACAGAAATTCTGTGAGGATTGGTCAAATAGTTTTTAGAAATACGCTCTACTTCTTTGTTCATCGTTGCAGAGAACAAAAAAGTCTGCTTAGTGTCCGGTGTTTCGCTAAGAATAGTTTCCAAATCATCTTTGAAACCCATTGAAAGCATTTCGTCCGCCTCATCCAGAACTACCCATTGTACTTCAGAAAAATCTAAAGCTTTTCTGCCGATCATGTCAATCACACGGCCCGGAGTTCCCACAATAATCTGTGGTTTGTCTCTCAAAGATCGGATCTGATCCATAATACTGCTGCCACCATAAACTGCTGTAGTCTTGATGTTTTTTAGGTATTTCGTATAATTTTTGATGTCTTTGGTAATCTGAAGGCAAAGTTCACGAGTAGGGCAAAGCACCAATAATTGGATTTTACGACTGTTGTCGTCTATCATATCCAAAATCGGAAGCGAAAATGCTGCTGTTTTGCCTGTTCCTGTTGCCGCAAGTGCGATGAGATCGAGAGTATCTGTAGAGATAAAAGGAATAGTCTGTTTTTGGATTTCTGTCGGCTCTACGAAGCCGAGGTCGCCAATCGCCTGAAGAACTTCAGCGCTAAGATTGGATTCCGTAAATAAATTCATTTAAAGATCGTCTAATTTGTTGCAAAGGTACGCTTTTATTTTTGATAATAAACTATTGGCTTTTTTGTGGATTCTGTATTAACTTAAATTTAATACTAGCATTCCGCGACATTCACTGCCACCGCCAGTCCGCCTTCTGAGGTTTCTTTGTACTTAGAATTCATATCCAGAGCGGTTTCCCACATGGATTTGATAACGCTGTCTAATGAAACCTTAGCTTTGGTTGGATCTCCATCTAATGCCAATGAAGCGGCAGTAATTGCCTTCATCGCGCCCATGGAATTGCGTTCGATACAAGGAATTTGAACCAATCCGCCAATCGGATCACAAGTCAATCCAAGGTGATGTTCCATTGCAATTTCGGCCGCCATCAAAACCTGTCCTGGAGTTCCTCCGGAAATTTCCGTTAATCCAGCTGCAGCCATTGCGGATGATACGCCAACTTCTGCCTGGCAACCGCCCATTGCAGCGGATATGGTAGCATTTTTCTTGAATAAAGTCCCGATTTCTCCTGCAACCAAAAGAAATCTGATGATATCTTCTTCTGAATTAAATTCCGTGAAGGTCTGAGCATACATCAAAACGGCGGGAATTACACCACTTGCACCGTTGGTTGGCGCTGTAATGATCCTTCCGAAAGAGGCATTTTCTTCGTTGACTGCAAGAGCAAAGCACGAAACCCATTTGGTAACAGAGCTGAACGTCTTTTCCTGGTTCTTCACCATTTCGAACCACTCGTTTTTATTTTTATAAATCTGAGTGCCAAGCAGCTTTTCATTCATCTCGGAAGCTCTTCTTGTAACATTCAAACCGCCCGGTAAAATTCCTTTTTTGTTGATGCTTTTATAGACGCAATCTTTGATATTATCCCAAATTTCCAGGGCTTTCTGACGTGTTTCTTCGTGCGTTCTCCATGATTCTTCATTTTGAAAAACCAAATCTGAGATTTTATTAAGATTAAGTTTTTCGATATATTTCAGAATATCGCTGCCGTGGTGGCAAGGATAAAGCGTCCTCACACATCGGTCTTCCATAGAATTATCTTCTCTGGTAGCAACAAATCCGCCTCCAACCGAATAATAATCCTGACTAAACTCTTCTCCGTTTTGGAAAACTACTTTAAAGATCATTCCATTCGGATGAAAGTCCAGGGATTTTTCTTTGTTAAGGATCAAATGATGTCCATAAACAAACGGCAGCCAAACTTCTCCGCCAAGATGGATTTTTTGTTCAGATTTTATTTTTACAATTTTCTCGTCGATTTTATTGGTGTCAATGGTCCGGAAGTTTTCTCCACACAGTCCCAGCATTCCGGCAATGTCGGTTCCGTGGCCAACACCGGTTTTTGCCAGCGAACCAAAGAATTCTACAAAAACTTCTTTTACGTTTTGTAAAGAATGATTTCGCTTGATCAAATCCAGAAACATTTTTGCGGCGTTCCAAGGTCCCATGGTGTGGGAAGATGATGGGCCGATCCCGATTTTTATAATGTCGAAAACGCTGATAGATTCCATTGAATTGAAACAAATATTAGTTCCGGTAAATGTAATTGATTTTTGCAGGCTGTGCAAAGCATAGAAATTCTTAGACAAAGACTGTAAACGAATTCCGAAAAGTCATTATTAATCAATGATCAGCTTTCGCGTGATTTGCTGTCCATCTTTTTGAAAGTTTGTAACATAAACTCCGGCAGCAAGTCCGGAAATATCGATCTTTTTCTGACTTTCCGTTTGACTCACCACTTTTCCGTCTACCGATGTAATCGTAAAAGTGAAGTGCTGGCTGCCTTGCTCAGGGAAATCCAGGTGCAGAAAATCCTTTGCAGGATTGGGATATATTTTAAAATTCTGCTCAAGATGGCTGCTCTGCATCGCACCAAGCGTTTGGTAAGCCACTGCAAAATGCTGTACAGCGCCCGTTGTAGCTTTGGCGATATTGTAGATGTATGCCGGATCCAGATTGGCATAATTGTCACTGACAGTGTGTGCATACGGCGTTTCGTTATACTCAAAAAGTCCGGTAATGACCTCACCATTGGACTGGAAAGGCATATAATCTGAAGCGTAAGCGTAGCTCAAGTTGGTTTTCAGCGGTGAATAAAGCTTGACACAATTGATCAACTGTTGTGTGAATGTATTGGATGCGGCATTATTGCTGCTGGGACTATTTGATTCATCCCGTTCGCAGGTCACCGTATCATTGGTTTTACCCTTTACGCCGCCCACTTCATCAATGTTGAGTACCAGCCGGATATTCATTTTCGGGTTGGTCGCGTTCACTACGCTGGAAACGTAATGTTGCGAGCCCAGCAAACCTTGCTCTTCACCAGAAAAGTTGATGAACTTGATGGAATATTCTGTCGGAATGTTTTTCAGAAGCCGTGCCACTTCCAGAATCACAGAAACACCGCTGCCATTGTCATTGGTCCCCGTTCCGGTAATCGTATCGTAATGACCGCAAACAATGACGTAAGTATTGGGATATTTGGTTCCCGTTTTCGTTACGATAATATTAGAAGTTGACTGATTATTGTAGGTAAAACTGTCTTTTGATAGTTCGGATTCCTGGTACCCAAACGAAAGGTATTTGTTGCGTAGCCAGTTATAAGCATTATTATTAGCTGTAGAACCTGTGGTTTTGACACCTAGAGATTCAAACTCCTGTAAATAAGTATTGATGTTACTTTGAGTAACCTGATTGCTGACATTGGCATAATCTGCATTGAATGTCTGGGAATTTCCTAAAAAACCGGCAAAAACTAAACTGAATAAAAAACGCTTCTTCATTATAGAATAATAATCGGCAAATATAAAAGAAAAAGGAGAAGACTTCTAAAAATCTTCTCCTTCCGTTGTGAAAAACTATTACTAACTTAAAAACTAATTGGTCGCTTTTCTCACTTCTGCTTTTACGTCTTCTGCTGCATCTTTGGTTTTTTCCCACGCATCAGAAGCGGTATCTTTAGTGCTTTCCCAAGCTTTGTCAGCAAAATCTTTAGTGTCTTCCCAAGCTTCCGACGCGCTTGATTTTAAGTTTTCGAAGAAGCCTTCTCTCGTTGGTTCTTCATTTTTTCTTTTCTGCTCGTCAATGTAGTTTCTTGCTCTGTCAGCATATTCATTGACTTTATTTTTAGCTGTATCAGCGGCGTTTTCCAATGAATTTTCCGTTCTGTTTACAGCTCTTTCCGCATCATTATAATTTTCATTGTGTGTGTTCATACTATTTTATTTTTTGGGTTAAAATTGAAAAATTTGATTTGATGCTAATCTGATATTCAATTAAAATGCCGCAAAGTCTTAACGAACGTTAATTAAATTATAAATGTTCAGAAACAAAAAAGCAACTCCAGAAATATGAAGTTGCTTTCTATATTGATGTTTGAATTTTATTTTATGATTCGATCCAGCACCCACTCAATCATCATTTTTTCGGATGCATGGTGATCACTGGCAAACTCGCCACGTCTTCGGTTGGCAATCACGCAATTCACTGTAATTGCTTTGTGACCCAACAGTTTTGAAAGAGCATAAATCGCTGACGTCTCCATCTCGAAGTTGGAAATGCCAAGATCATTCAGTGTTTCCAGGAATTGGTCATCCAAAGCTTTCAGACGTAACTGGCGGCCTTGTGGCGCATAGAAACCAGGGAACGTTGCGGTGTTACCTTTGTATTTGGCATCCGCGTAATAATCAGCACTTTCTTCGGCGTAATTGGAGAAGTACAACATGGGCTTGATGCGCTCGTAAGGAAATTTCTCCAGGAAATTCTTGCTGAATTCATTCTCGAACTGATAGTCCTGATAAAAATGCATCAGTCCGTCCAGACCGACCACGTTTTCCGTCACTAGCATATTATTCACTTCAATATCCGGATTCACGCTGCCGCATGTTCCCAGGCGGAAAAGCTCCAGTGAAGAATGGTCGGTTTTAAAAGCTTTTTCTTTCAAATCGATATTCACCAAAGCATCCAGTTCGTTCATTACGATGTCGATGTTCTCTGTCCCGATTCCTGTGGACATCACTGTGATTCTTTCGCCACGCAAAGTTCCCGTGTGCGTGTAGAATTCTCTTTTGTTTTTCTTGATGTCAATGCTGTCGAAATATTTGGATACTTTCGGCACACGGTCCGGGTCGCCCACCAGGATCACCTTTCCCGCAAGGTCTTCCGGAAGAAGATTAAGGTGGTACACACTGCCGTCGTCATTCAGCACCAGTTCGGAAGCTGCTAATTTGTTAATCATATAGAATTATTTTTATTGAATGAAGAGATATCCGCTGTACGGAGAATGGTAGAAAAATCCGAGCTCATCATAAGTCGCCATTTGGATTCTCTCGTTATTTTCGATTTTATAGACTTTGATGGTCTGCGCATTGTAATCGTCAAGTGAGCGTTTCTGACCTGTGATTTCAAAAAGTGTATGGTCTTTGTAGAAAGCCGTCAGAAGTTCCTCGTTTTTCGATTGACTGGTCGCTTCCAGGAATGCATAATCATTTTCGAAAGTGGCATCGTCATCATATTGTTTGATGAAGGTCAGCTTTTCGTCCGAAGTCAGTTTGTAGATTATAGGTTTCTGGGCCGGCATGGTCATTCGGATCAGCGTATAGGTTTTTTCCGCCTCTTTCACGGCAAACACCGCCATTTCCTTGGGCTCTTTCACCTGCGCAAAGCCGAGCGACCAAAGTGAAATCATTACCAATGTTAAAAAATATCTCATATTATCCGCCCACACGTTTGGTTTTGTAACCCATATCTTTCAGGATAGCCATAATCTTATCACGATTGTCGCCTTGAATAATAATAACGCCGTCCTTCTCCGATCCGCCGATGCCCAGTTTGGTTTTGATTTTTTTCGAAATCTCTTTCAAGCCTTCATCATCGCCTTCCCAGCCTTCGATTAAAGTGACCGGCTTTCCGTTTCTGCCTTTCTTCTCGAATTTGCACACCAAAGGTTCTATCTGTTTAAAGGTTTCTTTGGCTTCGTCCGGCATTTGGAAATCCTGCTCTTCGTGCTCCGGGAAAAGGTTTTTCAGTTGGTCTCTTAAGTCCATTTTGATTTTTTAAAAAATGGTCTTAAAGGTAAGAATATTTGTCAATTGGCAAAACTTGATGGGAATAATTGTCTACCAGTTTACTATAAGAGTTATAATATAGATAAAATTGTACTGAATTGATGATTTGAAGGTGTCTCATTTAAATAAGATCTTAAATAAGCGAAGTGTAAAATGTTACAAGTCCTATATTTTATCGGATTTTTATTGGACTTACATCGGGGTTGTATTGAACTTATGACATAAGAGCTATGAGGTCACCTTAGAAATATTTTTTATAAACCAAACTCAAATCATTAAGTCTAATGAGAAAAATTTGTAATAATGAATACATTTGTATTAAACAGTAAATTAGATAAAATGAATTTGAGGCTTATCACGTTTTTTATTCTATTTAGCTCTTGTAATTTTTATGCGAGTCAAAATACTTATGAAGTTGAGAGATGTGTTTACACAAATGATTTAGAACAATATCATTTTATTAGAGATTACGAAAATGTGTTTTCTGAATCTTTCAAAGACGATTTAGATAGTATTTTAAAAAATTATTATGAGAAAACTAACCGGAAAGTCATAGTAGCAACTTTGGTTAAAAACGAAATTCTGAATGAAAATAATTTTAATGAGATAGCACTCGACTATGCGAATTATTCCGACTCTGATGAAAATGGGCTGGTTATCGTTTTTTGTAAACAATTGCGAATGATTAGGATTTGTACTGGAAAAGTCACTGAGACAATACTAACGGATGATATTTGTAATAGGATTTTAACAGAAACTATTATTCCGTTGTTTAAACAAGACGATTATAAGTCAGGTATTATTAATGGAATCAACGAGTTTTTTAATCAATGGCATTAAATATTTAATAGCATTTGAGATAACGGTAAAATTAGCACCTTAAATTTTCCCATTCCCCTTTCCATTTCGTAGATTTGTGATAACAAAATAAAATCAACAATGTCAAAGAAAGCAATTCTCGCTATATTGGATGGCTGGGGAATCGGGCCCAATCCCGCTGTTTCCGCCATTGCTCAGGCCAACACGCCATTTATGGATTATGCCCTGAAAACGTTTCCCAACACCACACTCGAAGCCAGCGGACTGGCGGTCGGACTGCCGGCAGGTCAAATGGGTAATTCGGAAGTGGGACATATGAATCTGGGTGCGGGTAGAGTGGTTTACCAGAATTTGGTGAAGCTCAATATGGCTGTGGAAAACGGAAGTCTGGGCAAAGAAAAAGTCATTCAGCAAGCTTTTGAATACGCCAAAGCGAACAACAAAAAAGTACATTTCATAGGACTGGTTTCCGACGGTGGTGTACATTCTCATATCAACCACCTCAAAGGTCTATTGACCGCTGCCCACGAATTTGGATTTACGGATAAAGTTTACGTCCACGCCTTTACGGACGGCCGTGATTGCGACCCGAAATCGGGAAAAGGTTTTATTGAAGATCTTTTGAATCACATGAAAGCGACAACGGGTCAGCTGGCATCGGTCATCGGCCGATATTATGCAATGGACCGCGACAAACGCTGGGAGCGTGTTAAGCTTGCTTACGATCTTCTGGCCAATGGTTTAGGCAGAGAGACAAAGGATTTCGTACAATGCATCCAGGAATCTTATAATGAGGATGTTACGGATGAGTTCATCAAGCCAATCGTGGGCGTTCAGAACCATTTTCCGATTGCAAGAATCGAGGACCACGATGTCGTCATTTGTTTCAACTTCCGTACAGACCGCGGTCGCGAAATCACCGAAGTGCTTTCACAGCAGGATTTCCCTGAGTACGGTATGAAAAAGCTCGACTTGTATTATGTCACGTTGACCAATTACGATAAAACGTTCGAGAATGTGAAAGTTGTTTTTGATGAAAACGTGCTGCAAAATACAATGGGCGAGGTTTTGGAAAAAGCCGGCAAATCTCAGATCAGAATTGCGGAAACCGAAAAATATCCACACGTAACGTTCTTTTTCTCCGGAGGGCGCGAAGCGGAATTTGTCCAGGAAAGACGTTTACTTTGCCCCAGTCCTAAAGATGTCGCCACCTACGATTTGAAGCCGGAAATGTCCGCATACGACATCACCAATACCATTGTTCCGGAACTGGAAAAGGAATCAGCGGATTTTATCTGTCTCAATTTTGCCAATACGGATATGGTCGGTCATACCGGCGTTTTCTCAGCAGCGGTAAAAGCGGCAGAAGTGGTGGACGAGTGCATCCAGAAAGTAGCGACAACAGCGTATGAACACGGTTATGCGGTTTTCATTTTGGCAGACCACGGCAACTCCGATGTGATGGTGAATCCGGACGGAAGCCCGAACACGCAACACTCTACCAATCTGGTTCCGTTCATTGTAATGGATAAAGACCATACTTGGAATCTGACACCCGGAAAACTGGGTGATGTGGCGCCAACCATTCTGAAAGTAATGGGCGTGGAAGCGCCGGAAGAGATGACAGGGAATATACTTGCCAACTAATTAACGCTAAGAAATTTTTCCTCCGTTTAAGGGTAAGAAAAAAGAATATTGATCCTCAAATAAAAATTAGAAAGTCGGTTTTTTAAACCGGCTTTTTATTTTTTGGTGTAACTTCGTTTTATTAATTCATAAACGGTTATGATTGGCAGATTGTTTTTCTGTTGTATGCTGATGGGGCAACTGATGTTTGGGCAGAATGTTTTGTCCGATGATGATGCTTACAACAAAAAGAAAAGTGAAGAACTTGCTGCGCAGGCCGTGGCGCTTTTCAAGAAAAATGACCTCAAAAAATCCACCGAATTATTGTTCAAGGCTAAAGAATACGCCGAGAAAACCAATGATTATGCGCTGATTGCCAGGATGAATGGTTCCATTGCACATCAATATGTTCAACTGAATCTGAATGATAAAGCCAAGTTCTATCTGGACAATGCTATTCAGCAAATCAATAAATTGCCGGAAGGTGATAACAAGAAACTTCTGAAAACACTGTCCTTTCTGGAAATCGGGAATATTGATTTTGACGAGGAAAACTATGCAAAAGCCAGCGAGTTCTACAAGAAATCATTGAAAGAAATTGAACAGATTAAAAATCCTGATGAACAGATGGTTTATCATCACCGGCGCTCGCTTTATAACATCGGAAATTCTTACTATTATCTTAAAAATGACTCGGCTGAAATCTATCTGAATCAAGCTTTAGTCATTAAAAATAATTACAATCAGGAAATCAATGATTTCATTTACAATGCTCTGTCGCAAGTCTATGCCAGTCGAAAAGAATACCAGCGTGCCATTGATACGCTGAAAGTTGTTCTCAAAAATAAGAATGATTTGGACACGCGGCTGCTTTCCGATGTGTACTACAATCTTTCGCAGAATTACAAAGCGCTTGATGACCAGAAGCAATATTCCTTTTATAACGAACAATACATCAAGCTAAGCCGTGCGATTAAGGAAAGCGAGATGAAGGCGATTTCGTCCGCCATCAATGCGGAGCAGAAGGATTATAAGGAAGCCATTTCCGATGCCGACAGTTCTAAAAATATTGTGGTGATGATTGCGGTTGTCTGTGTTTTGATATTAGCCGGCGCAATTATAATTTTATTGTACAGGCGTAAAAAAGAGCGGAAAACTTTTGAAAATATCATTCACAAGCTGGAATCTGATAAAAAACTGAACGAGGAACCATCAGAAGTTTTGCCGAAAATCCATAAAGAATCAGTATCTCAAAGTCCAAATCCGGTCGAGAAAGATTTGCTGGAAAAACTTCAGAAATTCGAACAATCCGGAAAATTTACCAATCCAAAATTAACGATTGCAAGCCTGGCGCTTCAGTTCAAGACCAACACCAGTTATCTTTCCGAAGTCATTAATAAATATAAGGGCAAGAATTTCAACACTTATAGTAACGAGTTGAGAATTGCCTACATCTGTCATAAAATTTATAATCAAAAAGAATATCAGACTTATAAAATCAGTTATCTGGCGGAGGAATCGGGCTTCACTTCACACAGTACTTTTGCAACGGTTTTTCGGAATATAACAGGTATATCGCCATCGGTTTTCATTCGCGAAGCCTCAAAAAATCAGAGTTGATAATCTGAGATTAAAAAAATTAAATTATTGATTTATAGAATTTTATATTTTTTGTTTTTGTTTCAAAATCAGGGATTTCAAAAGGTAAAAGATTGGATTTGATATAATGTTGCTCTAGTTTAGCCTCATCATATTATTGAAGATTAAAATGAAAAGAAACTTACTTTTGGTGCTGGCGTTATCCGGATTTTTGGGATTTGGCCAGACAGATGCAGATTGCAATTACAGTGTGGCATCGGACCGCACATCTAACGGCGAAAATATTACCACAGGCGGCAGCTTTGATTACAGTGCAGCAACGGACTTTGATGTGGCAGCAGGAAAAATTCTAACGGTAAAGAAATTAACATTCAACGTGATGAAGGGCACTTCGCCGGTGAGTTATGTTAATGTTAATATTCTGAAGGAAAATCAGGGAATGCCGGGCGAGGTGATTCACACGTTCACGAATGTCGTTCCGACAGCTCAGACCTTTGAGTATGAAAGCACTGAAGCCGGCGCGAATGTTTACAAAATAAGTCTGGATTTTCCCACAACTTTCGATTTGCCACAAGGAAAATACTACATCCAGCTGAATGTAGCTTTGCAGGACGGAACTTCGGCATTCTGGGAAATTAACAAAGAAAATACAAGAAAACTCGGCCGTTTCGATTTTACCAAATTCGACAGCGATCCTTGGTTTGGCGGCTTCTCTTACTACGACCACGTTTTCGAACTAATCGGAAATTGCAATGATACCAATGAGCCGCAGCCATCTGGCGAAGCCTTTGCTATGGGGCATTCCAGCCCTTCGCACGAAGGCGGCGTTCACATGGTCTGGACTTCGCTGGCAGATGATTTTGTAGTTCCGGAAGGGCAAAAGCTGACTTTTACGAAGTTCAAGATTTCTACGCTCCAGCTGGGCAATATCAAGTTTGCGACCATCAATATCCGAAAGGCAGAAAACGATCTGCCAGGCGAAATTATTCATACGTTCGAAAATGTTGGACCAACTACCGAAAACTTCTACGGCTATCATCCTATTTCAGGATATCCGCTGGATGTGGTGGCTGCCGATGTAGAGTTTGACTGGAATGAGCCTGTAGATCTTTTGCCGGGCAGATATTTCATCGAAGTGATTGCTGCGCCGTTTCCGTTTACCGATTATCAACGTTGGGAAGTGACGCCGAATGACGGATCAGATCTGGATTCCGTTGTCTCATTCGACGGGGGAGAAACGTGGGAATCCAATGCAGGATACAATTATGTGTTCGAGGTTTCAGGTTTTACCAATCCTGTTTTGGCAGTCAGTGATGTCAATGCCAAAAAGATTTCAGTTTATCCTAATCCTGTTTCTGATATACTGCACATTGTCTCAGAAAAATCGATTTCAAACGTAGCAATTTACAATACTGCTGGTCAAATAATCAAAACTTTAACAAAAGTCCGGGATAACAAAATTGATGTATCACAATTGGCGAAAGGTGTTTATTTTGTCAATGCTGTTCTGGACAATGGGACTTCTAAAACTTTCAAGGTTATCAAGCATTAAAATCAAAACAATTTCTAATGTTTTTAAGATCTGAGTGGAAACATTCAGGTCTTATTTTATGTTAAAGTCCAAGATGTTATGCGATGAATAATTTTAATTTGTCGTATCTTTACGGCCTTAAAATTATTTTCAGTTGATGCACGAGAAAGAGTTACAGTTAGAAGTGATGAAAACATTGGAGCAGAATATGGACGAGTTTATCAGTTCCTATCTAACGCCCATTGAAAAAATTTGGCAGCCATCGGATTTTCTTCCGGACAGTTCCAGCGAGAATTTCAAAGATGAAATCGAGGAACTTCAGACGTTTGCCAGAGAGATGCCTTATGATCTTTTTGTAACTTTGATTGGTGACTGTATCACGGAAGAAGCCTTGCCAACTTACGAATCCTGGCTGATGGGATTAGACGGTGTAGACCAGGAAAACCGCGTAGGCTGGACGCAGTGGGTGAGAGCCTGGACTGCCGAAGAAAACCGCCACGGTGACCTTCTTGGGAAATACCTTTACCTATGCGGCCGTGTGAATATGCGTGAAATGGAAATCACCACGCACCATCTGATTAATGACGGTTTCGACATCGGAACGAGTTCCGACCCTTATAAAAATTTCGTTTATACCAGTTTCCAGGAAACGGCAACCAACATTTCGCACCGAAGAGTGGGAACCTTGGCCAAGCAATCCGGTAACAAAAAACTGGCTCAGATGTGCGGTGTGATTGCTGCAGACGAAGCCAGACACGCCAAAGCCTATAAAGATTTTTCTGCCCGTATTTTCGAAATGGATGCCAGCGGAATGATGCTCGCCTTCGAAGATATGATGAGGAGAAAAATTGTAATGCCTGCGCACCTCCTAAGAGAATCCGGGCAGAAAGCCGGCGAGCTCTGGGAGCATTTTTCCGATGCGGCGCAACGTGCGATGGTTTACACGGGTCAGGATTATATCAACATTCTGCGAGATCTCTTGGACGAATGGAAAATTGAAGGTATCAAAAACCTGAATGATAAAGCCGAACGCGCAAGGGATTATCTGATGAAATTGCCGGACAGGCTGCAGAGAATATCAGACAGGATCGCCACGCCGGAACTGCCTTACAGTTTTAAGTGGGTGAAAAGCTAAAACAATATATCAAGTGTGCCAGAAGGTGCACTTTTTTGTTAAAAATAATCTCAAAATCGCTTTTTATTATTTCGTATATTTGCACGTTTTAATGTAATAATTAAAAAATCAAATGATAAAAAGCAACAAAAAACTAGCAATCGATTTCGACGGAACCATCGTAGATGATGCATATCCGGGCATCGGCAAAGCCAAGACTTTTGCATTCGAAACCTTGAAAAAACTTCAGGGCGAAGGTTACAGACTGATACTGTGGACGTATCGCCACGGCAAATCGCTGGAAGATGCGATAGAATTCTGCAGAAAAAATGGCCTGGAATTTTACGCCGTGAACTCAAGCTTCGAAGGTGAAGTTTTCGATTCCGAAACGCAGTCCAGAAAGATTGACGCAGACCTTTTCATTGATGACAGAAATCTGGGCGGATTCCCGGGCTGGGGCGAAATTTACCAGATCATCAACGAAAGAATAGAGTTCCAGGTTGCGGGCGGAGAAGTTCACGCCTTCTCCAAAATGAAAAAAGAAAAGAAAAGAGGGCTTTTTTGGTAACACAAAAGAAACAAGAAAAAAGGCAAAAGATTCAAGTCTTAACAGTCTTTAATCATGAAGGAAAATGATTTGCTACACCGGACTTTTATTTTTGGTGTTAATTGTTTAAAATTTCTAAGGACTTTGCCAAGTTCATATGACATCAATGTTGTCAAAGTTCAGTTGTCAAAATCTGCGACCTCAATCGGAGCTAACTATGAAGAATCTCAGGCTGGCTCTTCCCGAGCTGACTTTAGAAATAAAATTAGAATTGCGCTTCGCGAAGCGCGGGAAGCCAACTATTGGCTGAGAATTGTCAAAGAGCTAGAAATTGCCGAAGATAAGGAATTCGCTCAATTGCTTAAAGAAAGTTATGAGATAAAAAATATTCTTGGAGCTATTTTAAATAAACAAAAGAAGATTAAAGCCTTAGATTGTTTCTTTTTACTTTAATCTTGATTCTTATATATTGATATGATTCAACTCAAAAATATAGACGAGCTTCGGCTGATGAAGCAAAGTGCAAGATTGGTTTCCCAGACGTTGGGAATGTTGGCCAAGGAGATCAAACCGGGCGTTACAACGCTGCATCTTGATAAACTCGCCTATGATTTCATCAAAGACCACGGCGCGGAACCTGCGTTTTTAGGTTATGGCGGATTTCCCGCTTCACTCTGCATTTCTCCCAATGAGCAAGTTGTTCACGGGATTCCGAATACAACACCAATTGAAGAAGGAACAATACTTTCGGTAGATTGCGGTGTATTCTGGAATGGTTTTGTGGGCGATCACGCTTATACCTTTGAAGTCGGCGAGGTTTCCGATGAGGTTAAAAAACTATTGAGAATAACAAAGGAATCGCTGTACAAAGGCATCGAGCAATGTGTGAGAGGGAAGCGTGTCGGCGATATTTCGCACGCCATTCAGAAACATTGCGAAAAAGAAGGTTACGGTGTTGTGAGAGAATTGGTTGGGCACGGCGTCGGAAAACAGATGCACGAAGATCCGCAAGTCCCAAACTATGGAAAACCAGGAAGCGGAAAAGTCCTGAAAGACGGAATCTGTCTTGCCATTGAACCCATGGTGAACCTCGGCACAGAAAAGGTGAAGTTTCATAACGATGGCTGGACCGTGACGACATTAGACAATCAGCCTTCCGCCCACTTCGAACACGATGTTTGTGTTTATAATGGAAAACCGGTTTTACTTTCGACTTATCAATATATTTATGACGCTTTGGGCATTCAATCCGATGAGGAAAAGGCCTTTCAGGTTGAGTTTTAATTCTGAATTGTGAAATCGCTGTACATTCTTTTTTCAATATTTTTGGCCGGCTGCTGGTCAGCACAGACTTTTCAGCGCAATGTTGCCGAGTCGAAAGAGGATTTTGCGAAAAGGATAAAGCCTGTACAGAATGCTGAAATCCAAGGAGAAGTCTTGGAAGTCCAGCAATGGAATACCTTATCGAATCCTGTCTTTGCATTCTATGAATATTCTGAAAAAGGCATTGAAAAGGGTAAATCTAATGGTCTCAACTATTCTTACGTGGACGGCTATCTGCTGATTCCCACTGGCAATAACCGATATAAGAAAATTTTTATCGACACCTATGCTGAGGAAGGCGCAACGGCCTATGTGGAGTCTGTTTTTTTTGCCAATGCAGACCATGATGCAGACAAAGAATTAGGCATTCTCTGCTCATGGGATCAGAGCATGCATTACGGCATCAGCGGAAAGATTTATCAGGTTTATTTTTATGATTTTCCCAAGTCGTCAGATAAAGTTTCGCAACTGAAACCGCTGTCTGTCAATGGATTTGATATGGAATTTGATGGCACCAATGATAGTGGCGAACGTTCTGTAGCCAAGTTCAATACTGCAGCCAAGATCAAAGCAGAACTGAAAAGATTAGGATTCTAAACCATTGTATATTTTGAAAAAACTGGCAAAACTTCTGCTGAACGCCATTCCCAGACCGATGCTTATTAACCTGAGCATTGCCCTGCGTCCGTTGATTGTTTTGTTTTTCAAAGGGAATAATTTTACAGATCCGATTGACGGGAAATCCTATCGCAAATTTTTGCCTTACGGTTACGGAAAACAACGGCCTAACGCACTGTCGCCGGGAACATTATCGTTGGAAAGGCATCGCCAGATGTGGCTTTATCTTCAGAATGAAACCAATTTTTTTGACGCTCAATTAAAAGTTCTACATATTGCACCAGAGCAGGAGTTTCTTCGGAAATTCAAGAAAATGAAGAATCTGGATTATACTTCTGCAGACCTATTTTCTCCGATTGTGGATGTTAAGGCAGATATTCTGGATCTGCCATTCGAGAAGGATTGTTTTGATGTCATTATTTGCAACCATGTTCTGGAACATATTGTGGATGACCGGAAGGCAATGTCCGAGCTTTATCGCGTGATGAAGTCCGGAGGCTGGGGAGTTCTTCAGGTTCCTATGAAAAATTCTCTCGAAAAAACTTACGAAGATTTCGCAATTACAGACCCAAAGGAACGTCAGAAGCATTTTGGCCAGTACGACCACGTTCGCTGGTACGGAATGGATTATTTTGATCGTCTCAAAAGTGTTGGTTTTGATGTAGAAGTCAATTTTTATTCTCAAAAATTTAGCGAAGCTGATATCAAAAGATTTGGGCTTAACAAGAATGAGATTCTTCCTGTTGTGAGGAAAGGATAAATCGCGAATCATTCATCAGCAATAGATTTTAGAATTTTTGCTTTTTCCGCCTCAATATCTCCATTATATAAGAGCTCCGACGCTTTTTTACCGGTCAGCATCCTGTAAAATATACAAGCATTCAGAAAAGAACCGTATTTGCTGGGGTGGCTTTCATCATCATAAAGATTAATCTCAGGATGTCTTGTGATAACCTCGTAAAATTTGGTTCCATTGGATGATTGAATCAGATCATTACCTTTCGCCAGAGCTTCATATGATTTATTAATTTCGTTAACTTCCTGACTAATGTTCGTCATAACCGGCGAGCAGTATTCAGATTTTGGAAGGGTTTTTTCAATTATAGCAGCAGGATAGCAATACTGTTTGGGGTATTTGTCCAGCGATGGCCAGGTACTAAATAGTATGAATTTACAGTTCGGATTATTAACCATTGTTTTAATTTCAGAAATCGCCTTACTAACTTTATATTCCCGATTTTCGGGTATCAGAACACCCACTGTTCCGGTTTGAAGCACAATCATGTCCCACTTCCGATGCGCAAGTTTTTTTTCTGTTTCAGTCAGTTCATCATTTTTCTTCTTTCTCGTGTTGATCTCGTTGTCAGTGGTAGATGTAATGATGTCCGATAGATGGGCATTGAGAGACATGCCAGGAAAAGTACTTTGTTCAATTTTAATCTCCGGATTAGTCTCCAATACCATTTTCTGAAGCGTTTGTGGCATATCATGAAAATAGGTCAGACTGTTGCCAATCAATAAAACATGTTTTTCATTTCTCGGATTGATTGCTTGCGCTGCACAATACATTGAGATCAATGTTGTAAAGAGATATAGTATATTTCGCATGGCTTATATCAATAGGTAAATTTTGCTAATGATAAATTTAATGAAAAATTACAATTCAGTACACTACTGGCAGATTTAAAAAACAGTCTTGTTTCAAACAAATGTTTGATAAAATGATGTTAAATATTCTTTAAAATTTTTTTTTAAATGATTGATTTTCAGTAATCATAGTTTTTGTTGATTATATTTGATTAATTTTATTCATTGGTACATTTTGTGGAATGCATAATTAATCTCTAAATTTGAACGTTTGTTTGAAAACACATCTAAAAAAATAGTATTTATGAGGAATATCGCGCTTAGCTTTTTTGTTGTTCTGGGTCTTTTGACGTCATGTTCGAAGTCCGAAAAACAGGATGAGAAAAAGGAATTGCCGCCGCAACCACACCAGTACATCGTTGCAAAAACCGGCCCTGCTGAAAATCTGACACAATATCCGGCAAGACTGGAAGGAATCGAAAATGTAGAAATCCGTCCGAAAATCGATGGTTTTGTTGAAAAGATATATGTGGACGAAGGCAGCCAGGTGAGCAAAGGCCAGCTTTTGTTCCTCATCAGAAACCCG
Source organism: Flavobacteriales bacterium UBA720 (assembly GCA_002297505.1). Lineage (GTDB taxonomy): Bacteria > Bacteroidota > Bacteroidia > Flavobacteriales > Weeksellaceae > Epilithonimonas. Next base: position 27,834 of record DBLQ01000101.1, read on the forward strand.
CAATACGAGCAGTCTGTCCTTGCTGCTCAGGCTACTGTCAATAGTGCTCGGGCACAGGTGGCAACCGCGCAGATGCAGGTGACCAAGACCAAACCTCTCGTTGACAAAAAGATCATTTCTGCTTACGAACTTCAGGCTGCAGAACTGGCCTTGAAATCAGCAAAAGCCGCACTCGCAGAAACCGAAGCACAACTTACCAATGCCAGAGTTAATCAGGGATATACCAAATTATACAGTCCTGTGAGCGGAGTAGTGGGGACACTTCCCTTCAAAGCCGGAAGTTATATCAGCAGTGCGACTTCTCAGCCATTGACAACAGTTTCCAATGTCTCAAAGATATTTGCATATTTTTCCATTAATGAAAAGCAGCAGCTGGAATTTTTCAAGCATGCCAAAGGCGCAACCATTCAGGAAAAAATTAAAAATGCGCCTTTGGTGGATCTTATTCTTTCCGATGGAAGCAAGTACAGTGAAAAAGGGAAGATAGAGTCCATCAGCGGTCTCGTGGATCCTAATACGGGATCGTTCTCCATGCGTGCCACATTCCCGAACCCGAACGGTCTTATCAGAAGCGGTTACAGCGCAACAGTGCAGCTGCCAAATAATCTGGAGGATGTCATCGTCATTCCGCAGGCTGCTACCTATGAATTGCAGGGTAAAGTCCTGGTGTATCTCATTGGCAAAGACAACAAAGTGAAATCTACGGAAGTCAAAATCGAGGAACTTCCGGATGGATTGACATACGCCGTGACCTCGGGATTAAAACCCGGAGATCGTGTGGTGGTAGAAGGCATTGGTCTACTGAAAGATGATACGCAGGTAGTTCCGAAAGAAACGACACTGCAAAATGCCATCAACAAAAAATAGATTCCCATCGATGATAATGAATCTCAATCACACAGAATTGAGGTTTTATGATTCTTAAGTCTGAAAAAATATGTTTAAAAAATTTATAGAACGTCCGGTGCTGTCTACCGTGATCTCCATCATCATCGTAATTCTCGGTGTTTTGGGAATCGTGACTTTACCGATTTCACAATATCCCGATATTGCACCACCGACGGTAGTGGTCAGTGCCAGTTACCAGGGCGCCAATGCCGATGTTATTCTGAAAAGTGTGATTGTCCCGCTGGAAGAGCAGATTAACGGAGTTGAAGGAATGACTTACATGACATCTTCGGCCACCAATGACGGAAGCGGATCGGTAACCATTTATTTTAAGCAAGGTGTCAATCCAGATATTGCTGCGGTTAACGTACAGAACAGGGTTTCCAGAGCGACGCCGCTTCTTCCTGCCGAGGTAACCAGAGCGGGTGTTACAACTACAAAACGTCAGAGTTCCAACGTATTGATCTTCTCGCTTTACAGTGAGAATCCGGCATACGACATGACCTTTCTTCAGAATTATACCAACATCAACATTGTACCTCAGATTAAGAGGGTGACAGGCGTAGGTGACGTAACGGTCTTCGGGTCCAAGGATTACTCGATAAGAATCTGGCTAGATCCTAATAAAATGGCGTCTTACGGATTGGTACCTGCCGACATCAATACCGTTCTGGCTGAGCAAAACATTGAAGCCGCGCCGGGAAGTTTGGGCGACGAGAGTAATCAGGCTTTTCGATATACACTGAAATATAAAGGCCGATTGACTGAGATTCCTGAGTTTGACAATATTATCATTAAGGCAACGGCAACAGGTCAAATTTTAAAATTGAAGGACGTTGCCAGAATTGAGCTTGGTGCACAGGATTATACAGGAAGCAGTTTTACAGATGGTCATCCGTCCATCGGTATGGCAGTGGCACAGACAGCTGGCTCCAACGCTCAGGATGTTATTAATCAGTCTATTGCAGTTTTGGACAAAGCCCAGGAATCATTCCCGAAAGGTGTAAAATATGTAGCTCTGGTGAATGCCAATGACTTTCTGGATGCGTCCATTGAAAAAGTTATTCATACCCTTTTCGAAGCTTTTATTCTTGTCTTTATCGTGGTTTTCCTTTTCCTTCAGGATTGGCGCTCGACGATGATCCCGGCTATTTCGGTTCCTGTCGCTATTGTAGGAACTTTTTTCTTTCTGAGTATTTTCGGATTTACGATCAATTTGCTGACACTATTTGCATTGATCCTAGCTGTGGGAATTGTAGTGGATGATGCCATCGTGGTGGTAGAGGCTGTACACAGTAAACTGGAGCAGGGCGAAAAGTCGCCGCTCAGAGCTTCTATTAACGCAATGGACGAAATCAGTGGTGCGATTATCAGTATAACACTTGTGATGGCGGCGGTATTTATTCCGGTGAGTTTTATATCGGGTTCTGCAGGAGTGTTTTATAAGCAGTTTGGGCTCACATTAGCAATCTCGATCATCTTGTCAGCTGTGAATGCTTTGACCTTGAGTCCGGCGCTTTGTGCCATTTTCCTCAAGCCTCACTCGGAAGAACATCAGAAAAAGAATTTCCTTCAGCGTTTCTTTACCAATTTTAACATCATCTTTGATGCAATGATTAAGCGATACGCTCGTGGGATCACTTTTCTTCTCAGAAGGAAGTGGATGGCATTTGCAGGCTTGGCGATTTTCGCAGGACTTTTTGTTTGGTTAATGAACACCACGCCGAAGTCCTTTGTTCCAAGTGAGGATATGGGCGGCGTGTTTATGGATATTTCGCTCCCTATTGGTTCAAATGAAAACAGAACGAAGGAAGTGATGCAGCAGGTGGAAAATATTGTCAAAAAAGAGCCGGAAGTTCTGCATATTTTCAAGGTTTCCGGAAGAGGGATGATCAGCGGTAGTGGTTCCAATAACGGGATGCTCATCGTAAAACTTAAAGACTGGAAAGACCGGAAGAAAAAAGGAGAAGACCTGCAATCCTTCGTAGCAAAAATGTATCAGAAGACGGCAGGCATCAAGGATGCAAAAATGACTTTCTTCGGAAGGCCAACGCTGCAGGGCTTTGGTAATGCCGCCGGTTTCGAGATGCAGATCCAGGATCAGAAAGGCGGAAGTATTGCCGATCTGACTAAAGTGACCAACGATTTCATTAACAAAATGAATGAACAGCCGGATATTCAGAGAACATTCACTTCTTTTAATCCCAATTATCCACAGTATATGATCGATATTGATATTCCTGCAGCCAAAGCAGCCGGATTCTCGGTGTCTGATATCTTAGGAACCATGCAGGGTTATTATGGAGGGGTTTATTCTTCCAATGTTAACCTGTTTGGAAAGCAATACAGGGTGATCTACCAGGCGCCTTACCAGGACAGAGAAGATCTGGAAAGTTTTAACATGATTCAGATCAGAAATGCTAACGGCGAGATGGCGCCGCTTAGCCGTTTCATTACCGCAAAAAGAGTTTACGGCCCTCAGTCCATCGGTCGATTCAACTTATTTACAGCAATTTCCCTTAACGGAACGCCGAATCCTGGCTATTCTTCCGGAGATGCCATCAATACAGTAGAACGCGTGGCCAAAGAAACATTGCCCCAAGGTTATGGCTACGAATTTTCCGGAATAACCCGGGAAGAGGTGACGGCCGGTAGCCAGACGGTTTACATTTTTATTCTATGCTGTGTTTTTGTTTATTTTCTTCTCGCAGCGCAGTATGAAAGTTACATATTGCCGTTTGCAGTGATGTTATCGCTGCCCGTAGGTCTGGCAGGTGTAATGATGTTCAGTGCTTGGATTGGCGGTTCCAACAATATTTATACACAGATTTCACTCATCATGTTGATAGGACTGTTGGCTAAAAATGCCATTTTGATTGTGGA
>DBLQ01000091.1 GCA_002297505.1 Flavobacteriales bacterium UBA720
AAAGCCAATGCAATCAGCATCGACCTTCTGATCCCTATACGCGGGAGAAAAGAGGCGAGGACAAAAGAACATATTGCGATGGGCAGATCCTTGAATCCTTCCAGAATGCTAGCCTCCGATTTCGTAATATCAAAATTCTGTTGCACCTGCAGGATCACAGTTCCAACAGAATTGAGTAAAATCGCGAACAGAAAGTAGTTCAGAAATAAAATGATCTTGAAAGTAAAATTTTTCATCACTCACAAAATTATCTGCAAAACTTTTACGATATTGTAACACGATACATCTTTAATGACACTGTATTAACACAAAATATTATGTTAATTGAAATAGCAATTAATCAGATGAAAGTCAATTTTGAAAAAATAAAGATGGACGGGCAATCCTCGTTCTGTACTTTGCACTTCGACTATCCGGTACGTGAGCATCGCTGGGCCTATCATTACCATCCGGAGATAGAGTTGGTTTGTGTTATAGCCGGACGCGGAGCGAGGCATGTCGGTTATCACAAAGGCAGCTACTATAATGGCGATTTGGTATTAATAGGTGCTAATCTTCCCCACTCAGGATTTGGACTCAACTCAACAGATCCCCATGAAGAGATCGTCCTTCAGTTTCGGGAAGAGATTATTCAATTGCCGGCGGATATTCCCGACGTGTCTCCATTAAAAAAGATGCTGGCATTAGCGAAGTTTGGTATCATGTTTAGCGAAGAGACCAAAGAAAAAACAATTCCCAAATTGCGCCATCTTGTAGACGCTCTGCATCCCAAGCGTTATCTCTTGCTTCTCAACATTCTAGCGGATCTGGCGGAGGAAAATAATTATACTTTGCTCAATAAGAAAGTGATGCCCCATACTGCGATTTCCAGGCACAAGGATCGCCTTCAGATGATATTCACGTATGTAGAAAAGAATTATCACAGAGAAATTGATATTAAGGAAATTTCAGACAGTGTCAATCTGACTTTGCCTTCATTCTGTAATTTCTTCAAAAAGACGATGAAGATGACCTTTACCGACTTTCTGAATCAATACAGAATTGAAAAAGCCTGTCAATTGTTATTGCAGGGTAAGAATATTTCCGAAAGCTGTTATAGCACGGGTTACAATAACATATCGTACTTTAACAGGGCATTTAAGAAATATGTTGGTAAAACACCAACAGAGTTTAAGCGTGAATTAATTAAATAAAAAAAGACCTAAGCAAATCTTAGGTCTTATATATTTTGTCGATAGTTTTAAACTTTTTCTACCTGCATGAAGCTGAGCTCCATTGGAGTTTTTCTTCCGAAAATCAATACCGAAACTTCGATTTTTTTCTTGTCCTCAAGAATTTTTTCTATTGTTCCGTTGAAGCCGTTGAAAGGTCCATCGATTACCTTAACGTTTTCTCCGACTATGAATGGAATTTCAACATCTGTTGCAAACTCGGACAATTCATCCATTCTTCCAAGCATTCTGTTCACCTCGGACTTTCTCATCGGAACAGGATCGCCACCTTTGGTAAGGCTCAGGAAAGAAATGACGCCAGGGATATTTTTAATAACGTGAGGCACTTCACCAACCAGGTTAGCCTCTACCATCAGGTATCCCGGATAATATGGCTTTTCTTTAGGAACTTTTTTTCCGTTTCTGATCTGGATCACCTTTTCCATCGGAATTACTACCTGAGTAACATACTGATCCATTCCTAAACGTTGGATTTCGTTCTCGATGTAGTTCTTCACTTTATTTTCCTGTCCGCTAATAGCTTTCAGCACATACCATTTCATATCGCTCATAGGGAAAGTAATTTGGATTAGTTGAATAGATTAATAAACGTCGCAATAAAATTCTTGATAGTTACACTAAACAAAGAATCTACTCCAAATGTAAACAAGGCAAGAATCACAGTCGTAACAGCTACCACAATGGTAGAAGACTGCAGATCCGGCCATTTCGGCCACTCTACCTTATCTTTGAATTCTACGTAAGAACCTTTTAAGAAATTAACTAATGAGCTCATATTTTAATTTTGCACGGGCACTAGGATTCGAACCCAGATCAACGGTTTTGGAGACCGGTATCCTACCATTGGACGATGCCCGTAGTTAAAAAAGCTTCCGAGAGTTTCCTTCCGGAAGCTTTATTTATTTTAAGATGATTAGTCTAAGATTTCAGTTACCTGACCAGAACCAACTGTTCTACCTCCTTCTCTGATCGCAAATCTAAGACCTACGTTAAGAGCGATTGGCTGGATTAGTTCTACAGTAATTTCCAAGTTATCACCTGGCATTACCATCTCTACTCCTTCTGGCAAGAAGATCTCACCTGTAACGTCAGTCGTTCTTACGTAGAACTGAGGACGGTACTTGTTGTGGAATGGAGTGTGACGTCCACCTTCTTCTTTAGAAAGGATATAAACAGATGCTTTGAATTTTTTGTGTGGCTTCACAGAATCTTTCTTAGCGATAACCATACCTCTCTTGATGTCAGTTTTTTCAATACCTCTCAACAATAGACCTACGTTATCACCAGCTTCACCTCTGTCTAGGATTTTTCTGAACATCTCAACCCCTGTAATTGTAGAAGTCAATTTTTCATCACCCATACCAACGATATCTACTGGATCACCAGTGTTGATAACACCAGCCTCGATTCTACCAGTTGCTACAGTACCTCTACCTGTAATAGAGAATACGTCTTCAATTGGCATCAAGAATGGCTTGTCAGTATCTCTTGGTGGTTGCTCGATCCAAGTATCAACAGCATCCATCAATTCTTCAACTGATTTGAACCATTTGTCATCAGAGTTAGCTGGAGAAGCAGTAGCAGCTGTAAGAGCTCCTAGTGCAGAACCTTGAATTACCGGAGAGTTGTCACCGTCGAAATCGTAAGTAGACAATAGGTCTCTCAATTCCATTTCAACAAGCTCTAGCAATTCTGGATCGTCTACCATGTCCACTTTGTTCATGAAAACAACGATTCTAGGTACGTTTACCTGACGGCAAAGTAGGATGTGCTCTCTAGTCTGTGGCATTGGACCGTCAGTAGCAGCACATACAACGATAGCACCGTCCATCTGGGCAGCACCAGTTACCATGTTCTTTACGTAATCCGCGTGACCTGGACAGTCAACGTGTGCGTAGTGTCTTTTTTCAGTTTCGTACTCGATGTGAGCCGTATTGATCGTAATACCTCTTTCTTTTTCTTCTGGAGCAGAGTCAATAGCGGAGAAATCTTTCTTCTCAGCAAGACCTTTGCTAGCCAATACAGCAGAAATCGCTGCAGTAAGTGTAGTTTTACCATGGTCAACGTGACCAATAGTACCAATGTTCAAGTGTGGTTTTGAACGATTAAACGTTTCCTTTGCCATGATTTTAATATTTAATTTATTTAATATTGTTTTTTTCGGTCTGCAAATATAATGAATTTTTAAATATCAAAAATTATTTTAGATAAAAATTAATAATTTGAAACGGGTTACGTATTGACTAGGCCGAAATTACAAACTTATACTAAATCCAATATAAAAGTGATTCCAAAAAAAATCCTGAATCTCTTCAGGATTTCTTGAGCCAACTACGGGACTTGAACCCGTGACCTCTTCCTTACCAAGGAAGCACTCTACCGCTGAGCTAAGTCGGCGTAAAAAAAAATCACATTCCGTTCGGTTTGTGATTTCTTGAGCGGAAGACGGGGGTCGAACCCGCGACATTCAGCTTGGAAGGCTGACGCTCTACCAACTGAGCTACTTCCGCAATTTTTGTTTCCAAAATAGGTTGGTAAACGTGGATGCAAACTTAGAAATTAATTTCCGTATCCGCAAAAATAAAAAATGTGGGGAGAGCAGGATTCGAACCTACGTAGCCGAAGCAGCTGAGTTACAGTCAGCCCCATTTGACCGCTCTGGTATCTCCCCAGTATTTTTTAATTGAGCCTCCAGAGGGATTCGAACCCACGACCCCGAGATTACAAATCACGTGCTCTGGCCAACTGAGCTATGGAGGCAAAATAGATTTCAAAAGAACTGTCTTTCTGCGCCGCGGTTACTTCCGTTTTGCGAGTGCAAATATGAGACACTTTTTTGAAATCTACAAATATTTTTAGAAAAAAATTTTAATTATTTTTCTATGCTAATTCTTTTTTCTTGATTAACAGTTTCTTAGCTGTATCCACGCATTCATCCAAACTTTCCTCAAAAGTAGCGCAGGTTTTCTTTACCACGATATCATTGCCAGGAATCTTCACGACGAGCTCCGTGGTCTTATTATTTTTGTCTGATGTATTTTCGACTTTCAGATAGACATCTGCTTCCACAATCTTGTCATAGAAAGTCTCCAGTTTATTCAATTTTTTTTCAATTCTTTCTTTCAATGGTTCGTGAGGTGTAACACCTACGGTCTGAATTGTAATTTTCATAACGTGTAATTTTAAATGGTTAAACAATTAACAATGTAAACTTCATTCCATATTATTGTTATTTTTAAATTTTGTCGCTCTGGGATGCGCATTACCGAATGCTTTTTTCAGCTGCTCAATATTGGCGCTGGTATAAACCTCTGTACTTGCCAGACTGGAATGTCCCATCAGTTTCTGAACCTTGGAAATCTCTGCGCCTCCGTTCAGGACGTGCGTTGCAAAGGTATGCCTTAGGATGTGCGGGCTTCTTTTCTGTTTGGAAGTGACTACACTAAAGTACTTATTAACCACCAGATAGACAAATTTTTCACCGAGTTTTTTTCCTTTCTTGTTGACGAAAAAATAATGCTGATTGTCTGAATCCGGTTGTCGGATATTGAGATATGTTTGAAAATCTGACATCAATTCACCAGAAACAGGAATTAATCTGGCTTTGTTACCTTTTCCGATAACTAAAATTTCTTTCTTCGAAAAATCAACGTTGTTCAGTAGCAGATTGCAGAGCTCGGATTTACGGATTCCGGTCTGATACAATGTTTCGATAATCAGCTTATCCAGAAGTGTCATTTGGCCCTTCTCCTCCACTTCGGATTGCATCGCACCCATTTCTTCTTCGGAGAAAGGAACGCGTTTTTCGGGATAAAATTTAAGGGAATCGATGGTTTCCATTGGTGAGGTCTTAATCTCGCCCAGACGGAGCATAAACAGATAGAAACTGCGGAGCGAAGACAATTTGCGATTGATACTTCTTTTGCTGAGACCTGACCGGCTAAGCTCCACAATAAAGTTCTTTATGACTTTTTTGTGAATATGAATAACATCATCGCTCGCTTCTGTTCTCAAAACGAAGTTTGAAAAGTCGGACAAATCTTTCTTGTAATTGGTGACGGTGTGCGGAGAATAGCGTTTCTCCACTTCGATGTACTCCAGGAATCGTTCTATCATAAGTCTATAAATGCAAAATCACTTCCAAATATAGAAATTCGGAAGTGATTGATGTTATGTTTTTGCTAAAAAGAACTTAAGCTTGTTCTTCTTTGCTCAAGTTTCTTTGTTTGTGAGCTGCTTTTAGTTTCGCTTGTCTCAAAGTTACTGAAGGCTTGATAAATTGTTGTCTAGACCTCAATTCTCTTACAACTCTGGTTTTATCAAATTTTCTTTTGTACTTTTTTAAAGCTCTGTCGATAGACTCTCCGTCTTTTACTGGAATTATTAACATATTTTACATCTCATTTTGAAGTGCAAAAATAGGAATTATTTGTTAATCTGCAAATTAATATGGTTTTATTTTAAAATTTATATTGAATATAATGTGAAGGCAAAGCACATTGAGATGTTTGAGATTATCGAAAATATTTTTTAAGGTTCGCAAAGGCGGTTGCGCCAAGCAAAGACATAATAAAAAAATAACATCAATAAGTGATTTATTGTTGACTTTTAATTTGGAGAACTAAGCCCCTAGCCCCGATAGGAACGGCATCCTTTTTTGCTATTGCGCTGAAAATTCCTAAAGAACGTGTCACCGCTTTCGCAATAACAAAAAAGATATAGTGGATAGCGGGAATTAGCTCCTAAAAAATATCGCCAATAAAAAACTCCCGAACTGATCCGGGAGTTGAGTTTTATGCTTTGATGTACATTGCTTTTTTGATTTCTTCTTTCAGCGTTTCCAGTTTCGGGAACCATTCTGCAAACAAGGCTGCAGAATATGGTGCCGGTGCATCTGGCGTCGTGATTCTCTTGATTGGCGCATCCAGGTAATCGAATGCCTTTTGCTGAACCATATAAGTAATCTCGGAAGCTACGGACGCAAACGGCCAAGCTTCTTCCAAAATCACCAGTCTGTTGGTTTTCTTTACGGACTCTAAAACGGTGTCGTAATCCAGAGGACGAACGGTTCTAAGGTCAATCACTTCTACAGAAATACCTTCTTTTTCCAAATCTGCCGCCGCCTGAAGCGCCAGTTTCATAATCTTACCGAAAGAAACCAGAGTTACATCTTTACCTTCTTTCTTGATATCGGCTTTCCCAATCGGGATGTAATATTCTTCCTCAGGAATTTCCATCTTATCGCCATACATCTGCTCAGATTCCATGAAAATCACCGGGTCATTGTCTTGGATAGCGGTTTTCAAAAGTCCTTTCGCATCGTAAGGATTGGAAGGAACCACCACCTTAAGTCCCGGACAGTTGGCATACCAGCTCTCAAAAGCCTGAGAGTGCGTGGCGCCGAGCTGACCTGCAGACGCTGTAGGACCACGGAAAACGGCAGGACAGTTCCACTGGCCACCGCTCATCTGATAGATTTTCGCCGCATTGTTGATAATCTGGTCGATAGCTACCATCGAGAAGTTGAATGTCATAAATTCTACAATCGGGCGATTACCATTCATTGCAGCACCTACAGCGATCCCTGTGAAACCAAGTTCGGCAATCGGCGCATCGATGATTCTTTTGGGCCCGAATTCGTCCAGCATTCCTTTTGAGGCTTTGTAAGCACCATTGTATTCTGCAACTTCCTCGCCTACAAGAAATATGGATTCGTCTTTACGCATTTCTTCGCTCATCGCCTGAGCAATTACTTCACGAAATGTATATTCTTTCATTGTATAATTATTGATGAAAATGTTCTGTTTAAAATTTCGAAATACAAAAGTATTAATTTTTTTATTATTCGCATAACAAAAAAGGCTCCCGATTGGAAGCCTGCTATTTATCATACCGATGGATTAATCCACTTTTTGCCAAGTCTGTGTTCTGCCAATAAGGGAGATTCCCATATAACCTCTCACATTCAGCTTGTCGCCGTCTCTGGTGATGGTACATTTGTAGGATTTTCCGTTTTTCGGGTCTGTGATGGAACCACCAGTAAATTCATTGCCATCTTTCTTCAGCCCGCGGATGATTTCCATTCCCAATAATGGTTTATTCTTGCGGTCATCTTTACAAGCCACACAATTCGCATTTTCCGGCTTGATAAGGAGTTGCGAGATTTTGCCGTAATATTTTCCATCGGATTTTTTATAAATCTCTACAATGGATTTGGCTTTCCCGGTTTCATCGTCAATGGTTTTCCATTTTCCTTCGATTTGTGCGAATGAAAGAATGCCGATGAATGATAAGGCAAATGATAATAATAATTTGTTCATTGTCTTTTATTTTTAGTTGTTTTGTTTTGGATAATGAATTGTTGTTAACGTTAAATTAATATTGATAAAAATAAAAATTTATTTTAAACCAACAAGAATTATTTGCTATCCAAGGCATAAATAAAGCTAATTAACAGATTTTTCAATAATTAACATTAATAAACCACATAGGCACATAGAAAATTTATCAAATGGAAAAAGATAAAATAGAAGTGTTTTCTATTTAACCTCCAATACAAAAAAAACTATCTGTCTATGTGATAATACTTATACTCTAATACAGTTTTCGGTTAATCACTCTGTCCATATAATCCTGATACCAGGCTTTGGTTTTCTCGATTCCAAGTTTTTGTTCAGGATTGAGATTTTCAGAGAGGATATTTTTTGATAAAGCCAGATCTGTTTTGTCATAAATTCCGGTCACATCCTTGCCATTAGAGATATAAATATAATTGCCAATGATCATTTGCTCATTGATCGCGTCGGAATTCACAATCACAGGATCTTCATTTTGATCGGAGACCAAACTCCTGCCCCAACTTCTGATTTTTTTATCATAACCGATCAAATCTGCCAAAGTCGGATAAATATCGATTTGTTGCGCCAGTCTTTCATCGATACCTTTCAATTGATATCTGGGATTGGGAGAAAAAAACAAGAGCGGAATCGCAAAACGGTTCATTGCCTTTTGATATTCTTCGTAATAGATTTGATTGGTGTGATCCGCCGTGATCACAAAAATCGTATTCTGATACCAGGGTTGTTTCCTTGCAGTTTCGAAGAATTTTTTCAATGCATAATCTGTGTACTGAATCGGTTCGTGGATCTGAAGCGGTCCTTTTTTAAATTTTCCCTGATATTGCTCCGGAATCTTAAACGGATCGTGCGAAGACGCTGAAAATAAAGTTGACATAAACGGTTGTTTCTTCCCTACATTCTTGGCAAAATACTGAAAAAACGCTTCGTCCCAAATGGCCCACATTCCGTCAAAATCCTTATCATTATTATATTCCGTTTTCCCGAAATAATGCTTGAACCCGAGAATATTTCCAAATCCCTGAAAACCCATCGAGCCATTCGGCGCACCGTGATAAAAACTCGTGTCATAACCAAGCTCATTGCAAACCGAAACAATGGACTGGATTTTCTGATTGGAATAAGGCGAACTTGTGAAAGCATCCGTCAGACTCGGGATTCCTGCGAGAACAGAACTCATCCCGTGGATCGATTGTCTTCCGTTGGCATACGCATTGGTGAAAATCAAACTTTCATTAGCCAAACTATCAAGAAATGGCGTGTAGGAAACAAAATTTTTAATATTCGTATTTTTGTTGAAAGCGCCGGAATATTCTTTCCCAAAACTTTCTATAATAAAAATCACCACATTCGGTTTCGGTTCCACGTCACGGTGATAGAATTTATACGGTTTGATTTCTTTATCAATGAACGGCTCATCCACAAAATGAACCAGCTTAAAATTATTGGTATTCAAAGTTCTGAAAAATGAAAAAACGCTGTTCAGAACCAGATTGCCCTGCAGCGGATTGCTGACGTGTTTATTGGCATCCACCAAATTGATCGGTCTTGTTGAATGTTTGAAATCACCTCGAATCCCGCCAACCACCAAAGTCGCAGTAAGGCACAAAATCAAAATGGACGACACAAAATAAACGACCAGATTCTTTGGCTTCTCTTCTGTGACTTTCACTTTTTTATAAAGAAAAATCCACAAAACCATCATCAAAACGAAAGAAATCAAAACCATCGGATTCTGTAAAACCGCATTCAGAAAAACTTTTCCGATATTATTTTCGTTCTTCGCCACGGAAAACATTGCCGAAGTCAGTCTCGCCTGGCTGAATCTGTAATAAATAACATCTCCGAAATTAAAAGAATAGGTAATTCCATTGGTGATAAAATACCAATAGAACAGAAATTTCTGATAACTTCTCTTGGTATTGATGACGATCGGAACAAGGCTCAGCAGAATAAAAACCGCATTGACATACAGAATCGCAGTGGTGTCAAACGCTGTTCCGTAATAAGACAATTTCAAATATTCTGAGATTCCATCGACTTTTATCAATGCCTGATTGAACAGCCAAAAACAAAGCCTGGCCATCTGGTAAAATAAAAAAACCAAAAAAAGTCTGTAAACCAGGGCCAAAACTTCCTGCCCTCTCCAATTTTTCATTTTGCAAAAATAATAAAAGCGGGAAGATGGGTGTTGGAAGATGGATGTTTTTCTTGATGCTCCGAAAACTTCAAACATCCAACTTCTAGCATCCAACAAAAAAACTTATTTTTGTGATATGAATTTCATCAAAAACAACCTTGCCAACGCCTTTACACTTGGAAATCTTTTCTCAGGTTGCGTCGGGATTGTCCATCTTTTTTCCGGCGATTATCAGACGACCGCGATTTGCATTATCATCTCTTTGGTACTCGATTTTTTCGATGGATTTATTGCACGCGCGATGAACTCAAGCAGCAATCTGGGCGGACAACTTGACTCTTTAGCAGATATGGTAAGTTTTGGATTTTTGCCAGGCGTTGCAATGATGAAAATGCTCGAACCTTTTGGCAATCAACTTTTCGGAATCGAATTGCCGTTTGAGATCCAATATTTTGCATTTCTGATTACGCTTTTCTCCTGTCTCAGATTAGCCATTTTCAATTTGGATGATGATCAAAAATATTATTTCAAAGGTCTGAACACACCAAGTAACACAGTTCTGATTTTTGGATTGTTATACATTTTTAATGGTTGGGCCAATAAACCTGCTGACACATCCGAAACTTTAAGATTAATTTTTGAGTATATCGATGTCATTTTGATTGCAATTACCGTGATAATTTCGTGGCTTTTAATCTCTCCCATCAAAATGATTGCAATGAAATTCAAGTCCAAACAATTGAAAGATAACTATCCAAAACTCGCATTGTTAATTGGCGGAATTTTGATTTTATTAATTTTCAAAACAGTCGGTATTCCTTTAATCATTATCTATTACATTTTGATTTCACTGATTTTTCAGAAACAACTTCGTTAGTGAGAAGTTAGAAGTTAGAAGTAAAAAAATCGTTGATCAACCATCATTTATCATTTATAAAACTATGAATCTCAAACTATATAAACCGCTTTGTGTTTTCGATCTTGAAACTACGGGAACGAATATTGGCAAAGACCGAATCGTGGAAATCTGCATTCTCAAAGTCAATCCGGACGCATCAAGAGAAAGCAAAACCTGGAAGGTGAATCCTGAAATGCCTATTCCAAAAGAATCTTCGGCCATTCATGGAATTTACGATGCGGATGTGGCAGAAGCACCAACGTTCAAAGACATTGCGCCAAAAGTTATGGAAATGATCAAGGACTCGGATCTGGGAGGCTTTAACTCCAACCGGTTCGACATTCCTGTTCTTGCAGAGGAAATGCTGCGTGCAGACATCGATTTTGACCTCAGCAAACACCGGTTTGTAGATGCCCAAACCGTATTCTTCAAGAAAGAACCGCGGAATCTGGGTGCTGCCTACCAGTTTTATTGTGGCAAGACTTTAGAGAATGCTCACTCGGCAGAAGCTGACGTGATGGCAACTTTCGAAGTTCTGGACGCGCAGGTTGGCAAATACGAAGATGTCCCGAATGAGATTGCTGAATTGAGCGACTTCTCTTCTCAGAACAGGTTTGCAGATCTTGCAGGGATGATTCATTACAATGACAAAGACCAGGAGATTTTTGCCTTTGGCAAGTATAAAGGTCAGGTGGTGAAGGAAGTTTTCCAGAAAGATATTGGCTATTACGGCTGGCTTCAGAGCGCTGATTTTCCTTTGTACACCAAGAAAATCTTCACCAAAATCCAGTTGAAATCAAGATTTTAAAAAACAGAATGTTATGAGCAAAGTTGTTTTAACGATCACACTTCTGGTGATTTCCAATGTGTTTATGACATTGGCCTGGTACGGCCACCTCAAATTCAAACAGATGGACTGGTTCCACAATTTGGGCTTGGTTGCCATTATTTTCATCAGCTGGGGCATTGCTTTTTTCGAGTATTGTTTCCAGGTTCCGGCGAACAGGATTGGTTTCAAGGAAAATGGCGGACCCTTCAACCTATGGCAGCTGAAAGTGATGCAGGAAGTCATTACGCTCACGGTTTTTACAATCTTTACCATTGTCTTTTTCAAGGAAGAGAGTTTCCGGACGAATCATCTTATTGGTTTCGTGTTTCTGATTCTGGCGGTCTATTTCATCTTTAAAAAATAAAATTGAACTCTATCACAACTTAATCTTATGAAAATTATCTGCATCGGAAGAAATTACAGCGAACATGCCAGGGAACTGGGAAACGAAGTGCCGGAAGACCCGGTGATCTTTATGAAACCTGACACGGCTATTCTGAAGAAAGGCTCCGATTTTTACATTCCGGAATTTTCTGATGATATCCACTACGAGCTGGAAGTCGTACTGAAAATATCAAAAGGCGGAAAGTACATTCAAAAAGAAACAGCTTTCAAACATTATGATGAAATAGGTCTCGGCATCGATTTTACCGCCAGGGATTTGCAGTCTAAACTTAAAGGCAAAGGCTTACCTTGGGAATTGGCAAAAGGTTTTGACGGTTCCGCAGTTTTGTCCGATTTTGTATCCAAAGAGAATTATGATTTGCAGAATCTCAATTTTTGGCTGGACAAGAATCAGGCGCGGGTCCAGGATGGCAACACCAGAGACATGATCTTTAGTTTTGATGACATCATTGCGTTTGCTTCCCAATATTTTACACTGCGCGTTGGCGACCTCATTTTTACCGGAACGCCCAAAGGTGTAGGCCGGATTTCTGAAAATGACTTTCTGGAAGGCTACCTGGAAGACCGGAAAATGTTTGGACTCAAAATCCAGTAATCAGCTTCAATGGCTGAATTTTTGCTTCATCAAAAACATAAACCCCGATTATGAAAACAATCATTTTACCTGTAGATTTTTCCGACAGTTCCGACAAACTGGTAGACTACGCTGTAAGTTTTGCCAAAGATATCCAGGCGCAAATTATTCTCATTCACGTTGCGGCATCGGACATCGGCTTCGTTATCGGCGATATGGGATTCCAGTATTTCCCGGAAGTGGAGGAAAATGAAATAAAATTTGAATTAAAAGAACTTAATAAACTGGAACAGCGGATCATTTCGCAGGGCGTGACCTGCAGCCATATCCTGAAACAGGGCATCGCCGGAGATACCATTCTGGAATTTGCGGAAGAAAAAAATGGTGATTACATCGTAGTCGGTTCACACGGGAGAAGCGGTGTCTACGATGTCTTCATTGGCAGCCTTACCAAGGAAATCACCAGGAAATCAAAAATCCCGGTCTTGGTAGTTCCCTGCCATGATGAGCATTAATCAAATCGACATTATATAAAAGAACCCGTCCTGTATCAATAACAAGACGGGTTTTTTATAAATATAATCAATTTATTTAACCTTCGTTTTTATAGATCTTTGGATCGTAATAAGGATGTTTTCCTTCTGTAGGCGAGAAGTAATCTTTATCTTTCTGCGCACCAAGCGTTACTACAAGGATGTAGCACCAGTAGCAGAAAAATCCTGTTGCAACCAGAAACAGAATCCAGTTCAGTACGTTACCTGTCATATCAAAAAACCCGAAAGACCATTTGAAAGCTGCGCTTAAGGCTAACCAGAAAGATGTCATCTTTTTTCTTTTTTTTAAATTAACTTTGCACAAATTTATAAAAAATGTTTCGATTACTTTCTAAAGAAAGCAATATTTTTTCGGTTCCTGTTTACATCGGATTTTTATTTCTGGTATTTTTATCCTTTAACCTGTTGGATTTTAAATATATAGAAATATTTCCGTCGTTGGTAACCTTTACCGGAATCAGTCTGGGATATTTTTTATTCAATGCGATTGCACTGAATCAGTTCTCGCACCTTCCGCTGTTTCTGTACACCGTTTTTGTAGCGTCATTTTACGATGGAACTATTGAAGTGGGTCTGGCTTTCACCTTTCTTACCAGTGCCATTATCCTGCTGATTCTCACCAGCCAGAATGACTATCTCCGGAAAAGTTCCTTCATGCTGGTAGGCTCTATCCTGGCCTTCAATTACCTGGTTTTTCCCGCCAGCTGGCCAATGGGTGTTTTTGTGATCTTCCACATCATTGGAACATCCGGACGCATTGGACTCAATATGTTCCGGCTTCTTTTCGGAGTCATTTTGATAGTCCTGACCTATGGTGGGCTGATGTATCTCATCCATTACACCACTTGGGATCCAACTTATTTGCCTTTCTATGGGAAATTCGAATTTCTGGATTCTTATTATCCGCTCTATATCCTCACTCCTATTGCACTGATGCTGCTGTATTCTCTGTCCGACCATTTCAAACATTATAACGAAAAAAGCCCGATCAGCAGATATAAGTACACCTTTGTACTGGTTTTTTCATTGGCTCAGCTGGTTACCATTATTTTCTACATGGGTACCAATTATGAATATCTGTTGCTCATGGCACTGCCGGTGAGCATCATCCTGAGCAGAATGTTACGTTTTCTGCCAAAATACTGGATGCAGGAGTTGGGACTTTGGATAATTGTCTTTACACTTGCATTTTTTAAAATCGCTACTTTTTTTTAATATTTAAATCGATGTTGTATGATTCAGATAGATGATAAATTAATCTCAGAAGATGTTTTCGCAGAAAGTTTCGTCTGCAATCTTGCCAAATGCAAAGGTGCCTGCTGTGTAGATGGCGACACCGGCGCACCACTGGACAAAGAAGAATTGCCCATTCTGGAAGATATTTTCCCCAAAGTCAAACCTTATCTGAGACCGGAGGGCGTTAAGGCGATTGAAGAACAGGGAACCTGGGTTGTAGATCCGTACGATGGTGGCTATGTTACCACCTTGGTCAATGGAAGTGAATGCGCTTACGTCATTTTTGATGAAAAAGGCACCACAAAATGTGGCATCGAAAAAGCTTACGAAGACGGCGCCGTGGATTGGAAAAAGCCTATTTCCTGCCACCTCTACCCGATCCGTGTTGATGAATACAAAACCTTTGTCGCGCTCAATTACCACGAATGGAACATCTGTAAAGATGCCTGCACATTGGGCTCCGAACTGCAGGTGAGAATTTACCAATTCCTGAAAGAACCGCTAATCCGGAAATACGGAACGGATTTTTACAAGACCCTCTGCGAAGCTGCCGAAGAATGGGAGAAAGAATACAATTCTTAAATATCTGAGAAAACGTCTCACACGCCCGATCTTCCATAATGATAATAAAAAAAGGATTCAAAAATTTGAATCCTTTTCTTATGCAGGGGAATTTTGTTATTTGAATTCATCATCCGACACCGGCTGATTGATTTTGATGTCAGAATTTTTGATTTTGATTTCCTGGCCGGCCGCATCCAGCGTCATCTCTTCCGGGAATTTGATACCATCCACGTCGGTATACTTGGAGATCGTCATCGTTCCTTTATCGCCTTCGGATTTTTCCAGAAGTCCGGTTTTTACATCAAAATAAGATTTAGTGTCATCAGACGCCAAAACGTAATAGTCTTTTCCGTCCATCTGTTTTTTCTCCACTGTTTTGATTTTGGCAGGATCCATTCCCAATGCTTCAATGATTTTTGATGATTTTAATTTGGCAACCTGATCCGCCGGGAAGTCTACTTTCTGTCCCATCTGATTCGCATAGCCTTTCTCACCATCAAACATCTGCACCATTTCCTGGCCCATCATTGTTTGGGTCGACTTGAATTTATTACCTTTTTTAACAGTTCTGCCTTCCATATCCATTCCCATCACACTGATAGAATTTTTCATAGAAAGCGTCTGCACGGATTCCAATTTTTGTTTTCCGCCCAATGCAGATACATAATTGTCAATGACCTGCTTGGCTGTTGGAACGCTTTGAGCCATCATATTTGCAGCAAACAAGAGAGAAAGCGCAAATGATACGATTAATTTTTTCATTATATTTTCAATTTACATCAGCTAATATAGCCAAATTCTGTTATTATTGTAAGGTTAGTTACACCTTGCTCAAAATTGTTACAAAAAAACAACTTCAAAAGTCTGAAGCTGTTCCTTATTTGATTAATCTTTTTTCTTGATGTCTGCTTTAACATCTTTGTAAGTATCACTTACCGCGTCAGCACCTTTCTTGGCCGTTTTGCCCGTCCACTTCGCACCTTGCTTTACGCCTTTCACAGTAGCTTTTGCACCTTTCTTAGCTGTTTTTCCGGTCCATTTTGCGGCATCCTTCACACCTTCACCAGTGGCTTTAGCGCCTTTTTTGACGGCAGTACCTACGGCTTTTGAGTCTTTTTTTACTTCCTGCTTTACTGTTTGTGCGTTCACGGCAACCGTTACAAATAAAATTGCTGCCAATGATAAAAATTTCTTTTTCATCTGTTTTTAAATTTTAAATTAACAATACGAATTTAAGATAATTTAATCTGATATTTTAAAAAAGCTATTGATATTTTTAAAAAATATTTCTCGTACTAAATCGTTGGGAAAATCGATACTTTTGCAACAGCTATGTCTAAAGTCAATCCGGCATCCAAGAGGAAAATCCATAAGAAAAGAAAAAGTGTTTTTATGAAAAAGCGCTGGATTTTGCTCATCATCCTGTTCGTTTCACTTTTTGGAACCGGTTATTATCTTCGTCAGAAAATCAATTATTACGTCGCGTACTATCTCGGAAAACACTTTGAACACAAGAAATTGTCCAATACGGAAAAGGAGCAGGCCAGAATCGAAAAAATTACGGGACTTTACGCCAATCAGACTTTTGGTTTCGACATTTCTCATTACCAAAGAAAAGAAGATATCCAATGGGACAGCCTCAGTATTGGGAATCGCAGCATTCCCCTGAAATTCGTGGTTCTGCGCGCCAGTATGGGAAACCGGAAACTGGATAAAAACTTTGACCATTTTTGGGAAACCGCCAAACAGCACAACCTGATCCGTGGCGCATATCATTTTTATCGGCCGGATGAAGATCCCGTGATGCAGGCCAATTCTTTTCTTTCCGTTGCGAAATTAGAATCCGGAGATCTGCCACCAATTCTTGACATTGAGAAAAATCCAAGAAAAAAATCAAAGGAACAATTGGTTTCCGACCTCAAGGTCTGGATCAAAATAATGGAAGACACGTACGGCGAAAAACCAATCATCTATACCTATTACCATTATTATAAAGATTATCTGAGAGGCGAATTTGATGATTATCCGCTCTGGCTGGCCAATTATAACGATGTTCCAACGCCGTCTCCGGATGATGAATGGCAGTTTTGGCAATTCTCAGAAAATGGCATTGTCTACGGCATTAACACCAAAGTCGATCTGGATATTTATAATGGCAATCTCTGGAGTCTGAAAATGTTGACAATTGATTAATTTTGGATTAATTATCAATTTTATTTTCACGTATATTTGTATTAATTGAATTGATATGGAAACGATCAAGCTAAAAATCAACGAAAAAACAAGCTACGGAAAAGCGCTTTTGGAACTCATAAAAATTGGAATTCTTGAAAAAAAAGGGGTAGAAATTGTCGAAGAAAATATGCCCAATGCAGAAACAGTCAGGGCGATTGACGATGTAGAAAAAGGTAAAACCTTCAAAGTCAAAAATTCCAAACAACTTTTCGAGGAATTAGGTATATGAGTTACCAAATTGAGTATACAGGAAAAATTAAAAGAGATATCAAACTTGCTGTAAAACGCGGTCTGAATCTCGACCTTTTTAAAAATGTGATTATTCTGTTAGAAAAGGACGGAAAATTACCTTCAAAGTATAAACCACATCTATTAAAGGGAAATTTTACTGGTTATTGGGAATGTCATATCCAGCCAGATTGGCTCCTGATTTGGAAACAGGATGATGACATTAAACTGGTTTCACTCACCAGGACTGGAACACATTCAGATTTATTCAAATAAGTTTTTATTTTTTATTTTTTATGAACCCAACCACCTCCCGACTCAGCTCCTCTGCCCTTTCTATCGGGACGCCGTGTGACGCGCCTTTGTAGATTTTCAGTTGGGAATTTGGGATTTCCTTGGCAATATATTCAGTGTGCGAGCGGAGGATCAGATCATTCTCGCCGGCCACTACCAGAACTTTCGCTTTGATATTATTAAGCTGCTTTGTGGTAATCTTTGGCTCATCTATCATCAGCTGAAGCAATCGCAGATCACGCTCCGGTTTATGTTCTGCACGCATTTTTTCAGCGTCTTTTTTCATATTTTCTACTTCATTTTCGCCCACGCCATTGGGAAAAACATTGGCACCACTGGTAATGATTTTATTGGTCATTTTCGGATATTTGATCGCAAATTCCAGTGCAGTATTGCCACCATCGCTCCAGCCGAGAATATTAATCTTTTTTAACTTCAGCGCATCCGCTAAGGCTTTGACATCGTCTGCAAATTTAATGTAATTCAAAGGCGCTTTCGACGTGTCCGTACTTTTTCCCTGCGCACGCGTATCCATTGCCACCACCATAAAATATTTGGACAATTCCGGGATTTCCCTGCTAAAGGCATCGATACTTCCGCCATTGCCGTGCAGCAGAAACAGAGGTTCGCCTTTTCCGTAAATTTCATAATAAATCTCCGCATCCTTCAGATGAAGAACTTTTCCAGCATCCGGATTGTTCCCGAAATCATAAACCTGCGCCAACGAAATCAGCGAGATTAACAGAAGGTTGAGGACCAATATTTTTTTCATTGTGAATTCAGATAGTTTATTGCTAATTTAATCAAATTCACGATTGCTTGACCACTTTAAATACTAAGATTAATTGATCTGAAAAGAGCTGAATGATTCGGAAGCTCAGCGCGAAATCAAAATTATTTTTTTACCCGCACATCAATATTAATCGCAGGTGCCGCCATCCCGATTTTCTCCCAGGGACCGTAGAACGATCGGTAATAGCCGGAACGCAGCAAAGCGCCACTCAGCGCCACTTTTCCATTGGACTGACCAAAAAATTGAATGCCCACAAAAAACTTTCCTTCCAGCCAGATATTCTCCTTGCTTACGTCTATCGAATATGTAAAATCTTTCAATTGATCTTTGCTGATGGTGGCAATGATGTCTTTTTCCAAGACCAGATTATTCGGTTTTCCGTCTTTCTCATCATAAATCGTGTAACGGACTTTTATGGGCGTGGTAGCTTCGAATCTGGAAAAATTCATATTGATTCTGTTGATCTTCAGCCTTTTGCCGGAACTGAATTCCACAGCGGTTTCCTCCACCACATCATTGCCCTTTTCCATATTCGGTGTAAACATCATCGATTTCGACTTGCTGTTGACGCCAAGGTTTTTCTCCCTGTAGTTATTGGGCGTGAGCACCACTTCCTTAATATTTGTCACCTTTTCATAAAGATAGATCGTATGCGGATACTCCTTTACAAAATCTCCCACTTTGCTCCTGAAAGTTTTGTAACCGCCCACCAGCACAATCAATTCTTTATCCGGATTCACTTGATCCAACCGGATCTGATAATTGCCTTTTTCATCAGCCTGCGTTCCAAAATTACTGTTGGCAATCCCGATTTTGGCATAAGGAATAGGTTGGTCATCGTTTTTGGAAAGCACGGTTCCGGAAATCAATTGCGCATAAGAAACAATGCCAAGAAAGATGGCGAAGAGTAAGCTGAGTTTTTTCATAGGATTAATTTAGATACAAATATCCTAATTTTTTCGTTACGACGATCTCATTAAAACGTCAAAAATTACTGTGTGTAACATTAATTCCAGGATTAATGTTCAATTTTTAAAAACAATAAAGCATTATTAAAGTCAATTTAGAATAATTATGATTCCTCTTGAAGTGCCATTAAAATCATTCAGTAATCTTTCAGGTTCACATCCATTCAATTTTCATTTTCGTACTTTCGCACATCATTTATCATTCATCCATTATCATTTATCCAAATGAATTACGTTTCTGCAGAAAATCTCAGCAAATCATACGGCGTCAAAGTCCTTTTTAAAAATATCAATTTCCACGTGAATGAAGGCGACAAAATTGCCATCGTTGCCAAAAACGGAAGCGGAAAATCTACCCTTCTCAAAATCCTGATGGGCAAAGAAATTGCTGACAGCGGAACAACTGTCATCAACAAAGATATTCAGGTGGTTTTGTTCGATCAGGAAATCGATTTTGATCCGAATTTGTCTGTGGATGAGTTTATGATGACGCTGGATTCCGCACCGATTCTGGCTTTGAAAAAATACCACCACGCATTGACTTCCGAAAATCCGGATGATATGGAAACCGCCCTGGCAGAGATGGAAATCCATAAAGCCTGGGATCTTGAAAATGAGATGGAGCAAATTCTTTCTCAGCTGAAAATCACGGATTTATATGCGAAGATGGGAACACTTTCCGGTGGACAAATTAAGAGAATTGCACTCGCCAAACTATTGACAGAAACCAGAGCCGAACACCGCCACACGCTGTTGATTATGGATGAGCCGACCAACCACCTGGATGTGGAAATGGTAGAATGGCTGGAAAATTATCTGAGTAAAGCGAAAATCACCCTGCTTCTTGTGACGCACGACCGTTACTTTTTGGATGCCGTTTGCGACAAGATTTGGGAAATGGAGGACGGCAATCTCTACCTTCACAATGGTAGTTATGCGACCTATCTTGAAAACAAAATGATCCGTGAGGACAATCTCAATTCTACCATTGACAAAGCGCAAAACCTTTACAGAAAGGAATTGGAATGGATGAGACGCCAGCCAAAGGCAAGAACTACGAAGTCCAAATCGCGCCAGGAGGATTTCTACGAAACCGAAAAGGTGGCGAAAACCGACACCAGAAAGGAAAAGCTGGAATTGGATTTCGAGATGAAAAGATTGGGAAATAAAATCCTGGAACTTCGGAATATCAATAAAAGTTTTGGTGAGAAAGTTTTGTTCAAAGACTTTTCTTACCAATTCCAAAGAGGCGAAAAAGTCGGAATTGTCGGAAAAAATGGTGCAGGAAAATCCACGTTGCTTAATATCATTCAAGGATTTGAACCGAAAGATTCGGGGGAAATAGAAACCGGGGAAACGATCAAGTTTGGCTATTTTGCTCAGAAAGGTTTGCAATATAAGGAAGATGAGCGCGTGATTGATTTCATCAAGGAAATTGGTGAAAATTTCCCACTGGCCAATGGAAAAACGATCTCGGCTTCCCAATTCCTGCGATTATTTTTGTTTGATGACCAAACACAGTACTCACCGATTTCCAAACTGTCGGGTGGAGAAAAACGGCGTTTGCACTTAATGTATATCCTTTATCAAAACCCCAATTTCCTGATTTTTGATGAGCCTACGAATGATTTGGATTTGCCAACTCTGACAGTTCTAGAAAACTTCCTTCAGAATTTCCAGGGGAGTTTGATCATCGTTTCGCACGACCGTTATTTTATGGATCGGATTGTGGACCACGTTCTGGCTTTTGAAGGTGACGGAAAAATCAAAGAGTTTGTCGGGAATTTCTCAGAATACCGGGAGAGTCAGAAGTTGGAAGACAAGGGTCAGAAGTCTGAAAAGACAGATGTTGGAAATCAGAAGTCAGAAGAGACACCGACTTCGATTACTGTGAACAAAAACCTGCAACCGGCAACCAACAACCAACAACCTAAGAAAAAATTGTCTTTCAAAGAACAAAAAGAGTTGGAAACCATCGAGAAAGAGATGCCGAAACTGGAGGAAAAAAGAAACGAAATCCTGGACCAATTGAATAATGAGACGGATTATGATAAAATTTCAAAATTATCATCAGAACTGGAATTGCTCTCTAACCAGTTAGAAGAGTTTGAGATGCGCTGGCTGGAACTACAGGATTGACAAATATCATCTACACCTAAAAACACTCATTTTCAAATACTTAAATTAAATCATTGTTTTTTATTTAGAATTATTTAAAATAATATTGGCAAATATTAACACTTTGTATATTTTTGCACTGTTTTTAACTATTCTAAATAAACTATGAAAAGAAATGCTGTTGCGATAGGTCTCATAACATTCTCTGTTTTCGGCTATGGTCAGGAAAAAAAATCGGATTCACTCAATGTAAGAACGATTGAAGATGTAAAACTTCATAAGGCAGGAAATCCAAATAAGGCGAAAACATTTACAACCAAGTCAAATCTGGATGTGATGGAAAATCCACAGGCCACTGCAATAGTGACACACGAAATCATCGAACAGCAGCAGGCACAGCAATTGTCAGACGTTGTAAGAAATGTCAACGGAATGTATATTACTTCTGCAAGAGGCGGGTCGCAGGATAGTTTTGGAGCCAGAGGCTATACTTTTGGTAACGAAAATATTTATAAAAACGGTGCCCGCATTAACAGTGGTATCTTCCCCGAAGTTTCAGGAATGGAACGCGTGGAGATACTGAAAGGTGGTGCTGCAATCTTATACGGCAATGTAGCTCCCGGCGGAATCCTTAATATGATCACTAAAAAACCATTATTCCATCAAGGAGGAAGCGTTGCCCTTAGTGCGGGAAGTTGGGACAATTACAAAGCAACTCTGGACTTTTATAATGCGCTTTCAAAAAGTTCGGCATTCCGTGTGAACGGGGCTTTTGAAGACAAAGGGAGTTTCCGCGATGGAATCACTTCTCAAAAATATTACTTCAATCCGAGCTTCCTTTTTAATATCTCGGACAAGACTCAATTAATTGTTGAGGGCGACTATCTGAAAAATTATTTCACACCGGATTTTGGGGTAGGAACACTGGTTTTGGATACTAAAACGTCTAGGTCTGTGATCAACGATTTACTGGACATCCGTAAAAACGCAGGTGTGGATTTCCAATATCAAGATGCTCAGATGGCAACAAGTACTATTACCTTAAACCATCAGATCAACAATAACTGGAACCTGAATATTGTAGGTTCCTATCAAAATTACACGAAAGATTTTTTCGGAAACGAAAGAATGCAATGGAATTTCCAGCCCATCAATAGTACTTACCTTTGGAACAGAAGTCTGACTAAGACTTATAATGAGCAAAACTACGGCTCCTTGCAGGCCAACTTGAATGGAGCATTTAGTACCGGGAAAATCAAACATAAACTGCTTCTAGGTGCGGATGCTGATTACCTGCAGTCCGACAGCTATACTTACTTTCTACAAAAACAAAACGGAAGCTGGAACAGTGGCGCTCTGGTGTATGGAACCAACGGCAATAATACCAGTGGTAATATTCTCCTGAGTGATGAGTCTACCTGGGCATCAGGCTACGAACCAGAAACTGCCAAGCAAAGTCTGACGAGAACACCGACAAGGAGAGTTGGCGTGTATGTTCAGGATCTGATTTCCATCACGGATAAATTCAAATTGCTCGCAGGAATCCGATGGTCTTACCTGGAAAATATGGCGGTTCTAAAGACCAATTATCAGTTTGATAAACAAAATTTCTACAAAACGTCCACAGCTGGGAAACTCAGCAAAAACGCTTTTTCACCAAGGGTAGGATTGGTTTACGAATGGACAGAAAACTTGATGACCTTTGCCAGTTATACCAACTCATTTGTTCCTAACACCGGAAACGATGTAAATGGTCAATCGCTGGATCCTTCCATTATAGACCAGTGGGAATTGGGATTTAAGAAAAATCTGTTTTCCAACACTTTAGCTTTTAACGCCACAGCTTACCAGATTGACAACAGCAACCTTGCCCAGATGGCGGCTTTCAATGCTGCAGGACAAATTAACACTGACACGAATATCAAGGAATTGACAGGCAAAACACGTAGCCGAGGTGTAGAACTGGACATCACGGGAAATCCGCTATCCAATCTTTCGATCATTGCAGGATATTCTTATAATCATATGACCTATTTGGAAACACCAAATACAGATGGCAGTTTTATAGAAGGCGAAAGAATTGTGAGAACACCGCTTAATACGGCTAACGCCTCTATATTTTATACCTTTGATCAATATATTAAAGGATTAAAAATCGGGGCGACAGCATTTTATACCGGAAATCGTTTTGGTGGCTGGAATAATCTGAAGGACGCCAACGGGAATCAGAAAACCGATAGACTGATACCAATGACGGGCTTTACACAGATTGATTTCAGCGTCGCTTATCAGTACAATAAATTCCTTATTCAGGGGAAATTAGGCAATGCATTCAACGTCTTGAATTACAACGTGCACGAGAACTATTCTGTAAACCCGATTATGCCGAGAAATTTTTACGTAACCTTGACGTATAAACTTTAATTAATAACAAATCCAATTTCTAAACATAAAAGTGGAGTCATACATTGGCGTCCACTTTTTCAAATTTAAAAGACAAATACAACAATGGACAAAATCAAGAACACGAAAACGTTTATGAGAATAACGCACCGCTACCTGGGGTATTTTCTGGCTGGAATAATGGCTGTTTATGCCATCAGTGGCGTTTTATTGGTATACAGAGACACGGATTTTCTGAAGAAAGAAAAGAGTTACGAGAAGAAATTTGAGGCTAATCTGGATGAGAAAAAGCTCGGGAAAGAAATCAAAATCAAAGGTTTTGAGGTGGAGAAGACGGAAGGCGACGTGATGTTTTTCAAGCAGGGAACTTATAATATGAAAACCGGTGAAGCAAAATATAAGAAGAAAGAATTGCCGTTTGTACTGGACAAAATGACGAAACTTCACAAATCCCAATCCAAAGACACATTATCTCCATTGAATACATTTTTCGGAATTTCTTTATTTTTCTTTGTGATTTCCAGTTTCTGGATGTTCAATCCTAAGACCAAAGCTTTCAAACGCGGAATGGTTTTCACAGCGATTGGATTGGTGGTTGCGTTGATTCTGACATTTATTTAAATTGCTTTAGATAGTCTGGCCGATATCGGAATTGGATAGACAGAATTAAAGAAAACGGCCTGTGTTTTAAAAATACAGGCCGTCATTCAATGACATTATAAGTTTTATATCTGACATCGGGAGGTTTAGAAAAGAAGGTGCTTACTTGAATAGAATGCTCTTGCTTTAGGAGATTATCAATTATATCAAACCCAAAGTCTTCAAAAGAACATTCAGACTCCAGATAATCACCATAGCACCAACGCCGATAAACATTACTTTCAATGGTAATTTCCCGGCCATTTTTGCTGCAATCGGAGCGGCAAGAACACCACCAAGAATCAGTGCCGCAATCAATTGCCAATGGCTGATTCCGATAACTGAAAAGAAAGTCAATGCGCTGGCGAAAGTGACGAAAAACTCAGTCAGGCTGACGGTTCCGATGATGTAGCGCGGTGTTTTGCCTTTAGAAATTAAAGTGGATGTTACCAACGGTCCCCAACCACCGCCGCCGAAAGAATCCAAGAAACCACCTGCACCAGCCAGCCAGCCGACTCTTTTTGTCTTTTTGCGTTTCTTGTTTTTCTTGAAGGCATTGAACAAAATCCTTATTCCGAGAATGAAAGTATAGGTGGCAAGGATCGGTTTGATAATTCCTGCATATTTCTCTCCGAAATAGGACAAAAGCAATGCACCCAAAACCGCTCCGATCACGCCCGGAATCAGGATGTTTTTGAATAATTTTTTATTGATATTCCCGAATTTGTAATGACTGAATCCGGAGGCACCGCTGGAAAACATTTCCGCCGTGTGGATGCTGCTACTGATTGCCGGCAGCGGAATCCCGATGTACAATAACGCAGCTGTACATGTCACGCCATAGCCCATCCCCAGAGCGCCATCAATCAGTTGCGCTAAAAAACCCACTAAAAATAGCCAGAAAAAACGCTCATCCGTATTCTGATTAAGGTAATTATAAGCGACCTGCAAATCCTTAAAGCCAATGTAAAAGGAAGCGATATTGACAAGTAACAAGGTGACAAATGCCAGAAAAAAGAGGGTTGCAATTCTTCGCCACTTCTTCTCGCCATTGATGATGAACAGCGATTTCCGGTCCTGCGAACTGTTATTTCCTCGGAAGAAAAAGTCCTCATCCGAAGAAAGACCTGGCGCAAAATATAGATTTTTCTTTTCTTTGATTTTATTAATGATCAGCTGGTCCTGAGAAGCATCTTCTGTCGCCACAATGAACAAATCTGCCATCTCCAAGTGAGCGTCATCAAAATCCTCATTGATAATTTTGACTGAGGTATTTTCCAGCAACAGGTTTTTGATATCATCCGAAAGTCGCCTGGAGAGAACACTGATACTGGCATCAGGAATATTCTGCATCAGATCATTGAGCTGTTCGGAAGCTAATTTTCCACCGCCGACTATCAGAATTCTGTTGGTCGAGGCATTGATGAAAACCGGAAGTGAAATTTTTGCTGTCAAGGTTTATTTGATTTAAAATTATTGAATCAAACCTGCGCCCACCGTTACAAAACTCGATTCATCGATGAAGATGATTCCGCCACTGGATGCCAAATCTTTGTAGGAATCGTAAGCCAGAGGTTTTGCCGTTTTCAATTTTAATTTGACAATTTCATTCAGCGAAACCTGATCTACTTCCTGTTGTTCCAGCGTATTGACATCCAATTTATAATCAATTTCTTTGATGACTGCTTTGACTTGTGTCGTGTTATTTTGAATGAGATATTTCGAGCCGGATTTCAAAGGTTTATCGCCCATCCAACACACTAAAACTTCCAGTTCCTGCTCTACTTTCGGAGGGTCATCGGATTTTACGATCCAATCACCACGGCTGATATCGACATCATCTTCCAAATGCAAAATCACGCTCTGAGGCGCAAATGCTTCTTCCACTTTTTCCTGATTGATTTCGATCGCAGAAATTTTACTCTCAGTTCCGGAAGGCAAAACCGTCACCGCATCTCCGACTTTGTAAATCCCGCTTGTGATTTTTCCGGCGTAACCACGGTAGTCGTGGAGTTCATCGGTCTGAGGACGAATCACGTATTGGACAGGAAATCTGGCTTTATGCAGATTAATCGTATTTTCTAATTCTACAGATTCCAGATAATCCAATAAAGTTTTTCCTTCGTACCAATTCAGGTTTTCAGATTTGTCAACGATGTTATCGCCGTCCAAAGCTGAGATTGGAATGTAAACCGCATTATTCAGAGACAGTTGCTCTGCCATTTTTGAATAATCATCTTTGATTTGGTTGAAAATTTCCTCGGAATAATTAACCAAATCCAGCTTGTTAATTGCCACCACCACATTCGGAATATTGAGTAATGATGCAATGATTGAATGTCTTTTGGTTTGCTCGATGATTCCGTTTCTGGCATCAATCAGGATGATAATCAAATCGGAATTGCTCGCTCCCGTGATCATATTTCGCGTGTACTGCACGTGTCCGGGCGCGTCGGCGATGATGAACTTCCGTTTCGGTGTAGAGAAATATTTGTACGCTACATCGATGGTAATTCCTTGTTCGCGTTCGGCTCTCAGACCGTCTGTAAGCAAAGCCAAATCCAGTTCGCCGTCATTTTTGAATTTACTGGCGCGCTCCACGGCTTCCAGTTGGTCTATCAGAATGTTTTTGCTGTCGTATAATAATCTGCCGATCAGTGTGCTTTTTCCGTCGTCTACACTTCCTGCAGTGATGAATCTTAGTATGTCCATTTTTAGTTGTCAGTTGTTGGTTGATAGTTGTTGGTTTTTAGCAGCTACATTGTTGGGGAATCGCTCATAGCCCTGATAGGAGCGGCATCCTTTTTTGCTTTTTACAGAATTTCTTTTTGATGACAAATCGTCGAAAGCAAAAAAGATATAGCGGATAGCAGGTTCCCGGCTCCAAAATTTATCAATGATAAACGTTGGTTGATCAATGATTTTGAAGTTCAATCATTCATCATACATAATTAAAAGTATCCGGCTTTTTTTCTGTCTTCCATTGCGGCTTCGGAGGTTCTGTCGTCTATACGGGTTTCGCCTCGTTCGCTGGTTTTGGTGGTGATAATTTCTGCAATCACCTGTTCCAGACTGGTCGCTTCCGATAAAACCGCTGCGGTACAGGTCATATCGCCCACTGTTCTGTAGCGGACTTTTTCCGTGGTTACCACGTCGCCTTCTTCCAGATTCACAAACTCATTTATCGCGATGAATTGGTTATCAAGATTGAGAACCTCACGTTCGTGCGAGAAGTAGATAGAAGGTAATTGAATATTTTCTTTCAGAATGTAATTCCAAACATCCAGCTCTGTCCAGTTACTGATCGGGAAAGCGCGCACCTGCTCGCCTTTGTGGATTTTCCCGTTGTAGGTATTCCACAATTCGGGACGCTGGAGTTTCGGATCCCATTGTCCGAAATCATCACGAACAGAGAAAATACGTTCTTTGGCTCTCGCTTTTTCCTCGTCCCGCCTTCCGCCACCGATGCAACAATCGAATTCGAACTCTTCAACCGTATCCAGCAATGTAAAAGTCTGCAGAGCGTTTCTGCTAGGCAGTTTGCCTTTCGGTTCTCTCAAACCTTTTTCCTTGATAGTGTCTTCTACTTTTCTCACGATGAGTTTTTCGCCGATTTGTTCCGCTAATTGGTCCCGAAATTCCAAAACCTCAGGAAAGTTGTGACCTGTGTCGATGTGAACCAAAGGAAAAGGAAATTTCCCCGGCCGGAAGGCTTTTAGCGCCAGGTGAACCAGCGTAATGCTGTCTTTCCCGCCACTGAAAAGCAATGCAGGACGTTCAAACTGACCGGCGACTTCGCGGAAAATATGAATGGCTTCGGATTCTAACTGCTCGAGGTAATCCAAATGGTATTTTGACATTTTAATCTTTGTTAATTGTTATTGATGGACGTGCAGACCACATTCTTTTTTGCCGGCATCTTCCCACCACCATCTTCCGGCGCGGAAATCTTCGCCCGGCTGGATGGCCCTGGTACACGGCGCGCAGCCGATGCTGACGAAACCTTTGTCGTGAAGATTATTATAAGGAATTTGATTTTGCTGGATGTAATCTCTCACTTCATCTGTAGTCCAGAAGAGAAGCGGATGGAATTTGATAATCTGATTAGACTCATCCCATTCGAATGGAGACAGATTTTCCCTGGCTGCAGAATGTTCTGCTCTAAGACCCGTGATCCAGACTTTGTTGCCCTTTAAAGCGCGTTTCAGCGGATGCACTTTTCTGATGTCACAGCAGGTTTTTCTGTTGTCCACAGATCTGTAAAAAGAATCGGGACCATTGATCTGAACAAAAGGTTCCAATTCCCCGGGATCAGGATAATAGGCCTTGATATTGACTTTGTATTTTGACCTCGTGAGATTCCAGGTATTGTAGGTCTCTTCGAACAATCTACCTGTATCCAGCGTGAAAATTTTCAGAGGCAGATTCTTCACCATCTCGGTTATCACCTGATCCTCGAAGCTGAAACTGGTGGAAAAGCAGACTTCATCCGGGAAAGCGTAGGTCAGTGCTTTCAGAACCTCGGCAATAGGTTTATCCTGAGTGGATTCGGAAAGAAGGTTTTGAAAAATCGATTTCAATTCATTGTCCATCGTTACGTATTAAATCGATACAAATTTAGCAATTCATCTAAAGTTGACCAAATTAGTATAATTTAAATCCATCAAAAAATTACAGGAATCTTCTGACGTCGATTTCAGATTCCAGCGCAATGTCCTTCTCAATATGATCAAATAATACCTTTGAGAAGTAACTTCCATTGTAGACACCTCTGGCACCCAGTCCGTTAAAAATATAAATTCCAGGATATTCGGGATGGCGCCCCACAATTGGTCGACGGTCTGCAACTGTTGCCCGAAATGCTACTTTGACACCTTTGATCTCAAACGCATCGCTGTAGATTCCTTCAAGCCCTGATTTGAGTTCCTCCACGGAATCCGGATTGATATCGTGAGTTTTATCAAATCGGTCGTATGTACCGCCATAATAATACGCACCGTGATCGAGACTAAAGAGAAAGTGTTTTTTCTTGATGATAAAAGGATCCGGCGCTCTGCTCAATGCGACCTTCAAACAGTGTCCTTTGTTGGGCTGAATGGGAATATTAGCAAAAAACGGATTGTGAAGACTTGAAACACCTTCGCAGAAAATAATGTTTTTGAATGAAAGATTTCTGTAAGAATTTTTTTCCGCATTAAGTGACGGATAGTCAAATTTTTCTCTGATCAAATAATGATTGTCCTCCAAATAATTTAGCATATCACTGAAAAAGTTGGCAACATCAATTCTACACGATTGGTTGACCTTCCCCGCACCGAAAGGATTTTCGACCGATTGAAGTTGAAGAAAGTCCATGTTGAGATAGCGTCTTAAATCCTCTTTCTGAGCATTTTTAGACCACTGTACTTTTTCCGACTCATTGTGAAAGATCCGGACCACGTTTTCATCCACCAGATAATTCTTGGAAGTATAGCTCTCTATTTCTTTGAAGATAACACTAAGATAATCGATCTGTTCCTGCGATTTCCAAAAGGTGTTGAATCGCTTCAGAATCACCGGATTGCAAACACCTGCGGAGATCTGTGAAGCGGAGATTTGCTCATCATAAAAAATCCTGAAAGATTTATTGGCCCTAATCAACTGATGCGCAAAAAAAATCCCTGCATACCCGGCTCCGACAATGATGTAATCGACTTGTTCCATAAAATAAAAAAACCTGAGTAAAGATACTCAGGTTTTTCTATTTGCACTATGAGAAATATTAGTAATTCCACATATCGTTTTCCATCTGAAGAATCTGTGCTTTGATTCTGTCGCTCTCTTCCAACTGTCCCTCTGCATCGTTCGGGATATACTCGTCGATCACGCCACTTCCAGCTCTACCAAGACCGTTATCGGACTTATAGATAATCGAAGAGAATCTTCTCTGATTAAGAACATCATCAAAAGTAATGTCTGAACTGCTATTTTTGGAATTGAAGATATAATTGCTGGTAAGCACTTGTCTCGCATCAGGATAATAAATCCAGAAGAGATCAATTAAATCCTCTGCGCCACCCATTGTTGTATTGTCTACTGGCTGACCAGCTTCTGCCAAAGCTTGCGCTTGCGAAGCTCTCAATTTTGCAGCATTTGGATCTTCGCCCATCGCGGCAATTCCGAGCATTCTGTATCTAAGCTGAGCATCTCTCTTATCCACATACCACATTCCCATGATCTTCAGAGCCTTAACCTTTTCTGTTCCGGTAACGATTTTATCCACGTTCGCAGAAATATCGTTTCTGTTGATCTTATACCAGCTGCCATCCAATTTTACTAGAACAGTTCCCGGAGGAATATTGACAGGCTTTGATGCCGCTTTAGTGGTTTTCTTCTTTTTACCTTTTTTAGTGGTAGTTTCAGCAGGCGCCTGTTCAGTAGCCGTTGCAGCAGAACCATCGTTTACTAAAAGAATGTCTTCCAAACGTGTTCCGTAGAATGCCTTCAGCGAACTGATATCTGCATCGGTAGAATTTAAGATGGAGCTGAAGTACTTCTGAAGATTGTTGGCTGTTGCATCTTCAATCTTATTTTCATTCAACGTCTGAGAAAAATAATCTGCCACCTGAACTGCCGATGTAGCCGTTACGATCTGCTCCGGCGTCAATCTTGCGGTAAAATCATCTCCAGAGTAAACTTCTTTGATCTTGCCATTGTTCACAGCATCCAGAAGAACCTGGTACAATGATTTGTTCTGGGACACCAGACCGTCATTGTTATGGTAAAAAGGCTGATTGATCTTATCATTCATATCAATAATTTCCCATACAACCATACTTCTCAAGATATCTTTATCTTCGATAAAGCCATACTTAAGAGGTGAAGCAATACTATCCTTCTTGATCTCGCGCTCCTCACGGAAAGTCTGCGGAGAACTGGCATTGAGAATGCTGTTTTGAGCAAATGCCATTGTTGTGGAAAGACACATTAAACTATATATAATCTTTTTCATAAATAAATATTGAATAATATAAAATCAATCAACTTTGAGTTTTTAAATTTTTATAGGACGTTGATAATTACGTTTCCAATGTTTGGAAGTACAACGCCGTTCAAGCCGTTCGCTTTTGCCTGAATATCAAATATCGTGACAATGTCACCACTTCTCAGACCTTTGGTTAAGGATTCTGCCTGTCCAAGAGAACTTCCGTTGATGGACATTGCAGGTTTACCCGCCACTTTCACTTTGAAACTTACCACGTCAAAGCTCACAGGGAAATCGAAATCCGGCAAGGTTGCAGCAAGTGTCTGCTTAGATATAGAAGCTGCAGGCATCGATGTGTAGCTGGCTCCTCGGATCTGACCTTTAGGTGGCGGAATATTCTTGATTCTGAAATCGAAACCTTGAGAAATCACTTTTCCGCTAGGTGCTTTTCCGGAGATTGTCAGTTTCACGGTATTACCGGAACCTGGTGTTACCATCCATTTACCTCTTCCGCCACTTACTGACGCACCAGGTGCAGATAAAGTAGTAGCTGCAAGGTCAGCACCAAGGATGGCTCCTGACACCGGGTTTTGAAGGCCTCTGTACAATACCATCATTTTGTCCGCCTGTAAGATAGCTCCATTTTGCTCTTTAAGAGCCTCAGCACCTGATACCACATTCAATGTATGGGCGTATGGCAACGTGTGAACCTTACCGTTTTTATCCGTAAAAGAAATATTTCCTTTAAATTCCTGTGTACCTACTGATCCAGTAGCTGGTGTGATGATCCCTTGACCATTTACTACTCTGGCGCCGGAGATACTAAGTCCCGGAACTGAGCTGGCAAAAGTACCGATAGCGATCTTGATCTCCGCAGGCTCACCTTTCAATACTGAACTTGGACCGGAAACTAATGCTTCGTAAGCATCAAACTTGATATCAGCGTCAACTTTTTCCTGAAGCATCGAAGTTAATGCATCAGACTGGAGATTTCTGGCTTCAGACTGAATCACTTCAAGATTGGATAATGCTGCGATGAGTGGCTGGTTGTAAAATTTATACTGGAACCAACCTTTTTTGCTACGCTTGTCATCTTTTGCAAACTCAGCTACTAAATGTTTTTGAGCTCTATCGGCAACAGCTTTCAATTGTTGGCTGTTTCCAAAACTTGTAACGATATAATTTCTCAAATCGTCAATTTTGTTTTTCAACTCAACAGACTTGTCTGAGATATTTTTTTCATCACCATCTTTAAAAAATAGATTTGTTGCTGGCTCAGTGTTATTCAATGATGCAAAGCTTTCTTCGATTTCTGCTTCCGGCTTATACTCCGCTGCAGTGCCCATTGTATTTTTGAGCCCATCGATATAACTTACCAAATCGTTGGTCTTGGCTTTTAATGTTTTGTATTGATCCAAAAGTGGCTGATAACTTTCCGGAGATGTAGCGGCTTTTGCTACCAAGGTTTTCTCGAAAATATCATCATTCTTTTTCTCAACAATGATTCTGGTGTCCGTGAGGGACTGATTGGTATCCTTATAGGACCTGATGATCTCCTGATCGATTTGCATCGCAAGCATTGCGATGAAAACCAGATACATCAGGTTGATCATCTTCTGACGTGGTGTCTGTTTACCTCCTGCCATTTTAATAAAATAATTTTAAATTAAACAATAATTAAAATGATAGGGATTAAGACTTCATTGCACTTAGCATGCCACCATAAACTCTGTTCAGATTATTAAGATTAGCGGTTAGACCCTGCAATTCTTCATTGAATTTCTCGGACTGCTGTGCAGATTTTTGGATATCTTCCACATACTTTTTGCTGAATTCGGATTGCTTTTGTCCGTGCTCTAGCTGAAGGGCATAAAGTGCATTCATGCTTTCCAGATGAGAAGCCGCAAGGTTAAGTTGTTCGTTATATTTATGAGTAGAAGCAGAAACGTCTACTGTCTGGTTGATTTGATCTACAGAAGAAGAAAACTTGTCAATACCGCCTCTCAATCTTTCGAACAAGCTTACATCCAGCTTAGCATCAGCAAGCATTTTGTCTAATTTGTCAGAAAGTGATACTTCCAATTCCTTGTTTTCTACTTTAGCTACAACTTTTCTTGGTTGTCTTTCGGCAGTTTCATCCAACAATTCAGGATAAACATTCTCCCAAGCATAGTTTTCTTCAGATTTCGGTGGATCGAAAGCGAAGAACAAGAAAATAAGAGCTTCAGTAATCAAACCTGCAGCTAGTGCCACGTTACCAGTGATAGGGCCGATATGCCAGTGAGTCATTTTGAATAGTGCTCCCAAGATAACGATAGCTGCACCGAACGAATAGATAAAATTCGTTATTGAATCTTTAGTTTTAAACATTGTTAAAAAAAATTTTTAGTTAGTAATAGTTAGTTAATTGATATTTTTTTATTTCGTTTGTCTCTTTTGTAACCTACCTGCTCCGGAAGGGATATCCTGGATGGTTCGGAAGCCTATATAACTTCTTGCAGAATCTTTTCTTTCCCAATCTCTGTAACCTGTCATTAACAGATAACCAACGTCTTTCCAAGATCCACCTCTTACGGTTTTTCTTACATCATTTCTATTCGCACTCGTAGATAGACTAGGGTTGAGAGAAGATGAAAACTCTGACGCGGAGTTGTTATAAGGAGATTCAGTCCACTCTGAAACATTTCCAGCCATGTCATAAAGACCATATCCGTTCTTCGCAAACTTCTTAACCGGTGCGGTATAGGTGTAATTTCCGGTTTTCTCGTCTTCTATATAGTTACCACGTTTTGGTTTGAAGTTGGCCAAATAGCAACCTCTGTCATCCTGAAGATAAGGGCCGCCCCAAGGATAGGTCGCATTCTGGATACCACCTTTCGCAGCATATTCCCACTCAGCTTCAGTTGGAAGACGGAAACGCATAGGTTTTTGTTTTTTCTTTTTAAGACTGCTGTTATAATCCGACTTCAGTTTGGTTCGGAAATCACAAAAAGCTCTGGCCTGGTCCCAAGTTACACCAACTACAGGATACTCCTTATATGCGGTATGCCAGAAATACTGACCGAACAAAGGTTCGTTATAAGCATATTTAAAATCTTTAACCCAAACCGTTGTATCCGGGTAAACAGCGATGCTTTCTTTTTTCAGATATTGTGCACCTCTGTCTTTATCCTGAACAGCGGAGGACACATCTTCCCACTGATAAGAATATTTTATTTTCGACCAGTCAATGATTCTTTCGTTATTGATTCTTTTCTCAGCTGGTAAATACATTGATTCTAAAACTTCAGCATATTTTTCGTCAGGATAAGAAGAAGTATTCCACTGAATAGGAACTTTCCAATCCAACTTTTTAGACTCATCGTAGCCGTCTCTGCCACCTTGCGATTCCAAAAACTGTTGGTAAGGAGTCGCTTCGTCTCCCGTTTTCTTAGAAGCGTAAGCGTAATCGCCGATAGAACCACCATTACCACCTTCGTCACCGCCGCCTTCTCCTGCAGCCTCCGCCAGAAGTCCTCTGGCAATCGAGTCTCTCACAGCGTTGATGAACTCACGATACTCAGCATTGGTAATCTCAGTTTCATCCATAAAAAAGGCTGATACAGTAACTGTTTTAGGCATTGCTTTTTCCGGAGTGTTGGAAAAGTCCTGATCTGCCATCCCCATTACAAAAGATCCACCAGGAATGGCAACCATCCCAAAAGGTCTCTCTGCTATAAATGATTTCGACGATCCTCTTGGTACAAGCTCACCCTTGATTCCCGGTTTTCCGGAACGTCCCTTGTTACCTTTGGAACAAGAAACAACTACCGTTGCGGCTAAAAATATTAATAGTATCCTTTTCATCCTATTTTAAAGAAATTAAGCGGTAAATATATAATTTTTTTTATGAATAATTATCAATTTTTATTGAAAACGTAATTTGTTAAAGAATATTTCACAAAACAAAAAAATTATTCAACAGTTACTGATTTTGCCAGGTTTCTAGGCTGGTCTACATTGGCACCACGCTCTACTGCGATATAATAAGAAAGCAGCTGAAGCGGCACAGATGCCAAGATTGGAGAAAAACATTCTGAAGTTTCAGGAATCTCAATAATGTAATCCGCCATTGCCGAAACCTGCGTATCTCCCTTATTAACAACTGCGATCACTTTTCCTTTTCTGGCCTTGATCTCCTGAACATTGCTCACAATCTTATCATAATGACCGATCTTCGGCGCAATGATTACTATCGGCATATTCTCATCGATCAACGCGATTGGACCGTGCTTCATCTCTGCTGCCGGATAACCTTCTGCATGGATGTAAGAAATCTCTTTCAACTTCAGTGCTCCTTCCAGCGCAGCAGGGAAATTGTATCCTCTACCGAGATAAAGGAAGTTGCTGGCATCTGCAAATTTCTTGGCAATGACCTTCACTGTCTCATCTACAGAGTTAAGGACATCTTCCACTTTCTTAGGAATGGCATCCAGCTCCGTGATCAATCTCATAAAGTCTGCTTTTCCAAGGTTTCCGTTATGATTACCCAATTTGATAGCAATCAAAGAAAGGATTGTCAACTGTGCCGTAAAAGCTTTTGTAGAAGCCACACCAATTTCCGGACCAGCATGGGTATATGAACCGGCATCTGTATATCTTGAGATCGATGAATCTACAACATTACAGATTCCATACACGAATGCGCCTTTTTCTTTAGCAAGTTTGATGGCAGCCATCGTATCTGCGGTTTCGCCAGACTGCGAGATCGCAATCACCACATCTTTCGACGTGATAATCGGGTTTCTGTATCGGAATTCGGAGGCGTATTCTACTTCTACAGGAACTCTGGCAAACTCTTCGATAAGATATTCACCGATAAGACCGGCATGCCAAGACGTTCCGCAGGCGATAATGATAATGCGTTCTGCATTAGTCAGTCTCTCCAGATGATCCCAGATGCCTGCCATTTTGATAATACCTTCATCCACAAGAAGTCGTCCTCTCATGGTATCTAAAATGGATTTTGGCTGTTCGAAAATTTCTTTCAGCATGAAGTGATCGTAGCCTCCTTTCTCGATCTGCTCCAGATTAAGTCTAAGTTCCTGAATAGCTGGCTCCACCTTTGCATTTTCTGTTATGGTTCTGATATCAACACCTGATTCTAACGAGATAATTGCCATATGCCCTTCCTCTAGATAAACCGCTTCTTTTGTAAATTCTACAAAAGGGGATGCATCGGAAGCCACAAAATATTCATCATCCCCGATTCCGATTGCTAACGGCGAACCCAATCTTGCCACTACCAGCAGACCTGGGAAATCGTCATGCATCACGGAAATTGCGTAGGCACCATAAACTTCATTCAGTGCAAAACGGACTGCTTCCGGAAAATCTAAGGTTGGTTCCTTATCCATAAAATATTGGATCAGATTAACCAAGACTTCAGTATCCGTTTCGGATTTGAACTCAAAATTTTTATTAATCAACATCGTTTTGATGGTATCATAATTTTCAATGATTCCATTATGAACGATAGCAATTTTTCCGTTATTGGAAAGGTGCGGATGCGAGTTATTATCGCTTGGTACACCGTGTGTCGCCCATCTTGTATGACCCATTCCAAGTTTTGAAGTTTCCTTCAAATCTTTGGAGATCGCTACCAAATCATCTACTTTTCCTTTGGTTTTTTTGAATTCCAACTGTCCGTCTGATGATTCTAAAATGACTCCGGCACTATCGTAACCACGATATTCCAAACGACGAAGACCATTGATGACCACATCGTATGCGTCTCTAAAACCTGTATATCCAACAATTCCGCACATAGTTATATTTTGTTTATTTTTTAGTATATATAATTCTTAACTGAACAGCTTTTGATTTGGTACTAGTAATATCCTGCCCAATCAAGCTATTGTCGGTAGTTCCCGTCAATAAAATCCTGTAAGGATTGTAAGCTCTCGTATTATAATTTTGTCCCAGTAATGCACCAGTGGTAGCATCCGACAAATAGGATCCGGTGTTTATGATAAAATCTTTACCATCATTCTTGATCACATCATAGCTTGTATCATTCTCAACAATTTTTTTGAGTGTCGAAGTGATGCTCACGTCGTAATAAGCATTAACAGTACTTAGCATCCCGGTTTTAACCAATGAATAACCGGTGCTGGAAAGCTCCGTCATATCGGGCAAGAATCTGGAGAGCGTATCTCTTTCC
The DNA here is from genome assembly GCA_002297505.1 of Flavobacteriales bacterium UBA720. GTDB lineage: Bacteria > Bacteroidota > Bacteroidia > Flavobacteriales > Weeksellaceae > Epilithonimonas. The sequence continues at coordinate 37,633 of DBLQ01000091.1, forward strand.
TGCACCAGCATACTTGAAGGCTTTTGGTACTTATTATTCCAAGAATCGTCATTGTAAAGTCTGATTTTGGCAGATACAATTGCGATTTTTTCATCCTTATAAATAGCTCTAAGCTTTGTTAAGAGCGCAGCAGGAATCTTTACACCTACTCCACTTCCGCCCATACCCTGCAAAAAGAGTTGATTGGCAGGCGTCACAGCAGTTGTAAGATTGGAAACGTTCTGGATTTTAATTGCCGAAGTCATGGCAGCAGCGTAATCGGAACTTTTGGAATAAGCGATCTGACTGAAATGAACATTCCCCGATCCCACATTCAATGTCGTTTCCTGCTTGGTTCTGGTAACCGTACCGTTTGAGGTAACATCATTTTTATAATACAAAGTGATTGTAGCGTCATTAGGTGCCATTGAGAAAAGATAGCCTTCATCCTCCAGGACAGAAATGCTGATGCCGCGGAAATACCTGATAAAAGATGCAGCATCTTTCAGCACCTGATTGCCTTGTTTGGCAATAATTTTATTTTGGAAGAATGTGCTGTCCAGTTTCATTCTGAGAGAAACATCTCTTTTCAGCAATTCCGAAGCATCAGAATCTTTTGTAATGGTAACGGAATTAACCATTCCATCAAAAACCTTAGATCCAATTTCTGCGCCCAGCGCTACAGCCTTATTAGAATAGGTTTTGTCTGAAGCCGCACCCAGAAAGTCATTCACCTCATGAACTTTAATGGTCAGTTTGGTTTTCTCGGTTCCAATTTTAGCTTTTCCATATTTTGCAATCGGATAGCTTACCACGACTTTTTTTGCAGCCACTTGGCCTTCCGGATAGATGTAATCTTCAGTCGTAGTTGTTTTAGCAGAATCAGCCGCAGTTTGATATCTTGGTTTTAAGGTCATTACTACGGAATCAAGAACCGGATTAGTACCAAAATCCGGATTATATGTATTGAGTCTGATTTGTGTGATGTAAGAAGCTTTCTGCCCGCCAAATTTATCTTCAGTAAATGCACCGATACGAACACTGTCCAGCTTGGTGGCATCGGTACGGATGGTATCATTGTGATCAACGTTATAACCCAGAAGACCATAAATCTTATCTACACCTTCGGATTCATTAACCAATTGAGAGCCCAGATTGTCCAGCTCGCCTTCACATGAATTTAATACAATTATTCCCATCAGAAGTAATGGGAGTAATTTCATTAATGTTTTTATGTTTGTCATTATGATATAATCAATAATAGTATTAATAGATTTTTGCTATCGAATCAGCATTGAGGTAATCAGATTTTTCCGCGTCTGCTTTAGCATAGGCATCGTCCAGTTTCTCCTCCAAAAATTCATTTCCCTTTACGATAACATCAACATAGTTCATACTATCATTTACAAAATTCAGAAAGCTTGGATTATCTAACGATTGCAGGTCCGAAATATTATCGAACTCCAGAATTTCTTTTGTATTCCCATTCAGTGTAATATCTTCTTCATTATAAACAGATAATACAATTTTCGTATCCTTGAAATAAGAATCGTCTTTATAATAAGTCTTCAGATAAATCGGGATTAAAGAAGACATCCAGCCATTGAGGTGAATAACATCCGGTACCCAGTTCAGCTTCTTGATGGTTTCGATCACACCTCTTGCAAAGAAAACAGCTCTCTCGTTATTGTCTTCGAAAGGGTTACCCTCATCATCGAAGTAGTATTGTTTTCTTTTGAAGTACTCTTCATTATCTATAAAATAAACCTGCAAACGCTCGCCAGGCAGAGAAGCTACTTTAATAATCAACGGCTGATCCAGATCATTGATGATAATATTCATCCCGGAAAGACGGATCACCTCGTGCAATTGGAATTTCCGCTCACTGATCTGTCCGAATCTAGGCATAAAAACCCTTACATCGTTACCCTCGCTATGCATTTTCAGCGCCATCTTGTGCACAAGGCTCCCCATATTGGTATCCTCCTGATAAGGATACATCTCTGTAGTAACGTATAAAATCTTTTGATTAGGCATAAAATTTACTTTAAGCGAAGTATAAAAACTTCATTTTGCAAAATTACAAAAAATTAAGTCAAATCATTTATTTTACTGAATATTAATACTTATTAACAAAACACTTTAAATATCAAACATTTGTGAGTGATATTTCTTACTTCTCCAAACATCTGCATCGCTCTAATTAAAATGATAACAGCGGTAAACAAAGCTGAAGCCAACTAAGAGGATTCAGTTTAAAAACTTTTATTTTTTTTAATAGCAAAGCTGAGCTGTGAGATTGAAAACCATTAACTTTGACCATATAAATTACAACAGAATGCAGGTTTTCTACGACAGGACATCATTTTCACAATATATTGAATCTCAGAAAGGTCTGCATAAGACCATTGGCTTTGCGCCTACCATGGGCGCTTTGCACGCGGGCCATATCTCACTTTACGAAGCCGCGAAAAAAGAAAATGACATTGTTATTTCTTCTGTTTTTGTCAATCCCACACAGTTTAACAATCCCGAAGATCTGGAAAAATATCCGCGAACTATAGAAGATGACATTGAAAAACTCAAAAACTCCGGACTTGTAGATGCGGTATATATTCCTGGAGTGGAGGATATCTATCCGGATGGCATGCGAAGAAAACATTATAATTTTGGAGGGATAGAAAATGAGATGGAAGGCGCCGCCAGACCGGGACATTTCGACGGTGTAGGAACGGTAGTAGAAGAACTTTTCAGACAAGTGCAGCCGGATAACGCCTATTTTGGCGAGAAGGATTTCCAGCAGCTGAAGATCATCGAAAAGCTGGTAGAGGTTCTCAATCTCGATATTAAAATCCATGGTGTCGCAATCTACAGGGAAGACAATGGACTGGCGATGAGCTCCAGAAATATGCGGCTGACGAAACAGGAAAAAGAAGCTTCCTCCGTTATTTTTCAAACTTTAAAAAAAGTGGATGACTGGTTTCGTGTGATTTCGATCCCGGAAATAAAGGACAGAGTGAGTGAAATCTTCGACAGAAAAGACATGGCTCTGGAATATTTTATGATTGCCGACGAAAAAACGCTTAAGGAAGTCGACTTCTTTTCGGAGGACACAAATTACCGCGCCTTTATCGTAGTGAATATGGATAAGGTACGACTGATAGACAACATGCATCTGACATAAAAAAGAAGCTTCTTTTACAAGAAGCTTCTACACCAAATCACAAAATATTAATATGAAAAAAATTTACTTGCGTAAATTGTGACTCGGCTGGGATTCGAACCCAGGACCCATACATTAAAAGTGTATTGCTCTACCAGCTGAGCTACCGAGTCTTTTTAATTAATTATTACTAATTAAAAATATTTCTGCTGTGCCTGCGACTGGACTCGAACCAGCACATCCTTAGGAAACCACCCCCTCAAGATGGCGTGTCTACCAATTTCACCACGCAGGCATAAAAAAACCGTATCGCTACGGATTTTTGCTTGTGACCTGGCTGGGATTCGAACCCAGGACCCATACATTAAAAGTGTATTGCTCTACCAGCTGAGCTACCAGGTCGGCCACTTGAAATAAGTGATAATTGATATTTGATAAATGATTATTGGATCAATCTTCTATCGGCTACCGTTTATCTCTCATTTTTTAGTGGTGCAAAGATAGGGCTTTTTTTAAAATCTCAAAATTTTTTTCGAACTTTGTTTAAAATAAAATTATGTTAATTTCTCTCCTCGGATACATGGGCAGCGGTAAATCTCACATTTCCAAAAACTTGAGTAAAAAATTAAATTTACCCCTAATTGACCTCGACCAAAAAATTTCTGATGAACATCAGCTTACCGTCGCCGAAATCTTCCAAAACAGAGGTGAGATCTTCTTTCGGAAGGAAGAAAAACGGATTTTGGAATCTATCCTGAACGATGAACAAAATGGCATCCTGAGTCCGGGCGGCGGCACCCCGGTTTATTATGATAATATGGAGATCATCAACCAAAAATCAAAAAGCATTTTTCTGAGAGCGTCTGTCCGAACATTAACGGAACGTGTCCTGCTTCAGAAAGATACGCGTCCGCTGATAGCCAAACTGGATGACCATGACATTCCCGAGTTTATTGCCAAACATCTGTTCGAGAGAAATCCCTTCTACAGCAAGGCTCACTTCACGGTGGATACGGATTCTAAAACTGCCGGAGAAATTTCGGAAGAGATTATCAGTTTGCTTAAGCTTTAATCTTCCTCATCTCTGTCATCCGGCGCAAAAAATACATCCCAATCGTCTGCGTCCATAGATCCCTGACCGTCGCCGGCAGAAAAATCGTCCATCTCGCGCCGGTCTTTTTTGGTAGGTCTTCCCAGGCCTTTCTGCCTGTAATAATCCTGTTCGGACTTTCTCATTTTCAGGATCTCGTACTGCTCTTTTTCCGTCATATCCGTTACATAGAGCGAAACCAACCTGGCGCCAAGCCTGCTTTTGGGGATATCTGAAACTTTGATTTTATATTCGATCTGATTTTTTTTTACTTTAATGACATCGCCCACTTTGACTTCTTTGGAAGACTTCACCACATTTTCGCCAATGCTCACGCGGTTCTTCTTAATTTCCTCTGCAGCGATGTTTCTGGTTTTATAAAATCTCACACTCCATAAAAATTTATCTATTCTCATAATTTTTTATACTTTTGTCACGTTAAAATTAATCGCAATTTAAGATTAAATTAAAAAAATGAAAAAAATACTTTTGGGAGTTGCTCTTTCTGTAGCTGTTTTGCAAGGATGCAGAAAAGACGATGATAATGAAGAAGAAACCGTACAGCTGACTGTAGATGAGCAGAAAGAATATGATGATGCAGCAATTACAGACTTTCTGAACACGCACTACCTGGACAGCAAAGGCCTCGTAACTGCTTTTGACGATACTACCGATGCAGACAATAACCAGAAAAAACTGGCCGATTATGAAAACCTTGTCAAGTTGCCTTCCGGTGTGGTTTATCTGGTGAGACCTGGCGCCCAGCCGGATCCGGGTAAGACCATTGGCAGCAACGATGTGATCAGTTTTTTCCAATCGACAAAAATGTATCTGTCAGCCAAAGTTAACGACAAGATTGTTTTCAATAACGCAGCTACTTTCGTGGATAACGTGAACGGCAACAACAATGTTCCGACAATTGATCCAGGATACTATTATATTAAAGAGTCTGCTATCGCAGATTACAACAAAGCGAATAACACAACTGTAGGAAGAGACTTTTTCGAGATCGAAGGTCTGAGAGAGGCCTTGCCATTTTTCAAATCTTATGATAACCTGAGCACTGCGGAGGACTATAACCTTCAGGGTGTTATCATTGTACCTTCCAGAGCCGCATTCGGCAGGGACAATAGTTATTATGGAAGTTCTTTAACCAACAGAAGTTTTGTTTTTAACTTTCAGGTTTACAATACAAAGGCTAGAGATATGGCTTCTGAAAATTAAAAGAAAGAATAGATGAAAAAAGCGTGATTCGGAAATGAGTCACGCTTTTTTTATTATCTAATAAGTTCTTAAATCTTCGCCAGAAAATCTTCGAACCGGGACTCTTTGATGGAGATATTGCCGTCTTCCAGAATTTTGTCCAGGACAATCCATTCAATCTGATTGACGGATTTTTCATCAAACGGCTTTGAAACCCGCACATAATTTTCTGTAAAGCCGTACATCATTCCGTTTTTGTTTTCGTGTTCCCAAAGCACAGGAAGCTTTTTCCCGAGCTGGGTTCTATAGAATTCCATTTTCTTTTTCTCGGAAAGGATTCTAAGCATTTTATTTCTTTTCTTTCTTTCAGAAATTGGCACCACGCCTTCCATTTCTGCGGCTTCCGTATTTTCACGCTCAGAATACGTGAAAACATGGAGATAACTGATGGGCAAATCATTCAGGAATTGATAAGTTTCCATAAATAACTCTTCCGTTTCGCCAGGAAATCCGACAATCACATCCACACCAATCGCTGCATGCGGCATGACCTCGCGAATTTTATGAACTCTGTTGAAATATAATTTTGTTAAATAGCGACGCTTCATCTTCTTCAGCAATTCATCACTCCCCGATTGAAGCGGAATATGAAAATGCGGCACAAAACTTCTGCTCTGGGAGACCAAATCAATGCTCTCGTCTTTCAGAAGATTCGGTTCTATAGAAGAAATCCGGATGCGTTCAATGCCTTCCACTTTATCCAATTCCGAAATTAGGTCAAGGAAAGTGTGCTCGTGTTTTTTATTTCCAAATTCGCCTTTGCCATAATCGCCTATATTAACGCCGGTCAAGACAATTTCTTTGATATCTCTGGAGGCAATTTCTTTCGCGTTCGCAACTACATTGTTAATGGTATCGGAGCGGGAAATCCCTCTTGCGAGAGGAATTGTGCAATAGGTACATTTGTAATCGCAGCCATCCTGAACTTTAAGAAAAGCTCTGGTTCTGTCTCCGATAGAATAAGAACCAACGAAAAAATCAGCTTCATCAATTTCACATGAATGAATCTGTCCATAACTTTCAGACTTTTCCAGATCATCCAGATAACTCAGAATATTAAATTTTTCTTTGGCACCCAAAACCAGGTCTACGCCTTCAATTGCAGAGATCTCTTCCGGTTTCAGCTGTGCGTAACATCCGATGATGGCCACCAAACCTTCCGGATTGGCTTTCATGGCGCGCTTCACATGAAGTTTGCATTCCCTGTCTGCATTTTCCGTAACGGAACAAGTGTTAATGATATAAACCTGCGCAGGCTCATCAAAATTAACTTTCTGATAGCCCGCATCCGTCAACTGTCTCGCAATAGTGGAGGTTTCTGAAAAATTCAGCTTGCAGCCAAGTGTATGAAAAGCAACGGTTTTCGGTTGCGTAATAACTTCTGACATAAGGCTGCAAAGTTATTAATAAAATTACAACCATTCCAAATCCTGATCTTTGGACAATAAAAAATCCGGCTTTCACCGGATCAGTTTCATTTACTTTTTATCAGGAACTTTCAAACCTTCCTGTTTGGCTTCGGAAATGCCTATGGCTACGGCTTGTTTCCTGCTGGTAACTTTATCGACTGAACTTGACTTCAGGTTTCCCTTTTCAAATTCTTTCACCACCTTACCTATTTTTTCCTGAGCTTTATCAGAATATTTTTTGGTTGCCATAATTTTAATCATTGGATTTTGGAACTTCTACTGCCACCTCATAAACTTTGGTATGCATCAGATACTTTGATCTCTCCCGCGAAGTGACGTTCTCCACTTCACCTTTGTACAAGACAATTACTGCATCTTCTTTAATTTGCCAGTCGGCATCGGAAAAGTATTTTTCGTCCGGGCTCTTGTTGGTCACTTCATTGCCACGCTCTTTCAGCTTATCGGCCATTTCCTGGAAACCTTCGTCCGAAGAATGCAAAATCTTGTAGTCAGGTCCTGCGAAAGCTGCGTAATATTTGTTCTGAGCGATGAGATTCTGAGAATCGTCTTCTACAGGGTTATCATTACCGTCCAGAAATCCTACTTCCAGAAGCTTTCCGTTCCTTTCCTCCGCAAATTGCCTTGCTTCTCCTACAGATTTGAATCCTGTGTAAACATTATAAGAGTCAAACTCATATTTGGTCAGTCTTTCTACGATGTTCTCTGTTTCCATAATTTAATTTTTGTGATTGGATCTTTCTCTTAGTGGTGTCTTACACCTTTGTGATGATAATCGGCAGCCCTGTAAGGTTCTGTAGCACCGTTCAGCACATTTTGATTATTCTGATACGTGTCGATGTGACGATTGGCCTGAGATAACAATTCCGGTGTTTCGAAATGCATCTTTCTGCCATTTTTGTAAATCTCGCCCTGCGCAGTTCTGTACATTTCGTTTTCCTTGTAGGAATTACCATCCGGCGCCTGAAAAGATTGCACTTTGTTCCTATTTTTTCTGATGAGATGACTAGCCAGAACCGCAGTTCCTCCTGCCAATAAACTCAAACCTATCTTTACGCTGTTTTTCATAACTTTTATTTACCTCGTCAAAAACAAAAGTTCTGCCAAAAGCAAAACCGGCTCTGTTAAAGAAATTTGCAAATCCAGAACTTGGATTGGAACTAATGACATATTAGGTAAAATAGACGCAATGTGAGTCAATTTGTCCAATATCCATAATATCACTTTGATAATCAATCCTTAATATTTATCAATCTTACTTTGATATTGATTAGATCTGGCTATCTACACAGCATTAAAAGACCCAATTTTATTAATGTATTTTTAAAAATGGTTAAACTGTGTTAAAACTGTAACACTAAGTTTTTAGTTCATACTTATTTAGCATTAAATTTGTCTAGCAAGAATCAAAAAAAGAAAAGAATATTAAAATGAAGAATACATTAAAAAAGCTAATGCCATATGCATTGACCGGCGTCATTTCCGGAGCAACAGTTTTTGGAGCCAGTCATTATCTGAGTTCAGAAAACAGCGGAGAAGATTTCTCTTACTTTACCAAAGCCTCTAAAAATTCTGCTTTCGTGGGAATGGGTTCTGCTGTGGGAGATGATTTTGTTAAAGCCTCCAAAACTACCGTTCCTGCGGTAGTAACAATTAAGAATTATCAGGACAGATCATCGCAGAGAATGCCGGACCAGGATATGTTTGATTTTTTCTTTGGAAATCCTTTCGGGGGCAACCAACAGAGACCCCAGCAACAACAACCTCCTAAAAATATGCCTTCCGGACTTGGTTCAGGTGTAATTATTTCGCCGGACGGTTACATTATCTCCAATAACCACGTCGTGGCTGGTGCCAATAAACTGGAAGTGGTACTGAGCAATAAAAAATCATACATTGCAACCTTAGTGGGAACAGACCCAAATACGGATATCTCCTTATTAAAAATCGAAGAGAAAGGTTTGCCTTACCTTAACTTTGCCAATTCCGATATGGTAGAAGTCGGGCAATGGGTTCTGGCGGTAGGTAATCCATTGGGACTTAATTCTACAGTAACGGCCGGAATCATCTCTGCAAAAGGCAGAAGCATCGATATCCTGAGCCAGCAGTCCAGAACACCAATTGAAAGTTTCATCCAGACCGATGCAGCGATTAACCCTGGAAACAGTGGCGGTGCATTGGTAAACGTGAATGGAGATTTGATAGGAATCAACACCGCGATTCAGTCTAAAACCGGATATTATGAAGGTTATGGATTCGCAGTTCCTTCAAACTTAGCCAGAAAAATCGTTGAAGATATCAAGAAGTTTGGTCTGGTGCAGCGAGGATTCCTTGGAATCGGAAGTTTGGATCTTTCCAATGATATGCAGGTTGCGGCTTACAACCAGAAAAATAAATCCAACCTGAAAGTCGGCGACGGTGTTTACGTCACCGAGACAACGCCGAAAAGCGGTGCAGAAGATGCAGGCATCAGAGCGGGAGATATTGTCACAAAAATTGATGAAACCAATATCGGCAGTTTCTCTGATCTTTCATTTGCCATCGGAAGCAGACGCCCTGGTGACAAAGTAATGGTGACCTACCTTAGAAACGGAAAGCCTAATACTGTCTCTGTAACGCTGAAAGATCAGAAGGGCGGAACGAGTGCGAGAAGCAAAGATGACCTGACCGTTACCGAAAAAATAGGTTCGGAGTTTGAGCCTCTGAGTGACAGAGTAAAAACAGACTACGGATTGGAAAGCGGTGTTTTGGCTAAAAATGTAACCGAAGGTGGTGAGATGGACAAAATTGGTGTGGTAGACAATTTTATTGTGATGGAAATCAACGGTAAACCTGTGAACTCACAAAAAGACGTAGAGAAAATCCTTAATAATTACAAAGGCAATGTCCAGGTCAAATATGTGGACAGCTACGGAAGGATTACTACCAGAGGATTTAAACTTCAGTAATACAATACTATAAATAATTAATATTGAACCCAACTGTTTAATCGGTTGGGTTTTTTATTTCATTTTTTTTCTAACTTTGATATATATCAAATGCTATGAAAAAAATAAGATGCATCGTGATAGATGATGAGGAAGTGGACCGGCTGATGCTCCAGCACCTCATCAAACAAGAGCCTATTCTGGAGCTCGTTGTGGCCGTAGATTCTATCGAAAGTGCAAAAGCTTTCATAGATAATTCTATCGACTTGCTTTTTCTTGACATCGATTTGCCGCAGATGTCCGGAATTGAAATCCGAAAAGCTTATCAGAAGATTCCGGCCTGCATCTTCATCAGTTCGCACCCGGAATATGCGATCGAAACTTTTGAACTGGATACCCTGGATTTTATCTCCAAACCGTTGAAAAAGGAACGGTTCGAATATTCAATTCATAAATTGACTGACTTTTTCAGTATGAAGGAAAAATCCGAATATTTTGATTTGCTCTCCGGTTCTCAATTTTTGAAGATTAAAGAAGGCCATCAGACGGTTCAGATCAAAATCTCGGACATCATCTACCTCGAGGCGCTGAAGGATTATACACGGCTGATCACAGCTCATAAAAAACATTGCGTGCTGTCATCCATCGGCCAGATCCTCAAAGAAAATCATTTCTCCAATTTCGTCAGAATTCATAAAAGCTACGCGGTTCCCAAACATTTGATTACCCGGAAAAACAGTTACGAAGTCATTATCAACAGTACCATCAATCTCCCGATTGGCCGCGCTTACAAAGACAATCTAAGCTTTTTTGAGTCTTAAAATAATCTGAGTCTCGCCAATCAGTTGGTTGCTTTTCACTTCAATATTGCAGTGGATGGCTTTGCAGAGATCGCGGATCACGTGCAGTCCCAGGCCTTTTTTGATGCCGATACTCGTATGATCGTCATACAGTGCTCGGAACTTTTCCAAATCGGCACCACCGCCGTTATCGGCAACTTCTATAAAACTTCCATCGCCTTCTTCCCAGGCTTTGCAGGTAATGTGCGCTTCCGATTTTCCCTGCAATACTTTGACACTGTTACTGATAAGATTCCGGATGATGGTTTTCAGATACTCTTTATCCGTAAAAACTACCATTTCTTCAGGACAATTTAATGAAATCTGAATGTCATTCACCCATACCAATTCTTTTTTAACATCAGAAAAAATCTCTTCTACTTTATAGTTTTTGAATGACGGGACAAAATTTTCCATCTGGCCTTTGCTCCAAAGCAGTAGATCTTCCATCTGTTCCAGGAGCTGCTCTGTAGCTTTGGTGGTTTGCAATTCCAGACGATTTTTGGTCGCTTCATCCATCATTTCCGGCGCTTCTTTCTGGAGATGAAGAAAATTGATCAACGAAATAACAGGACTTCTCAAATCGTGGTTCAGGATGCCGAAGAACTGCATCTTGGTTTTGTTGGCTTTGTCGAGTTCTGCATTGAGGATCATCAGTTTCCGGTTGATCTTTTTTCGATTCTGACTTTGATAAAACAGCAAACCTCCGATGATGGCAATGGCCACCAAACCGGAGATCAGATAAATCCGTTGTTTCTTCGAGTTTTTAATCGTCAGCTCGTGGATGGTATTCTCACTGACCAATGATTTGATTTCCTGCTGTTTACTTTTATTCTGAAATTTTGCTTCCGCATTGGCAAGACTCTGTTTTCCAGACTCTATCAGCAGAGAATCATTGGTCTGATTATAAGCATTGTAGTAGTGATAAGCCTTGTCCCATTGTTTTTGAGCAGCATAACTTTCGGATAATTTTTTATTGATCTCGGCGTAAAAACGTTTGTCGTAGATGTAGGCAAAATTCAGCGCTTTGTTGAGCGTTCTGATTGCTTCCGGATATTTTTTCTGCCCGGCAAGCACTTTTCCCTTGATGGTATTGGCTTCCATCAGGATCTCTTCATCATTAGATTTTTCTGCGAAATGCAGAGCTTTATCAGCATAATCGTCTGCCAGCTCCATCCTGTTTTTTTCCAGATAAAACTCAGACATATTCCGGTTGGCATAGCTGATATTGAGGAACAACATCGGGTTATTTTTTGCGAGTTCATACAATTCCAGATAATATTTTTTCGCCAGATCTATCTTGCCCAGATTCGTGTAAGCTTCGATGTACGTATTATAAAGAAAAGCAATTCCATCGGACCTTTTGAGATATGGCACGGCATAGTTGGCATATTCCACTGCCTTCGCAAACTGCTTCATATCATTGTAAGCATCGGCGATCTGAAGGTAAGAAATTCCGATATTGTTACTGGTTTCCCTTTTGGTTTTATCCAATAACAGATAAGCAATCGCCTGAAGTTTATAATTGATAAAATTTTCAAACTCAGACCGGTCCAGATAATATTCGCCAATACTTCCTAATAATGTGGCTTTCAGATTTTTGGGCTTGATGGTATCTACAATTTTCTTGACATAGCTGATGAGCGCTTCTCCTTTTTTATACTCTTTGATGGAATAATACATATAGTTGAGCCGCATCAGGGCCAAAACCTCCTGCTCCGGATATTTGCCTTTTGCCAACTGCAAAGCTTTTTCAAAATATACGGTCGCTTTCTCATACTGATTGTTGGCGTATTCGTAACCATAACCTTTGTAGAAATAGAATTTTGATAAATATTGAGGATGATTTTTGGCGAGTGCAATGCCGGTTTCCGCTTCCCGGATCAGCAAAGGATAATTTTCTACTTCCGATAAGGAATTACAATAAGAATCCCAGGCTTTGATTTTTTCCACCGTCGTTTTGTACCGCATCAGGTCCGGCTGCTGTTGCGCGGACAGAAACACCGCCGGAATCAGCATTAGAAACAGATATAATTTCCTCATTGATAAGGATTTAAAAACCACATTAAAGCTACAATTATTTTTCAATAAATGGCATTGGTCGATTAAAATTGTCGTTCATCTATTTCATCTTTTCATTGGGAACAGCACCATTTACCTTTGGATTATAAAATTTCAGCGTATGGAAAATAAAATACTAATGCCGTTTTTAATCCTTTCCCTGGCACCTTTGGGATTATTGAAAGCGCAGAAAACAATCGCTTCAGCAGGACTCACAGCCACAGGAAGCGGTGGCAGCTCGTCCTACACCGTGGGACAAATAGATTACCTGCAGAAAGGCGCCAATGCACAGGTGATGGAAGGCGTACAGCACGCCTACGAGATCACGACCCTCGCCGTAGAAGATGTGGACAGCCAAGCGCGGAGCATCCTCCTCTATCCCAATCCTGTGAAAGATTTTCTGTTCATCGATTTTAATGACAAAAACTACCGGAACTCCAGCTACGGTCTGTTTGACTCGCAAGGGAAATTGATCAAAAAAGGAAACCTTAATCAGCAGAAAAGTGAACTCGATTTTTCTCTTTTGCCTAGTTCTGTTTACATCATCCAGATTATCCAGAACAACCAAAACATCAAAACATTTAAAATCATCAAAAAATAATACTTATGAAAAGAATTGTATTAATTGCAGCGTTTGCTTTGGGAACTTACACGGTTTCCGCACAAGCTCCGGAAAAGATGAGCTATCAGGCCATCATCAGAAATAACATGGGACAATTGCTAGCGAATCAAAATATTGCGGTAAGAGTCAGCGTTCTGCAGGGATCGGCAGGCGGAACATCGGTTTACTCCGAAAGAATCACGGGAACCACGAATGTCAATGGTCTGGTAAGTCTCGAAATAGGCTCCGGAACAGTTCTAAGCGGGACCTTCAATACCATCAACTGGGGCGGAAATTCTTATTATCTGAAAACAGAAACCGATCCTGCCGGCGGAACCAATTATACGATTACCGGCACCAGCCAACTACTGAGTGTACCTTATGCGCTCTATGCAAAATCATCCGGTAGCGGCGGAGGCGGTAGTTTGACATTGCCTTATACTAATACAGTTACGAATGCTTCTGACCTTTTTACATTAATCAACAATGGCGACGGAAGTTCTGTTGTAGGACAAAACTCTACGACAACATCCAATATCTCCGCCATAAGAGGCGAAGTGACCAACACTGCGCCTGGCGGATTTGCAACGGCTGTAAAAGGAGTCAATGCAGGAACCGGCGGTTTGGGAATCGGCGTCTGGGGTTCGCAGGCCGGATCCGGCTGGGGCGTTTATGGTTCTACACCAAGCGGTTTGGGCGTTTATGGTAATGCTACAGGCAGCGGAACCGGTGTGTATGCCAACAGCAATTCCGGAACGGGACTTAATGCCACTAGCGTCAATGGTATTGCTGCAAGCGTTTCCATCCTCAACAATTCCAATAACAACAATGTCCTGAACGCCAACACTGTTGGAAACGGAACCGTCGTCAACGTCAGTACTACGGGAACTGGTGCTGGTGTTCTAAGTTCTGCGGGAGCCGGCTTTGGCGTTCACGGGATTACGAGCCAGCAAACTTCTGCAGGAATTGTAGGAGATAACAACGGCGCAGGGGAAGCCATTGTGGGAAGAACGACCAGCAACATTGCCGGCGCGGTAGTGGGACGTAATGATGGCGGCGGTTATGGCGTCCGTGGTTTTATTGCGACCAATACTTCGGGAACAGGCATCGGCGTTTACGGTCAGGTGGGTATCAATGGCAGTGAAGGCCGCGCGGGAAAATTTGAAAACCTCAATGCAAACAATGATTTTAATACTTTAGAAGTT
>DBLQ01000090.1:0-15071 GCA_002297505.1 Flavobacteriales bacterium UBA720
GTGTATCCCGCTGCAGGATCTGCATTGAAAATACTTAGAGGAATCATATTGGACATTTTCACTTTAGAAAAGTGCCCTCTTGTGGAGAATTTGAAATTCCAGCCATTGTCCAGGAGATAATTCCCGAAAATATCGATGTTGTGGGATTTTGACCGGTTGTCGTCTACGCTCATCGAACGCCACGAATATTCTCCTGTCAGAACATCTTTCACCCTCATCTGTCCGTCTCTCACCACGTAAGAATCCCGTCCGATTTTGAAATTGTCGAGCTCGGTCACTTTACCTTCCGGTCCGTACTGGAACACGGCGTAATTGGTGATGCTGTAAGAATCTGCGTATTTGTATAGAATGGAGATTTTACCTTTGTCGTTATCAAAATATTTGGTCACACCTGCTCGGAAAATTTTAGTTTCATCGGCATTTCTGGCAAAACCTAATTTGTAGGTACTCGGATCAAAGTTGGCAAAAGCACCCACGGTGTACGTCCATCCGTTTTTAGAAATTGGTCCTGAAACATTGACATCGCCTTGCAGCCATCCGAAAGTACTGGTGGTGAATTTTCCTTTCACCTTCAGATCTTTCGTTCCGGTCTGCGCATAAGAATTAACCGCAAAACCAAGGTCGCCCATTGTATTGGCTAACTGATCCATTTTCAAAAGTCCGGTTTTTTCCAGTCCTACACTCTGTCTCCAGGTTTTGTTGGGAAGTTCTGGCCAGAAAAAGTAAACGACCGGCAAATCATTTTCAAGAATCGTGATTCCGCCTACTGTGGACGGCAATCCGATATTCACGTCTCTCGGGCTGGTATTGTTGGCCGCGTTGAGCATTACGTTTCTGTTGTTGTCTTCTTTGGAAGAGGCAGTGACGGTTTTTACGCCTTCCTCCTGCTTCGTAGCGGCGTTAACTGCCTTTTTTACAGCCAAAGTATCTGTCTTTTCCTGACCGAACGCTCCAGCGAAGGACAGCATGAGGCCAAGTGCTGAAATTTTTAAAGTTGATTTTCTCATTTCCCGTTATATATATTTTACTTTCTCAGATTCAAAAGCACCTCCATCAACCATAAAACCTTTACATCCAGATCATTAACCTTAACAAACAATCAAAAAATTGAACTTCGTCAAATTAAAATCTTCAAAGAGCTTTTTTAATGCTTCACAAAGAAGCATTACAATACTATCATTTTTTCTGATATGAGCAAAAAATATTTAACAAAAATTTATTTTACAAATTTTTTATACTGAAAATCAGCAGATTAACAGGTTCTCTAATTACAAAACTTCATTGATTCATACAGAAACAATGATTGTAAATTAACAAAATATTAACCAAAAAATACAATAAGTTTGCTAAAATGATCTTTGCCATCAAATTTTTAATTCTAAATTTGTAAAAGACCGACAATATGATGCTATGGATTCCAAACAACTGATCATACAACAATCTGAACAGAACAAGTCAAATTACCTTCCCAATATTTCTGTTGATGCGGTAATTTTTGGTTTTGACCAGAACGAGCTGAAAGTCCTTCTCCTGAAAATGAATTACAACCACCTGTGGTTTTTGCCAGGTGGCTATGTGCAGTTTTCTGAGGATCTGGATGATGCTCTCGTCCGTGTGCTGAAGGAACGTGTAGGGATATCGGGTGTGTATATGGAAGAGTTTGGTGTTTTTGGAAAAAAGAACCGAAGTGAATCTTTTTTTGATGATTTTGACGAGAACTTATTTCATAAACAACGCTTCATCACGCTGGGTTACTACGCACTTTACAATCCTTTGAAATTAAATCCAATCCCTGATGAATTCAGCGAAACGTGTGAGTGGATCTATCTCAGCCAGCTTTCCGACATTGATCTTGCCATGGACCACCGCGAGATTATTGATAAGGCGCTTCTGACCTTGCGCGAAAAGATTGCGATCAAGCCAATCGGATACAATTTACTACCCGAAAAATTTACCTTGATGGAACTGCAGAAATTGTACGAAGCCATTTTGGGAAAAGAACTGAACCGAGGCAATTTCTACAGAAAAATCAAAAACCTTGGGATACTTAAAAAGCTGGACGAGCAGAGACGAGGCGGTGCTCACAAATCTCCGGATCTGTATTCATTTGACGAAGAAAATTATGCAAAAGCGCTGGAAAACGGCCTGAGTAGCTGGTAAATGGAAACAGACTGACCGATAAATATTTTCTTTCAACCTTTTTGTAAAGGATGAATTTTAAAGAGTGAGAGCTGCGCCACCATCCTGATATGGACTGCGACCGAAGCTAGGAATGTGCCGGGAGTGATTGTAAATTCTTCATCAAAAGATTATGAATTCAGCAGCAAAGAAATGTCCATCATGATAGCATATGAATAAATAAAATCAAAAATCTTACTGTTCTACTGCACCTTTCATTACCTTTGACGCATGAGAGAATCCGTCCTCGATTATCTGGCTTTCCGGTTCCAAAAAAATGGTATGATGAGTGGTGCCACCCTGCAGGATATTATTTTTGCAACCAAAATCAAAAGATTTGAATTAGTCCTCATCCTGGAAGAACTCATCGCAGAAGATAAAATTACACTGAAAACAGGCGCACATGTGGACATGTATCTTCTGAAAGTAAAATAATACTTTTTACAACTAAGCTCTGGACAGTCAGCAAATTGCGTTTGCAACACGATATAAATTTTTAAATTTGTGTTTGACTTCCAAAAACAGCAAAATCTTGGCATTCTTTGCAAGCTGGATGAGCAGCGGCGCGGCGGTGTTCATAAAGCCTCGGTTCTTTACACCTTTGATGAAGAGCAGTACAACAAAACGCTTAAAAACGGACTTTTCAACTTGTGATTTCAGGCATTTGGCAAGACAAATGAAAATTGACTTCCGGAACCCAGCTGGCTTTCCACGTAAATTTTACCTTGCTGTGCCTCTACAATCTGTTTGCTGATGCTTAACCCCAATCCGGTACCTTCTTTTCTGGTGCCCGGAATCCTGAAATAGCGGTCAAAAATCTTATCCAGATATTGCGCTTCAATGCCACGGCCGTAATCTTTTACAGAAAACCGGACTTTATCATTGTCTGTGCGGACTTCTATTTCGATTTCAGAATTTTCATAAGAATAGCGGATGGCATTAGATAACAAATTATTAAGAACCCACGCCGTTTTTTCGGCATCGGCAACAACCTGAGTCAGGCCATTCTCAATTTTTATTTTGAGATAAATCTGCTTCTGTTCGGCAGACGATTTGTTGGCGTTCACCGCATCATCAATGATGTCCTTAATGTCTGACAATTTTGAATTTAGCTGAATGATTCCACTCTCAATTTGCGTGATATTCAACAACTCCCCTGTAATTTTTAATAACCGGTCAGAGTCTTCTCTGATGCCGTTGACGAGATTTTTCTGCTCATCATTCAGGTTCCCAATTCTTTCGTTTTCCAGAAGCTGAAGTCCCATCTGGATGGACGAAATCGGTGTTTTGAACTCGTGCGAAACGGTTCCTAAAAAGTTGGTTTTGGCCAAATCCAATTCTTTAAACGGCGTGATGTTCCTCAGCATAATCACCTGACCAATAAACTGACTATCCTTCTCGCCGGTCGGAATCACATTGATGTCAATGATTTCTTTTTCGAAGTAACTTTCCTTGCCGTCGGCGTAGATTTTCATTGGCTCTTGGTCAGAGTAGACATTTTCCGGATGGATCATCTGCTTAATCAAATCGCGGACTAAATCATTGCTCACCGCCACATCCTGAATGAGTTTCCCGACAAGATTTTCCTTTCTTAGCCCGGTGATTTTCAGCGCTTCATCATTCACGAAAAGCACTTTTTTATTTTCATCAATCCCAATCACAGGATCGTGCATATTATCAATCAAAGTCTCGATGCGTTTCTTTCCGCGGATGATTTTGTCCAGCCTGCTTTCCGAATATTCCTGAAGTTTTTCCGCCATCGTGTTGAAGGATTTTGCCAGCTCGCCAAACTCACTCCTGCTTTCGAAATGAATTCTTTGCTTATAATTTTCATTGGCGATCTGGGTGATGCTCTCTGTCAAAGTTTGGATTGGATTGGCGATGTTGGAAGGCAGATTGACCAATAAAATAAAGGCGATGATAAAACACAACATTCCGGTCACAGAAATCGCCATTATCGCACTTTTTGCCGTCGAATCTGCAATGCTGCTTTTATGTTCTATCGCGCTCATATTAAGCTGCATCAGCTCTGCAATGTCTTTTCTGATGGAAGACTGAAGAAGCATATTTTCCGAATCTTTCTTCAGCGCCTCAAAATGAATCGCCACATTGTCTGTTGCTTCCTTCTCTCCAAGCTCGGTTACGTTGGCTTTTTGTTTGGCGAGATGTTTCTGAAAAACCTCGAAAGCCAAAGGATCCGAGTTGATTTCTTCCAACGCCAAAAGCATATTTCTGGAATATTCCAGCGTGTTGTAATTGGCGACCAGAATATTATTGGTATCCTTTTTCAGTTGGTTGATGTACCAGCCGCTCAGGACAGACAGCACCAAAATCATCATAAAAAGCAGACCGACACCAATGTTGAGTTTTGTTTTAATTTTCATTGCAGGACATTGAAAAAATGATAGTGATTTTTTATGAATTGACAAAGTTATTATTTCTGGAAATCAACTTAGAATAACCAAATCAATATTTTCCTTAGAGAGTTTATTCAGCAAGGTATTAAAAGTATCCGTCGCCACAATGATTTTCCAGAGATTGAGATGCGGCTTTCCGATGCAGACGGTTGTAATTTTCTGCTGCTCACACTGTTCCATAATGGTGTGCGCAATGCTAGGACTTTCCACTTTAATAATTTTTGCGCCTAATTCTGTGGCTAATTTGAAATTATTAATCAAATGCCTTTGCTTGTCCAGTGCAATCTTGTCCGCACTTTCCCTGGGAACCTGAACGTAGAGCAGACACCATTGGCTGTTGTAATAATTGGCCAGTCTTGCTGTTTTTCGGATGACATTTTTGGCCGTTTTTTCATTGGAACTGATGCACGCCAAGAAGCGTTCTTTCCGGATATTTTTGATAGTAGACACCTCTGTTTCCACCTTGCGCTGAACTTGCGAAGCCACTTCTTTCAAAGCGAGTTCCCGCAGTTGCAGGATATTCTCACTTTTAAAAAAATTGCCGAGCGCCGAATGGATTTTGGACTGGTCGTAGATCTTTCCGGCTTTTAATCGGTCTATCAGTTCTTCAGCAGTTAAATCAATATTCACCACCTCATCGGCCTGAGAAAGAACGGAGTCGGGAATCCGCTCCTTCACTTCGATGGCTGTGATTTCCTTTACCTCTTCATTCAGACTTTCGATATGCTGAATATTGACGGCGCTGATGACATTGATACCAGATTCCAGAATTTCCATCACGTCCTGCCATCGTTTTTCGTTTTTGCTTCCTTCGATGTTGGTATGCGCCAACTCGTCTACAATCACCACTTCCGGACGCAGATTGATCACCGCCTGCACATCCAGTTCATCCAGTTCCTTCCCTTTGTAGAACAGCGTTCTTCTCGGAATAATGGGAAGCCCGTCCAGCAATGCGTGCGTTTCCTTCCTGCGATGGGTCTCGATGTAGCCAATTTTCACATCGATGCCGTTGGACAAAAGCGTGTGCGCTTCCTGGAGCATACGGTAGGTTTTGCCCACACCGGCACTCATCCCGATGTAGATCTTGAATTTGCCGCGCCTTGATTTTTTAATTAAATCGAGGAAATCCTGCGCCGATTTTTTCTCATCCATAGTAGAATATTTTTTGCGAATAGCGATTGGCTTCTGGCTTCTGGCATTTTTTTTTAAAAGCCATTTGCCAGAAGCCAATTACTAAAAGCCTTTTAAAAGCTGACAGCCAAAGATGTCACTGCCGAAAAACTGTTTTTCTGAAACTGATCGTCGCGGTTCGCAAAAATCTGGTCTGTGCTGTTCAGATTTTTGACTTCCGTGCGCCAGACCAAATTCGGAAGAATCCAGTAATCGGCGTTCAGAGAGTAGCCAAAGGTCTGAAAACCATTATCCGTTCCGGTGGCAATGATAACGCCTTTTTTATCCTGATAATATTCACCCCGAACTGCAAAGCTCCACTTTTCTGTCGGACTGAATCTCGCAATAATCACCGGCGAATACCAAACATTGTACTGCTCACTTCCCTTTGCTTTCTGTTCCGCTCCGATATCGAAACCTGTGGTCAGCGCAAACTTACCGGTCAATTGAAAAATGCCGTACAAATTGTGGAAATAACGCATTTGGCGGATGCTGTCCGGCTTATCATTGCCAATAAAAGAACTGCTGTTCAGTGTGATTTTTTCGGTCGGTTTGTACGTTAACTGATGACCAAACGCCACCGTAGAATTACCATCCACTCGCTGAATTCTTTGCCAGCCGTTCAGAACCAAACCGCTCAGGAACCATTTTCCGGAATCGCTGGTGTAAGAGATTTTTGCACCGCTTTCATAATAAGGCGAGTTTTCTGCGCTCAGGCTTCTCGTCAAAGCCCAACAATCCTTGCTCACCGCACTCTCAAAACCGACGTGCGAAGGTAAAATTCCGGCATCGATCCAAAGATTTTTTGATTTGGAGATTTTCACACCGACGTTCGCTTCATAGATGTTTTTCAAAACGCCTGATTCTGTAGAATAATTGGCATTCATATAAGTTCCAGTTGCTAATGCGAGATTTGCTCGGAGTTTTTCGGTTTCATAATTGGCTTTGATAAAACCGAGATTCAGATTCACTTCATTGTTTCTGTTGTGGCTATAAATAAACGAAGGTCGTAAATTATTTTTAGGATTATTGGCGTCCAGCTGATAATAAACTTCTGCATAACCGGAGATTTTGAGTGGTTTATTTTCTTCCTGAGCAAACATCAAGTTGGACAGTCCGAGCATTGAAAATGCCAATTTTATAGTTGTTTTCATTCTTTTAATTTTGATAGGATTTCAGTTCATCCAAAGCAATATTCAGTTTCAAGACGTTGATTTTTTCTGTTCCGAAGATTCCCAGAAAAGGTTTTTCTGTATTGGATGCGATTAATTTCTCAATTTGATTTTCATCAAGATTTCTGATTTTACCAATTCGTTTAGCTTGAACTTGAGCAGCCTGAACAGAAATGTTCGGATCCAATCCGCTTCCGCTGGCAGTTACCAGATCAGACGGGATTTCTGATTTTTTAGCGTCCGGATTATGTTTCAAAAAGTTATCGATTCTTTCCTGAACGGTTTTAAGATAATCCGGATTGTTCGGGCCTTTGTTGCTTCCTCCGGCGCCTGCTGAATTATAATCCACAGCCGAAGGCCGAGACCAGAAATACCGATCCTCATCGAATTTCTGACCGATATTACCATAATATTTTTTGTTGTTAAAAGTCAGGATCTCGCCTTTTCCATTGTTAGGAGCGAACTGGGCGATTCCAAAAATTATTAATGTGTAAAATCCAGCGAAAAACACAAGACAAACAGCTGTAAGTCTGATGGCTGGCAATAGGTATTGTTTCATTGTAAAAGAATTTATTTTAGTAAGATGTTAGAAGTCAGATGTGAGAAATTAGATGATGGTGTAAGTGATTAACTTTCAGAATATTTTAATGTTATTACTTTTAATCCTAAAGTCTAAACAGCACATTCGCCACTTTTCACTTCTAACCTCTCACTTCTCACTCTAAAAAAAGAATGACACCAAAAGGTCAATGATTTTTATTCCGATGAAAGGAATCAAGACGCCTCCCAGACCGTAGATCAAAAGATTTCTTCTGAGCAATGCGCTGGCGCCGATGGGCTTGTAGTCCACACCTTTCAGTGCAAGCGGAATCAGCATCGGAATAACAATCGCATTGAAAATTACTGCTGATAGGATGGCAGTTTCTGGTGAATGCAGGTTCATAACATTAAGTCCTTGAAGAGCCGGAATTGACGCGATGAACAAGGCCGGAACAATCGCGAAATATTTCGCAACATCATTGGCAATACTGAATGTGGTCAAAGTTCCGCGCGTCATCAAAAGCTGTTTTCCGATTTCCACGATTTCAATCAGTTTGGTTGGATCGTTGTCCAGGTCTACCATATTTCCGGCTTCTTTCGCGGCCTGCGTTCCGCTGTTCATTGCTACACCGACATCGGCTTGCGCGAGTGCGGGCGCATCATTGGTGCCGTCGCCCATCATCGCTACCAAACGACCTTCGGACTGTTCTTTTTTGATGTAATTCATCTTATCCTCTGGTTTGGCTTCAGCGATAAAATCATCGACACCCGCTTTTTCGGCGATATATTTGGCGGTCAAAGGATTGTCACCGGTCACCATTACGGTTTTGATTCCCATTTTTCTCAATCGCTCAAATCGTTCCTGAATGCCTGGTTTGATGATGTCCTGAAGTTCCACAACACCTAAAACTTTTTCGTTTTCCGAAACCACTAACGGTGTTCCTCCGTTACTCGAAATTGTTTTAACCGCTGCCTCTGTTTCTTTCGGAAATGAATTTCCTGCTTTCTCCACCAGATTTCGGATGGCATCAGAAGCGCCTTTTCGAACTCTGACATTATCGAAATTGACTCCAGAACTTCTCGTTTCCGCCGTAAACTTGATGAATTCCGAATTTTTGATTTCATAAATCGAAGGATCTACGCCCGCAAGTTCTATGATGGATTTTCCTTCCGGTGTTTCATCTGCCATTGAACTTAATACAACAGCTTTGGTAAAATCTTTTTCATCGATGCCATCAGCCAAATGAAAATGCGTCGCTTTCCTATTTCCGATGGTGATGGTTCCGGTTTTATCCAACAAGAGAACATCCACATCTCCAGCAGTTTCCACGGCTTTTCCACTTTTTGTGATGACGTTGGCGCGCAAAGCTCTATCCATTCCGGCAATTCCGATGGCTGACAATAATCCGCCAATAGTAGTTGGAATCAAGCAAACAAATAATGAAATGAAAGCGGCAATTGTAATTGGTGTATGCGCATAATCTCCAAATGGCTTTAAAGTGACTGTCACGATGATGAAAACTAAAGTAAATCCTGCCAACAAAATGGTTAAAGCAATTTCGTTGGGTGTTTTTTGTCTGGAAGCGCCTTCTACCAAAGCAATCATTTTATCCAAAAAACTTTCGCCCGGTTCGGTGGTTACTTTTACTTTGATCCTGTCGGACAGAACTTTTGTTCCGCCAGTCACACTGCTTTTGTCGCCGCCGGATTCGCGGATCACCGGTGCACTCTCACCTGTGATGGCACTTTCGTCAATGGTGGCAAGACCTTCGATAATTTCTCCGTCGGAGGGAATGATATCGCCAGGTTCGCATAGAAATACATCGCCTTTTTTTAATGAGTTAGAAGTGGTCAGCACAATATCAGAAGGCTCTAGTGCGAATAGACTTTTTACATTCAACATCTCACTTTTCACCATTTTTGCGGGCGTTTCTTCCCTTGTTTTTCTGAGAGAATCTGCTTGCGCTTTTCCTCTCGCTTCGGCAATGGCTTCGGCAAAGTTGGCGAAAAGCAAAGTGACGAAGAGAACTGCTGTCACAACCAGATTGTAGATCAGACTTCCCTGATTTTCTTCGCCCAAAGCAATCCAGACACAGACGCCAGCCATTACAATGGTGCCCACCCAAACCATAAACATTACCGGATTGCGGAACATCTTTGAAGGATTAAGTTTTATAAATGATTGTTTCAAAGCCTCGTTTACGAGTTCTTTCTGAAACAAGTTGTTGTTTTCTTTCATTACTGATAAAAATTAAATTGAAAAATATTCTGCAAGCGGACCCAGAGCCAAAGCTGGAAAGAATGATAATGCGGCAACCAGTGCGATGACCGCAAAAACCATTAATCCAAATGTGGAAGTATCGGTTTTCAAAGTTCCGGCACTTTCCGGAATGTATTTTTTAGCGGCTAAACTTCCTGCGATGGCTACAGGACCAATGATTGGGAGATATCTTGCCATCAGCATCACAACTCCGCAAGCGATATTCCAGAACGGCGTGTTATCGCCCAGACCTTCGAAGCCGCTTCCATTGTTGGCGCTCGAAGAGGTGAATTCATATAACATTTCGCTGAAACCGTGGAAACCGGGATTGTTGAGCCAACTGGCGTAAGCTTCGGGATTATTGGCATAGGTATAACTTGCGATGGCCGTGCCTGCGAGAATCAACAACGGGTGAAGAAGCGCGATCATCATTGCGATTTTCATTTCCTTAGCTTCAATTTTTTTTCCGAGGAATTCTGGCGTTCTGCCGACCATCAATCCACTGATGAAGACAGCGAGAATAATAAATATATAGAAATTGAGAAACCCAACACCAACACCACCGTAGAAACAGTTGACCATCATTCCGAGCAGTTGATTCATTCCACTAATCGGCATAAAACTGTCGTGCATAGAATTGATACTTCCTGTTGAGATCACCGTGGTAGCGATGCTCCAATAAGCCGAAGCCGCAGAACCGAAGCGGATTTCTTTGCCTTCCATATTTCCCATCGTCTGAGAAATGCCCATATCGGAAATCGCCGGGTTGCCGCCTGTTTCAGAAATGACCGTTGGAATCATTAACAATAAAAAACCAATCGTCATTACACCAAAAATCGTCCAGGCGAGTTTTCTTCTTTTTAGGACATAGCCCATTGCGAAAATCATTGCCAATGGAATCAGCATTTGGGTAACGATTTCGACGATGTTGGTGCAATAATTAGGATTCTCCAGGGGATGCGCAGAGTTAGGTCCGAAAAAACCGCCGCCGTTAGTTCCCAGATGTTTGATGGCCACAAATGCCGCGACCGGACCACGACTCACTTCGACTTTGTCACCTTGAAGATTGACTACAGAATCTTTACCTTCAAAAGTCATCGGAGTTCCGTTGAATGCTAAAAGAGAAGCTACTAAAACAGCTATTGGAAACAAAATCCTGGTACAGCTTCTCACAAAAAAGAAGTAGAAATTGCCGAGTTTTTTAGTCGTTCTTTCCTTCATTGCCGTAAATACGACCGCGGCAGCTGCCATTCCGCAACCTGCACTGATGAATTGCCAAAGCATCAAGGTCAATTGTCCTAAATAAGACATTCCGGTTTCGCCAGAATAATGCTGAAGATTGGTGTTACATACAAAGCTTACTGCTGTGTTAAAGGCCAGATCGCCGCTCATTGATGGATTGTTATCCGGATTCATCGGCAGCCAAGCCATATTGGTAAGGACGAACATTGCGACTAAAAACCAAACCAAATTGATGGTCAGCAATGCGAGTAGATGCTGTTTCCAGTTCATTTCTTTTTCAGGATTGATGCCCGAAAGTTTGTAGAAAATTTGGTCTATTGGATTTAAAATTTTATCCAGCCATGTTTTCTTGTTGCTGAATATTTTACCGATGTACCGTCCCAAAGGTATCGCGAGAGATACGGTAACTAGAAACATTAATATAATTCCTAAAATTTCTGTGTTCATTTTTTTATTTGTTATGTGTTAGAAGTGAGAAGTCAGAGGTAAAGAGAATAATAGACCTCTAACTTTTAACCTTTTACTTTTCACTTTGTTAAAATTTTTCCGGTTTTACGAGCACGTAACACATATATGCGAAAACGGCGAGGGCGATGATGAATAAAACGGTCATATTTTTTCGAAGTATTGGACGGTTAAGAAAAAGAGGGCAAACAGAGCCAAGCCTGTGATGATTAAAATGGTTGTCATTGTCTTGATATTATGAAAATTGAATGATGGCTGCGACTATAAAAACACTGAGTATCACAGCAAGATTGACGATGAAAATCTGAAATTGGTGTCTGGAATTGGAAGCTTTCCATAACTCCCAATCTCTGTTGTATCGGTTTTTCATTGGTTTTGATTTTATAATCCAGATTTGTAAACCTGGCGGAAATAAGCCTTCTGCAGACCGACAGGAATTTTCTCGAAGATGAGATCTTTGTAAACCCTATCGCAGGAAAAGATCATACGGTCCAGGGAATAAATAAAGATGGATTCTACCGCGTTTTTGAGGGTTTGGTCGCCTTTTCTATAGATTTCATTCATCTTGTTCAGACAATTGATCAGCATGATTTTATCTTTCCTTTGTATCAGTTTCTGGATTTGTTTTGTGAAAACGTTGATGACCATAAAAGAATTTCTGGTCTTGTAGATTTCTTTGAACTCTTCTTCAAACTCAGGCGCAACTTTGATGATTTCCTGAATGGCTTCTGTGTGATTCATTTTTTGATTATTTTAAATCACTGATGCCAAGATGCATTCCCATTGTAATTTTATCAATTTAATCCAATGAATATCAATTGATTAAAAATTAAACTGAAATCCTGCGCAAAAAAAAGCCTATCAAAATGATAGACTTTTTCTCAATATGATAATGATGTTATCTTAAGTTTGTGCATTTTGCGGTTTTGATCGCAACATTTTTTATGAACTGAGAATTTTAGAAAGGCAAAGAAGCAATGAATTGATTTGTAAGCTTATGTGTAGATGACTGAGTTAGGATTATGAAATTTTATATTCGTCGATCTTACGATAAAGCGTTGCAATGCCAATCTCCAGCAAACGTGCCGCTTCAGCTTTGTTGCCTTTGGTGTAATTCAGCGTTTTTTGGATTTGGATTTTTTCTGCGCTTGCCAGTGAGAAAGCAGAAAAAGTCTTATTGATGGTTTCCAGGGTTGATGCTTGCTGCAAATCGATAGGGAGACTTTGCAATGATAGTTCAGAACTTTCCTCCAGGATCACGCTTCTTTCAATCACATTCCGAAGTTCGCGGATGTTTCCTTTCCACGAATGTTTTTTCAACGCATTAAGATAATCATCAGAAATAGCATTGATTTTTTTTCCGATTTTTTGAGAGAATTTGATGAGGAAATAATGCGCTAATTCCGGTATATCAGACGTTCTGTCGCGTAACGATGGCAGAATGATGTTGAAAATATTGATCCGATAAAACAAATCTTCCCGGAAGTTTCCATTGCCGATTTCCGTTTGCAAATCCCGGTTGGTCGCTGCGATAATCCGTACATTCACTTTCGTCGGTTTGCTGTCTCCGACTTTCAGAAACTCGCCGGATTCCAAGACACGGAGCAATTTGGCCTGCAAATCCAGAGGCATCTCTCCTATCTCATCCAGAAAAACAGTGCCGTTATTAGCTTCTTCGAAAATTCCTTTTGAATCCTTCACCGCGCCCGTAAAAGCGCCCGCTTTGTGACCAAACAGTTCATTTTCCAACAATTCTTTGCTGAATGCCGAACAGTTGACTGCGACAAAATTCTCTCTATTCCGATGGCTTGCATTGTGAATGGCCTGCGCAAAAACCTCTTTTCCGGTTCCGGTCTCTCCGTTCAGCAAAACTGTAGCATCCGTAACAGCGACTTTTCTCGCAGAATCCATCGCGGACTGAATCAGTTTTGATTTTCCGATGACGTTGTCAAACGATTGCTTGTTGTCCAACTGTTTTTCGAGCTGTAAAACCCTTTTATTGAGCGCGACTTTTTCCAAAGCTTTATAGACCAAAGGAATGATTTTGTTGTTGTCATCACCTTTCGTAATGTAATCGAAAGCGCCATTTTTAATTGCCTGAACGCCATCGGGAATATTGCCGTAAGCCGTTAAAAGAATGACTTCCAAGGTTGGATATTTGTCTTTTATGATTTTGGAAAACTCGACGCCACTGCCGTCCGGAAGTTTCACATCGCTGATAACCACATCGATTTCCGAAACTTCGAGTCTCTTTTTTGCGTTTTTCAAATCAGAAGCCTGAAAAACTTCGAAGCCTTCCAGACTGATGATTCGTGACAATAATGTTCTGATTTTTTCTTCGTCGTCGATGATGAGGATTTTGTTCACAGCTGGATTTTAAACCGCAAATTTATGATAATTATTCTCCCACTGCCGCTTTATCCGTAAAGAATTGAAAGCCTGGCTTTTCCTTGTCAATCAGCTGGATCGGATATTGTGTGGGATTATATGCGCCGGTTAAAACTTGCTGTAAGGCATGCTTTTTTGCTTCGCCGAAGGCCACCACCAATAGATGTTCCGCACGATTGATAACAGGCTCGGTCAATGTAATCCTGAACATATCCTGTGACTGAAGATAATAGGCATCCACCCATTTTTCCTTTTCGTTCAGGATTGGCTGATTCGGGAAAAGTGAAGCGGTGTGGCCATCATCACCCATACCCAAAAGTACAAGATCAAAGATGCCTGAGTCGCCTAAAACTTCCCGCATTTGATTTTCGTAAATTTTAGCAAACTCAGCGGGTTCCATGTGATCGCGATACATGGGAAAAACCTGGGCGCGATTGACCGGCACTCTGTCCAGCAGTGTTTCTATGGTCATTTTGGCATTGCTTTTATCATCATCCAGCGGCACCCAGCGCTCATCGACCCAGAAAATAAACCATCGATCCCAATCGATCTTGGTGTAATAATCTTCAGTTGCCAGCAATTGAAAAATAGCCTTGGGTGAAGATCCGCCACTTAAAGCCACAGTGAATTGTCCATTTCTTGCCACAGCTTCCGCCGAGCGCTCTATAAAAAGCTGAGCAGCGCTGCGGTAGAGCTCATCCAGATTATCAAATATCTTTAAGTTCATTGTTTTTATTTTTAATTTAAACCCAACTGTGGCCTTGTCTTTCCACCAGCTCAAAGCTTTCCTTCGGTCCCCAACTTCCCGCTTCATAATTAGGAAATGATTCTGCCTTATGGTGTTCCCAATTTTCCTGGATGGTGGACACTACATCCCAGGCTTCCTCTACCTGATCTGATCGCATGAACAGCGTCAGATCACCTTCCAATGCATCCTGAAGCAAGGTCTCGTAAGCTTCGGGCGTATCCTCTTTGCAGGCAAAATAATCAAAGATCATCTCCGCAGGTCTGAGTTCCATTGATACGCCTTGCTTTTTTGTCATGAATTGCAGGCGAATATCCATCAATGGCTGAATATTAATAATCAAACGATTGGCTTTTAACGGATTGGTAGCAGAGAATGTGGAATGCGGCAAAGGCTTGAACTGAATAACAATATAGGATTGTTTCTCCTTCATCTTTTTTCCTGTTCTGAGATAAAACGGAACATTCTGCCAGCGTTCATTGTCCATATAAAAC
>DBLQ01000090.1:15106-16864 GCA_002297505.1 Flavobacteriales bacterium UBA720
GAGTCCGGCGCAATTTCCTCTTCTTCCCGGTAGCCTTTCTGCATCTTCCCGTCTACAACGCCACTGCCGTATTGGCCGCGGACGGCATAGTGTGAAACCTTATCAGCCGGGATTCTGCGGATGGCTTTCAGGACATCCACCTTGCGGTTTCTGATCTCGTCCGCTTCCAGAGATGCCGGCGCTTCCATGGCGACCATACAGAGAATCTGCAAAAGATGATTCTGAACCATATCGCGCAGTGCTCCCGTTTTCTCGTAGAAACTGCCGCGGCTTTCCACGCCCACTTCTTCGGCTACCGTAATCTGAACAGATTCAATGTATTGCTGACTCCAAAGTGGTTCGAAAACCGAATTTCCGAAACGGAAAGCCAGGATGTTCTGTACGGTTTCCTTGCCCAGATAATGGTCGATTCTGTAGATCTGTTTTTCCTCAAAGGTCTCGGACAACAATTGATTCAGCTCAATGGCCGATTTCTTATCGTGTCCGAAGGGCTTTTCGATGATGATCCTATCCTTTTCGGAATCCGACGCGAGTGCTGTATTTTTAATATGATTGGAAATCACAGAAACAAAATCAGGACCGATGGATAGATAAAATAACCTGTTCCCGCGGACACCGAAAGTCTCATCCAGTGCGCAGAGCTTAGCATCCAGATCACGGTAAGACGTTTCTTCATCAAGCTGATGACGGAAGTAGGTGATGTGAGATTCGAATTGACTCCAATCTTCCGGCGTCACTGTATTCCTGGAGAATTCTTCGAGATGCGTTTTCACATAATTCCGGAAATTTTCATCCTGATATTCGGAACGGCCCAGGGCAATGATGTTAAATTGCTCAGGTAATCTTCCGTCCAGGAAAAGATTGTAAAATGCGGGAAACAGCTTTCTTTTGGCCAGGTCTCCTGTAGCACCAAAAATGATGATATTGGTGGCATTCAGTTTTTTATCGCTCATAAATAGTGTTTTTTTAATTTATAGGTTCCCAAGAAGTATGAAACACGCCTTCTCTGTCAATTCTCATGTAGGTGTGTGCACCAAAGTAGTCACGCTGAGCCTGGATCAGGTTTACCGGAAGCGAGGCTGTGGTGTAAGCATCGAAATAGCCGAGCGCGCTTTGTAATCCCAAGCTCGGAATGCCGTTTGCCGCCGCATAAGCCGCAGTGTTCCGAAGAGAACCCACTTTAGCTTTAACAATATCAACAATGGATTCATCAAGTAAAATATTGGTAAGTTCCGGACGTTTGGAATAGGCCTGGTAAAAGGTTTCTAAAAGAACCGAACGGATGATGCAGCCGCCGCGNNTCTTTCAGAGGAATTTCGAACTGGTACTCTTCGGAAGCTTTGACCAACAGAGCAAGTCCCTGTGCATAACTGATCAGAGTAGAGACATAAAGCGCTTCGCCAACTTCTTTGATGAATAATTTTTTATCCGTAACCAGTTCAATGGATTTCTCACCATAAAGTTGAGATGCTACAATTCTTTCATCCTTATATGCAGACAGAATTCTGGATGTTACGGCGATATCAATAGTTGGTATGGAAGTTCCGATTTCCATTCCCTGTTCAGATGTCCATTTGCCTGTGCCCTTGGCGCCGGCCTTGTCCAGGATGCTGTCTACCAGAAAAGCCTGAGACAGTGTATCTTTTTCGCGGAAAATATCGCGGGTGATTTCGATGAGGAAAGAATTCATTTCGCCTTCATTCCAAGTTTTGAATACCTCATACAACTCGTCATTATTCAGCTGAGCACCTTTTCTTA
>DBLQ01000129.1:0-30937 GCA_002297505.1 Flavobacteriales bacterium UBA720
AGCTTCCAGAAATCTCGAAAATTCTTTAGTCGACGCATTAGATGCGACTGGATTTCGTGCGGAAGTAAGAGATGGCTGTACATCGTCATTCCTGGATTCCGAAAAAAAAGATACACTCTTCCCGATTCCGAAAAACATTGCGGCACCGAAAAGTGCGGCCGGCAGAATAAGATTTTTTTTCATAGTAGTTGATAAATTAGTAGTTAGTTAGTTGAGTAATGTTTATTTCACAATCACTTTCTGAACAAAAGTTTCGCTGTCGGTTTTAATCTCGAACAACTTCACACCTTTGCCAATTTTGTTGATTGAAATAGATTTGATTACGTTTTCTCCTTTGGTCAGCGTTCCCTTATAGACCAAACCTTCCGACTTTCCGGACAAATCGGTGACTGTAATGATCAGCGGTTTTCCGTTGTTTTCAGAACTTAGCTTCAGATTGATCTGATCATTGGCCGGGTTGGGAAAAAAGACGGCATTCGAAAGACGCTTGGCAGCAGATTCCTGTGTTCCGAGAAGGAGGCAATCTGTAGGCTGAAGAAGAACCGCGCCAGCACCGGAAGTCACTGCCTGTTTAACATCCTGCGATGGAATCTTGGCGAGCGTGTAAGGTGGCGTAAAAGCGGTACCAGAGCCTACTGCCGTACCCGAAGTTCCGACAAATGTATTGCTGACCGATTGGGCGGCGGTGAAGTTGCCAGTCTCCAGCCTGATCGGGTTTTTCACTCCCTCGAAATAATTGCTCTCGATCAGAAGATCTGCTTTGTAGCCGGCATAGATGCAGTAATTGCTGACCGAACTGTTGAAATAATTATTGACAAGATGCACTTTTCCGTATCTCACACGCGGCATGCGCTCGCGGACACCATTGCCCCACCAGCAATACTGCATGGTAATCCTCAGCTTTCCATTATCCTGTGTGTCGCTGTCCGATGAACCGAAAAGGTTGGAAAAACGGTGGTCATTGCTTCCGCCCGAACCGCCGGGAATCGGAGCTTTCAAATATTCGAACTTGGTCCAGGTGATGGAAATCAGATCAGAACCATTTTTGATATCCAGGTTTCCGTCCAGGGCATCCTGAAACGTGCAATGATCTACCCACACATTGGTACAGTTATCAATAGTCATATTATCATTACCATCCACATCGTATGCGCCAGGTCCTTCGAAGGTGATGTTTTTGATGAGGATA
The DNA here is from genome assembly GCA_002297505.1 of Flavobacteriales bacterium UBA720. Taxonomy (GTDB): domain Bacteria; phylum Bacteroidota; class Bacteroidia; order Flavobacteriales; family Weeksellaceae; genus Epilithonimonas. Next base: position 1,190 of record DBLQ01000129.1, read on the forward strand.
TTGGAACTGCTTCTTAAGGTAAGAATACCCGAACCGCTGGAAGAAAGATCTGCCGAAATCAGTCTGGCGCCAGCCAAACCGATAATGGATTTGTTAGTCTGATTATTAAGTGTCAGTCTTCCGGCATTGGGAAACGTGATCTGTCCGGAAACATAGATCACCTTCACCGATGCACTGTTCACTGCTGCTCTCAGTTCTGCGTACGTGGTCACCACGGTTGGCGTTGCATTTCCGCCTCCGCTGACGCCATTGGTAGAGGCCCAGCCAGTGACTTCGCATTGCGCCTTGACGTTGACACCTAGCATTGTGATCAGCATTGTGCTGATAAGGATTATCTTTTTCATTGGATCAAAGAAGAATATATATATCGTACTGATTTTAAGTAAATTAAAATTTAAAAATCATAAAATAAGGGTAAAAAAAAGTTTGATGAGTGTGACTTCATCAAACTTTCTTATGAAAAATTTAAGTTTACATTGATTTTAAATTTGTCGTTGTAAGCGATTGCCTAGTTCACCAAAACTTTTACAGACTTGGCACCAGCTTCGGATTTTACATTCACGATGTAAACCCCTTTGGTATTAATCTCGAAGTTAGCATCAGCAGAAACATTCACTTTCATAACGAGAGATCCGGTAGCAGTGTAAACATTCACCTCGGTATTTTTGGCATCCAGGTCAGCAACATGGATTTTGTTACCGATTGCATAGACTTTGGTTTTCATTGTTTTCTTCAGGTCGTTTACTCCTAAAACCGTTGTCCCCACGTTGGTTGCAGTGATTTTATAAAGATTTAAGGATTGGTCACCGTAGATATAGATATCTCTTGCAGGCCCTACGTATTCGTAAGTATAAGTTAGTCCATCAGAAGAATTAGAATAAGTTTTGGATCCAAGAATAGATGATCCTGTTCCGATATACAGAGTACGGTCACCGCTGCCGCCGTTCTTATACCAAACATTAATCAGTGAATTTCCATTAACTTTAAATACTACATAACGTTGAGTCGGTGTGGTGTTAGCTCCTGTTGAGGTAAAGCCACCACCATTTAACTTGAAACGTTTTGTAAATGCAGTATTATCTGGGAATGTCGTAGAGTTAGCTTCTACTTGCGCAAAGTTAGCACTTGAAATTGGTCCGGGTACAAGTCCCAAGTTGTTTTTTACAGTTTCAGTAGTTTCACCAGCGGTTACCGGCCATGCAGAAGAGGAGAAATCCCAGGTAGTCTGAGCTTTGAAGTTATTCATCAGTGCAACCACTGCAATGGCGCCAATAAGTAATGATTTTTTCATAATAGAGTAGTTTATTAATTGTTTGTTTAATTTTTAATGCAATCGATTACACAAATTGGTGTAATATTTCTACGGTTCTAATATAAAATTATTATTCAATTCCAAAACAAATTTTCTTTAATTTAATGTTAATAATTACGATTTATGATGAAAACCCTTTATTAATCGCAATTCTTCTATTATCAAAATCTTGTAATAATTGCGCCTTAAATACAAAAATTCTTGAATTTCTTACAAAATTCTGTGCAATCGGTTAACTCAGATTTACCAAAATTGATTCTAATTTCCTCAAATAATCCAAACTCCACATTTTTTTTGATGATATAAAAAGAAAAATCTCCGTGTGAAAACGGAGACCATCTTAAAAAAATAACAGTAGAATAAAACTTACTTTACTAAAATTTTCACGACCTGAGAACCCTTTTCAGAACTAAGATTGACCAGGTACATACCAGCCGAAGACAAGTCAAACTGCATATCATCCGATGTTTTAAGACTCTTAACCAAAGTTCCGGAAGCCGAAACTACATTGACCGAAGTTGTTCCGGATTGCAGTCCTCGGATATAGACTTTCTTCCCCTCCACTACAACTTTGGCGCTTAATCTATTGGCGGTGGCGTCAGCAGCAAGAGTTGCGTTGTCTGTATATTCTATTTTGTAGAGACTGTTGTCGCCAGAACCTGTAGAAATCAGAAGATTTCCCGCAGCACCAGTGTAGGTGTAGGTTACCACTGCAATGTCTGTTACACCGTTGCCATTAAATAAGGTAGAACTCAGCACCTTACCGCTTTGGTCCGAAATGATCAGCGACCTGCCGGAACCGCCGCCTCTGGCCCAAAGCTTAATCACCGCGTTATTGCTTACTGCGAACTGAAGATAGCGTCTCGTCGGAAGTGCCGTACTGCCTAGAGCAGGATTGGTGGATCCAGAATAGCTGTTGCCGCCGAACTGCAAACGCTGTGTTGGCGAATAACCGTCATCGAAGGTGGCTAAACTGTTGGTGGCGATGGTCAGATTGCTGCCGCCTGTTACAAAGGACAGTCCATCTACGGTTTTGTCTGTAGCAATAGCACCGGCAGGAAATTTAGTAGCATCACTGAAATCCCATGTTTTGCTCTGAGCGTTGAACATTATGGAAGCAGCACCAGCAACCACGATAGAGAATAATAGTTTTTTCATAGTTTATGAATTTAAAATTTGTTGACAATTTGTTGCGCAATCGATTACGCAAGTTGAACGTTTGATCGACGGTTCCAATATAAAATTAATTATCATCGGGACAATATTTTCTGTGAAAATTCTATTCAAGCGACCCAACATCAATCGGTAAAATACTTCGGACCGCAATATTGATGGTGCGTAGACGTTAAACTACTGTTTTAATAAAAAATTAAAATTTACTTCGCTCAAATCAAAAATAGGTAAGATTATCAAGTAAAAAACACAAATGTGATCAATCAAAAATTCCCAAATTTATGCCTGGACGGATGACATCTGCGAATCAGAAAAAAATTATTTTGTGCAACAATTTCACGGCATCCAATGATCTGATCTTCTAAAAATCTTTTCAATGGTATAACTTTTCAACGCTCTTTTGGAAAGCTGATGAGACCACTCTACTCTTTTACCAGGATTTGAACCGCTACCTTTACTTCCAAACTCAGCATAAAACGCTGTTTTTTCTTTGTCCGGAAACATTTTGTCGCCGTTCCAGGGATTCCAGCCTTCTGGCACAATATGGCTTTCCATCGTTGTATTAATGAAAACCGTTTTAGCAAACGGTCGCCACGGTCGGCCGAGATAAACTTTGGTAACACCTTCTTTCGCAGTCAAATGACAATCGAAAAAGACAAAACCAAATGGATTATCTTTGCTTGTTGCCGCAGCAGTAATGTAAGAATTCGCTAAACTTCTGATTTCACAATTTTTAAAAACTACAGTCGCCTGACCGAAAATAAAATCCGTAGTTCCTTCTACATAACAGTTTTCATAATATTGCCGGCTGTGATCAGTCGCTGCATACAGTGTGTCCTGACAACCCAAAATATTGGAATTCTTCATAACAAACCGGTCGCCTTCCACGTGAAGTGCAACTGCCTGCCCCTGATTACAAGACGCATTTTTAATGGTCAGATTGGAAATTTTGATATGGTCACCGGCAACCAAGAACGTGTAAGAATTAAAAGTATTGAATTTTTCATTGGTCAAAGGATTCAGTTTTCCGGAAAAATCATCGTTGATAATGATTGTATTTTCCTTATTCTCGCCTTCAATCGTAATCCAATGTTTTGAGGAAGGAATCACTACTTTTTCATTGTAAATTCCTGATTTAATTTTGATTAACGCTTCGCCCGGACCTAAATCCCGAACAGAATTAATCGCACCTTGTATCGTTTTAAAATCGCCCGAATTATCCTTAGCAACTATAATTGTTATATAAGGTGATTGTGCAAAAGACAAAACCACGAAGCAAAAACTCAGAAAAGACATTAGCTTTTTCATTCAGTTAATTTTTTAAAACCCGATCCAGAAAATCAACTGTATATTTCAAAGTCTCATCAAACCAAGGCCGAACCAGCCAAAACGAATGCGGAGAATCTTTGATTTCGTGAAATTCCGTTGCGATATTATAACTTTTTAATAATTTCATTATATCATCTCTTCCTGCATGAAATCTCGGTTGAGAACTATTAATGAATAATGTTGGAGGTGTGTGTTTATTAACATATTCCAACGGTGAAGCTTCTTTCCAAATCTTAAAATTATGAGCTTTCGTCGCTCTAAACCAATACGCTGCATAAGTACCTTCTTCGGACTCGGTATGTACGAATGAAACAATTCCATCAATATTGACAATTGCCTGAACTTTATTTTTCACACCAACCAAAGTTGCCAGTTGCGCTCCGGCAGAGTTTCCTCCGATTGCTATTTTTCTCTTATTTAATGCAAATTCTTGATGATGTTTCTTCAAAAATTTCAAAGCATCTTTAATGTCTTCAAAAGCAGCGGGATATTTTGCATCATCACTCAAACTGTAGTTAATTGCCATTACTACATAACCTTTTGAAGCCAATTCCTGAGCCAAAAATCTTTCATTTTCTTTGCTTCCAGAAATCCAGCCGCCGCCGTGAACCAAGATAATTCCGGGATATTTCTGAGCCGAATTTTCAGGGTAATAAATATCGGCTAAAAGTGACTTTCCGCCTCTGGTTTTATATTCAATATCTTTTTTGACTTTGATGTTTTTTGGAAATTCCAGATTCAAAGGCTGGATGAATGGATATTTCTTTTTCAGTTTCTCATAAGTTCCTTCGATGGTGTAAGGTTGTGCTTTTGGCCTTTCGATTTCCTGAGAAAAAATCTTCGAAATCGAAATCAATACGACAGAAAAACGGATGAAAATCTTCCGCAGATGACTATTGTGATTCAAGTTAACTTTGGTAGGTTTCATCCGTTTTAAGAAAAAATATAAGAAAAATTATTTGTTTAAAGTCGTTTCAAGTTATTTTTAGAAAGAATGAAATTTAAAGAAAAGTTCTCGATACATTTTTCTTCATTCCATTTCGAAAAACACTCGAACTGACGAGTTATTTTACAACATTCTTCGGAACATCTTTGGAAATTGACAATTTATCGCCAGAAATTCCTTTTGGTAATTTGACAGCTTTGGTTTTACTTCCGATCACCTTAATCAAAGGCGTTTTAGAAGATTCCAAAGTCAGTCCCGAGATATCAATATTTTTAGAATTATAAATCGTTGCACCAGTTCCATCGGTGTATTTAATTTTGACATTTTTCAATGCAATTCCGTCTGCATCTACGATGGTTAAAGCTTTTTTGGTATCGAAGTAAGAATCCTCCACCACAATATTTTTAAGGTTCATTTCAGATAAACCATTCAGCGACAGAGCTTCGTAAGAATTGGAAGCCGTGATATTTTTGAAGAACACATTTCTGAAAATCGGCGTTTCTTCTGTCACAGGAATATCTTTTACTACTCTTTTTTCGTCATCTGCATTTTGATCTTCTTCAATGATTGGCGAATTACCTTCATAGAACATATTAAAACCGATGACCTGCGCCGGAATTCCCGTCATATCCACATTGCTGATCCAAATATTTTCCACAACACCGCCTCTTCCTCTCGCCGTTTTGAAACGAAGTCCGATATCTGTTCCGATGAAGGTACAATCCGAAGCGTGAAGATTCCGAACACCACCAGACATTTCGCTTCCAATCACAATTCCGCCGTGTGCGTGGTAAACCGTATTGTTTTTGATAATGACATTTTCTGTAGGAATGCCTCGGTCACGGCCATCTTTATCTTTTCCGGATTTGATACAAATCGCATCATCGCCAACATCAAATGTATTATTATAAATCAAAACATTCTTACAAGACTCCAAATCCAGACCATCTCCGTTCTGAGAATACCAAGGATTTCTAACCGTCAAATTTCTCAAAATCAAATTACTGGACATCAATGGATGAAGATTCCACGCTGGTGAATTCTGGAAGGTTGGGCCATCCAAAAGAACTTTGTCACAGCTCACCAGACTTACCATGACCGGACGAAGAAAATCCTTCACCGATTCCAATTGTTCCCTCGTCGTCAATTTTTCCGGAATGTTGAAATTAGCGGTATTTTCAAAACCTCTTTTGGAGCTTTCGCTTGGGAACCAAATCTTTTTATCGGCAGACAAAACGCCACCTCTGGACAATAATTCTTTCCACTGTCCATCGGTCATTTTGCCTTTTTTAACGTATCGCCAAGCGTCGCCGTTGCCGTCAACCACGCCTTTTCCCGTGATTGCGATGTTGGTTGCACCTTTTGCAGAAATCGGAGACTGGCAACGCGTTGTGTTAAGACCTTCGAAACTGACATCCACCAAAGGATAATCTGCAAAATCTCTGCTGAACATCAGCAAAGCGCCGTCTTCCAGATGAAGGTTGATATTGCTTTTCAGAACAATTGGGCCGGTGAGCCAGATTCCTCTTGGAACCACCACCGTTCCACCACCTTTCTGCGAAGTTTCGTCAATCGTTTTTCTGAAAGCTTCTGTATTTTTAATAATTCCGCCGGAAACAGCACCATAATTTTTGATGTTAACTGATGTTGACGGAAAAGACGTTTCTGCAACCGCTGGCATTTTGAACTCAACGCCTTTGTAAATATCGGCAATGCTCTGTCCAAAAGCGTTTCCTGAGATTAATGTTGCTAAGCTTAAAGCTAAAATTTTAATCGTTTTCTTCATTCTCAATATTTTGATTTTAACGCAATGAGCGCAAATTTCTATTTATTATATTATTAAAGTCGCAAGGTTTTTGACCATATTTTCAATATTTGTCATTCCGTAGGAATCTAAACATCGTAGGCGAGATTCCTACGAAATGACCAAAGTTGAGTTATTTCTTATTTGCTATTTTTTTGAACTCATTATAAACCAGCTGCGCGACGGCTTTTGCACCTTCCGGCTGGAAGTGCGTATCGTCTTTTTGTCCATTCGGATAAGCAGGATATTTGCCTTCCGGAAGATTCATAAAGTAAGTTGTGGTCACAAAGTCCTTTCCTTTTTGAGTGAAAAATTCTCTGGACAATTTGTTCAAATCGATAACATCCACTTTTTGCTCTTCGCCAACTTCTATCATCGCTTTCGCATAATCAACATGACTGTCTCCCAAAACACCGTCTTTCCATGGATAATTTCTGGAAACAGGCGTTATCAAAACCGGCGTTGCGCCTTTCTCACGAACCTGATGAATATACAATCTCAAATATTCCTTATAACCCGGAACATCCACATAACGGTCGACTTTTTTCTCCGATTCGTCATTGTGACCAAACTGAATCAAAACCCAGTCTTTCGGTTTCAGATTTTCAAAAATGTAACGCCATCTGCCTTCTTGGAAAAAAGTTCTTGTACTTCTTCCGCCTTTGGCTTTGTCCACCACCAAAACTTGTTTTGCTAATGGCGATTTGAAAGTCTTGAGACTGTCCGCCACAAAAAACTCCTGAAAAACTCCGCCCCAACCTTGCTGCGGATAACGCTTTTCCTTGTAATTGCTTTCCAAGGTATAATCTGTCAGGGTAGAATCTCCAGCCAGAAAAATGTTGGTGGTGTTTTTATCTTTGGAAGGTTTTACGATTCTCTCTTTTTGATTATCCTGTTCTGTCTGAGCAAAAGTCATCACAGAAGCCGCGATAAAAAATGCTGTTGAGATATTTTTGAAGGATATTTTCATTTTTAATTATTATAATTTATTTCGTTTTAATTTTTTGTCATTCTGAAAAAGTCAAAATCCGCGTAACCGCCTCTTGAAACTTTGGAATCGCTGACGGAATAAATTCCAACTTTGGCGCCTATCCATTTTCCCGGTTTTGCCTGAAATTTATCGCCAATATTCTCAAACTTTTTCCCATTTTCACTGTAGCTGAATGTGCAGATTCCGTTGGTTTCATTGACGTTGACTTTCAGGTAAACTTCGTTTGATTTTAATTTGATTTCGTTCAGTATTTTCTCTTCACCGCCTTTTTCAGCTTTTTGAGCATTTCTTAATTGGAGATAATAGCCGTCAGGTTTGTTGGTAATCACTAATGATTGATAATCCATTCCCATGACGAGAAGTCCGGCAGTTTTTCCTTCTTTTACATCTTCGGGACACAATTTGACTTTAGTGGTTGCTGCGAAATTTGGAGCCGGGAATTTCTGAGTCAGAAGATTAGGAACATTCCAGAGATTTTTCTCGCCATCCGGAATTTTGATTGAAAACAACCTTAGAAAATCTTTTCCGGGAAGTTTTGCCAACCAAACGATATTCTCATTCGCACTCCATTGCCATTGCAAACCGATTTTGTCATCATTGAATTCATCAGATTCTGCAGGTGTTTCTATTGGATATGTTTTGCCGACATTAGGTTTTTTGAATGTCAGAACAGGTTCTCCAATTCCATTTTTATTATGATCGATTCCGATGACGGGCCAGTCTTTTTCCCATTTCATCGGCTGAAGATGCACGATTCTTCCGCCGGCGTCTACATCCTGAAAATGGTAAAACCAATCTTCACCATTCTGTGTATCAACCCAAGCACCCTGGTGCGGTCCGTTGATTTTAGTCGAGCCTTTTTCTAAGACAATTTTCTCTTCATAAGGCCCGTATATATTTTTTGAACGCAAAGCCAATTGCCAGCCTGTAGCAACACCTCCAGCGGGAGCAAAAATGTAATAATAGCCATTTCTTTTGTACATCTTTGGACCTTCAACGGTTGGATGCGCGTCGTGTCCGTCGAAAACGTGGATGCCTTTGTCCAGAACTTTTGTGCCTTCCGGATTCATTTTGTTAATGGTCAACAGACTTTTGACTCCTGCTCTGCTTCCTGCCCAGCCGTGAACCAAATAAGCCTGACCGTCTTCATCCCAAAACGGACAGGAATCGATGAGACCTTTTCCTTCCATTACCAAAACAGGTTCTTCCCATTTCCCGAAAGGATCTCTGGTTTTGACCATATAAATCCCGAAATCCGGATCGCCCCAATAAATGTAATATTCGCCGTTATGGAAACGGATGCTTGGTGCCCAGACGCCGTCGCCACGTCTCGGTTTATTGAAATGCTCTTTCGGAACTAAATCTGTGATCGCATAATTCACCAGCTTCCAATTGATCATATCTTTAGAATGGAGAATCGGTAAACCAGGCATTTCGTTGAAACTGGAAGCGGTCATCAAATAATCGTCTCCAACTCGAATCACGTCCGGATCCGAATAATCTGAATATAAAACCGGATTTTTATACATTCCGTTTCCTAAATCCGAAACCCAGACTTCTGAAACATAAGGTTTAATTTTCTGTGCATCCAATTGATTGATTGACAATGCAGACAAGAAAAGGATGATATGTTTTTTGTTGATTTTCAAATTATGACATTATGGGTTCATTATGCAAATCATCGGTTTTTTTATCCTATGATTTTGATTGCGCCCTTTCAGGGCTATTATCATTTCTCTCATTCTATCATAGGCCTTCACCCTATGCTGTTGCTTTTACCACTTCGTGGCTTAGTTTTCCAATTCCAAACTGGCGAGGATGAATGGTCCGGTTCCTTTCGGATCGTTGGAACGGATTTCTTCAGTGACATAATATTCATAAGTCCCACTTCTGTAAGGCGTTCCACCCAAACCTGCAACCGCACAGTTTTGATTAAGATTGACGACTCCGTCAGGTTCCACCGTAATTAAATTTTTGACAATGCCATCATAGCCTTTTTTTGCAATAGTTTTGTAAGAAGTTGGCAAATAGCCTTTTCTAACTGCTTTTGCAAAGGTGTAGACAAACATAGACGATGCTGAGGCTTCGAGATAATTGCCTTTCTCACCGCCTTTGTCCAAAACCTGATACCACAAACTTGTTTTTTTGTCCTGAACTTTTACCAAAGCTTCTGAATAAGATTTCAAATAACCAATCAATCTTGCTCTTCCGGGATGATTTTCCGGCAAATAATCCAGAACATCCACAATGGCCATTCCGTACCAGCCCATGGCTCGTCCCCAGAAATTCGGAGAAAGTCCGGTTTTTTTGTCTGCCCACTGCTGTTCTTTGCTCTCGTCCCAACCGTGATACAGCAGTCCCGTTTTGGAATCAACCATATGTTTTTGGACCACATCAAACTGATTCAAAATATCATTATAAGCTTGATCTGCTTCTGCACCTTTGCTGAACAATTTTGTGTAACTCGCATAAAAAGGTTCCGCCATATACAGACCGTCCAGCCACATTTGGCTGGGATAAATCTTCTTATGCCAAAATCCGCCTTCGGAAGTTCTCGGATGATCGTTCAATTGCGATCTCAGCAACTGAGCGCCTTTCAGATATTTTTCGTCTTTGGTTTCAAGGTAGAGAAAAATCAAAACGTTGCCGGAATTCAGCATATCAAGATTGTACTTTTTGATATCGTAGGTTTTGATGGTGCCGTCTGCATTAACCAGTTCGTCAGCATAACCTTTGATGTAATTATAATATTCTCTTTTTCCGGTTTTCTGGAAGAGTTGTTCTGCACCTTTCAGGACCAATCCGTTGGGATAACTCCACTTTGGTGTTTTGAAAAAATCTAACATCCACGCTTCGGGAAAACGCTTCATTTCCGATTGCATCATTCTTTCTGACCAAGGTAATTTCGCAGAAATCGCTAGGCCGGAAACATCAGAAATTTTTTGATTGGCCGGTTTCGATTGTTGTGCACAGGAAAAAAATAATCCTGCAGCCAGAACTGTTATGGTTAATATTTTGAGTTTGTTATATTTCATTTTACTAATTCGTTTTTAAACGCAAAGTCCGCAAAGATTTTTCATTCAATTCAATGTTTTTAAGTCGTAAAGACACTTCGACTCCGCTCAGTGTGACATATCTGATACTAACTTCTTATTCTATTTTAAAATTCCAATTGTCTTTTCCTGATAGAATATTTTTGATTGAATATTCTTTGGCTTCTTTTTTAGACAACTGATGCGACCATGAAACTCGTTTTTCCTTATCTGCTCCAATTCCTTTGGAACTGTATTCTGCATAGAAGGTGGTTTTCTCGGCGTCTGGTTTGTTCCAATTGTGCCAACCTTCTGGTTTTATGACATTCGAAATATCTGTGTTGATAAAAACTGTTTTGGCAAATGGTCGCCACGGTCTTCCTAGATAAACCGACTTAGGTTTTGCATCACCTTCAATTTTGCAATCGATGAATACGAATCCATATTTGGAATTTCCCTGTGTTGACGCTGCCGTGAGATAAGTGGCACTTTCCTTTGCGTAGATCGTACAATCTGTGAAAACCGCCGTTGCTGCGCCAAATATAAAATCGGTTGTTCCCTCGATATAACAGTTTTTAAAAAAATGCCGAATCTCGCGCTTTGGTGTCGGAACATCCTGCTCACCTTTCAGATATAAAGTATCCTGAAATCCCAGAAATCTGCAGTTTTCAAAAATCGCTTTGTCTCCGGTAATCAAAACAGCAACAGCTTGTCCGACTCTTCCGGCATCATTCTGAAACGTGATATTTTTTGCTGAAAAATTATCTGAGAAAATAAAAATGGTTGATGAACCTGTTGTTCCCATTTCTTTTCCCTCGGTGTTTTTCTTTGATGCGAAATCGTCATTAACAATAATGGTTTCTGTTGCGCTTTCACCTTCAAAAAGAATTATGCCTTTGGTGGCAGGAATGGTAATTTTTTCACGGTAAGTTCCCTTTCTGATGATGATTTTGGTTTTAGAATCCAACTTTTCTCCTGCTGCATTGACCGCTTCCTGAATTGTTTTGAAATCGCTTTTTCCATCTTTTGAAACGGTATAAATTGTTTCAGAATTACGCGCAACGCTGAAAGATTTGATACTCATCAAAATGATAATGGATGCGATGAACAGTAAAGGATTTTTGGTTTTCATTAATGTTAATAATTGCGTGATTAACAGGTCGCTCCTACGGAGCTCTCTTCTGGTGTTTACTCTACTTGCTACAAACGTTTCGCTCCTACGGAGCTGCAAATTTGAGATTCTAATTTTTAATTTTTTTGATAAGGTTTTATCATTCTTTTTAAATATACAAGTTTCCATCCCTTGCGGGATGAAAACCTGTATGAATTTAACAATTATAATATTTTATCTCAATGTTTTTTGAAATCAAATATTATGACCGATTATTTCTTGATGATCTTTCTGGTAAAGGTTCCTTTATCAGTTGTGATGCTGATGATATAATTACCTGTTGCCAGATTTCTCAAGTCGATAGCATCTGTTTTGGCGTGATCAATATTTTTCACCAATTGCCCAGCAAAATTGTAAACTTTTACATTGGATACTTTCTCGCCAGCAGTGCTGATTCTCAGATAATCTGTCACCGGATTCGGATAAACAGAGATTTGAGCTTTGTTGATATCAGAAGTTGCCATTCCAGCATAAGCCGTTTTGATGTAATATAGGTTCGTTGTATCGCCCTTCGTAATGCTGTGTGCGCCTGCAGCCACGTTCGAAATGGTTACAATACCGTTGGAAGCCGTATAATTGGTTCCGTCGAATTTTACATTTTTATTGAAATCGGCATCAAAAACCAAAGTCAATGTAGAACTTTCGGTGGTGGTGTAGTTGATACTTGTTGCAGATTCCATTTTCAGACGCTTGGTTAGCGTAGCGCCATCGTACGATTGAGAGCCATCCGTAGAGTTCATATTACCGGTAATGGTATAGAAAGCACTTGATTTTGGAGGCGTAGCGGTCGTAAAGTTGTGGATCAATCCGTCGGTAGAACCAGGATTTCCGGTAGTGCCCAGAGTCACTGTTCCGCTGATGGAAGCTGCATTGCCGGAACCGACTGTCGTAACGGTGTAATTGGTCGTTGCACTTGGCGTACCGGTGATGGTCAATGTTTTTGCAGATGAGTCTTTCGCAAACGCTAATCCGTTAGACGGAAGCCCTGTTACAACGACATCCGTAGCATCGCCACCCCAAGTGAATACGATGGGCGTAATGGTTACACCTTCGGAGACGGATTGATCCTTGTTCCCAGATGTGTTTACAAGGGTTTGCGTGCTGCCCTCCGCCTGGATGTAAACCATCGAAGTGCCATAATTTGTTAACGCAGATTTCAACGCATTGATCACCGTGTAGGATTTATCATCCACAGCATTGTCAAAAGTCCATTTGAAGTCGCCGCCCAGAACACGTCCGGCGTATAATTTCGTATGATCTCTGGCCGTTGCAGGATCTTCGACTGTTAGATTTTTCACGTATAGCGAAGCGTCGGTATCGAAGTTATTGTAGACATTGTTGCCTTTAAATGATTTCACAGAGTTTGGAACCGCTTCTCCTCTGGTTGCCGGAACGTAGGCGTCAAAATCGATGGTAGAATTAATTTTTCCAGGGATGTTGTACAGTGGATTTGGGTCGCCGTAGGCTACAAAACGCATAGAATTGGTGCCAATATCGCCGTCCATGGTGTTATTGAAAGCCTTGATCATACCGCCGTCTTCTCCGGAGAAAGTTCCCTGATTCGTAGGATCGTTCATCTGCTTCGATGGACTCCAGACATCCGTACCCTGAAGCGAAATCATCATCGGGTTTTTTGAGTTTCTGAAGTAATTGCCTTCTAAAAATAGCGAAGAACCTTCTGTAGAACCAGAGCCGTACTTGGCCACGCCGTCAAAATAATTGTTATAAATATGAGCCGAATAGTAACGGACTCTCGGATGTCTGGAGTCCGAATGGTCAAACCAGTTGTGGTGATAGGTCACGTAGAGACCAGAAGTTGTATTCTCGCTAAGGCCTAAAAGACTGGCCTTTCCAGAATCCCAAAAGTGATTGTAGGAATAAGTGGCATAAGACGTTCCTTTATTGTCCAGCGCTCCATCACCTTTGATCTGGTCTGCATCACTTCCTGCATTACCATAGAAAAGATCGTTATTATGCGCCCAGATGTAGGAATTGTTCTGCTGCATCCCGATGTTGTCACCTTCGCTGCTGTCGCAGTTCATAAAGCCTAGATTGGCAATCTCAATGTTGGTCGCATTTTTAACACGGATTCCCCAGCCGTTGGCCACAGCATCGTCGCCAACGCCTTCTACCGTAATGTAGCTTTGGTCATTGTTTTTATTTTCCACCACCAGGTCGCCACCTTCCATATCGGTAAAATCGGTAATGTTCCCTACAAGACGGAAAACATAAGGCCTTTTATCAATTCCTTTTTTGATTCCGGAAAAAATATTTTGGAAGCCTACATAATTGGTGGTATTTCCATTATTATTGGTAATGACATTGAAAGATACGGTGTTCTTGCTTTTTTCGGTGATGTACAGGACCACGGCATTATCTTTGAGTGTACCGTCGGCTTTATAACCGCCTGGAACTCTGCCGCCATGGAAGGCGAAACCATTTCTGTCCTGAGGAAGTACGGTAAGCGCGGCGGTAGTAGCGCCAGCGCCTTCCACTCCCAAAACCACAGGTTTTACGGTAATGGTATACGTTCCGGCTTTCAGCCCAAGAACGTCTGCCCGGAAGTAAGAACCATAGCTGCGGATGAGATAATCGTCTACTTGTTTATTGACCACGCCTTCTCCGGAGTAATACACATTGTATCTGCTGGCATTCTGCGCAGGCTGCCATTTTACAAAGGCTGTCTCCAGCCAGCCTCGCGACTCGCTGAATGTAACGGACTGTCCGGAGACCTGCACTATTGCAAGCATCAGAAACAGGTAAATCAGTTTAAATTTGTTCATATAAAATAGTTTTATGAGTTTAATACGTTGAAAGAAAAATTTGATTATCAGAATTAGTGTTTGACCTCAACAGACCGCTCTCATTAACTAATTTTAAATCATTGCCGGCTACCATATTCCCCAGAAATAAGGCGATACGCTTCTTAGAATCAGCTCTACCAGGATATAAAATCCTGATAGAGTGAATCTTCAAAAAAAATTAAAAATATAATAACTTAAAAATCCCGGGACGGAACTTTCATTTTCTAGTAACCGTAATCCTGAGTCAGATTATAGTTAGACTGAATAATATCGTTGTAGATTGGAAGCAGTTCTTTTCTGTTGGCTTCAAAATATTGTGCATAACCTTTGATAGGGTCATTGATGTATTGTGCATTCACGGCCACCCTCCAGTTGATGGATTTATAGCCTGATGGCGCGCTGCCCTGCGGCGTTGGGGTATAAAACACATCGGCTTTACTGGTGCCCGGTGCGACATAAAAATCCATTCCCATCAGCATGGCCTGTGCAGATTTTGTTCTGTCGTAAGCCGTTTCTTTGTAATAGATCTGCATCGGAACAGTGGCATATTTTCCTGTTCCATTCAAGAATTGCGTCAGATTCTGCTTGGTTTCGGCGATCTTGGTTGCCAGAAGATTCCAACGGATCAGATCGTATTTTCTAAGACCTTCGCCGCCGAATTCCAGCAATCTCTCGTGAACGATATAATCGAAGAATCCGGCTTTGTCCATAGGGATGCTACCTGCCTGAGCAAGATTTCCAACGTACGCTCTTTCTCTCACCTGCTTCACTGCATTGATGGCATCCTGAGATGGCGCACCGTTCAGTTCATTATCGGCTTCTGCAAACATCAGCAAAATATCGGAATAGCGCAGCAATGGCCAGTCGATACCAAGGTTTTGAGATGTCCCTGTGATGTTGGTCCATGATTTTCTGAATTTTCCGTCTGTAAACAAAGCTCCAGTGGCGAAAATAGCCTGATTGGCTGCGTTGATCTGGATGGTTGCAACGGTAAGATCTCTTCTCACATCGAATTTACCAAACTCGTAGAAATATGTCGGAATTGCGTTCACACCGCCGTTACTGCTCCATGAAGAAGATGCATCGTGTCGCATTCCGTTGAAATATCCTATTTTACTGTCAGTTGCGGCATTCCCTCCGAAAGCGCCTACTGCAAAGATTACTTCCTTGGCAGCATCTTCCGTATTATCGTGCAAAGCCCTGAAAACAGCTTCGAAGTTCTGGCTCAGCGCATGTTCTCCGGAAGTGATAATGTCTTTACACTCGTCATAAGCAATTTTGTAATAGACTTCGGAATTGGAACCTTTTGCCATAACTCTCGGCGCTCTTCTGAGCGAGTAGCCGGCTCTGGCCAATGCGATTCTTGCTCTCAAACCTTTAACAGCAGCTTTCGTGATTCTGGTGTTGGAAGTATTCGATTTTGATTTCCATGGTACCAGGTTGGAAGCCACGGCCAAATCTGCGATGATTTTGTCATAAATAACATCCCTGTCTGTTTTCGGAAGGTAAACACTTTCCAGGTCGGATGACGGGACCATCTGCATCGGCACATCGCCCCAGTTTTTGATCAGGTCATAATAGAATTGCGCTCTAAGCGTCAGCGCTTCACCCAGATATCTGTCCATCAACGCTTTGTCGGCAGCAGAACCTGTCTGGTAAACTGGCGAAAGCGGGATATTTTTAATGACCAGATTGGCTCTTTCGATTCCGGAATAGAGCTTCAGAAATGGTCTGTTAAGATCCGGATTGGAAGTACAGGCCCCGTAGGTACTGATCCCTCTCCTATCATTACAGTTATAATCTCCGGAGATTTTAAAATCGTCGGCAGACTGCGGATAGTAAAGATTCAATCTTTGTCCATAAGCATCATCCCCGATGATCTGATTATACACGCCAATCAAGGCTGTGAAAGTGTCAGACGTACTGTCGAACTGCTGGGCTTCATTGGAACTGGAAATATTTTCCGGGCTGAGGTAATCCTCGCACGATGTGACTGTGCTGAAGACCACCAAACAACTTATTATATAGATTAATCTGTTAATTTTCATTTTGTTTTAATTAAAAAGTTACATCAATACCTGTTACGAAAAATCTGCTTCTTGGAAATGCTGCGTAATCTACGCCTGGCGTAAGCGGATTTTTTCTGGTGCTCACTTCCGGATCATAACCGGAATAACCTGTAATGGTAAACACATTGTTGGCGGTAGCATACATTCTGAAATTTGTGATTCCCAGCATTTTCAGAGAATCTTTTGGTAAGGTATAGCCAATGGTTACGTTGTTCAGTCTCAGGAAGGAGCCGTCTTCGATAGCATAAGAATGCAGGAAGTAATTACCGCCTGTAGGCGTCCACATTGTCGTATTGGCATTTAGTGCAGCCAGTCTTGTAGGATCAAGGACGAGTTCATTACCATCATACCACTTCCATCGGTCAGCCATCTCTGCCAGCATATTTTGGTCGTAGTACTGGAATTTTGTGGTGAATTCGATTTTATTGGCATTATAAACTTTATTTCCAACAGAGAAATTGAAGAATAAGCTCATGTCAAAATTCTTATATCGGAAAGTCTGGTTAAAACCACCGTAGAATTTCGGCTGGGCGTTCCCGAGATCCGTTTGGTCTTTGGTATCAATCACACCATCACCGTTGATATCTCTTAGCTTGAGGTCTCCCGGCTGTGGCGCTCTGTTACCTAATGCAACGCTGCCCGAGCTTGGCACACCTTGCTTTAAGGTATATCGGTTAGTCGAAGGATTAAAATCAAAGTCGCTGATTTCATATCTTCCTTCGGTAACGTAACCGTAAAACATCCCGACAGGAGCGCCTACCTGAACTTTGAAATCGAATAAGTTATTCACCCATCCTGATGGCTGAAGGTAATAGTTGGTTTCCCCATTCGTTAAAGCTCCTAAACTCTTGATCATATTTTTATTGGCAGCCACGTTGAAATCTGCTTTCCATTGGAAGCTATCATTGCTTACCACTAATGCGCCTACCGAAAATTCTAAACCTTTATTTTGAGTTTTCCCAGAGTTCTGAAACTGAAATTCATAACCGGAAGTTTGCGGAATTTTTGCCAATAACAATAAATCCTTTGTATCCGTGATATAGGCATCAATCGCACCATAAACCCTGTTATTAAATAAGGAGTAATCCAAACCGATATTTTTTGATACAGTAGCTTCCCATTTGATATTAGGATTGGCCTGGATATTACCTGGCGCTGCGCCTGTAATTACACCGGTACCTCCTGTATAACCATAAGTACTGGAAGGATTGTAAAATGTATCGTATAAGAAATCAGCTATTTTGTCATTACCAGATTGTCCATATCCCGCACGAAGCTTCAGATCGTTGACCACTTTGGAATCTTTCAGGAAGTTCTCTTCGCCAATTTTCCATGCCAATGATGCAGAAGGGAAATTAGCCCATCTGTTATTTGGTCCGAATCTGGTGGAACCATCTCTTCTCACGGAAAATGTAGCAATGTATTTATTATTATAAATGTAATTGGCTCTTGCAAAGAATGATGCTAAACGATTGGGAGGCAGAACGGCCGCAACTGGCGCTTCCTGAACATTCCCGGAAGGTGGTGCCGCAAGAACAATATTAGCAAAAGCCTGGGTTGCAGACAGTGATGTAGGCAACCATCTGATTGTCATATCCGTTTTTTCGCCGTCTGTCTGTACAATTTCCTGTCCTAATAATAAATCTAATTTACTATTATTGAATTTCTTTTTGTATGCTAACGTATTGGTATTGGTTATTCTTCTGCTCTGTGCACTATACATCTGCACAACCGAAAGATCTGCATTGATTCTTGAAAGATAAGTAGATGGTCCGGAAAACTGATTGATTTTCTGATCGTTCTGAACATAGCCAATCGTACTTTTGAAAGTCAAATCCTTAAAAATATTGTAGGTGATGACACCATTCAAAAATAAATTATTGGTATCATTATACTTAATTTCGTTATTGGCAAGTAAAACCGGATTGATCAGGTTGGTAACCGCATAATCATCGGTATCAAATTCATCGGAGCCTGCGCCGGTATTTACACCATTGTCAAACGGTTTGTAACGGATCACGTTTCTTAATCTGTTAGTGGTCTGAGAACCTGTAGAAGATGTTCCTGCACCCAAAATAGAAGTTCTGCCGTATCTTGCAGTCAACCCAACTTTTAGTTTCTTGCTGATGTCAAAATCATATTTAAAGTTGGCCATGCTTCTTTTATATCCGGAATTGATCATAATCCCATCTTCTTCCACATGATTCAGTGCCAGCGTAAATGCCGAATTGGAATTACCACCCGAAATGTTGACATTATGAGTATAGTTAAAGGCTTCTTTACCGAAAACTTCCTCCTGCCAGTCTTTGGTCCTAATGTTTCTGTATTTTTCTATTCCTTCATCAATGAGCTGTCCTTGATCGTTGTAGGTCGGAAGATAATTCCCATACAGCTGAATAAATTTATCAATCTGATCCTGGTAACCATCTTTGTTCCGGAGTTCGTACTGGTATTGTACAAAATCGTAAGGACTCATCACGTCCAGGGTTTTAGCAATGGTTCTGATACCGGTAAATCCGTTGTAATTAACCATTGTTTTCGTATTCTTTCTACCACTTTTAGTTGTTATCAGAACAACACCATTAGCACCTCTTGCACCGTAGATGGAAGTAGAAGCTGCATCTTTCAGCACTTCGATGGACTCGATTTCTTTTGGTGAGATGATGGAGAGTGCGTTATCCATCTGGATGCCGTCTACAATGTAAAGCGGCGCATTGTCCTGAGTGATGGAAGTTCCGCCTCGCACCTTGATTTCCGGATCTGCTCCTGGAGAACCTTCGCCGAACGTTACTTGTACACCGGCCAATCTTCCCTGGATCGCTTCAGCCGCAGTATTTACAGGCATATCGACCAACTGGTCGCCTTTCACAGAAGCCACAGCATTGGTAACATCTTTTTTGGAAACCGTGGTGTATCCTACCAGCACCACTTCGTCGATGGCTCTTTCCTTATTCCCGTCGTGCTTGCTGAGTGCAATATTGATGATGTTCTTGCCATCAACGTTGATTTCCTGCTCTTCAAAACCTCTGGAACGGATGACAAGCGTTGCATTTTTCGGAACATTCAATGAATACTTTCCAGATTGGTCAGTCACTGTAGAGAACTTGGAATTCCTTACAGTAACTTCCACATTGGGCACCGGTTTGTTCTGATCGGAGGTAATGGTTCCGGACACCTTGATAAGTTCCTGAGCCAATCCAAGTGCAGGAAGCAAAAACACGGACGCAATGGTTGTCTTTACAAAAGCACTTTGAATACCTAATTTTAAACCACTCATAGATATTTTTTAGTTTTTTATAATTAGTAATTGTTTTTACTGAATCAAAAATTGCTAAAATCTCAAAACAAAGCGCAATCGATTGCACTTAAAAATTGTCAGATTTCTTAACTCGACTAAACTAAGATTATTTTTCAATTGGCAAATAATAAAAATCACTTTTTTATTAATCCAATGTTAACAAACAATATCAAACAGTAAGTAATCATTCTATAGAAATCTGATAACCAACGTATTGACTTATTACAATATCTAATGCCAAGACTAAGCAATTCAAATAATTTAACTTTTTTTTAACTGTTGATTGATTCAAATAACTGCGTTGGGACGATTTTACGATTGCAGATTGTTAACCAAAATTTAAACTTAATTTCAATTTTTAACATAACTTACAAAATTATCCCGCAATTCTGCTGTTCGCTTTAATGCGGAATGACTATGCGTATTACTCAGTAAAATATTTTATATAATATTGAATAACAATTCATTAACAATACAATAGTTGATAAAATTAAAAATTGGTAATAAAAAGAGGAGTTTGTGAAATATTGTGCAAAAATTCACATGACATCAGATTTTCTGCAATATAAATTTCATAAACCATGCGATAAATTTTTAAATTTTATATTTTAAAACATTAATAATCAATGTATTAAAATTATAATCAAAATTTTCTTTCTCAGTTCAGAATTATATATATATTTACAGAAATAATTTTTTGTGCCAAATATTACATTTAATAATGCAATCGATTACACAATTAATTTAGAGTTAATATAGAATACTACTACCTATGACCCATTCAGAATTTCGATACGCGCATCATCCGGATGACGCCAAAACATACACCACCGAAGATCTTCGCAGAGAATTCCTTATCAATAATTTATTTCAGGAAGGACAGATCCAATTGGTCTACACCATGTACGACCGATTAATTGTTGGTGGAGCCATGCCAACTGACAAGGCTTTGAAACTTGAATCAATAGATGAGCTGAAAGCCGAAAATTTCTTAGACAGAAGAGAAATCGGCATCATCAACGTGGGCGGAAAAGGTCAAGTGACGGTGGACGGAAGCATATACGAACTCAATAATAAAGAAGCTTTATATATAGGAAAAGGAAATAAATCCGTAACTTTTGAAAATATTGAAGGTGAACAGGCTTATTTCTACCTCAATTCCGCACCGGCGCATCAATCTTTTCCAACCAGAAAGATTACCAAAAATGAAGCGGAAATCGTAGAATTGGGCGATGCAAAATATGCGAACCGTAGAACCATTAATAAATTATTGGTAAACAGCGTGCTGGAAACCTGCCAACTTCAGATGGGAATGACCGAGCTGCATGAAGGAAGTGTCTGGAACACCATGCCGTCTCACACGCACGCCAGAAGAATGGAAGCCTATTTCTACTTCGATTTGGAGGAAGGGCAGACGATTTCACACTTTATGGGACAACCTCAGGAAACAAGACACATTTTCCTTAAAAACAGAGATGCAGTAATCTCTCCGGAATGGTCCATTCACTCTGGTGTTGGAACTTCCAACTACACCTTTATTTGGGGAATGGCGGGAGAAAATATGGATTACGGCGATATGGATGCTGTAAAAACGGACGAATTAAAATAATTATAGATAAAACTCTCACAGATTTTGCAAATTAAGCAGATTTTAAAATCAGCAAATCCGGTAAATCTGCGAGAATAAAAAAAGTTGTAAATACTTTATTCAAAGATAGTTCTTAATGAAAAATTTATTTGACCTAACTGGAAAAGTAGCTTTAATCACCGGCGGAACGCACGGTCTTGGTCTTGCAATGGCGGAAGGTCTCGGTTCGGCAGGCGCAGAATTGGTTGTGACCAGCACTACGCCATCCAAACTGGAAGAAGCTATTAAATATTATCAATCCAAAGGTTTCAAAGCGACAGGCTATATTTTTGATGTGACGGATGAGAAAATTGCGGCTGAAAAAATAGCAGAAATTGAAGCCAATCACAAGCAAATCGACATTTTAATTAATAACGCAGGAATCATCAAAAGAATCCCTGCTCTTGAAATGGAAGTTTCCGATTTCCGAAAAGTCATTGATGTCGATTTAACCGGACCTTTCATTATGTCTCAGTTGGTCGCCAAAAATATGATTGCCAGAAAAGCCGGTAAAATCATCAACATTTGTTCTATGATGAGCGAATTGGGTCGTGACAATGTCGTGGCTTACGCTTCTGCAAAAGGCGGATTAAAAATGCTGACCAAAAACCTGGCGACAGAATGGGCGAAACATAACATCCAAGTGAACGGAATCGGTCCCGGATATTTTGCAACTTCTCAAACTGAACCAATCCGAGTAGACGGCAACCCTTTCAACGAGTTTATTATCAGCAGAACACCAGAAGGCCGTTGGGGAAATCCCGAAGATTTGGCCGGAACCGCCATTTTCCTAGCTTCCGAAGCCAGTCAGTTCATCAACGGACAAATCATTTATGTTGACGGCGGAATCCTTGCAACCATCGGAAAGCCTTCAAACGAATAATATTAATTTAAATAACGATGAGACTTTATTTTAATCTAATTTCTAAAGTCTAGCATCTAACTTCTTATTATGAAACCATTTATCACAGATACATTTCTATTAAAGAACAAATTCGCTGAGGATTTGTATTTCAGATTTGCTGAAAATCAACCGATCATCGATTATCACAACCATTTGCCTCCGAAAGAAATCGCGGAAAACCGTCAATTTGAGAACATTACTCAGGTTTGGATTGGTGGCGACCATTACAAATGGAGAGCGATGAGAACGATGGGCGTGAATGAAAAATTCATCACCGGAGATGCTTCTGACAAAGAAAAATTCGCAGCCTGGGCTAAAACAGTTCCGAATACTTTGAGAAATCCTTTGTTCCATTGGACACACTTGGAATTAGCAAGATATTTCGATGTTTACGATTTGTTAAACGAAAAAAATGCGGACGAAGTTTACGAAAATGTATCAGCTCAACTTCAGACTCCCGAAAAATCTGTTCACGGATTGTTGAAAATGAGAAACGTGGAAACGGTTTGTACAACAGAAGACCCGATTGACACTTTAGAATATCATAAGACCATCAAACAAAATAATATCGGAATCACAGTTAGTACGGCTTTCCGTCCTGACAAAGCGATTTTGATTGATAATGAGGATTACAATTCTTACATCGATAAATTAGGAGAGTCTGCAGGCATTGAAATTAAATCTTACAAGGATGTACAGGATGCGCTGCTCAAAAGGATTGAATACTTTCACGCCAACGGATGCAGATTGTGTGACCACGGATTGAACAACATTTCTTTTGAAACGTTCACAGATTCAGAAATCAACTCAATTTTTGAAATTAAAAGAAAAGGCGAAACTTTAACGCCTCATCAGATTGAGCAGTTCAAAACAGCAATTTTGTTGTTCTTGGGTGAGACTTACCATTCATTTGGTTGGGTTCAGCAATACCATTTGGGCGCGTTGAGAAACAACAATGCAAGAATGTTGAAAGTTCTGGGGCCGGACACAGGTTGGGATTCCATCGGCGATTTCAGTCAGGCTGCGAACCTTTCGAGATTTCTTAATACGTTGGATTCCAAAGATAAATTGACTAAAACGATTATTTACAATCTGAATCCTGCTGATAACGAAATTATGGCAACAATGATTGGGAATTTCAACGACGGTTCTGTGAAAGGAAAAGTACAATTCGGTTCTGGCTGGTGGTTTTTGGACCAAAAAGACGGAATGGAAAAACAGATGAACGCGCTTTCCAATATGGGACTCATCAGCACATTTGTTGGGATGCTGACCGATTCCAGAAGCTTCCTTTCGTTCCCAAGACACGAGTATTTTAGACGTGTTTTGTGTAACCTTTTAGGAAACGAAATAGAGTCTGGCGAACTTCCTGAGGATTTGGATTTGGTCGGAAAAGTTGTGGCAGATATTTGCTATTTTAACGCTAAGGAATATTTCAGTTTTTAAAATAATTTGGGCAGCTTAATCCGCCTGTAGTTTATCCTGAGCTTGTCGAAGGGCTCCCAATCTTTTTTGCAAAATATTTCAGTTTAAAAAGAACTAAAGTACAAGCAAAAAAGGAGCTCCGCTCAAGTCGGGCTGCGAGTGATTCACGGATTAAAAAGTTATTATGAGAGTTGTCATCCTGAGCGGAGTCGAAGGACTTTGTGAACTTAAAAACATTAGAATTAAATAAAAAATCTTTGTGCACTTTGTGTTCAAAATAAAATGGAAACAAAACAAACATCCAAAATATATTACAAATCCGATTCAACAGAATGGGAGAAAATCGATGAATACATCGACCGCCAAATTGTAGGCTACGACGAATCTGTAATGATGGTGAATGTCCGTTTCAAAAAAGGCGGAATTGGCTACAAACACAAACATTCTCATATTCAGGTAACTTATGTTGCAGAAGGAAAATTTGAAGTGAACATTGGCGAAGATATTTCAATTTTGAAAAAAGGCGATTCGTTCTTCGTGCCTTCTAATGTGCTTCACGGCGTCGAATGTCTGGAAGATGGGATTTTAGTAGATGTTTTCAGTCCGTTCAGAGAAGATTTTATAAAGTAAAAATACTAAACCTGACAGGTTATAAAAACCTGTAAGGTTTAACAAAAATTAGATAATAAATGAACAAAGTAGTAAGCTTTGGAGAAGTGATTATGCGACTATCGCCTGCCAGCAACAGGATGATGAAGCAAAGCAACGAGATGGAATTCTTTTTCGGAGGAACAGAACTGAATGTTGCGGCATCATTGGCGACAATGGGTTGCGACGTCAAACACGTGAGCGTGGTTTCCGATGATTTCGTTGGAGAGTCAGCCTTAGCTTCCATAAAGAGTTACGGCATTGACACCACTCATATTGCAAAAAATGAACATCCGCTTGGACTGTATTTTTTGGAAGTTGGGTCATCCGTCCGTGCTTCCAGAATTGCTTACAACCGTCTCAATGGCTCTTTTGCAAATATCAACCCCAACCAAATCGATTGGGAAAAAGCTTTGGAAGGTGCGGATTATTTCCACTGGACAGGAATTTCTCCGGGGATTTCCGAAAGTGCTTACATTGCTTTGAAACAAGGTTT
This sequence comes from Flavobacteriales bacterium UBA720, assembly GCA_002297505.1. Taxonomy (GTDB): domain Bacteria; phylum Bacteroidota; class Bacteroidia; order Flavobacteriales; family Weeksellaceae; genus Epilithonimonas. Next base: position 26,219 of record DBLQ01000129.1, read on the forward strand.
GAAAATGGCCAACCAAAAAGGTGTTGAAATCACCGCGGATCCGGCTTATCGTTCCAACCTTTGGAAATACGGCAAAGAAGGTTTCGAAGTTCTGAAAGAATTGGTCTCCTATTCCACTATTTTCATCGGTGGCGTGAATGAAATCAACGAAATCATCGGAACTAATTATGCTTCTGATAAAGACAGTTTTATCGAGGCTTGTCAAGAATTTCAGAGACAGATGCCTTCCATCAAAAAGATATTTGACAAAGTGCGCGTTGGTGCGAGCGCAAGTACGCAGGAAACTCAGGGTAGAGCTTGGGCAAACGGAACTTACTTCGAATCTGAGCCTATTGAAATTCTTCAGGTTGTGGACAGAATCGGGACTGGCGATGCGTTCGCAGCAGGTTTGATTTACGGTTTAATAAACTTCGACGATGAAACAGCACTCAAGTTTGGAAATGCCGCTTGTGCCATCAAACATACCGTTCCGGGTGACATCAACCATTGCAGCGCGTCTGACATTTTGGATGTGATGAATGGCGACAAAGGAGGAAGAATCAAAAGATAATCCGGAAGAAAATGATTATAGATACAATTGAAAACGCTTCTCACTATTTTCCGCTCAATCCATTGTTTAAAAGAGCTTTTGATTATTTAAAAGACAAGAATCTTGATGCTTTGGAAGTTGGCGTAACAGAAATTGAGGAAAATCTTAAAATGATTGTTTTTGATGAACCGGCCAAAACAAAAGAAGAAAGTCTTTCCAAGCTCGAATGCCATAATCAGAATATTGATATTCAGATTTGTCTGAAAGGAACAGAAACTATTGGTTGGAAACCAAGGCAAAATTGCACCAATCCGGTCGGAGAATACAGCGCTGAAAAAGATGTTCTTTTTTACAATGACGCGCCTGATATGTTTTTCCAACTCAATGATAATCAGTTTGCTATTTTTTATCCCAATGATGTCCACGCGCCAATGATTGGAGATGGCAACATTAGAAAAATAGTTTTTAAAGTAAAAATTTAATTTAAAAATGACAAAGATTCAACTCGTTACCAATGCGATTATCAATCAAGGGATTTTGCCTTTGTATTATAACGCTGACGAAGCGGTAACTTTAGATATATTAAGATCACTTTACAGAGCCGGAATCCGCGCAGTAGAATATACAAGCCGTGGCGAAAATGCACTTTCGAATTTCACCAAAATGGTAGAATTACGAAATGCGGAAATGCCGGAAATGCTTCTTGGAATTGGAACAATTAAGAATTTGAAGCAAGCTGAGGAATATGAAAAAGCAGGCGCAGATTTCTTCATCAGTCCTGGATTTGTGCCGGAAGTTGCTGAATTTCTGATCTCAAAACATTTGCTTTATAGCCCAGGTTGTATGACGCCTACGGACATTATCGCCGCAGAAAATGCAGGCGTGACTTTCGTAAAATTATTTCCTGGCAATGCTTTGGGACCTGGATTTATGAGTGCGATCAAAGACGTTTTTCCAAATCTGAAATTTATGCCAACCGGAGGCGTAGACACCACCAAAGAAAGCATCGAAAGCTGGTTTCAAGCGGGCGTTTCTGCTGTTGGAATGGGAAGCAAACTCGTCAGCAAAGAACTGATGGCGGCAAAAGATTACATCACCATAGAAAACGAAACTAAAAAAGTTTTAGAGATCATCCAATCAATTAAAGCTTCTTAAAAATAAAGACACAAACCAAATCATTTGAATATGAATCAATCTACAACCACAAAACCGACCACTTTCAGATGGACCATCGTCGGATTGCTTTTCCTGGCAACCACGATCAACTATCTGGACAGGCAAGTTCTATCTCTGACTTGGAAAGATTTCATCGCGCCGGAATTTCATTGGGACAACAATGATTACGGTAACATTACCGCCTTATTCTCGATCTTCTACGCAGCGAGTATGATTTTCGCAGGGAAATTTGTGGATTGGATGGATACCAAAAAAGGATTTCTCTGGGCCATCGGCGTTTGGTCTGTAGGTGCAGTTTTACACGCATTTTGCGGGATTGCCACTTCCGGAATTCTTACCGGAGATTGGTTTGTAGGTTTCGAAGGTGCAAAACATAATATAGAGACCGTTCAGGATATTTCCCGGGTGATTAATGTGAGTGTGACGTTATTTATTTTCGCCAGATTGATTTTAGCCATTGGTGAAGCGGGCAATTTCCCTGCAGCCATCAAAACCACCGCAGAATATTTCCCTAAAAAAGACAGAGCCTTAGCGACGAGTATTTTCAATGCTGGTGCAACTGTGGGTGCTTTGGCCGCTCCGATAACCATTCCTTTTATTGCGCAGGCTTTAGGTTGGGAAATGGCATTTATTTTAATTGGTGCTTTAGGATTTCTGTGGATGGGAATCTGGATTTTCTATTACAAAAAACCGCACGAGCATCACAAGGTTAATGCGCACGAATTGAATTATATCAACCAAGATCTGGATGGCGCACCAAAAGAGGAATCTACAGAGCCCAAAACAACTTTTACGTTGGCGCAATGTTTCAAATACAGACAAACTTGGGCTTTTGCCTTCGGTAAGTTTATGACAGACGGCGTTTGGTGGTTCTACCTTTTCTGGACTCCGGCGTACTTAAGTTCAGTTTACGGAATGGACAGCACACAAAGTGCATTCCCACTATTCGTACTTTATATGATTACTTTGGTATCAATCGTTGGAGGCTGGCTGCCGACATTCTTTGTAGAGAAGAAAGGTATGAACCCATATTCCGGCAGAATGAGAGCAATGTTGATTTTCGCATTCTTTCCATTGTTAGCATTACTAGCACAATCTACAGGGAAAATCTCTTATTGGTTTCCGGTATTGATTATCGGGATTGCAGGTGCGGCACATCAGGCTTGGTCAGCCAATATCTTCTCCACCGTTGGTGATATGTTCCCGAAAAAAGCCATTGCCACCATCACTGGAATTGGCGGATTAGCAGGCGGAATTGGTTCTACGATTATCAATAAGAGTTCAGGCCTCCTTTTCGATTACGCCCATAAAGCCTGGACAACTGTTGATGGCGTTCCACTTTTGGAAAAATTCCCTCAATATGCCGAGCAACGATTACCGGATGGCTTTTTTGAACAATTACAAAAATCTGGTGCTGTGGTGTCAGATGGTATTGACAAAGGATATATGATTATTTTCTCATTCTGTGCAGTCGCTTATTTGATTGCTTGGTTCGTGATGAAATCATTGGTTCCTAACTATAAAATTATTAAAGAATAACAAAATGGAATATCAAACTAAAACAAGACTTAACCGTGAAAACTCAGGTTTGACTGAGAAATTACCTATAAAATTTTTACAATTTGGCGAAGGCAACTTCTTGCGCGCCTTTGTTGATTATCTGATTGACAAGATGAACAAGGAAGCTGGTTTCAACGCAGGTGTTGCGGTAATTCAGCCAACGCAAGGTGGATTGGTGGATCTACTGGAGGAGCAAGATAACCTTTACACGCTTTTCGTTAGAGGTGTGAAAAAAGGCCAGATTGTAGATGACCAGCGCGTGATCTCCGCCATTCAAAAATCTTTGAGTCCTTACGAGCATTATCAGGCATATCTTGATCTGGCGAAAGGCGAAGATTTGGAATTCATTTTATCAAACACGACAGAAGCCGGAATTGCTTTTGACCCATCTGAAACAACGATTGAAGCTGGACCACATAAGAATTTCCCTGCAAAAGTAACGGCTTTCCTATATGAGAGATTCAAACATTTCAATGGTGCTGAGGACAAAGGTCTTCACATCATTCCTTGCGAATTGATCGAGAATAATGGGTTGACGCTTAAAAAATATATTCTTCAATATGCTCAACTTTGGAATCTTGAAGAAGGTTTCGCTGCGTGGGTAGAAAACAGCAACGCTTTCCATAACACGTTGGTGGACAGAATCGTGCCTGGATATCCGAGAGAAGAAAAAGACGAATATGAAGCTAAATTGGATTACGATGACAGCCTGATGGTAGTTTGCGAAGCATTCCTACTTTGGGTGATTGAAGGTGATGACAAGTTGAAAGCAAAGATTCCTTTTGATAAAATCGATGATCAGGTTTTGATTGTGGATGACATCACGCCGTACAGAACCAGAAAAGTCAGAATCCTGAACGGAGCGCACACTGCAATGTTGGCTTTCTCTATCCTGGACGGAAAAGAAACGGTGAAAGAAGCCATCGATGCGGACTTTGCTGGAAAATGGATCAGCGATACGGTTTATAACGAAATCATCCCAACATTAGATTTATCAAAAGAAGAATTGACGGCTTTTTCTGAGGAAGTTTTTGACAGATTCAGAAATCCATTCCTGAAGCATCAGCTTTCTAGTATTGCACTAAATTCGGTTGCGAAATTCAAAGTGAGAGTGTTGCCAAGTTTGTTGAAATATGTTGAAATCAAAAATGAATTACCAACTAATTTGACTTTTGCTTTAGCAGCGTTGATTAGATTTTATCAATGTGAATTCGACGGAAAACAACTTCCTGTAAGCGATGATGCGCCGGTTTTGGAAAGATTCAAAGAAATCTGGTCAACCAACGACCTTGGAGAAGTAGCGAAAAATGCATTGTCAGAAGTGAGTTTCTGGGATACAGATTTGACTCAAGTACCAGGATTAACTGAAACTGTAACTAAGGCTTTGCGTGCAATCGATTCCACAGATATTGAGAACGGTTATAGAAGTTTTATCAACTCATAATTTGTAAACA
>DBLQ01000129.1:31021-50681 GCA_002297505.1 Flavobacteriales bacterium UBA720
TCATAATTTGTAAACATTTAGATGTTATGAAGAAGGTATTAAAAGTCAATCCGAAAGACAATGTTATCGTTGCGCTGATGGATTTACAAGCCGGCGAATTCGTGGAATTGGACGGAGAGACTTATCAGGTTTTAACCGATACAAAAGCTAAACATAAATTTGCCGGCGAACATTTCGAAGCGGGCGACCAGATCATTATGTACGGTGTGGTAGTTGGAAAAGCCAATCAAACCATCCAGAAAGGTGAAGTCATCACTACTGAAAATGTGAAGCACCAAAGCGAACCGGTTTTCAAAAAAACTGGAGATCTTGGGTGGACGCCGCCCAATGTTGATAAATGGAAAGATAAAACCTTCAACGGATATCACCGTTCCGACGGGCAAGTCGGGACCAAGAACGTCTGGTTGTTCTTCCCTTTGGTGTTCTGTGAAAACAAAAATATCGAGAAGCTGAAAGATATTTTCGAGAACGAATTGCTGCCGAAAAAAGAAGTATCCTACAAAAATTTTCTCCGCTCTTTGATCGAGGAAAAAACTATTGCAGAAGTTGAAGATCAGTCTCGAAACGAGAATCTCCTGGACAATATTGAAGTCAAATTCATCAATCACCAAGGTGGTTGTGGCGGCATCCGCCAAGATTCGGAACTTTTGGCGAAATTGTTGGCTGGTTATGTGAACAACCCGAATGTGGCTGGTGCAACGGTTCTCAGTTTAGGATGCCAGAATCTTCAGGTTGATATTTTTCAAAATGCTTTGAAAGAAATAAGCCCGAACAGCGACAAAGAAATCCTGATCTTCGAACAACAGAAAATCGGAACTACGGACAAGATGTTTCAGATGGTCATCAAAGATTCTTTTGAGGCCATCAAGCGAGCCAACAAAATCCAGCGTCAGCCGGCGCCGGTTTCTAAAATCAGTATTGGTCTGGAATGCGGTGGATCCGATGGTTTTTCAGGTATTTCTGCGAATCCAGCTTTGGGCGTTGTCTCTGATATTTTCGCTGCATTGGGCGGAAAAACGATTTTGGCTGAATTCCCGGAATTGTGCGGTGTAGAGCAGGAACTGATGAACCGATGTGTGGATGAGGAAAAAGCGGACAAGTTTTTATCATTGATGAAAGCTTTCGAGAAATCGGTTGTAGATGCAGGTTCCGGATTTGATATGAATCCTTCTCCGGGAAATATCAAAGACGGCTTGATTACTGATGCAATGAAATCTGCCGGTGCTTCCAAAAAAGGAGGAACTGCGCCAATCGTGGATGTTTTGGACTACGGCGAATATATTTCGAAACCGGGTCTCAACTTGCTGAACACACCAGGAAACGATGCAGAATGTACCACAGGATTAGTGGGTGCAGGTGCAACCGTCGTGTTATTCACCACAGGTCTCGGCAATCCGATGGGAAATCCCATTGCTCCGGTTGTTAAAATCTCATCCAATACAGCTTTGCTCAACAGAATGTCCGACATTATTGACGTGAATGCTGGAACTGTGATCACAGGCGAAAAAACAATCCAGGAAGTTGGAGAGGAAATCGTAGATTACATCATCGAACTGGCCAGCGGCAACGTAGAAACAAAAGCCGATCAGCTGAAACAGGACGTGTTTATTCCTTGGAAACGAGGCGTATCATTATAATATTTGAATTTTTAAGGTTTTTATTTTAAAGGGCGTTTTTCATTTTGGAAAATGCCCTTTTTTTCAGGCATAAAAAAAAGACCGCTTTCTTTCGAGGCGGTCTTCTTTTCATTCTTACGATTTACTTATTGAGCAGCATTCACATTGATGCCGATTTCGATGTCTTTGCTGATCATCCATTCTGCAGGATCTGTTTCGTCGGTCCCGAATTTGATGCCCCAATCCGCTCTGTTTACAGTAAATTTGGCCTCCAAAGCCGCTTTTCCTGCCGCAACAGTCACTTTCGCTGGGAAAGAAACGTTAAGAGTTTTGCCAAGCAATGTCAGGTTTCCGCTCACCGTTTTGTTAGCACCTGCCACAGCATCTTTAGGAAGATCGCCTGCCAGTTCTCCTACCGAAGTGATCTTAAAATCAGCGGTTGGATTTTTGGTCACGTTGAAGAAATCTTCATTCTTCAGGTGCGCTTCCAAATCAGCCGGTTTTTTGTCAGCCTCTGTGACCGATGCCGGATCTACTTTTAGAGAAGTCATATCAATTACGAAATCTCCGGAAGTTATCGCGTCATTTTCAACGGTGATCTCGCCTGATTTTAAGTTCAAAGTTCCCCATCTTGGTGCAAATCCGCCTTTGTGGAAAGCCTTCCAATTCACGTTAGAAGTTGCCAAATCCACTTTGTACGCTTCTCCGGTTTTTGCCGCTACTTCCTGCGCATCTTTTACCGTTTCTTTCTTGTCGTTGCAAGCCGTGAACATCAACGCTGCTGCGGCAAGAGCCAATACTGTCAGTTTTTTCATAGATAATATTTTAAATTAATATTTTTTTGATGAGCAAAAATAAGACTTTTAAAATTGAGTTAATCTTGATGTAAGTCAAGAAAGTGATTATGAATGATGGCCATGTTCGCAGCTTAATCGAATTCTTTAGAAACACCTAAGCCGAATAATGCGAAATCATAAATCGCCGGGTCAGCAGCATTGTATTTTCTGAGTATCAAATCCAGTTCTTCCACCGCTTTCCAGTCGTTTTGTGTTCTGGTAAGGATGCCTAATTTTCGGGAAATATTGGCGGTATGAACATCCAACGGAACGGATAAAAACTTCGGATCAATCTTTTCCCATATGCCGAAATCGACACCTTTCTTATCTTTTCGCACCATCCAGCGCAGAAACATAATCAATCTTTTGGACGCCGAATTTTTGTACGGCGAACTCACGTGTTTCTGTCCACGGTGGATTTCTGAGATGAATAGATTTCTGAAACGCTCGATGGAATGAAAAAAATTGGTCTCGTCTTCATTGACCAGGAAAGCTTCTTCCAGACTTTCGAACTGCGCGTAGATCCGGCGGAAATTCCTGAGAAAGAAAATAAAATCTTCGTGGTTGAAGGTTCTGTGGATCGCCTTTTGTGGAATTTTTTTTAAATCCGAATCGGTGAAATTCATCACAAAATCGTACGGCGCATTTCCCATCAGCTCCATCATTTTGTTGGCATCGTTAACAATCGACTTACGGTTTCCCCAGGCAATGCTGGCAGACAAAAATCCGGAAATCTCAATATCCTGCTTCAAAGAAAAACGGTGCGGAATCTGAATCGGATCATCGGTAATAAAATCGGGTGAATTGTAGAATTCTGCCTTTTCATTCAGCAGATCGAAGATGTCTTTTTCTGTTAAATTCATAATCAACTGCAAAGGTCTAAAAAAAATGTCACTCTGAAAAAATCCGTTCGCAGAGATTCTTTCAGAATGACAATTTGTTTTTTTTTAATTTGAGATAGGAGCTTTAAACTAAAATTTAACTTCTAAGATCTAACTTCTAACTTCTCACCTTCCAATCACTTCTGTAATCGGTTTTCCAATCGCGCCACTAGGGAACTCGATGTGGAGAAGCGCGGAGACAGTTGGCGCAATGTCAGTCATATAATAATCGCCGTTGCTCTCGCCGTGCTTGATGCCCCAACCCATAAAAATCAATGGAATGTGCGAATCGTAGGAATTCCAGACGCTGTGTGTGGTGCCTTTTTTGGCGTAACTTGGCAGCATTCCGTCGTGCGAAATGATCTGGATATCGCCACTTCTCTGCCAGTTATAACCATTGATTGCTCTTGATTTTATCGGCTCAGGAATCGCAGAAGAACCGATTTTCTTCAGGTCTACCGCATAAAGCACTCTCGGATCTTTGTTCAGATTGTCGATGATGGTGGTTTTAATTTCCTCCTCGTTCAGATTTTTTTCTTTGATGAGATTCTGATTCAGATAGATCTGGTAATTATCGATCCCGAGAATCAATTTGGAATTGGCATATTTCTTTTCGAGCTCGGCACCCAGGTTTTTTTCCATTCCTTCGTCGAAGAAACCGCCCAGGATTTTATTGGCTTTCAGGAAACCTTCCGCATTGGCACCACCGTGATCGGCAGAAAGGAAAACGAGATAATTGTCCTTCCCGACTTTCTCATCCAACATTTTGAAAAACGCAGCCAAATCTCGGTCTAATCTGATGTAAGTATCCTCCACTTCAATGGAATTCGGGCCGTAAGAATGGCCAACATAATCGGTAGACGCCAGGTTGATGGCCAGGAAATCGGTTTCAGCACCTTTGCCTAAACTGTAATTGTCTAATGCCGATTCTGCAAATTTCAGCGTCAAAGTATTTCCAAAAGGTGTTGTTCTGATCACACCTTTTTTGGCGGCATAATCCGACAACAGATTTTTATACGGGAAAACCGGCTCTTTTGCCGTTCCTACAGGAAATTCCCATTCTACATTATCTGCGGTACTTTCTGTATATTCATTAATCGGCAAAGCAGTTTCCCAGCCGTTCGCCAAAAGTTTTTCAGGCACTTTTTGCTCGTTAAAATCTTTGACCCATTTTGGCAGCTCGGTCATATAATATGAACTCGTGATGAAGTTTCCGCTGGCATCATCAAACCAGAAAGCGCCCGTCGGATTATGGCCGGCCGGCAAGATGGACGCGCGGTCTTTTAGCGAAACACCAACAACTTTGGATCTGAAGTTACTCGCAATGCGCAATTGGTCCGTCATCGTAGTGGACCAAAGATTCTTAGGCGAATGACTGCCGTTTTTTTTATTGTCGCTACCGACTGGATTCACGCTGTCATCGGCCGTGCAATAGACATTTTTCCCGGTCGCTCTGTCTGTCCAGTCGTTGCCGGCAATGCCGTGAATCGATGGAACGGAACCTGTATAAATGGAGGTGTGGCCAATCGCCGTTACCGTAGGAATGTAAGGAATATGAACATTATTGAGAGAATAACCTTCGCCCAAAAGTCTCTGGAATCCGCCTTTCCCGAATTTCTTTTCGAAGCGGTAGAGATAATCCCAGCGCATCTGGTCTACTACCAATCCTACGACTAGCTTTGGACGATCTCCTGAGTTTAATTTTGTTTTCTGAGCATTGACATTTCCGAATGTGGCCACCGCCAAAACGAAAATCTGAATTTTTCTGAACATTGAAATTTACTTTTTATTGAAAGCCAAATTTACAGCTTTCCAAAGTTTTGGGATGTGAAATTTGTATTAAAGTTTGATGATAAAGAATTTTAGACGCATACTGCGCAAAGATTTTTTAAGCTTGTTGAAAATAATTTTAAGGTTCGCAAAAACGCTCACTCCGCCAAGACTTGACATTAATTAAAAAAAAAGAACGGGCAATTGCCCGTTCTCATTAATTATATCAATTTAAAAGCTAAAAGCTATGAGCCAAAAGCTATCAGCCATTCGCTACTTGCTTCCGCCCGAGTTTTTCTCGACATCGGTTTTGGTGTTTTCTTTTACTTTCTGGTTTCCGAAACGTTTCACGAATGTAAGCGAGAATCCGTACCAATCCCAGCGGTTATAACTCCGGATGGAACCGATCTGGCTAAAGGTGGTAGTATCCATCGACGGTCTTTTGAAGATATTCATCAGCTGCAGACTGGTTTCGATCTGTGCGCCCGGGAAAATCTTGGTCACAGAAATATTGTGGAAGAAATTGTACTGATTAGCGACCGAGTTTCCGTAGTTCTGATTATCAATGCTCATCCAGGCACTCAGATTGACGTTTTCATTGAATAAGTTGGTGTAAGACAAATTGGTAGAACCTGAGAAGAAATTGAGATAATTCTGAGCACCTTTCAGTCCATTTCTGATGTTGAAATCACTGTTATCCGTGTAGGACCAGCCTAGACTCAGATTGACATTGAGCTTATTTTTAAGAAAATTCTGATTGGTGCTGGCCGAGAGGTTAAACCGCTCAACTTTTCCTTTGAAATTATCCGGAAAAGCCACCGTCTTAATTTGTCCGTCTGCATCAGTTTCCTGCGTATAACTGGTCCAATAATCCTGATCTGTAAAAGTGTACCTCGCAGACAGGAAATATTTTTTGTACAGCCCGAACTTCAATCCCAGACGGTCGCTCGGATTGGGCAGCAGGTTGACATTACCGCGGTTGAAAAAGCCGTTATTGCCTGGCATTTCGAAATCATTGAATTCCGAATACCAAGGTCTCCAGAGGTTATGGTTATAGGTAAGGCTCAGATCGTAATTGGGCGAGAACGCATATTTCACCAATAAATTAGGCAAGAATGTGCCGTAAGAATCACGTCTGGTTTCGGTGCCGTTCTGATGAATTTTAAAGTCAATCCATTCGTAACGGAGCCCGATTCTGGTTTCCAATTTTTCGAAAAATGTCTTGCTGATATTGGCGTACAAGGAATTCAGATTTTCCGTGTATTGGAAATTGTTGACATTCTGTGATGGCACATTATTGATGAGCAGCCAATAGTTATTCGGGATCACATTGTTGGTAAAGTTGGCCTTGCCACCAACCTCGAAACTGCCGCCCTTGCCCACTGGCGATGTGTAATCGACCTTCACAAAATAATTGCGGTTCTGGTTATCGTTATCAAAATGGCGAAGCTCTGTCACTTCATTCACTGCATTTTTTCTGATGAAATCCGTAGTCCCATTGTCCGAGTCATAATTGACTCCGAGATTCACATCCAGAATCCTGTTTTTTTCTTTATCGTAATATTTATAAAAGAGATTGCTTCCCAGCACATCGTTCTTGGTACGGCCGAAGATATCCTGAGTAAAGGAATTCTGGAGAACATCATTAAGATAATTATTTTCAGCAATCTCCGAGTGCGAAGTACGGTTGCCGCGGAAATATTCCATCACCAATCCAATATTGTTCTTATCATTGAGTTCAAATTCTGATGTCGATGAGAACGATGGATTTTTCCCCGTATACGTGGATTTCGAATCCAGCTCGCTGCCAGAATTGTCGGCGTAAAAGGTGTTGCGGGTCAGGCTGGAGTTAATAAAAGTATTATCACTGTAGCTTCCTGTAAAAGTCTGGGTAAAGTTTTTCTTATGATAGTTCAGATTCAGGCTGCCGTACTGGTTATTCTTGGTGTTCTGAGTATTGGTGAGGGAAATGGAGCCTTTCATCCCTTCGTCTTCACGTTTTTTCAGAACGATGTTGATAACCGCGCCTGTCGCTTCATAACGGGACGAAGGACTTGTAATCACTTCAATTTTCATCAGGTTATCCGCCGGAATGGTTTTAAGATATTCCTTCAGCTCCTTTCCGGTGAAGACCGATTTCCTGTCATTGATGTAAACTGTCACCGACTCACCTTCTGCGCGCACATTGTCGTTATTGTCGATGCTCACCATTGGCGTCATTCTCACAATATCCCACGTTGTATTTCCCGCAAGGATAGAACTGTTTTCCACATTAAAAATCGTTCTATCTGCTTTGCTTTGGACAGTTGGTTTTTTGGCGATGACGGTCACCGCTTCTATTTCTTTGGACTTGATGGTATCTTGTGTCTGCGCAAAACTGAGTGATGCAGACAGCAATCCTGCAATGGATAAAGCTCGCTTCATTGTTATTGTTTATAAGGATAAGACAACTACTTTAGCATATTTGTTACACTGCGAATCAATTAAATTAGTATTAATTCGAATTTTAATTAAATTTGAATTCATTCTAATGATTTAAATATCTTCCCAATGAGCACTAAAAAAATCCTTTCACCTGAGAATCAGCAGCAAATATTGGAAATTCTGAAAATAAGATTTGATAACAATCCGAAACGCCACGAAAATATCCAATGGGAAGATGTTCAGAAAAAACTGGAATCTAATCCCGAAAAACTGTGGTCGCTCCATGCAATGGAAAAAACAGAAGGCGAGCCGGACGTGGTAGCTTACGATGAAAACACTCAGGAATACCTCATCATCGATTGTTCCGGAGAAAGTCCGAAAGGCCGACGAAGTCTTTGCTATGACCGGCAAGCTTTAGATTCCAGAAAAGAAAACAAACCGAAAAACAGTGCCGTGGATTTGGCTAATGAAATGGGCGTAGAAATTTTGGACGAAGAACAATACCGACATTTACATACGCTCGGAAATTTTGATTTGAAAACATCAAGCTGGATAAAGACACCTGACGACATCCGAAAATTGGGTGGAGCCGTTTTCTGTGACCGGCGCTACAACACCGTTTTTCTTTATCATAATGGTGCGGAATCTTATTATGCGGCGAGGGGTTTTCGTGGAGTTTTGAGGGTTTAATTTAAGCACAATCTTTACAAACTCCCGTCAAAATACAATTCACGCTTTCGACAGAATAACCATTTTCCAACGAAAACTGAACGGCAACAGGCAGACATTCTACCGTTTCACATTTTGTACATCGGAAATGAAAATGATTGTCAGCTAATTTTTTTTCCTCACACTTTACGCAGACTGCGAAATACTGTTTGCCGTCTTCTGCCACGATGCGGTGGAGAATGCCATCTTCGCAAAAGCGGTTGAGAACGCGGTAAATCGTGGCTCTGTCCGCTTCTACATTAACATTTTTTTCGATGGCATCCTGACTCATTGCTTTGCCTGTATTCGTCAGAAGATCGAGAACGGCTTCTTTGGCTGGTGTGTTTCGTCTTTTCATTTTATTAATGCGATTAGGTTGCAATAATAGAAATTAATCTTAACTTTGGCAAATATTTGTTGGCTTTTGGCCATTTGCTTTTGGCGAATGGCCATTGAGACAAACCCTATTTCTAATAGTTAAATAAGATAAACAATGGAAAATCAGTTTGATGTTATCATCATTGGCGGAAGTTATTCGGGATTGTCGGCGGGAATGGCTTTGGGCAGATCGCTGAAAAAAGTTCTGATCATTGACAACGAGAAACCCTGCAACATCCAGACGCCGCATTCTCACAACTTCCTGACCCAGGATGGCAAAACGCCAAAAGAGATTTCGACTCTGGCAAAAGAGCAGGTCAAAAAATATGATACTGTCGAATTTCAAAATGGGCTGGCCACGGAAGGAAAAAAAACCGAAGATGGTTTTGAAATCACAACGAAACGTGGAGAAACTTTTAAAGCGAAGAAACTCATTGTTGCAACGGGAATTGTAGATGAAGTTCCGAACATCAAGGGATTTTGGGATTGTTGGGGAATTTCTCTAATTCATTGTCCTTATTGTCACGGTTATGAATTCAGAAGTAAGAAAACGGGGATCATTGCCAATGGCGAGCGTGCGTTTCACATCGCTTCACTGGTTCATAATCTGACTGACGAAATAATCATTTTAACCAGAGGCAAAGCGGATTTTACGGAAACGCAATTTCAAAAATTAAAACAAAACAACATCGATATTATCGAAACAGAAATTGAAGAAATCCATCATCAGAATGGTTATGTGGAAAAGTTAATTTTATCGGATAGTCGCGAACTGAATGTTGAAGCCGTTTATGGCGCATTTCCATTTCATCAGCATTCGGAGATTCCGGAAACTTTGGGTTGCGAAATGACAGAAATGGGTCACATCAAAACAGATCAATTCCAGAAAACGAATATTGAAGGATTGTATGTCTGTGGCGATAATTCCAGCCCGATGCGTTCTGTTGCAAACGCAGTTTATACCGGAAATCTGGCTGGCGCGATGGTGAATGCTGAACTTACGAGTGAAGGTTTTTAGTTCGGGACATTTGTGTAAATTTGGATTCAAAGAAAATTGAATGAAAAAAAGATTTTTATTTTGCGTAGCTTTTCTCACGCTCGCATTGTCTTGTAATAAAGAAACAATTGAAAATCCTGCAATCAATTCTGACAGTAAAACAGAACTAAAAACTGCTGAAAAATCAATTCCTGAAGAAGAACCAACTATTAATCTATCGGAATACAGCAAACTTACTCCGATCGAAATTAAAGATGCTAAACAGAAAGATGTTTTCAAAAAATACGGAATAGAATTCGGTGGCGTTTGTTATTCTTGTGACTTAGCTATCTTTGAAATTAATAAAAAAAGCTTTGATATTGTAGAACTTTGTAATGAGAAGAATATTTATAATTACAAGGATTTGAGTTATGAAAAGACAGGAAATAGTTTGAAAATCAAAACGCCGGAATCTACTTTTATTTTTACTAAAATTGAAAATGAACCAATATACCAACTCAAAATTGAAGGTCAAAAACCTGAGCTTAAAAACATGCGCATCTCAGAATTTTACACTCAGGAAAGTTTATTAGAAAAATTTGAAGAACACGATTGTGGCGATTTTCAAGGATAATTGAAATTAAACAAAAAACCATCTCGAATAGAGATGGTTTTCATTTATATAGAGTCTTAAAATTAAAACTTCAAATCGCCATTCACATCTCTAACAGCCTGTGCCGCTTCTGCAAATTTTGCTTGCTCTTCTTCTGTCAAAGTGATGTTTACGATTTTTTCAACACCATTTTTTCCGATAATCGCCGGAACGCCTAAACAAATATCGCTCTGTCCGTATTCTCCATCTAACATCAGAGAACAAGGAATCATTTTTTTCTGGTCGCAAAGGATCGACTGAACCATTACGGAAACCGCCGCACCTGGCGCATACCAAGCGGAAGTTCCTAATAATTTGGTCAATGTAGCGCCGCCCACTTTAGTTTCTTCAATCACGCTGACTTTTTGCTCATCGCTCAAAAATTCTGAAACGGGAACACCGTTTCTGGTTGCTTTGCTGAACAATGGCAACATTCCCGTGTCTGAGTGCGCTGCAATCACCATTCCGTCAACATCTGAGATTGGCGATCCCAAAGCTTCCGCTAATCTGTATTTGAATCTTGCAGAATCCAAAGCTCCACCCATTCCGATGATTCTTTCTTTTGGCAATCCGGAAGTTTTGTGCACCAGATAAGCCATGGTGTCCATTGGATTAGAAACCACGATGATGATCACATCCGGTGAATGTTTCACCAGGTTTTCCGTTACTTCTTTTACAATTCCAGCGTTGATTCCTATCAATTCTTCTCTTGTCATTCCCGGTTTTCTTGGGATTCCGGAAGTGATCACGGCCACTTTGGAACCTGCAGTTTTGGAGTAATCTCCGGTAGTTCCGGTGATTTTGGTATCAAAACCATTAAGAGAAGCAGTCTGCATCAGGTCCATCGCTTTTCCTTCTGCGAAACCTTCTTTGATATCCACCAAAACAACTTCTGCCGCAAAATCCTTCATTGCGATGTACTCTGCACAACTAGCTCCAACAGCGCCTGCGCCAACTACGGTAACTTTCATAATCTGATTTTTTATATTATTTATTTATTTCGATAAGTAAATCAAAGTTTTAATGGAATAAATCAGTTAAAACCCTGAGTTGTATTGACGGTAAATATAATAAAACTTCCAAAGCCTGAAAAAAAATTAATTCTAACATTTGTCATATTCGTCCACAAGTTTTTCGCTCACTGCCGATCGACTTTGTAACGCTATCAGATGTTACAAAATGTTGCATTATCTATCACGCCATTCTTTAATCTGATTCCTATTTCGTAAATTTGCTTTGAAAAAAATTAAAAATATGTCAGAAAACAACATTAAATCTATTGCGGTTCTGACTTCCGGAGGCGATGCGCCAGGAATGAATGCCGCACTTAGAGCAGTTGTAAGAACGGCCAATCATTTCAATATAAACTGCTATGGTATCCGCGAAGGTTACAATGGTCTTATTGCAGGTGATGTGACCAAAATGGGACCTCGTTCCGTAAAAAATATCATTAACCAAGGTGGAACCATTCTTAAATCCGCAAGATCCAAAGAATTTATGACACCGGAAGGCCGTAAAAAAGCCTTTGAACAGTGCCAGAAATTAGGCATCGATGCCATTGTCTGCATCGGCGGAGACGGAAGTTTTACCGGCGCAAAAGTGTTCAACGAAGAATTTGGGATCAAAGTAATCGGTGTTCCGGGAACCATTGATAATGATATCTTCGGTACAGACAAGACGATAGGCTATGACACGGCGCTCAACACGGCAATGGATTCCATTGACAAAATCAGGGACACTGCCACTTCGCATAACAGGGTTTTCTTTGTAGAAGTTATGGGCCGTGACGCAGGTTTCATCGCCCTGAACAGTGGCATTGCCACCGGCGCACTGGACATCCTGATTCCTGAAAGAAAAGACAGCCTGGAAGATCTATTCACCACGCTGAAAACTGCCGAAAAGGTTGGAAAATCCTCCAGCATCGTAGTGGTTGCAGAAGGTGGAGAATTAGGAAGCATCTATGATCTGGCCAAAGCTACAAAAGAAAATTTCCCGACTTATGATATCCGCGTTACCATTCTTGGACACATCCAGAGAGGCGGCTCGCCAAGCTGCGCAGACCGCGTGCTTGCCAGCCATCTGGGATACGGCGCCGTGGTAGGATTGATGGAAGGACAAAACAAAGTAATGGTCGGAATGCAGTCCAACAGAATTGTTTATACACCGATTGAAGAGGCCATCAAAAAACACAATGAAATCGACAAAGACCTTCTTAAAATCGCTGAAATACTTGCGATGTAAGTCTTTTTTTTCGTAAATTTATAGAACAAAATAAAACCTTAATATTTTAAATAATATGTCAACAATTAAAGTAGGAATCAACGGATTCGGTAGAATCGGACGTTTAGTTTTCAGAGCTATGGCCGAGAGAAGCAATATCGAAGTAGTAGGAATCAATGACCTTATCGATGCTGAATATATGGCTTATATGCTAAAGTACGATTCGGTTCACGGAACGTTCAAAGGAGAAGTATCAGTACAGGGAAACAACCTTGTAGTTAACGGAAAAACCATCCGTGTAACTGCTGAGAAAGATCCTAACAACCTGAAATGGAATGAAGTTGGTGCCGAATATATCGTAGAATCTACAGGCTTATTCCTTTCAAAAGATTCAGCTCAGGCGCACATCAACGCTGGTGCTAAGAAAGTGATCCTTTCTGCGCCTTCAAAAGATGATACACCAATGTTCGTAATGGGTGTGAACCACACAGAACTGACGGACGATATCAAAATCTTCTCCAACGCATCTTGTACCACCAACTGTCTTGCGCCATTGGCCAAAGTAATCCACGATAACTTCGGTATCGCAGAAGGTTTGATGACCACGGTACACGCAACTACTGCAACTCAGAAAACCGTAGACGGACCGTCTGCAAAAGACTGGAGAGGTGGTAGATCTGCATTGAATAACATCATCCCTTCTTCCACAGGTGCTGCAAAAGCAGTAGGAAAAGTAATCCCTTCACTTAACGGAAAATTGACAGGAATGTCTTTCAGAGTTCCAACGGCTGACGTTTCCGTAGTGGATCTGACTGTAAAATTGGACAAACCAACGTCTTACGAAGAAATATGTGCGGCTATCAAAGCGGCGTCTGAAGGTGAATTGAAAGGTATTCTTGGTTACACTGAGGATGCTGTAGTATCTCAGGATTTCGTGAGCGATGCCAGAACTTCTATCTTCGACAAAGAAGCTGGAATTATGCTGAACCCGACTTTCGTAAAATTGGTATCTTGGTACGATAACGAATGGGGCTATTCTAACAAATTAGCTGATATGCTGGTTCATTCTGCATCTTTGTAAGAAGCAGCTTTTCAATAATACAGGACCTTTCACTTATTGGTGAAGGGTCTTTTTTTTGATGATAATTGGGCAATCCCCTCGCCTGCGCTTATCCCGGCTGCTCGGGTCGGGCTGTCTGCTGCAATCTTTTTGCTCGGCATAGCCTCTCGCAAAAAGGATTTCCGCGCCCATCCCTATTGCAGAAATTTCGGTTTCAAAAGACAATTTAAACCCGAAAAAAATTAGTTATTCTAGCTTAAAATCATTAATTTTGAGAATAATATTTTTATACAATGAGCAACACTGACGATAAGAAAAAAGCACTGCAGCTGGTGCTGGAAAAACTAGATAAAACCTACGGAAAAGGTACGGTGATGACCTTAGGCGAGGATTCTGTGGACAGCTCCATAGAAGTAATTCCTTCCGGTTCACTGGGTATTGACCTGGCTCTGGGTGTAGGCGGTTATCCGAGAGGAAGGATCATTGAGATCTACGGACCCGAATCTTCCGGGAAAACCACCCTTACCCTGCACGCTATTGCAGAAGCGCAAAAGGCTGGCGGAATTGCAGCATTCATCGACGCCGAGCATGCATTCGACAGAAATTATGCCGCAAAATTAGGAATCGATCTGGAAAACCTGATCATTTCCCAGCCAGACAATGGTGAGCAGGCTTTGGAAATTGCAGATAACTTAATCCGCTCCGGTGCGATTGACATCGTGGTCATCGACTCCGTGGCTGCATTGACCCCGAAAGCTGAAATCGAAGGCGAAATGGGAGATTCCAAAATGGGTCTTCATGCCAGACTAATGTCTCAGGCGCTGAGAAAACTGACCGCAACCATCAACAGAACCAAGTGTACGGTGATCTTCATCAACCAGCTTCGTGAGAAGATTGGTGTGATGTTCGGAAATCCTGAAACTACAACGGGTGGTAATGCGCTTAAATTTTACGCTTCGGTGAGAATAGACATCAGAAAAGCCAGTGCACCGATTAAAAACGGGGATGAGGCCATAGGAAGCCGCGTAAAAGTGAAGATTGTAAAAAACAAGGTGGCACCACCGTTCAAAATGGCAGAATTCGACATTATGTATGGCGAAGGTGTTTCTAAGGTAGGTGAAATTCTGGACACAGCCGTAGACATGGGTGTGGTAAAGAAAAGCGGATCTTGGTTCAGCTACGATGATACCAAACTGGGACAAGGCCGTGATGCTGTAAAGGATGTTCTGAAGGACAATCCGGAACTGGCAGAGGACATCGAAGGAAAAATCAAGGAACTGATCAGTCAGAAATAGATGACAATGATAAAGGCTGTGAACATTCACAGCCTTTTTTTTATTTGAAGAAGTACGTCAGTCCGAGACTCACCACCTGCTCCGATTTTTTCTTCTCTGTATCCGGATCATTGGTGTAATACTCTACCAGATTAGGATATGCATTGGAGAGACCAATATCGAATTTCAGTGCCAATTCCAATTGCCTTTTATAGCTGAATCCGACGCCAGCTCCAATTCCGAAATTAAAAGAATTGGCTTTACCGTTGATTCCCGGATATTGCGGATCACCATTTTCGGTGTAAACCAGCCGGCTGGGATTTTTGATCTTCTGGCCTACAAGAAAATTAAACCTGGGACCGACCAATCCAAAAAACTCCGATTCCGCTTCGGAAAAATAAGCCTTAAAGTTGATAGGCACGCTAATGTAATCGTTACCATAGACCGCATGCGGCCAGCCTTTGGCTTTCTCGTACTCACGGTCGCCACCTTCACCAGCACCAAAGTACAGAACCTCACCCTCAAGATAGAACTGCTCTGCGGTACCAATCGGAGCCTGTGCTACCACGCCGCCCAGCACGGAAAACCGCGATCCTGAAGGATTGTGTGCATTCCGCACCCTGGAGTATGTTCCGCCCGCTACAACACCAAATTCCGTAGAACGAAGATCCAGCTGTGCCTGGGACAAGAAAGAGAACAATAAAAGAGAGCCTAAGAGAATTTTTTTCATATCAGTGTCTTTAAAAATTTCTGATTCAAATTTAGATAAAAAAAATGAGAAGCTCAGATTGAACTTCTCAAAATATTTTTAGTGCCGAGGTCTTATGCAAGAACTGAAGCTACAGTCTTACCAATCTCTGCAGGAGAATCTACCACGTGGATTCCGTTTTCTTTCATGATTGCCATTTTAGCCTGAGCAGTATCATCCGCACCGCCAACAATAGCACCAGCGTGACCCATTGTTCTACCTTTTGGCGCAGTCTGTCCGGCAATAAAACCTACAACTGGTTTTGTAGAACCGCTCTCTTTGTACCATCTTGCAGCTTCTGCTTCCAGAGAACCACCGATCTCACCAATCATGACAACAGCTTCCGTCTCAGGATCGTTGATGAACAATTCCAAAGCTTCTTTCGTAGTTGTTCCGATGATTGGGTCGCCACCGATTCCGATCGCTGTAGAAACGCCGAAACCAGCCTTCACCACCTGATCTGCTGCTTCGTAAGTCAGAGTTCCTGATTTTGAAACAATCCCCACTTTTCCCTTTTTGAAAACAAAACCTGGCATGATTCCGATCTTGGCTTCGTCCGAAGTAATAATTCCAGGGCAGTTAGGACCAATCAGACGGACGTCTCTATCCTGGATGTAATCCTTAACTTTTACCATATCAGCAACAGGAATTCCTTCCGTAATACAAACGATAACTTTGATACCCGCTTCCGCCGCTTCCATTACCGCATCTGCAGCAAATGCCGGTGGTACGAAGATGATGCTCACGTTAGCGCCCGCTTTCTCCACAGCTTCGGCCACTGAGTTGAAAACCGGTTTGCCCAGATGTTCCGTTCCTCCTTTTCCCGGAGTTACACCACCTACAACATTGGTTCCGTAGTCAATCATCTGACCTGCGTGAAAAGTACCCTCGTTACCCGTGAATCCTTGTACGATAACTTTAGAATCTTTGTTTACTAATACTGACATTTTATATTATAATTTATTGTTTATGAATATTATTTTGATTTCAGGCTTTCATATTTCTTAATGACAGAGGCCATCACATTATCAATGTTATTGTCTGCAGTTCTCAGCGGACTCGCTTTCGCTTCCTCAATAAAGTTTGCCATCTCTGGTTCATCACCAAAAAATTCTTTCAATTTGGTTTTTGGCAATCCTGTAAAATAAGTGACACCGATTCCTTTTTTAGTTTCTTTGTTGAAAATAAAATCCGAAGCACTTTCTCCTCCGGCTACTGCATTGTAAGCTCTCATCCATTGCAGGACATTGCCATTGTATAAGATCTCCATCAAGGATTTTTTATCCGGAGAATTATTGATAAAGAAATGTTCTTTACCATTATAATCCATGTAAGACAAACTCTGAACCTGGCTCGCTTCGATATTGGACTTCTTGCCGTCCGCACCAATCGTTTTTATTTTGGTATTAAAATTACTACCGTAGATCAGATTGGGATCAAACATATTAGTCACCACTTTCACTTTAACATTCAACGTATCGTTCGTCATTGTGATGATTTTGGCATCAACAGTTTTTTGACTGAATGAAAGTACAAATGCAACCAAAGATATAAGGGTTAGAAGTCTTTTCATTATTAAAAAATAAAGCGTAAAAATAAGATTTTTAGTTCAATTACGATTCTTTTTAAATTAATTAAAATATGATTTACTTCAGATTTTTGATCCTGACTTCTTTTCGCAGGTAATCTCGGAATTCTTCGGCAATCGGGCCAAAGTAAGTACCCTTTTTCAAATCCCGGTTTACCCCAACCTTGGCCAGAAGAACAGTTCCTTTTTCAATGCGGACGCCGGATGCCATACCAACCTGGCCCCAAATCGTGACCTCGTCTTCTATGATGCAGCAGCCTGCAATTCCCGTTTGCGATGCGATGAGGCATTTTTTACCGATTACAGTGTCATGCCCAATCTGGATTTGATTATCCAGCACAGAACCTTCGCCAATGACGGTCGATGCCGTAACGCCGCGGTCTATGGTGCAGCCGTTCCCAATTTCAACATTATTTTCGATGACCACATTGCCGACAGAAATGAGCCGGTCAAAATTACCGTCCAGTTTTCTGTAATAGAAAGCGTCGCCACCAATCACTGTATTGGCCTGGATCACAACATTGTCGCCAATAACCGTTCTGTCGCCCAATACCACATTTGGGAAAATGTGGCAGTTATTCCCGATTTTAACATCATTGCCTATCACCACTGACGGATGGATGAATGTTCCATCGCCCACTTCAAGATCATGAAGCTCCTCCCTGAAGTTCGAAATCCTTGTAAAATGAGTGTTGATTTTATTAAAGTCGCGGAACGGATCATCCGACACCAAAAGCACCTTGCCAAGAGGGCAATCCACTTCTTTATCAATGAGAATAACCGTTGCAGCAGAATTCAACGCCTTGTCATAATATTTGGGATGATTGACAAAAACAATATCGCCGGGCCGCACCATGTGGATTTCATTGGAGCCAAGTACCGGAAAATTCCCGTCGCCAATATATCTGGCGCCAATGATTGCGGCAATGGTTTGTAAAGTCTGAGGTTGATTAAAAGTCACTACTTAATGAATTTAAATGAAAAACTAAAAACAGAAAAGCTGGAAGTCTGTAACCTCCAGCTTTTAACTGTGTATGATTATTTTACCCTTTCCAGATAAGAGCCGTCTTCGGTATTGACTTTAATTTTGTCACCCGGCTCAATGAATAGCGGCACCATTACTCTTGCACCGGTTTCCACGATCGCATTTTTCAGAGCGTTGGTAGCGGTATTTCCCTTCACACCTGGATCTGCTTCTACCACTTCCAGATACACCGTTGGCGGAATCTCTGCAGAAAGTGGAACTTCGTCTGCTTCTTTCAGGATGATGGTTACCTCTTCTCCAGCTTTCATAAATTGCGAGTTTTCGATCATCTCTTTGTCAAGATAGATCTGAGAAAAATCGTCGTTATTCATGAAGTGGAATCCGTTGTCATCTTCATAAAGATATTGGAATTTTCTGGTGATTACCTTCACTTCATCAATTTTATGACCTGCAGAAAATGTATTATCTACTACTTTTCCATTGGTTACAGATTTCAGTTTGGTTCTTACGAAAGCAGGACCTTTACCTGGTTTTACGTGCAGAAATTCGATAACTTTGTAGATGTCATTGCTGAATTCGATGCAAAGTCCTTTTTTGATATCGTTGCTTGTTGCCATTAATTTTTATTGCGTTATTGTTATTTTTTAATTCGTTAAATCGTTAAACTGTTGAATTGTGATATTGCTAATTGTTAAACGAAATTATTTCCGATAGTTTACTATCATGGAGTTTTGCAATTCTTCAGTTTTACAGTTTAATATTATTCTTTTGTTGAGCCGTAACCTTTGACGATTCCTCTCGGTGAGTTCTGAATAAATGTAATAATTTCATCGCGCTCCACCGTCGGCAGCATTTCCTGTTCGATGTATTCGATGGCCTGCGTGGTGTTCATCTTCATCTGGAAAATAGCACGGTATATTTTCTGGATTTCGAAGATTTTATCATTGGTAAATCCTCTTCTTCTGAGACCTACGGAATTGATTCCTGCGTAAGAAATCGGCTCTCTCGCCACCTTAACATAAGGTGGAATATCTTTTCTGATGAGCGAGCCACCGGAAATCATCACATGTTTCCCGATCTTGCCAAACTGCTGAACTGCTGAAAGGCCGCCCATTACTACGAAATCACCAATCTCTACGTGACCGGCGATGCCGCATCCATTGGCAATAATCACATTATCTCCGATGACACAGTCGTGTGCCACGTGAGAAGTCGCCATAATGAGACAGTCGTTTCCGACTTTGGTGTAGCCGAGCGCCTTCGTTCCACGGTTAATGGTGACGCATTCTCTTAGCGTAGTATTATCTCCAATGATGGTTTGGGTATCTTCACCGTCGAATTTCAGATCCTGCGGAATGGCAGAAATGACGGTTCCGGGGAAGATTTTGCAGTTTTTTCCAATTCTTGCGCCATCCATTATCGTCACATTGGAGCCAATCCAAGTTCCTGCGCCGATGACCACATCCGATGCAATGGTGGTGAATGGTTCTACGGTTACGTTCTTACCAATTTTTGCGCGTGGATCTACTGCTGTAAGTTGGTGA
>DBLQ01000014.1 GCA_002297505.1 Flavobacteriales bacterium UBA720
ATATAGCGGATTCGCAGCTCATTGATATAATTTTTAAAATCTTTCTTCTTATAAGTGTTGACGATATACGAGAGGTATTTCGTATTGGTGTGGCAGTAGGCAGCAACATATGGTAGGGAAACGCTGGCCTTTGTAAACATTGCAGCATTTTCGAATTTCTCCAGCCTGAGAAGGATTTTCTTTTCCGTGGCCGGCGTCATCAGCATGTTGGTTGTGGTATCTTCAGGTTCCGTTTGCGTTTCAGGCACCACGTGGTCTTCAATTTCCAGGTTTTTGTTTTGCTGAGGCTGATAAGGAACAGACTGTTCTAATTCCAGCTTACTGATGATCTCCTGAAACTTCTTGTATTTGTACTGCTGTCTCTTTCTGTAAATCAAAAATAATCCTAACACAACCAGAAACCCGGCAAAAATTGCGACAATGACAGTATTTTTTTGTCCAGAAACCGCCTTGGCACTTTCATTGTCCTCAGCCAGCTTGGTGTAGCTTTTATTGATAAATTCGGAACGTCTGTCCTGAATCTTTTCATTAACCGAGTCCTGCTTTTGCTTAGTCAATTCCAACTTCTCAATATCTTTGACCAGAGCATAATATTGCTGGGACGTTTCCAGGATTTCATTCTTAAGGCTCAGATATGGAGATTCTTCCGCCAGTTTTTGGGCCTGCTCGATGAGAGGTTTTGCCAGCTCAGGATTTTTTTGGGCCAGATAGACTTCTGCCATTCCGTTGATAACCAAAGCCTTCATAAAATTGTCGGGCATCTTCTCCAGTTTATCCAATGCGTTCCGGTAATATTCCAAAGCTCCTTTGTAATTCTGAAGATGATAGTAACTCAGGCCAAGCAGCTGCTCATTATTAGCATCAAGAAAAGGGCTGCTTTGCCCGCTGGATTCAAAATATTTGGAAGATTGATGAATGAGCATAATCGCCTTAGAATAATGTTTATGCTCTATTTCGTAATAAGCCTTTTCCTGCATCAGAAATCCCAAAGTTTGATTGACCATGCGGGGATCACTTATTCAGATCATAAAATAATGCAAATTAATTATTATAATTTCAACTGTAAATAATTATTGATAAACTTTAAACAAATAATATAAATTATGAAGAAATGTATTAAAATCAGATAAAATGCTGTTTTGTGGCTTAGTGGCATATGCTTTGTCTACTGATAACCATGATACCAACTCACCAATCACATAATACAGCAACGATAGAAAAGGTAAGGGATGCGTTTCATTCCTTTATAGACAGCAAAGATTTTCCTTGCGTAGCAGCAAAAGCAGCTTTGGCCAAAAGTCACATGAAAATCTTTGTCGCAGAGCACATGGCCTGTCCAAAAGACGATCACGACATTCTCGAATTTATCTATCAGTTTGTTGATGAATACAGGAATTCGGATAAAAATTTCCATACAGCCTGCGTGATATTCCCGTCAACAGGCGAGGTGCGCGAGGAGGAATTCGACGCCCTTTTGTGGAGACGCTTGCAGGCTTTGTCTAATCTTGATGCGCAAAGATTTCCGTATGACAGCAGGGTAGATTGCGATCCTGCATCATCCAAATTCAGCTTCAGCCTGAAGGAAGAAGCATTTTTTATCATTGGACTCTATCCCAATAGCAGCAGGAAATCCCGCCAGTTTATGTATCCGACGATAGTTTTCAATCCGCATGAGCAATTCGAGGAATTGAGAAATCTCAAACGTTATGATAAGATGAAAAATATTGTGCGAAAGAAAGATATTGAACTGTCCGGATCTATCAACCCAATGCTCAGAGATTTTGGCGATGATTCTGAGGTTTACCAGTACAGTGGACGAGAATATGATAGAGAGTGGAAATGTCCTTATAAATACAACAACTAATGAATACCATCCCACCGAGAAGCGGCACCGCTTTTATCCTCAAAAAAGGTGAAAAACTCAAAGTTTATGATATCCAGGGCGAACAGGTCTCCGATTTTGTCTGCTTTAACCTCAATGACCAGCGGGAATATCTTTCGTCAGGCAGAACAATCGACTATGCCGAGACTATTTTTCCGGGTATTGGGCATCCGTTTTATTCCAACAGGAGTAACGTTATGTTCAATATTATGGAAGATACCGTCGGTAGGCATGATTTTCTTCTGACGCCCTGCAGCGCAGATACATTCAGGATTATCTATGGCGATGAGCATCCTCACCGTGGCTGTTTCGGGAATCTATGTGAAGCGCTGGAACCTTTTGGCATCGCGCCCGATGCGATTCCTATTTGTTTTAACATTTTTATGAACGTAAGCGTGGATGGAGAGAGCGGCAAAATTGCGGTTCTGCCACCGAAAAGCAAAGCTGGTGATTATATAATCATTCAGGCGGCCATGGATCTCATTATCGGCATGACGGCATGTTCCGCGGAAATGTCTAACAATTATGCCTTCAAACCTATCGGCTACGAACTGCTTAAGGACATTTAATTCGCGAAACTTTTTAGGTATTTCCTAAGACATAAAGGTTTTCCATTGTCGGAATTTCGCTGCCACCTTCTTTTTCCAAGGTGATGGCAAACGCCTGAGCACTTTTAACAGCAGAAATTGCAGTACCAAAATTTTTATCCGGCGAATATAAACCGGCACTCACAGGCTTGCCATCGGCAATAGCCCAGAGCTGGTACTGCATACCGTCCGGCGCTTTTGGAAGACGGTCCGCTTTTAGGTAAACCTGTTTGGTTCTTGTGTCCCAATACACTAACGCCTTGGCATCAGGGTGTTTTTCAACACCATTAAGTGAAATTATTCTGATATCAGGATTAGTCA
Source organism: Flavobacteriales bacterium UBA720 (assembly GCA_002297505.1). Classification (GTDB taxonomy): domain Bacteria; phylum Bacteroidota; class Bacteroidia; order Flavobacteriales; family Weeksellaceae; genus Epilithonimonas. The sequence goes on from DBLQ01000014.1 coordinate 2,791, forward strand.
AGACAGCCATCTGCTGAGAGATTGTCTTATTGCTGCTTTGATAGCTTTCATTTTTTGTTCTGAGTTCAGCAATTTCTTTTTCATCCTGATTGGTTTTACTTAACCAAAACACATGACCAAAAAGGCTCATTAAAAATAATACTGAAGCAGCAGCGGCGACAATTTTCCAATTGAAATTGGATGTCATATAAGAAGCTTTTGGAGTTGAATTACCAGATATTTTTGCGGGAATTTTACTTTCTATGTTACTTTCTTGCTCCCGGATTCTGTTCCAGATTTTTTCCTTCAAATGCCGCGGCGGCTCAACAGCCTGATTTTCCGCCAGAAGCTCCAATGTTTTCTGCGTATCGTCGTAGGCAGCTCTCACCTCGGCATTATGCTTCATTACACACTCCCCAATTGCCGCTTCCTCGGGAGAAGCGAGACCCAGAGCATAAGACTCTAGAATTCCAGATGATATGTATTCTTTCGTATCCAATTTATGATCTGTCTTTTAACAGTTGTTTCAATAAAATTAATGCTTTTCTCAATTTGGTTTTTACCGTTCCGAGCGGAATTTTCAATTTTTCTGCGATCTGAATCTGGGTATAGCCTTGGTAGTATGCCAGATCTATAAGTTCCTGCTTATCATTTTCCAGGTTTTCGATTACATTCTGGAGACCGATATGATCGGATGATTGTTCAGTTTCAGAAAACTCCGTCGTATCACAAATATATTGTGATAATGATTGATTTTTTAAACCGTTCTGAAATGATTTGGATTTTAGATAATCGATAGCCGTATGGCGTGCAATATTGATGATCCAAGTGTAGAAGCGTCCTCTAGCAGGATCATACTGGTCTATGGAATTCCAGATCTTTACAAATACATCCTGAATAATCTCTTCCGTACACTCTTTGGAGTGTACAATTCTGAGTATGACACCGTACAGCGCACCGGAATAATGGTCATACAAATGATGAAAACCATTTTCGTCCCTGCTTTTCAGCAATGCTACGAGTTCTTCCTCAGAATAGTTTGTTTTGATAAAAATCTTTTTTCAGCTTCAAATGTAATTAAATAAATCTGACAATTGCAACATATTTTAGTTATGCAATTAAAAAATTTAATAAAACGTAATCTACAATAACAATCACTTAACAATATATCAAAATTAGAGTCAAGTAATCAATGTTAAAAATTAAACTCAGCATTTTACGGCCTTTGATTACAATATAACTAAATATTTTAAAAATATTGATAATCAATTAATTATAAAAATTACGCAAAATAATCCTGATTTCTGAATCCAAAATTTAGGTTGTTTTCGTAGATGGCTATAACACCAAATTATTAATTTAAAAAAAAATGAACATGCGTAAAACAATCACAATTGCAGCCATAACGCTGTTGTCTGTCAGTTTCAGTAACAGCATCTCTGCGCAATCCATGAAAGAAAAGACAATGATGGTGGGTGGCGCAGCAATGTATCCATCAAAAAATATTGTTGAAAATGCTGTAAATTCTAAGGATCACACCACGCTTGTGGCCGCAGTGAAGGCCGCCGGACTGGCAGAGACCCTGAGTGGGAAAGGACCATTCACTGTTCTGGCTCCTACAAATGAAGCTTTCGACAAGTTACCAAAAGGAGCCGTGGACAACCTTTTGAAGCCCGAAAACAAAGAAACACTAAAGAAGATTCTAACTTATCACGTGCTGCCCGGCAGATACAATGCTAAACAAATCTGGGCAGCGGTGAAAGCCGGCAACGGGAAGACAATGATGAAAACCGTCGAGGGCGAAGATGTGACATTCTGGACTAAAGGCAGCATGCTGTACGTGCGTGATTCCAAAGGCAATGACGCCGAGGTGACCATTGCTGACGTGAACCAGTCGAATGGCGTCATCCACGTCATCGATACCGTGCTGATGCCTTAGCACATTCCGGAGCAGTCTGTCGTAAGGTTGCTCGGATTTTTCTGAAATTATAAAAACCAAACACTAAAAAATTATATTATGAAAAAAGCAATTGCGGTATCCAATCAGGGAGTTACCATGGATACCGGTAGAAGAAATTTCTTGAAACTTAGCGGAATAGGTCTTGCCGTTGCAGGACTGGCGCTGGTAGGATGCAATGACGATGATCTCATCATTGGTGACGGGAACAGCAATGTCTTCGATCTAGGGAAAGGTGACGTGGGCGTCCTTAACTACGCCTATGCCTTGGAACAGCTGGAAGCCGACTTTTACAGTAAGGTGGTGAACAATTTCTACTCAGGCATATCGTCCCAGGAAAAACAGATTTTTACAGATCTGTACAACCATGAAGTGATTCACCGGGACTTTTTTAAAGCAGCGATCTCCGGTGCAACGAGCAATGTTTTGCCAACACTCGAGTTCAAGTATAATGACGTAAACTTCAACGATAGGAATTCGGTCCTAGCCACGGCTAAAGCTTTGGAAGATACAGGCGTTGCAGCTTATAACGGCGCAGGCAGACTGATTACCAATCCGGATTACCTGGTGATTGCAGGAAAAATTGTTTCGGTAGAAGCACGGCATGCGGCAGCCATCAGAGATCTTATCAGTCCGAAAACCGCTGCGTTCTCCGGAGATGATATCATCAATTCCAACGGTCTGGATCTGGCCCAGTCGCCCAAAGATATTGTGGCTGCAGCAGGATCTTTTTTCAAAACGCCATTCAGTTGGAAGGAACAAGGCATCGGATAACATTAACCTTTAAATCACTATTATGAATATTCTTAAATTACTAGATAGACTTTCGGATGACAAATTTTTCACCAAAGAAGCATCCAGATTAGAAACCATCAGCAGCCTTGGAAATTTCGGAAAAAAAGCTGCCGTGGCAGCCATTCCACTTGGACTTGGCGCCTTGATGACTACACCGGTACAAGCAGGAACTACAAATGCATCTACCGCTTTTGCCTTCAAAAGTACACTTTCTGATGCCTTGCAACTGGCCCTGACCCTGGAATATCTCGAAGATGAATATTACCGGATGGGCTTAGGAACGGCCAATCTGATTCCAACTGCAGACCGCGCGGTTTTCTTGCAGATTTCAAAACACGAGACCGCTCACGTAGCTTTTCTGAAAAGTGCGCTTTCTTCCCTGGGAGAAACACCGGCAGCCAAGCCTAACTTCGATTTTACGGCAGGCGGCAATTTTGCACCCTTCTCCGATTATCAGCAATTTATGACTTTGGCTCAGGCTTTCGAAGATACTGGTGTGAGAGCTTACAAAGGCCAGGCAGGCAATGTGATGTCTAACAAAGATGTATTGACTGCAGCATTACAAATTCACTCCGTGGAAGCACGTCATGCTTCTCAGGTCAGAAGAATGCGCAATAACAAGGGATGGATCGAGCTGAATGATGGCGGAAATATGCCGCCAGCTACCAATCCGGTGTATGCCGGCGAGCAGAACGTAGTCCAGGCAGGATTTAATACTTCTACAGCCTTCGGCGCAGCAGCCGGCTCAGCCGCATTTGATGAAGTATTAAGCGGTAGTGATGCCGCGGCAATCGCAGGATTATTTATTGCTTAGCATCATAATTAATATTTTAGTTTGTAAGAACCCTTTTCTGATTGTAGGAAAGGGTTTTTGCTTAGTAGTTTTTTAAAACAAAATTTAGCTTGGGAGTAGCAAAACTTAAAATTAAGATTTTATAGTATTTCTTCTTGTCTTCATTCAATATTATCATCGTCTCCTGGACTTAAACTAAATATAATCAAATAATAAGCGCTTATAAATACTCATATCATAATAATAATTATTTATTTTAAAATTATTTTGATATTTCAAAATTTGATGTAGATTTGCACAAACTCAAAACACGTGATGTCAAAAAATAGAAGACAAGCTATTCTGCTGTTTTTTTTCCTATCATATTTCTCCGTACTCTGCAAAGCCCAGATTCATGTATCCGAGGGCAGTTTTGTGTTTGTATCAAAAGAAACTGAAGTTACTGAGAATCTTCAGAACGTTGCCACCAAAGAAAAACCCAATGCACCATCTCCGGCTAACATTGCGGCAAGTAATGCCAGCCGAGTGACTGACATCATTTCGGATCGCAAAAAAACCTCAACCAGAAAGAAAAAAGATATTCTCAAGACGCGCCAGAGCAAAGCTAAGAGTACGGCAGCGTACAAGCAATCATCGAAGCGCGTCCTCTTCAGGTACAACACAGAAAGTGCTTTCAGCTTTTCAGTGCCGGATTCTGTCAGTAAACCTGCAATGTCGCCAGACAGTTGGGGAAAATGGTTATTGCTATCGGCTTTATTATTTTTAGAAATTTTAAGCTTTAGAGCAGCTATTCATAAGCATTATTGTGTCACAAACCTACTACGGACTGTCGGAAAAATTTTCCGGATCCGGCCTCCACCTTTGATGTAAACTTCGTTTTGCCAAATCCATTGGCATCAATTCTTTTTAGCTATCAATCAGCATGTTTCGGCTTTACCGTATAGAGCCTTAGAAGGGTCATGCTTATTTTCTAAACATCAATTAATGAAAAAAAATATCTTCTATACCACACTGCAAGAAAGTACGGGCAGAAAGCTCTATCGTTATTTTCTTATCCTGATTCTTATTTTAAGTTTCAATCCGGTAGCCGGACAGCAGTCCAGTTCTTTGGTGCTGAGTGTTCCCGGACAGAATCTAAGTTTCCTTAACTCTAACAGGACGCTAATCACCAATGCCGGAAACAATGGTCTGGCAGCAGGTTCTGTCTGGCGCTATGACAACCTCATCACAACCAATGGAATTACGATTTACGGAATTCTTACCATCAAAGAAATCAATGGTTCCGGAACCGCAATTACCATATTAGATGACGAAACGGCCAACACAGGCATCCCAAGCAGGTTCCAGCCTAGAATTACAACACCTGCCAGCGGCGGAAATGTTTTGTTCGAACTGGAGTTCTATGAAGTTTCTACCAACAACAGGGCTTATATCTCGGAATACAACTTCACCGCAGCCGATATCGATGGCGGTGAGTTTGTAGAGATTGG
>DBLQ01000053.1:0-6536 GCA_002297505.1 Flavobacteriales bacterium UBA720
CCGGCATATAACCGATGTTCCTGATGTGTTCCGGATTCAGTTTTTCACCGTCGATCCAGATGTTGCCCTCGTCAGCCTGCGTAATCTGGTTGATGATCCGGATAAAGGACGTTTTCCCGGCACCATTCGGACCCAAAAGCCCGTAGATACTGGCCGTAGGAACCTCGATGGAGAAATCCTGAAGCGCAATTTTCTTTCCGGCGTTGTACGTTTTCTTGATATGTTCTGCTTTCAGCATTGATCAATAAGGATTAAAAAATGAATTAAAAATATTTTGGAGCAAGACACTGGGTCTGTCGATTCACGTTTCCCGCCCGCTGTCCGTTATATCTTTTTTTCTTGGGCCAGACCTCACAGGTTTTTAAAACCTGTGAGGTCTGGCCCAAGAAAAAAAGGATGCCACTACCATCGGGGCTATGTTGAGGTTCCGCCTCTCCGTTCACCGATTTCCTAAAACCACACAAAATTAGTTCATTAATCCCAAAAATGTTACAGAAAAGATTTTTATCAGCCATTTCTGTCATAATCCAAAAAATCCAGACCGCGGAAAAAGCCTATGAATACGTGAAGATGCTTCAACGTAATGCTTCAACGGCTCATCGTAATGCCTCAACGCTTCAACGTAATGCATCAATGGCTCATCGTAATGAATCAACGCTTCAACGTAATGGATCAACAGCTCAACGCAATGCTTCAATGACTCAACGCAATGCTTCAAGAGGGCAATGTAATCATTCAACGTTTTAATGTAATGGATCAGTCCTTCAACGAAGAACATCAGCGGCCTGAGGGCATGTCACAACAATTTCGGAAAATTGATCAGCCCTATTCAGAATCAACCCGTTGATTTCTTGGTGTTTTATGATTAGGAGGAACAATTCATAAGTTTTGAACCTTGTGCCGTGCCTACGGCACTCCGATGAACACGTTAGATTTTTCTACAAACATGTCGCTCCTGGCGGAGCTTGCCGGATGATTCACAGTCATGGATTAGTTCTTTGTTTTAGATTTCACAGAATTTTTTGCAGAAATATTTTACGGTCAATGAAGCTCCGTTAAAAGCGGCATGCTTGTAGCAACACGCAGGACCTGATGTCAGAGCTCCGTAGGAGCGAGACTTCGCACAGCCATGCTCATCACTCTTTCGTTTGTGCGCTTAAAAATCTTTGAAGACTTTACATTCAAAATTCCGAAGTCGGATTTAAAATAATTAAATTTGTCCCAGCAATCGCAAAAAGCGCATTGCCAAAAGCCAAAAGCCAAACCTATGACTCAAGAATTTTTGGGAAATCCCCAATTCAATATATCCAGCCAAACCGTTTCTGCCAGCTGTCCGTCCAATATTGCACTCATCAAATATTGGGGGAAATATGAAAATCAGATCCCGGCCAACCCTAGCATCAGCTACACGCTGAACCACTGCAGAACCAATACGGAAATGACATTTGTGGCAGGCGAAGAATTTTCTGTACAGACTTTTCTGGCAGGAAATGAGGAAAAAAAATTCGCTGAAAAAATTGAAAAATATTTCAAAAACATCGAGCAATATTTGCCGTGGATTCTGAAAGGAAAATATACTATTAAAACTGAAAATACGTTCCCTCACAGTTCCGGCATCGCCAGCTCTGCGTCCGGATTCGGTGCGATTGCCAAATGTCTGATGAGTTTGGATGAGATGTTTTCAATGAAAGAAGGCTTCGAGAGCCCCAGTCTGACAACCAACAACCAACAACCAAAAACTACCAACCAAAAAGCCAGTTTTTTGGCGCGATTGGGAAGTGGAAGCGCGTGCCGAAGTCTGTATGAAGGTCTCGTAGTTTGGGGGGAAACGGACGAAGTGGAGGGCAGTTCAGATCTCTTCGCTGTACCTTATGACAATGATCAGATTCATCCCACTTTCAAAAACTTCAACGATTGGGTTTTACTGATTCACGAAGGTCAGAAGTCGGTTTCTTCCACGGTCGGTCACGGCCTGATGAATACGAATCCTTACGCCGAAAGACGTTTCCAGGAAGCGCACGAGAATTTTACCAAGCTGAAAACCATTCTGTCTACAGGCGATATGGAAGGTTTCATCAAACTGGTGGAGCACGAAGCCCTGACACTTCACGCGATGATGATGATGAGCGAGCCGGCCTTCATTCTGATGCAGACCGGAACACTCCAAGTCATCAATAAAATCTGGGATTTCCGGAGAATTACGGGCCTGCCTCTGTTCTTCACCTTAGACGCTGGTGCGAATGTCCACCTGCTTTTCCCCAATGATATTGATAACGACAGAATCACGGATTTCATCAAAATAGAACTGATTCCATTGACACAGAAAGGTGGAGTAGTTAAAGATTTGATGAGGTTTTAGAATGAAAGTAGAAATCTTAGAAAAAATTAAAACTCGTCACAAAATAAGATTTTATCAATTTAGAATTCTTGACGTTCCTGAGGTTACAAAGTATTTTGAATCTAAAAGAGTTTCAATCAATACTTTGTTATTTTCAATTATACTTTTAAGTTTATTATTTCTATTAACTGATTACAAGGAGTTTATTTTAAAAGTAGGGATTTTTGCGATTTTGTTTTCTGGCTATAATTTATACAGAGTTATAACAGAGCCAAGTTTAAAATTAGATAGTAAAGGAATTCATTTTAGGTCATTGATATTGTATTGGAAAAATATAAAAAAGATTGAAATAAAATGGCATACAGGAAATAATATTGATTTTAGAATTACTTTAAATTCAGGAGAGTTAATTCAAAAAAGAATTAAAGAACTTAATAATCATTTTTTTCTTATACCAACAGTTAGATTTTATAAAAAGAAGTATCGAAATAAATTTATTTACAAGAAATAAAAATAATTCTAATGAAAAAACTCACAATATTATTTCTAATAATCATTTCTTTTTTCGGAAATGCACAAACCGTAACGGAACCAAAGAACAATCCCAAAGAATGGTCTCAGCCTTATGAGCCGTTCAGAATTGTTGGGAATTTGTACTATGTTGGGACATATGATTTGGCATCTTACCTCATTGTGACGGATAAAGGCAATATCCTTATCAATACAGGTTTGGCCGATTCTTATCCGCAGATTAAGGCGAATATCGAGAAGTTGGGATTCCGATACAAAGACATCAAAATCCTGACTTTGACTCAGGCGCATTTCGACCATATGGGCGCAATGGCCGATATCAAAAGAGACACCGGCGCCAAACTTTATGTGGATAAAGCCGAATTAGCCGAATTGAAGTCGGGCGGAAAATCGGATTACGAATTGGGGAAATATGGCGTGACCTTCAAACCTTTAACTCCGGATTTTCTTTTGAAAGATAAGGACATAATCAAGTTAGGAAATACGACTTTGACTTTGCTTCATCATCCGGGCCACACCAAAGGTTCCTGCAGTTTTATATTGAAAACGAAAGATAAAGACAGGATGTATAAAGTTTTGATTGCCAATATGCCTTCAATCATCATTGACCATAAATTCTCTGATGTTCACACTTATCCTGATATGCAAAAAGATTATGCCTATACTTTTGCGGCAATGAAAAAACTGGATTTTGATGTTTGGGTCGCTTCTCACGCCAGTCAATATAACTTACACGGTAAACGTAAACCCAGCGATGCTTACAACCCGAAATTGTTTATGGATAAGGAGAATTATTTCAAAGCGTTGAAGGAATTGGAGGATGATTATTTAGAGAAATTGAAAGAGGAAGCGAAATAAAAAAATTTCTCCATCGTTTTTAAAAATAAAAGAGAATGAGGAACAAATTTCTGCTTTGCAACATTATTTTTATTTTAAGTCTAATTATTCTTTTACTGAATGATCACTTTTTGAAATTATATTTTCACAATTGGTTTACAGGAAAATTATCAGACGTAGTGGGAATTATTTTACTTCCTTTTTTATTGGCGTTTGTATTTCCAAAACTTAGGCAAAATTCTGTTTATTTAACAGCATTATTTTTTATTTTTTGGAAATCTTCATATTCAGAAAAGTTGATTGAAATTTACAATTTGGTTTCGCCTATTTCTATTCATCGGGTTGTGGATTATACTGATTTGTTGACTTTGATTTTTCTTTTCATTCCTTATTATTTCATTAAAAATCAACAACAATTATCAAAAATTGAAATCAGACGAGCTTCACCGATATTTATTTTAATTCCTGGATTGCTTATTTTTATGTCAACTTCGCCACCACGTTATTACGAGTATGTTCCTTATAACGGAAATTTAATTTTTAATAACTCTACTTTTATAATACCAAAAACAAAAAAAGAGTTATTGGATGAATTTAAAAAAAGGAATATTAATGTGTATAAAGACACGACAAGAATTATTGCGGTAAATAAATGGAGATATTTTGAAGCTGTAAGTGTAAATCAGAAAAACCTCAAGAATAATAAAGAAATCTTTAAAATTGCAGACGACAGTATAAAGGAATTGATTTTAAAAGAAATTGATGAAAGTAATTACTATAAGATTGATAAACTAAAATTGGATGACCAAACTATTGAAAACATACAATTTTATATTTCAACAGCCGATAGTGGTCTGGGAACCTCTTTTAACTTGAAATCAATGACTATTGAAAAGCAACTTCGTGAAAATAAGGTTGAAAGAAAATTGCGAAAATTATATAATAAATTGTTAGAAGAAGAATTTAAAAAATTTTAAAATGCACATCCACCACATCGCCATCATCTGCTCCAATTACGAAGTCTCCAAAAAATTCTACACAGAAGTTTTAGGACTGAATATTATTCGGGAAGTTTATCGTGAAGAGCGTCACTCTTATAAATTGGATTTAGCCATCGGAGATCATTATGTCATCGAATTATTTTCTTTTCCCAATCCGCCAGCACGACCTTCCAGGCCGGAAAGTTGTGGTCTTCGGCATCTCGCATTTTCCGTTGATAACGTTGCAGAAAAAAGAGATGAATTATTATCGAAAGGCTTAAAATGTGAAGCCATCCGAATTGATGAATTTACAGACAGGAAATTCTTTTTCACCTCTGACCCGGATGACTTGCCATTAGAGTTTTATGAAAATTAAATTTGGCTCCCTAGGGTTGGGGATAAACAAATTTAATTTATCATCCTTCAATTATCATTTATAATCAATGCGCGTAACCTGTTAGGAAACTGACTATCATTATCGTCAAAACTATCATAGAAATCACGACATAGGTGTAGTCTTTCTCCTTAAGATAACCAATTAGCGCAAAAATAATCCGCACCAATGGCGTAAGGATCAAAAGCAAAATCCCCAACTGGATGATCGCCATGCCTTCGCCTTTTGTGAGCGAATTCCAGAATGTGCCCCAGACTTGCTCGGAGGAGTCGCCCATTTCCAGGAGATTATATTTTCTCGGCATTTTGAAGCCTTCGCTGAATAATTTTATAAAGCCAATCAAAGAGGTTACTACGGAAAGAATAACGCCTAATCGCAGAAGATTTCCAACAGAACGATTCAGGTCTACATCGGTAAAAGGTGTCTTTCGCATTACTGGAAATTTTTGGCCACGCCGTTATACATCATATAAATCGAAAGCAGCGTGATGACAATCGCAAAAAAAGTCTTCAGTTTTTTGGTCTTGGAAACCATCAAAGTTTTGGAACCGATAAAACTGCCGACTACCACGCCAATCAGCACAGGCGCTGCAATCACCGGAATGATCTGTCCGCGCTGAAAATAGATTAATGCCCCAGCCACAGCCGTCACACCAATCATAAAATTACTCGTAGTGGTAGAAACCTTGAATGGCAACTTCATCAAATTGTCCATTGCCAAAACTTTTAAGGCGCCGGAACCAATCCCAAGAAGTCCGGACATGGCACCTGCAAAAACCATCATCAGAAAACCGGGAACACTGTTGCGCGCCGCATAACTTTTGATGCCATCTTTATCCGGAAATGTGCCGTATAGTTTCAGCTTGTACTCCAGGCTGCCTTCTATCACAGCTTCCTGATGATCAGGTTTTCCTCTCAAGTTAAGCAAAACGGTAAGAATCAAAATACTGGCGAAGATAATACCGATGGTGTTGGGATTCAGAAATCCGGAAACCAGTGCACCAACCACCGCACCCATCGTAGTCGCAATCTCCAGAAACATCCCGATCCGCATGTTGGTAAAGCCTTCTTTCACAAAAGCTACGGCAGCACCGGAAGAAGTCCCGATAACGGAAACCAAAGATGCACCGATCGCATAATGCATCGGAACGCCGAAACCCAGAGTGAGAAGAGGGATGATGATGACGCCGCCGCCCAAGCCGGTGAGTGAGCCCATCAGGCCGGCAGCAATGGCTCCTAAGAATAATATGATGATTTCTGACATAGGACAAAGATAGCGGTTTGGCCACGATCCGGAATCCTGAAAATTCATTTTTTTTGAAATAATTAATTCATAGATAGTCTATTAACATTGTAGGAATTGCAGTTTTAGAGAAGATTTTTACCGGAGGATTTTATGCCATTTTGGTTTCTCAGCTTATATTTATTAGCTATTTTTGTAAGACAAATTTCCACAA
>DBLQ01000053.1:6621-22899 GCA_002297505.1 Flavobacteriales bacterium UBA720
AATTTCCACAATGAAACTATTTTACGCCATTTTGGGTGCCACACCTCCGGGCAGGCATATTGAGCAGCATGATGTCTTCTTCGGGATAGCAGAGCAGCTGGAAGATCTCTATGACGAGATGCGCAGCTTCTGGTCCGATGCCAAAATCCATATCGACTGCTTTCAGGAAGTGCTTTTTGCCGATGGATACGAAGTAGAAATCGTGGAAGGACCGTCAGATCCACAAGCCGAACAGCTTTTTTTTATCAACCTGGGCGGCTACAAACCGGGCCATTTTGTTGAATATCACGAGATGCATCTGATGGTAGGACCGGCACTTTCAGACATCATCAAACGGGTGAAGCAAACCGAGTTCTATAAAACAATGGGTTTCAAAAATGCGATGAGCCACATCGACGAGAAATTTGGAGTCGATATCGATGACGTTTATAATGTTAATGATCTTCTTTCTGCGGAAACCAAATCCAGATTTTCCATTGTGCTGAAAAGGTCGGATGCGGAACATCAGGAAAATCCTATGAAAATCGGCTATCACAGGCTTAGATAATTTTTTTTGATATGAAGCAATTAGTTTTGATGTTAGCGCTGAGTCCTGCATTCTTTTTCGCTCAGAAAGCTGATGAAGATGCTGTAAAATCAACGATTAATCAGTTGTTCCAGGGAATGAAGAATTCCGATTCTGTATTGATAAGAAAATCCCTCGCACCATCAGCCATTCTGCAGACCATTACCAAAAATGGGGAAGTGAAGAGCGAAAATATGGGTGACTTCATAAAAAGCATCGCCAAGGCGGAAAAACAAAGTCTGGATGAAAGGATTTCATTCTTTAATGTACTTATTGACGGGAATCTGGCTTCCGTATGGACGCCTTATGCTTTTTATTACAAAGGTCAGTTTTCGCACTGCGGTGTCAATTCTTTTCAGTTGGTAAAATCTGACAATGCGTGGAGAATCCAATACATTATAGACACCAGAAGAAAAGATAACTGCGTGAAATAAATACCGGTAAGAATGGACTTTTGTCCATTTTTTTAATTTCAGCCAAAAACTTCAGTCAATCTAAAAGTAAATAAAGTAAAAGTGAAACGCTTTGCGTTTCATCTGGCAAATAAAAAAATAAGTATATACAGATGAAAATAGGAATTTTAGGAGGTGGACAATTGGGAAGGATGTTCATCCAAGAAGCCTTAAAATATGATGATGAATTTTACGTTCTGGACCCGAATCCGGAATGTTCCTGCGCCAATATTTCACATTTTACCCGAGGCGATTTCAATGATTATGACACCGTTCTGGAATTTGGTCAGGACAAAGACGTTATCACAATTGAAATCGAACACGTGAATGCAGATGCGCTGGAATTCCTGGAAAATCAAGGTGTGAAAGTGGTTCCGAATTCTAAAATCATCAAAATTATTCAACAAAAAATTCTTCAAAAGAAGTTCTATGAAGAAAATAGAATTCCGTCTCCCGAATTCGAGATTATGGACGGCAGTGAGGAAGAAATCAAAATTCAGTTGCCTTTTGTGCAAAAGCTAAATACCGGCGGTTACGACGGGAAAGGTGTACAGCTGATCCGCTCTAATGAAGATTGGAGAAATCTGTGGACGCAGGAATCTGTTTTGGAAAATCTGGTAGATATTGGAAAAGAATTATCCGTAATTGTTGCTAAAAATGAAAGCGGCGGAATTAAAACCTTTCCCGTAACAGAAATGGTAGCCGACCCGAAACTCAATCTTCTCGATTTTAATATTTGTCCGGGGGATATTTCTGAGGAGACTCAAAATCAGATTGATGTGATTGCCAATCAATTCATCCATTCTGCAGATTCCCCAGGACTTTTTGCGATTGAATTGTTCCTTGATAAAACAGGAAAAGTCTGGGTGAATGAGACCGCGCCAAGACTTCATAATTCCGGACATCAATCCCAGGAAGGTAATGCCAATTCTCAGTTTGAACAATTTTACAGGGTGGTCACCAATCAGCCTTTAGCCGATACAGATGCTTTCGGATTTTCCGGCATGCTGAACTTGGTAGGCGAAGACAATTTTTCCGGAACCGTGAAGTATGAAGGTCTGGAGGAAGTTCTGAAACTCCCAAAAACTTACGTTCATCTCTACGGAAAAAAAGACACGAAACCCGGAAGAAAAATGGGGCACATCAATGTTCTGGCAGATTCCAGAGAAGAACTGATGAAGAAACTGATTCACATCAAGTCTTTGGTGCGTGTCATCGCATAAAAAAACGGTCAGAACTTCTGACCGTTTGATTGTATAATGCTTGTGCTTATTTAGCTTTGGCTTTTTCCAGAGTATTATTATAAGCGTCTTTGGCGTCTGCAGCAGTTTTGTTCAGCGCTTCTTTGCTGTCCTGCGCTGCCGCCTTCATGTCTTGTTTTGCATTCTCTGCGGCCACTTTGGTTTTGTCCACAGCGTTGTTAATGCCTTCTTTCATATCCTGAGCGGCATTTCCAACTGCGGTTTTGGTGTTTTCCCACGCCATATTGGCATCAGCCAGCGCCTTTCTTGCAGCAGCTTCCGCATCTTTATCACCTTTTTTGATGGCGGCATCCAGATCCATCTGTGCTTTGTCTACGGCAGATTTGGCTTCTACCTCAGTCATCGGTGTGGTTTCAGAAGTCACTACTGCTACAGTGTCTTTGTTGGCATCAGTAACTACAGTTTCTTCTTTCTTGGTGCAGGATACTGCGATAAGTCCGGCTGCAGCAGCCGTTAATAAGATTTTTTTCATTGTAAAATGTTTATTTGGGTTAAAAAATGTGTTTTATTTTAATGTAAATATATCAATTTGGTTAATATCTCCGCAAAATTTTTTTTTACGGTTTCAAGTTTTTCCGCATTAATCTGAATTTCAACATTCCGGGTTTGTAATTAATGATAAAAACCCCGATGATGATACAGGCCGTTGCGATGATAAATTTAGCTGAAATCGTCTCACCCAAAACCAGCCAGCTGAGGAAAATACTTATCATCGTATTGACATAAGACAGGATGGAAACCTGCGTGGGCAGCAAGGTTTTCAGCAGATAATGGTAAGAGAAGAAAGCAAGAACGGAACCAAAAATTGTCAGATATACAATCGCCGCAATGCTTTTGGCAGACCAGGAAGCAACATCTATGCGGTCGGAAAATGAAAATGCAAAGACCAGCTGTATAGCGCCGGCAAAGGCAAATTGATAAAAAAGATTCAGGAACAGATTATTATTCTGAAGGTTGATCTTTTTGGTGTAAATGGTCCCAAGTCCCCAGCACATCAGCGCAATGATGAGAATCAGCAGTCCTAATCTGTAACTCGGATTCGTCACATCATTGATGCCATCCCAGAAAATGAACAGTACGCCAAAAAATCCCATCATTAAACCTACCATGGTTCGGTATGTGAATTTTTCCATGCCGATTGCCATGCTCGCCACGAAAATAAAAATGGGAGAGAGCGCACTGATGAGTGACGTGAGACTGCTCGTCAGATTTTCCTCCGCCACTGTAGTCAGGCCGTTGGCACCCACCAACATTAGCGAGGCCAGAGTGAGCTGGATTCTTAAATTGCGCCAGCCAATCCATTTCAGATTTTTGGTAAAGATTAAAAATGGCAACAATACGATGGCCGCGAGCAGCTGACGCAGGCCGGCCACAAACCAGGGCGGTACAGTTTCAACGCCGATTTTTATGCCCAGGAAAGTCGTTCCCCAGACAATGGCGACTACGAAGATTGCGATAATGGTTTTTGAGTTCAAAACTTTTTGTGAAATTAATGTTCAAAGGTATTTCAAAAACTCCGGTTTAGCGATAAATTTTTATCTTTGGCTATCTAATAAAAATAAGAAATGGTAGGTATCATCATGGGCAGCCAAAGCGATTTGCCAATAATGCAGCAGGCGGCTGATTTTCTAAAGTCTCAGGACATTCCGTATGAATTGACTGTAGTTTCGGCACACAGAACACCCGAGCGGATGCTGGAGTATGCCAAAACCGCGAAAGAAAGAGGTCTGAAAGTGATCGTTGCAGGTGCAGGCGGCGCGGCACACCTTCCAGGCATGGTGGCCAGCTGTACCACGTTGCCGGTGATCGGCGTTCCGATATTATCCAGCAATTCCATTGACGGCTGGGATTCGGTCCTGTCGATTTTACAAATGCCATCAGGAATTCCGGTGGCTACTGTCGCGCTGAATGGTGCGACCAATGCAGGAATTCTCGCAGCAAAGATCTTAGGAACTTCCGATGCAGGCATTTCCGACAAGCTTCAGAAATATCAGGAATCATTAAAGGAGAAAGTTCTCGGAACTGTCGATGAGATCAAGAAAATGCATCCCAATCCGTTTGATTAATCCATTCATTCCCATACTATGTCAGTCATCATAAGATCCAATCAAGCACAGGATAATGCCATTCTCTCCAAGATTATCCGCAACTCTTTCCATGATTTCGAAGTCCGGTGTAAAGAAGGTACAGTGTATACCGATCCCACTACGGATGATCTGTTTACTTTATTTCAGCAGGAGCGATCTGCGCTGTTTGTTGCAGAAGAAAACGATGTGATATTAGGTTGCTGCGGAATTTTCCCCACGGACAATTTACCGGAAGATACTACGGAACTCGTGAAATTTTATCTTGCAAAAGAGGCCAGAGGCAAAGGAATTGGAAAATTATTGCTGGAAAAATGTCTGGAAAAAGCAAAAGATTTGGGGTACAAAAAAGTTTATCTGGAAAGCATTCCTGAATTCAGCAAAGCCGTTTCCATCTATGAGAAGCAGGGTTTTACATACCTGGATCAACCGCTGGGGAATTCCGGGCACTCCGGATGTGATCTTTGGATGATCAAGACGTTGGAGTAGACTTAATTAAAAAAAGTCCAGTTCCGCAAGGAGCTGGACTTTATGTAATAATCAGGATTCTGATTTTTTTCTGATTTCTCTTAGCCAAAAATGTCATTAAGAACCTTTGCTAAGCGCAATCCGCCGTAAAGCAACTGTCTTTCTAATGTCGGTTCAAAACGGTAATTGTAAGCATAGCTTAATTTCGAATCTTTTGGCGTATGATAATAGATGGAATTGGCGATTTTGTGGCTGTCATAGAGCCATTCTTCCAGAGTTCCGCTCTGGATCTGCTTAACTTGATCTTTGGATTGGATGTCGAGCAGGTTGGCAAACTCTGTGTAAGTATATTTTTGGTCATCCACCAACTTGGAATCCCAGAGGGAATGCAGATTGGTGTTCTGGCCAAAGTAGGTCAGATTGATTTTATTGCCGCCCAGATCCTCGGCTCTTCCCACGTGCAAAGGCTGATGCAGGTCGCCAACGAGGTGAATCAGGAAAATCAGAGCGACTTTCTTATCATTGTCCGAGACATTATTGTCCTTGATTTTCGCAGAAAGAATTTTGATTTGTGTGTAGAGATTCGGTGCTTTTTGTAATTCCAAAGAATCCTTGAACTGCTGGAAATTTTTTTGTGGATTGATGTTCACATAGTGCCAGGCGGAAGTTTCTTTCCAAACGCCGGTAGTATCCGATTTGATAAAATCCGGCCAGTTGGCATAGTAGGCCATCTTCTGTTCGCCGAACAATTTTTTGATATTTCTCTGGGCTCTGGAAGTCAGATGATGCTGAGCAATTTCTGCTACGATGCGATGTCCCGTGAGTCCCCAGGCAAAAGAATAAAGCGAAGACAGCACGCAAACAGCCACTGCCAGTCTTTGTAAAATACTTTTCATTTTAATTTAATTTCAAGCTGCAAAGATAACTTTAGCCACAGTTTTATAGCTTAGAATTTTATGTTAAATATTATTAAACTTAGTTTTGCTTGTCCAATTTCACTCCATATTTGCGGATGCTTGGTGTTTATTTTTGTTACGAGGCATACTGTTTGACGGATGATCCTGAGTTCAAAAATTGACGTCCTTAGTATGATAAAGAAACGAGTTAATTTCCGTAAATTTGCGTTTTTCCATTATACCCACCGGACTTGTTAAATCGTGATGCCGAGAATAGTAAATTCTTTTAATTAAATCAGAATTTCTAAGTCCAATAAAAAAAGAAATGAATATCTACAAATGAAAGATAATCAGGATTTTATCGAAGTTTATGGTGCCAGAGAGCACAACCTTAAAAATATATCCGTCAAGATTCCAAGAAACGAATTGGTCGTCATCACGGGATTGTCCGGCAGCGGAAAATCTTCACTGGCATTCGACACCATTTTTGCCGAAGGACAGCGCCGATACATCGAAACTTTTTCGGCGTATGCCAGACAGTTTTTAGGTGGCTTGGAGCGCCCGGACGTGGATAAGATCGAAGGTCTCTCTCCGGTAATCGCCATCGAGCAGAAAACCACGAACAAAAATCCGCGTTCCACCGTTGGGACCATCACGGAATTGTATGACTTTCTAAGACTTTTGTTTGCCAGAGTTTCTGATGCTTACTCGCTGAGTTCCGGAAAACGGCTTGTGAGCTACACCGAGGAGCAGATTCTGAATACGATTAAGGATAATTTCTCAGGCAAAAAGGTTTACCTGATGGCGCCAGTTGTACGTTCCAGAAAAGGGCATTACCATGAATTGTTCATCCACCTTTCGAAAAAAGGATATTCGCAGGCCAGAATTGATGGTGTTTTGCAGGATATTCAATACGATCTGAAACTCGACCGTTACAAAACCCACGATATCGAAGTGGTCATTGACCGCTGGATCATTGGCGAGAATGCCTCCGAAGCCAGGATGTCAAAGTCCCTGAAAACTGCGCTTGAAATGGGCGAAGGCATTATTGCGATTCAGGAAATGGGACAGGATGAGGTCCACTTTTTCAGCAAGAATCTGATGGATGATTCTACGGGTGATTCTCTGGCGCTTCCGGAGCCGAACACATTTTCCTTCAACTCACCGAAAGGCCATTGCGAGACTTGCAAAGGTCTTGGTACCATTAAAAAAGTGAACACCGATTACTTCGTAGAAAACGATAAACTCTCCATCAACCAAGGCGCACTGCTGCCACTGGAACAGATCAAATCCCAGAAATGGATTCTCTCACAGATCAAGTCGATTCTGGAAGTTTTTGATTTAAGTCTTGCTACGCCGTTCAGAGATATTCCGAAAGAAGCTTTGGAATACATTTATTACGGCTACAGCAGCGATGTTACGAAAGAGCTGAAGCATGCCGGCATTTCCAAAAAAATAAAGATCAATTTCGAAGGTCTTGTAAAAGTGCTGGAAGAGATTGTGGAAGAACGCGAGAATTACGATGCTGTTTTGGTGGAACGCAACTTCACTACCGAAGAAACCTGTCCGAGCTGCAAAGGCGCAAGACTGCGACAGGAAAGCCTGAGTTTTAAAATTGACGGAAAAAATATTGCGGAGGTCAATGTTCTCTCGCTGATTGATTTTAAAGATTGGCTGGCAGACATCAAAGACAAATTTAGCGATAAAAATAAACTGATTGCGCACGAAATTCTTAAGGAAATTGAAACCAGATTACAGTTCCTTTTGGATGTCGGTTTGGATTATTTGAGTCTCAGCAGAAGCTCCAGGACGCTTTCTGGCGGAGAATCGCAAAGAATTCGATTGGCAACTCAGATCGGTTCTCAGCTGGTAAATGTTCTCTATATTTTGGATGAGCCTTCCATCGGTCTTCATCAGCGCGATAACGAAAGATTAATTAACTCGTTGAAACATCTTCGTGATATTGGGAATTCGGTTCTGGTGGTGGAGCATGACAAAGATATGATTTTGGAGGCCGACCACGTTTTGGACATCGGACCAAAAGCCGGTAAATTTGGTGGAGAAATACTCTGGCAGGGCAATCCAAAGGATATCACCAAAGCCAAGACCATTACGGCGGATTACATTACCGGAAAACGAAAGATTGAAATTCCCGCTGAGCGCAGAAAAGGCAACGGAAAATCCATTGTCCTGAAAGGTGCGAGCGGAAATAACCTGAAAAATGTAACACTGGAGATTCCGCTTGGGAAATTGGTCGTGGTTTCAGGAATTTCGGGAAGCGGAAAGTCGTCTTTGATTAACGGAACTCTGTACCCGATTCTTAACCGTCATTTTTACAGATCTATCCAAGAACCTTTGCCTTATAAAAGCATCGATGGTATTGACAATATCGACAAAATTGTGGATGTGGACCAAAGCCCGATTGGTAGAACGCCACGTTCCAATCCGGCAACTTACACGGGAATGTTCACGGACATCAGAAATCTTTTCGCCGAATTGCCGGAAAGTAAAATCCGTGGTTACAAGGCCGGCCGTTTTTCTTTCAATGTGAAAGGAGGACGCTGCGAAACCTGTCAGGGCGGCGGTTTGAAAGTCATTGAAATGAATTTCCTTCCCGATGTTTATGTGCATTGCGAAACCTGCCACGGCAAACGTTTCAACCGTGAAACGCTGGAAGTTCGCTACAAAGGAAAGTCCATTTCGGATGTTCTCGATATGACCATTAATGAAGCAGTAGAATTCTTCCAGCCGATTCCGAAAATCTTTAACAAAGTCAAGACTCTGAAAGATGTCGGCCTGGGTTATATCACCATTGGACAGCAGTCTACAACTTTAAGTGGAGGCGAAGCACAGCGTGTGAAACTGGCCACAGAATTGTCCAAAAGACAAACTGGAAATACCTTGTATATCCTCGATGAGCCTACGACAGGACTTCATTTCGAAGATGTGAAAATCCTGATGGAAGCCATTAGGCAACTGGTAGAATTAGGAAATTCCTTCATCATCATCGAACATAATATGGATGTCATTAAATTGGCTGACCATATCATCGATGTCGGTCCGGAAGGCGGAAAACACGGTGGCCAAATCATTGCCCAAGGCACGCCGGAAGAAGTAATCAAATCTAAAAAAAGTCTTACCGCCAAGTTTCTGAAGAAGGAATTATAATTGGTACTAAATTTGTCCGATTAACGAAAATTAGAAGTATGAAATCATTTAAAATGTATGTCGCAGCGGGCGTTTTTGCCTTGACATTAATTTCCTGCGACGTCCGAACCGGAACCTATGGCAGCAGCAATCGCAGCGTAAGAGCCGGCAAATCGATTCCGCCAGGCCAGGCCAAAAAAATCTACGGTACTAAATCGGCAAGGCCATTTGCACCGGGACAGAATAAATAAAACAAGCAAGGATTTTGAAATTTCAAAATCCTTTTTCTTTTTGCCAATGTTAAATTTTCAATATCAATGTTAATTTAATATGAACCAAATGTAAATATTATGTAACTTTGTCGTAACATTGGAAAAGTAATAACTTAAAATCAATTGATTATGGACAAGAAAATGCTAGCGCTATCAATATTTTTATTTGGATTTTTGGGAATGTTCAACTTAGTGAAAGCCCAAACTTCAGACAACAAAATACAGGAAGTCTTCCTTAATTCGGGAGACGGTTTCGGAGAGTTAAGAAAATTATTGAAAGATAATTTCGACTTCAGCAACCATGATTATAAAGAAGGAATCGTGAATTCCAACGTGAGATTTAGCCTTTCGGAAGACGGAAAAATCACCAATGTCCACGCCAACGGAGACTGTAAAAACGTGAGCAAAGAAATCGAAAACGTTTTGTCACACCTCATTTATAAAGTGGATATGGAGAAACTCAGCCAAAAAATGGTCGCATCATCCTACGTAATGCCGGTGAGCGTTATGATTGATAACCGATAAGAATTAAAAGTTTAAATTGTTAGTAGAAAGTCATACATTTTGGTGTATGGCTTTTTTTGGGACTAAATTTTAAACCACAAATCGAAGATTCGACGTAGTCAAAAGTCACAAAGTTTTTTATCACTTTGAAATAATTAAAATTTCCCTCGACATTTTAGTCATTCCGAAAGAATCTCAATTTGATTGTTGAGATTCCTTCGGAATGACAGATATTACTTTTAATAATACTGAAAAATATAAAATTTCTTTTGTGACTTTTGACTACGTCGAATCTTCGATTTGTGGTTTTTATTTCCGAGAATTTAAGTCTTTCATCTTTTCTCTATTTTCTTTTTTCTAATAGACGGATTTTTCTATATTTATCAACCAACAATTGGAACAAAAGAAACCTCAGTTTTATGATTGATAAAAGAGTAAAGAACGCTCAGGAAGCGCTGAAAGATATTGAAAACGGAATGACGATAATGCTTGGTGGATTCGGGCTTTGCGGGATTCCGGAGAATTGTATTTCAGAATTGGTGAAGAAAAATGTCAATGACCTGACTTGCATTTCCAACAATGCCGGTGTGGACGATTTCGGTTTGGGATTATTGCTTCAAAAAAAGCAAATCAAGAAAATGATCTCTTCTTATGTTGGCGAAAACGCAGAATTCGAGCGCCAAATGCTTTCCGGAGAATTGGAAGTAGAACTCACGCCACAAGGAACATTGGCAGAAAAATGCAGAGCAGCACAAGCCGGGATTCCTGCTTTTTACACGCCGGCAGGCTACGGAACCGAAGTGGCGGAAGGCAAGGAAGTCAAAGATTTCAACGGTAAACCTCATATTCTGGAACACGCTTACCACGCCGAATTCTCCATCGTAAAAGCTTGGAAAGGCGACCACGCTGGAAATTTGATTTTCAAAGGTTCGGCTCGCAATTTTAATTTTCCAATGGCTGGAGCCGGAAAAATTACCATTGCAGAAGTGGAAGAACTGGTAGAACCAGGACAACTAGACCCCAATGAAATCCATATTCCTGGAATTATGGTTCAAAGAATTTTCCAGGGAGAGAATTATGAGAAAAGGATTGAACAGAGGACTGTGAGAAAAAAATAAGAAAGCGCTGAAATTTCAGCGCTTTTTTTATTTAATTACATTTATATTCAGCAATTGTAGGATAATTATTCTCATTATAACTGTAGGCGAATATTTCAGTTTCTTGAGAATAAATACTATTATCAACAATGAATTTTTTGGTTAATTTAGTATAATTGTTTTTTGAGAATCTTATATACATATAATCTTCGAAAGGAACTTGGATACCTCTAAAAGGATTTTTAAAAGTGTCGTAGTTAGAATACTCTAATATAGTTGTTGTCTTGTAGTTTTCTAATGTTGCGGTAGATATTGTAACAGATTGTAGATTGTCATTAGAGTCATATACAACAGCGTGATTTTCATTTAAATCTAAAGCTCCCAAAATATTATAATGTTCTCCAACAACTGATATTACTCTATTCTTAACATCATAATAGTATTTATATTTAATTTTTGAACTGAGATTACTATTTAGATTTGTTAAAATTATTTCTTTTGAAGACAACCTTCCATTGGTATAAAGTAAGTTTTCTAATTTTTGTTTATTATAAGAATCAGGTTCATATATAATTTTAATTGGTAAATTATTTGAATCATACACTATGTTGGTTGTACTTTTTAATTTTGTTGTATAAGTAGGCGTTGGTAATGGATTACCAGGGACTTCCCCTGATTGGATAATTGAGAAATCCAGTTGTTTTATTAAGTTTTTGTTAGAATCGTATATATATTCGGAAGTGAAAAATTCTTGTCCTACAAGCTTTATAGTTACAAGATTAAATTTTGTTATAAAACATTTTTTTTCAGTTGGTTCTTCAATTAAATCTGTTGAGTTATTACAAGAGTAGGAAAGTAATAATATCAATAAATAGAAACTTATTTTCATCTTAGATTATGCATCAAGTTTATTGCGCAAATATATATATTTATAACTTGAAAAAAAATTTATTTAAAAATAGAACTTTAAACCTTCCTCTCCCCAATCTGTTGTCTCCACATCGCATAATACAACCCTTTTTCTGCAATCAGGTTGTCGTGGGAGCCGGTTTCTATGACTTGTCCGCGTTCCAAGACGTAGATTCTGTCGGCGTGCATAATGGTGCTTAATCTATGGGCAATCAGAACTGTAATTTGTTCTTTTTCCTGAGAAATTTCTTTGATGGTTGAGGTGATTTCTTCTTCGGTAATACTGTCCAAAGCGGATGTGGCTTCGTCAAAAATCAATAAATGTGGTTTTCTGAGTAACGCTCTTGCGATTGCAATTCTCTGCTTTTCGCCACCACTTAATTTCAGTCCGCCTTCGCCGATAACCGTTTCGATGCCTTTTTCTGCACGTTCAAGCAAATTTTTGGTGCTGGATTTTCTCAATGCAACTTCAATGTCTTCTTCGCTGGCATTTGGATTCACGAAAAGGAGATTTTCTTTGATGGTTCCTGCAAAAAGTTGTGTGTCCTGAGTCACAAATCCAATCTGATTTCTCAATTCATCAAAATCAAATTCCTTCCCGTTGATTTGATTATAAAAGATATTCCCTTCCTGAGGTCTGTACAATCCAACCAACAACTTGACCAATGTACTTTTCCCGGAACCACTTGGGCCGACAAACGCAATGGTTTCGCCATTTTTGACATCAAAAGAAATGTTATTCAAAGCTTTATATTGCGCCGACTGATGTTTGAAAGAAACGTGTTTGAATTCCAATTCCTCAATGGCGCCAATTTTTTTCGGCGTGTGTGGCTTCTCTTCAACAGGCTTTTTCATAAGGTTATCAAAGTTTTTTAATGAGGCCTCAGCTTCACGGTAAGAAATGATGATATTCCCGATTTCCTGCATCGGACCGAAAATAAAGAAACCATAAAACATCAAGGACAGATATTGTCCCGGGGTTACCACGTCTCTGAAAATCAGGTATAGAAGTGTCAAAGTAATCATCTGCTGAAGAAAATTGACCATCGTACCCTGAATAAAACTCAACGAACGGATGCTTTTGACTTTTTTCAGTTCAAGCCCGAGAATTTTGTAAGTGTTATTATTCAAGCGTTTGATTTCCTGCTGTGTGAGCCCAAGACTTTTAACGATTTCAATATTTCTCAGACTTTCGGTGGTGCTTCCCGCCAGGCTTGTGGTTTCCATCACGATGGTTTTCTGGATGTTTTTAATCCTTTTGCTCAGAAGGTTAGTTACAAAAGCAATCAGAAAAATACCGACCGTGTACACCGGCATAATAGACCAATGCAGTCTGATAGCGTAAACCGAAACGAAAATGATGCTGACTAAAATCCCGAAGAAGACATTGATGAAGTTGGTAATAAATTTCACCGAATCTTCTCTCACTTTGGTGAGAATCGACAGCGTTTCGCCACTTCTCTGATCCTCAAATTCCTGATAAGGCAACGCCATGGAATGTTGCAGACCGTCCGTGAAAATATGTGCACCAAATTTTTGTGTGATCACGCTCACCGCGTAGTCCTGAAATGCTTTGGCAATCCGGCTCACCATCGCCGTACCGATCAGCAAACCCAAAAAATAAAATGCGCCGTGATAGATATCGGTGCCGTAAAGGAACTGATTCAGCGTTCTGGGAATGGTCTTGGCTTTGTCAAAAAAGTGTGGATGCGTCACCAGATTGTCCAGGATGTTTCCCGTGATGGCCGGGGCAAAAAGTGAAAAGACCTGATTGATGGTGGCGAGTGCAAGTGAAATGATAATCAGCCATTTGTGCGGTTTGAGATACTGTAATAATGTTTTCATAATCTATGGCTGCAAAATTACAGATATAAATCCGATTGTATAATGAATATTTACAGTGGCTGAAAAAGCATTTTTCTATCACGCGAAATAATGATATATTGCAACAACAATTTCTATTTATGCTGACAAAAGAACAAATCGCACAACGCATCTCCAGAGAATTGAAAGACGGCATGTATGTCAACCTCGGAATCGGGATTCCGACTTTGGTGGCCAATTACGTTCCGGAGAATATTTCGGTAGAATTTCAGAGTGAAAATGGCGTTCTCGGAATGGGACCGTTTCCTTTCGAAGGCGAAGAAGATGCAGATCTGATTAATGCCGGAAAACAGACGATTACGATTCTTCCTGGCGGTTCTTTTTTTGATTCGGCTTTCAGTTTTGGGATGATCAGAAGCCAGAAAGTAGATTTGACGATTCTTGGCGCAATGGAAGTGTCCGAAAATGGTGACATTGCCAATTGGAAAATCCCAGGCAAAATGGTGAAGGGAATGGGTGGCGCAATGGATCTGGTGGCATCGGCAGAAAATATCATCGTTGCCATGATGCACGTGAACAAAGCTGGCGAATCCAAAATACTTAAGAAGTGCACACTTCCCTTAACTGGTGTGAATTGCGTTAAAAAAGTAGTGACAGAATTAGCAGTTATGGAAATTACCGATCAAGGTTTCAAACTACTGGAAAGAGCGCCTGGAATATCTGTAGAAGATATTATCAAAGCCACAGAAGCGGATTTAATCATAGAAGGCGACATTCCGGAGATGCAGTTCTAAATAAAACGAAGGAATTATCAATAATAAAAAATTCGCAAAGTAAAAAACTCTGCGAATTTTAATTATTCTCTCGAACTCCGAAACTCTCAAACATTCCGACCCGATTACTTCTTCACTGCTCCGAAAACTTTCTCCAGAAGGGAAGTGGTTCGCATTGCTGCATTGTTCCGGATGCCAGTCTCTTTTTCTGCCACCATTTTGAAAACACCATTGATGGTTTCTGTGGTCACATATTCATTCAAATCCGTAGTTACAGCCTGACCGGTCAATAGGTTATATTTTGAGATCAGATTTTTCCAGACCTTATCAGCGCCCAATTTTCCGAGAGAAGCTTTTACTTTTGGCTGAAAAGCAGTAAACAGCTGGCTCTGGGTTTTGGTTTGAAGATAATTGGTGGCGGCTGTATTGCTTCCCAATAGAATGTTTTTTGCATCCGTAATGGTCATGGATGTAATGGCATTGGCAAAAATAGGTGTAGCTTCTGTAACGGCATCTTCCGCAGCTCTGTTAAGTAACTTGACACCTTGGTCGGCCAAACTACCTAAGCCCAGCGTTCGTAAAGTCGTATCAATTTTTCTCAGTTTTTCCGGCATCAGGATTTTTACCAGTTCATTTTTATAAAACCCGTCCGTCACGCCCAACTTCTTGACGCCTTCAGTAACACCGAGATTAAGCGCCTGTTTTAGTCCGGATGAAATTTCACTTTGGGAAATGTTGCCCAGATTAACATTGGAGCTTGAGGTTGCTGTACCATTATTGGTAGAATTAGGATAATTGGTTTTGATTTGGCCAAGATCCACGCCGGTACGCTGTTTCAGGATGCTGTTCAGTACATCTCCCAACTGGGCCTGCGCTGCAGTAGACATGAATAATCCGATGGCGATTAAATAATATTTTTTTCATTGCGTTCTATTTTTTACTGAAAATTAGATGAATTATTGAGACCGATGTTAAATGCCTGTTTAATTCAAACTAAATATTCACGTGTTCTAGCATCATAAAGACTAACTTTGATTTCTCAAAATAACATCGTACAAATCCTGTCTTCTGTCCGATAAGGTCCGTACCGCACCGTTGTGATGCAATTCTTTCAGAAGATTGAGATCCACGTCTACAATCAGGGTCATCTCTGTATTGGGTGTCGCTTCGCCTTTTATGGCGTTAGACGGAAAGGCAAAGTCCGAAGGTGTAAAGACCGCTGCCTGCCCAAACTGGATGTCCATATTATTCACACCCGGTAAATTCCCGACACAGCCTGCAATGGCCACATAACATTCGTTTTCTATCGCTCTGGCGGCAGCACAATGCCGCACGCGTGTGTAAGCATTTTGCGTATCGGTAAGATAGGGAACAAAGAGAATTTTCATGCCCTGGTCCGCCAGCAGCCTCGGCAGTTCCGGAAACTCGACGTCGTAGCATATAATGATTCCGATCTTGCCACAATCCGTATCAAAAACCTTGATCTCATTCCCGCCGGTCATGCCATAATATTTACGTTCATTTGGCGTAATGTGGACTTTCCGGTATTCGTCTATTTTGCCGTCGCGGTGCAGCAGGTAACTGACGTTATACAGTTTGCCGTCTTCCAGGATAGGCATGCTTCCGGAGATGATATTGACGTTATAACTCACAGCTAGTTCAGAGATTTTATCTTTGATGTCTTCTGTCAGTTCGGAAAGTTTCTCCATAGATTCACGCTCGTTCATATGATTAAAAGGCGCAAGCAGAGGTGTGTTGAACAGCTCCGGAAACAGACAGAAATCCGATTGATAACCGGCCACCGCATCAACAAAGAATTCCACCTGATTGTAAAAATCTTCCAGATTTTTCAGAGATCGCATCTGCCACTGGATCAGTCCGAGCCGGATTACGCTGTCCTGCATGGCATTTTTCTTTGCTGTGTAATAGATGTTGTTCCATTGGAGGAGAACAGCGTATTCCTCCGATTCCGTGTCGCCCTTCAGGTAACCCTTCAGGATTTTCACAGGAGAGAAATTATTGCCA
>DBLQ01000052.1 GCA_002297505.1 Flavobacteriales bacterium UBA720
CCCGTAGGTCTGGCAGGTGTAATGATGTTCAGTGCTTGGATTGGCGGTTCCAACAATATTTATACACAGATTTCACTCATCATGTTGATAGGACTGTTGGCTAAAAATGCCATTTTGATTGTGGAATTTGCACTCGACGCCAGGAAAAAAGGCTACACCATAGCACACGCAGCCATCAGCGGTGCCAAGCAGAGATTGAGACCGATTCTGATGACCTCATTTGCATTTATTTTTGGTTTGATTCCATTAGCGATCTCAACCGGAGCGGGTGCTGTAGGTAACCAGTCGATTGGTATTGGTGCGATTGGCGGAATGTTGTTCGGGACTATTTTCGGGGTCTTTTTTATCCCTATTTTATTCGCAGTCTTCATGTATCTGCAGGAAAAAGTAAGCGGTAAAAAAGCTTTGGAAAAATACGATGGTCAACTGAGCGAGTAATTTAAATCAACGAAAACAATGAAAATTAAAATCATCAATATCATTCTGATGGCAGGCGTCGCTGGTTTCTTTTACTCCTGTAAAGTGACGGATACCTATCAGAATCCACAAGTAGAGCAAGACAGGCAGGATAATCTCTTTCGCCAAAAAACAAGTAATGACAGCATCTCCACTGCCAACGTGGCCTGGAATCAGATCTTCACAGATCAGAAACTTCAGAATATTATCAATAAAACCATTCAGAATAATCTGGATTTAAAAATCGCGCTCACCAGAATCCAGGAAGCCGATGCGGTTTTCAAGCAATCAAAATTGCAAAACCTGCCCAGCCTGGACGGTGTAGCTTCTGTCACTGAGACCAAAAACAGTGCGGCTGCCCAGGGTGGCAATTTCATAATGCCCGATTTATTGGTTTACAGATTGGGGATTAGTACAGGTTGGGAAGTTGATATCTGGGGAAGAATCAAATCCCTGAAAAGATCTGCCTATGCAGGTTTCATTCAGACCGATGCAGCCAGACGAGCTGTGCAGACGCAGCTTGTAGCACAGGCGGCGAATCTTTACTACCAGTTGGTAGCATTGGATAAGCAATTGGAGATTACCAAGCAGACCATTGAACTCCGGAAGCAGGATGTTGAAACTGTGGAAGCACTGATGGAAGCCGCATATCTTACCGGCGCAGATGTGGAGCAGAGCAGAGCCAATCTATATTCGGCACAGCTGACGGTTCCGGATCTGGAAATGCAGATTCAGCAGGCGGAAAATGCCCTCAGCATCCTCATGAACGATAATCCGCACGCTATTGATAGGAATTCTTTGGATACACAAGTCGTTTACAGCGATTTGAAAACCGGCGTTCCCGTGGCTCTACTGAAAAACCGTCCGGATGTCCAGGCCGCTGAATTGGGTTTCAGACAAGCTTTCGAAAATAAAAACATGGCGATGGCGCAGGTTTATCCTACGCTCAACATCACCGGAACCTTGGGTTTGTCATCCCGAACACTGGAGAATTTTTTCACCAATTCCCTATTTTACACTGCCGGCGGAACGCTGACGCAGAATATTTTCCAGATGGGCAACAGGAAAGCGCAGGTCAAAATTATGGAGGCCCGGAAGATGCAGGCTTACTACACTTTTGAGCAAACCCTGCTGACAGCCGGATCTGAGGTTTCCAACGCTTTATTTTCGTACCAAAAAGCCAAGGAAAAAGAGTCTACGAGATTGTTGCAGATCCAGTCCCTGGAAAAGGCGGTAGAATTCAACAAGGAATTGCTTACCTATTCTTCCAATACCAATTATGTAAATGTTCTCACATCTGAACAGTCTTTGCTGGCTGCCAAATTAGCCGGCGTGAATGATAAGCTCCAGCAGCTGCAGGCTGTGACAGAGTTTTACAGAGCTTTAGGCGGAGGCCAGTTCTGATCTTCATGGACAACGATATTTTCAAACCCGGCAACCGTGTCCGGGTTTTTTTATATTGTTAAATTGTCATAAGCTGCTTGATCCTGCCGCGGAAAAGTCTTAGATTTAATGATCAAAATATTAAAAGTTATGAATAAATTTTCAATCGAATCCTTCATCAATGAAACTAAGGAAAACCCACAGGAACGGGATTATTTCGAACTGGAAAAACCGGAGCTTCTGGAAATCAACCTTAATAATCAGGCGGTATGGACCAAGGCAGGAAGCATGGTAGGCTACGTTGGCAACATCAGTTTCGACCGGCAGGGCATGCTCTCCGGCGGCCTCGGCAATCTTCTCAAAAAAGCCATCTCCGGCGAAGGTACCAGACTGATGAAAGCTGAAGGTTCCGGAAGGTTGTACGTTGCTGATAATGGTAAAAAAGTGAGAATCCTGCATCTTGAAAACGAATCGATTTGTGTCAATGGAAATGACGTTCTAGCCCACGACCAAAGTGTGAAAAGCGACATCACAATGCTGAAAAGCATTGCAGGCGTCATGGCCGGTGGACTCTTCCAGGTCAAGCTTAGCGGCACAGGGCATATTGCCATCACCACACACGGACATCCGCTCACACTGTTGGTAACACCGCAAAATCCTGTCTTCACCGATCCCAATGCTACAGTAGCATGGTCCGGAAATCTCACTCCGGAGCTCAAGACCAATGTTTCCCTGAAAAGTCTGATCGGCAGAGGCAGTGGCGAAGAGTTCCAGATGAAATTCTCCGGAACCGGTTGGGTGCTCATCCAGCCTTACGAAGAGGTCTATGTGGTCACGAAATAAATTTTAGGAGCTTTATCCGGCTATCCGCTCATACTCCTCGCGCCGAAGCTTTTCCCAACGCTTGCTGTGGGGTATCCGCTACTATCCGGGCTATGAGATTTCAGAACCTCAGGCGTCTAGTCGGAGGTTTTAATACTTTAAAATACATAAAAACAACGATGCGATGTTCAATCGTACTATTTTTTTATGATGTAAAAGTCCAATTATTTCAACTATATATTGCTCCAATCATCTATTTCAACCAACTATTACTAGAGCTGAACAAGACATCAAATCTGGCTTAAATAAAAAAAGGATATATATATTACAACTTCGTATGAGCGCCTTTTAATAGGAACAGAAAACGTTGCCGCATTAAAGTTCCGCAGGAGCGATCTGTTAATAGCATCAGAAAACGCTGCGATATTAAAGCTTTATAGGAGCGACCTGTTACTAGCAGCAGAAAATGCTGCGATATTAAAGCTCTGTAGGAGCGACATGTTAATAACAATAATAACAGTGTCGCATTAAAGCGCCGTAGGAGTGACCTGTTAATAACATCGGAAAACGCTGCGATATTAAAGCTTTGTAGGAGCGACCTGTTACTAGCAGCAGAAAATGCTGCGATATTAAAGCTCTGTAGGAGCGACATGTTAATAACAAAAATATCAGTGTCGCATTAAAGCTCCGTAGGAGCGACCTGTAAATAGCAACAGAAACGTTGCGTCATCAAAGCTCCGTAGGAGTGCCCTTTAATAGCAACGGAAAACGTTGCCGCAATAAAGCTCCGTAGGAGCGATCTGTTAATAGCAACAGAAAACGCTGTGACATTAAAGCTCCGTAGGAGCGACCTGTTAATATCGCATAATGCTCCCAATGATCTTAATGAATCCTAACTCCAATCAGCCAATAAAGACTAAATTTGTAGCATGACCGCTCTCGAACAATTTGGTGTAGAAATTTTCACCAACGAAACCATCCACCAGCGGATTTCTTCGGATAAACCTTTCCGGCCGGATAATCCTGCATTTTTATTCATAAAAAGCGGAACCATAAAATTAAGGCAGCATCTCAGTGATCTGGAACTTTCCGCCAACACTTTCATCGTCACCGACCCGCAAACCGTGTACGAGCTGATTTCCATCAGCGACAATTTCCAGTCCAGACTGGTGTCGTACAAGCGTGAATTTATCTCAGCACTGTCTCTGAAATTCAACAGGCTCATCACCTACCGCTATTTCCGGCAGCAGATGAATGTCGGAGTTCCGCTTTCGCCTGAAGATCTGGAGCTGGTCTGGAAAAGCGTGAATTTCTTAAAATATATTCTCGATGCGGAAACTGAAATGACCTATAAAAAAGAAATTGTGGAGCATCTTTTCTCAGTTTTCTGTTACCAGATGGCTGGGATTATTGCCAATGAAGACAACAGCTCCATGAATCAGATGTCGAGACGGGAAGAAATTGTTTTTGTTTTCCTGAATGATCTTGCCAATCATCATCTGAACAACCGGAACGTTGAGTTTTATGCAGAGCGGCAATCCATTACAACCAGACATCTTTCATCGGTGGTGAAAGCGGTGACCGGCAAGACTGCGAGTGAGATCATTGCTTTAATTGTGATCAATGAAGCGAAAGTCCATTTGAACTCCTCCAAAATGCCTGTTTCAGAGATTTCCTCTGTTCTTGGCTTTAGCGACCAGTACTCGTTTTCTCACTTTTTTAAGAAGCATTTGGGGATGAGTCCTAGTCAGTATAGACAGCAATTTCAATAATCGAATCCTACATTTGAACATCTTTTTCCAAAAATCAAACATTTGTTTGAATCTTTAACCAGCCTAACTTTGCATCTGTAAAACAAGGTAAAATGGTTAAGAACATAAAAACAGCAGTCTCAGTTTTGATAGGTCTTTTTCCTGCGCTGTTTTTTTCACAAGAAATAAAACAGATGACCGCAGATGAAGTTGCCGCACTGGCAATTCAGAACCATCAGCAACTAAAAGTTTCTGCTCAGAATATCGACATCGCAAAACAGCAGACCGATATTACGAAGCTTCAGAAACTTCCAACGATCACCGCTTCTACAAGTCAGTTTTACTTGGGAAACGCAATAGCTATCGACAAAGATTTTTCCAATTCAACAACGATTCCGATGCCGCATTACGGGAGTTCATATGCGGTTCAGGCGACTCAACTCATCTTCAAAGGTGGATTGGTTAACAAGTCAATTGAATTGGCCGGACTTCGTGAACAGCTTTCTGAATTGGATTTAGAAAAAAATAAACAAGACGTTAAGTTTTTGGTGATTTCAAATTATTTGGACATTTATAAAATCATCAATCAGGAAAAGGTTTTTCAAAACAACAAAAAACTGGCTCAGGAAAGATTAAAAAACATCAACGATTTCTACAAACAAGGAATGATTACAAGAAATGAAGTCATTCGTGGAGAATTGAACATCAAAAATCTCGACCAGGGAATTTTAACTTTAGTCAATAACAGAAAAATTCTTAATTATAATCTGAATATTGCTTTAGGTTTAAATTCTGAAACGCAGATTGTTCCTGTAGAAGATTTGGGTAACAAAGAAACCGGAATCGGAATGGATTATTATCTGAATCTCGCTCACGACAGCAATCCTCAGATGAAATCGGCAAAAACCAATATCGAAGTTGCCGATAAAAACATCGAAATCATTAAAACCGATAAAATGCCGACGCTTGCAGGTTTTGGAGGTTATACATTGCAAAGACCGATTACGACGAGAAATCCTGTTTTGGATATGTACTCCGGCGGTTGGCAGGGCGGAATTTCTTTGAGCTATAATATTGATAATTTATACAAAACCAAAGAAAGAGTAAAGCTAGGAGAAATCCAGAAAAATCAGGCAAATGATGCGATGACTTTGGTACAACAGAATCTTGATATGGCTGTGAATGCGGCTTATACAAAATATCAGGAAGCGATTCAGCAGGCAGAAATTCTGAATGATGCTAAAAATTTAGCCGATGAAAACTATAAGATTACAGAAGCTAAATATCTGAACCAATTGGCTGTACAGGCAGAAATGCTGGATGCACAAAACCAAAAACTGCAGTCTGAATTAGATTTTGCCAACGCAGAAATCAATGTACTGTATCAATATTACAATCTGTTGAAATCTACTGGAACACTTTAATTTTAAAACTGAAAATCAAGATAATGGAAAACAAGGAACAAAATACTCAAGATACAAAACCGGCGGCTAATTCTGCCGTAGCAAAGAAGAAAGAAAATGAGAAAAATAAAATCAGGGCCATCATTTCAAACATCATCGTTTTTGCGGTGATTGGTTTTGGATTGTATTGGCTGGTTCGTCAGTACTTTCACATCGGCGACAAAACTTATACAGAGGCCGCTCAGGTAGAGGAATTTATTAATCCGATTAACACAAGAGTTTCGGCTTATATTAAGGAAATTAAATTTATAGAACATCAGCAGGTGAAAAAAGGCGATACTTTGGTCATTCTGGATGACCGGGAAATTCTTACACAGCTCGGTCAGGCAGAAGCGGCGTATCAAAATGCATTGGCTCAAAGATCAGCAACAAGTTCTTCTGTCAACACAGTTTCCAACAACGTAAGCGTGATGGAATCTAATATTGCCGGAGCAAAAGCGAGACTTTGGAATGCCGAACAGAATTTAAACCGATACAAAAACTTATTGGCTTCGGAAGCGGTAACAAGACAGCAGTACGACCAGATGAAAACCGAATATGACGCCCAAAAAGCAGCCTATGAAACATTGGTTAATCAAAAGCAATCGGCAAATCTTTCTACAACCGAAGTGAAATCTAAATTAGGAATCAACGATGCAGAAATCAAAAGAACAAAATCGGCTTTGGATATGGCGAAAATCAATCTTTCTTACACCGTAATTACGGCACCTTACGATGGTGTAATGGGACGAAGGCTGATTTCTGAAGGTCAGTTGATTCAGCTGGGACAGCAGGTTGGAACCATCGTTTTGAATAATCAGAAATGGGTAACCGCCAACTTTTTGGAAAGTCAGATGCCGAATATCAAGATCGGACAAAAGATAATGATGACTGCCGATGCATTGGGCGGAAAACAGTTTGAAGGAGTGGTGACTGCCGTTTCAGCAGCAACAGGTTCAAGATATTCTAGCGT
>DBLQ01000044.1 GCA_002297505.1 Flavobacteriales bacterium UBA720
GGCCGGTATCCTGCTGGAGCTGGAAGAAAATCCAAAGATGGACAGAGCGGACAGTGATGAAGAACTGGAATTATCGGATGTTAATGACCTTTCCGGGTTATCTCTGGACGAACTGAACGCTATTCTTTCTGATGCGGTGCGAGATGAAGACTTTGATGCTGCTCTGAAAATTCAGGAAGAGATCAAACGCCGGAACAAAAAAATCGAATAAAAAAGACTTATCATATTAAACTAATGAATCTAAAATTACGATTAACGATACTCAGCTTTCTGCAGTTTTTCGTCTGGGGCGCATGGCTCACTACGCTTGGAACGTACGGTTTTGCCTATAAACAGTGGAGTGGTGCGGAGTTTGGCGCCGTATTTTCCACTTTGGGAATCGCCTCCATTTTTATGCCTGCCCTGATGGGAATTATTGCAGATAAGTGGATCAATGCCGAGAAACTCTACGGGACGCTGCACATCCTTTATGGTGTGACCTTGTTCCTACTTGCCAAGACCAATGATCCGACCACTTTTTTCTGGATTTTGCTGATCGGGATGTGTTTTTACATGCCGACGCTGTCGCTGTCCAATTCGATATCGTATAAATTGTTGAAGGATAGTGACTATGATGTCGTAAAGGTTTTTCCGCCGATCAGGGTCTGGGGAACCATAGGATTTATTGTGGCCATGTGGGTTACCAATATTTTCAGTGATGAGCAGTCATTCTCCGTTTTCGGAAAAGAAGTGGGACTGCGCATTGCACAACTTTTCGGCAATTCACTCAATGCCAATCAATTTTATTTCGCCGGAATTGTAGCATTCATATTGGGCCTATTTGCTTTCATGCTTCCGAAATGTCCGCCACCAAGACTCATCAGCAAGGATGCGACGATCTACCAGAAATTGGGATTGGATGCATTTAAATTATTCGGACAAAAAAAGATGGCCATGTTCTTTGTGTTTTCGATGTTTCTCGGAGCAGCATTGCAACTCACCAACATGTACGGAGACACTTTTCTGAAAGATTTCGGTAATGTGGAGGCCTACAAAAATTCTGCAGTGGTGCAGTATTCTACAATTATAATCTCAATATCACAGATATCGGAGACGTTATTTATTCTGGCTATTCCTTTCTTTCTGCATAAGTTCGGGATTAAGAAAGTCATGCTCATCAGTATGTTTGCCTGGGTACTCAGATTCGGATTTTTCTCCTTCGGTGCGCCGGAAGGTTTTGGGTTAATACTGATCATCCTGTCCAATATCATTTACGGAATGGCCTTCGATTTTTTCAATATTTCGGGATCCTTGTTTGTGGAGACCACCACTGACAGCAAAATCAGGTCTTCTGCGCAGGGCGTTTTTATGATGATGACCAATGGTTTTGGTGCTATTCTGGGAAGCTCTGTCAGCGGCTGGTTGATCAGCACCTATTTTAC
Source organism: Flavobacteriales bacterium UBA720 (assembly GCA_002297505.1). Classification (GTDB taxonomy): domain Bacteria; phylum Bacteroidota; class Bacteroidia; order Flavobacteriales; family Weeksellaceae; genus Epilithonimonas. The sequence continues at coordinate 1,422 of DBLQ01000044.1, forward strand.
AGCAGCTAATGGTGAGAAGGTCTGGTCCGACATCTGGTTTTATTTTGCAGCCTATGCGCTAATAATTGCAGTGCTTTTTGCGTTATTATTCAAACACAAGCATTCTGTGGCAGATATCAAGCATATCGCGCATTAAGCTTTGGCACATAATTATCTGTAAATCTGAAAAAAGTTATGAAAAAGTTATTGACAAGCAGCATTTTGGCCGCCGCAATCATTGCCGGATCCATCTCGCTCAACAGCTGCGGCAAAGTGGAAGATCTTATTGACAATATATCGATTCCGGTGCCGTTTTCTATACCCGTCAATCTGAATAATATAGATATTCCGGTGGTGGTGAGTACGGAATTCCTGAAATCACCCAATATTCCGCTAGGTTTGGATCTGGATGCAGAAATCAAAAAACGGTTCAGTAATATGTCTGTCAACAATGTGAAATCTGCCAAACTTGTCAGCTTCAGCATTGCGCGTGTATCCTCCACAGATCCCAATGTGACTTTTGCAGCCATTACCGATGCAGAATTGTACATCACTGCGCCCAATCAGGCGGACAGGCTGGTGGCTACGGTTACTAACAATACCAGCGCCGATGCTCTTAATTTTACACCAATAACTACGGATCCGGATGCCGAACTGATGAGTTACCTGAAATCGCCAGATGCTGCCATTTACCTGCGTATCAAGGGAAATGCTAATCGTGTTTCTCAGATGAGAATCAATATTGCTTCATCCTTTAAAATAGAGGTGGGCTTCTAATAAAACAAAAGATGACTTGAGTGAGTCATCTTTTTTTATTTTATACAGTTTGAATTCTTATTCAAAAACCAGATTGTTCTGTACGGCCATGGCTTTGAGTTCCGTTTCCTGCCATTCTTTTTCGGCATCACTTTTTAGCGTGACACCACCACCTACAAATAGGAACGCATAATTTTTGAAAAAGCTTGCGCACCGGAGATTCACAAAGTAATAGACAAAATCTTCCGTTTCCACCTTATTATAACCGGCGTAGAACTCGCGGTTAAAATGTTCTATACCTTTGATGCCCTGCATGCAAAGTTCCTTAGGAAAACCGCAGACGGCTGGCGTTGGATGAAGTTCCGATATGATCTTTTCCAGACTTTCCGGACTGATCTCTGCCGAAAAATCGGTTTTGAGATGTTTGATGTTTCCCGAAACTAAATCTCGTGTTGGAGATACTTTCAGATCAGAGGAGAATTTTTTCAGAATCGCGTGGATGTATTCTGTGACGGCTTTTTGTTCCTCAATTTCTTTCTCACCCCAATCTTCATCCAGAGATAATGTACCTGCCAGGCTCATAGTTTCGAAACGGTTGTTGTTTTTATCAAATTTACCAAGCACTTCGGAAAATCCGCCCATCCAGACTTCTCCGTTTTTTTCGAAGAGATAGCAGAATGCATTGGGATAGCTTTCGCAAAATTTCAGAAAACTTTGGGCCAAGGATAATTTCTTTCCGGAATCCATGTCCAGATACATCAGCAGTTTTCTTCTGGATAGCACCAATTTCTTTAATTCGTTTTTGGCGATAAAATCTTTGGCCTGCGAGATCTTCATCGCATAAGTTTCCGGTGTTTCTTTGGCAACTTCTATCAGATTACTTTTGCCTTTCGGAACGATATTGAGATTCAGAATGTCATTTTCCGAAATTTCTTGCAGATGACCTTTGAAATCCAAAATCGTTTTGGTATCAAAACTCACAAACGAAACATTATGAATGCCCGGCGTGTTATCTACTGTGAAAAATCGGTCGCTGTCCGGCAGTTTGAAAACTAACATAATACTCCGCTAGACTTTACCAACCGGCACAATGTTGTTCGTCATCGTGGTGTGGTTCACAAGGTTTCCTTTCTCGTCCCGGATTTCAATTTGGGATACATGCATCGTGTTACCTTTTCTGATGAAAGTGGCCGTGCCTGTCACTATGCCGTCGCGCTTAGCTCTGAGATGGTTACTGTTGATGTTCGTTCCCACTGGAACCACTTTGGCGATGTCTACGTTGATTAAAGACAGGCAGGATCCCAGCGTTTCCGCCAGAACGCAGCTGGCGCCGCCATGCAAAATGCCGTAAGGCTGATGAACCCTGGAATTAACAGGCATAGTTGCAGAAAGATGATTTTCAGAAACGTCGGTGTAGATGATGTCCAGCGTCTCGCCCAGCGTATTTTTGTTAGCTTTGTTCAGCCGATCCAGTATTTCTTTTTGTTTTGCTTCGTCCATTAGATAAGGAAAGATTAATTTTAAGTATCAACTAATCGTTAATAAATTTTCGGATTCCAGTTTTCAGGGATTTTCGGGGTGATGTCATATTTGATATAGAAATCCTGAATCTCCTGCATAATTTCCTCATAAGAGAGTGTTTCCAGTTTTTCGTAGGGAATCTGATAGCCAAGATTGATGGTCTTCCTTTTGTAATCGCCGCCGGCTAAAACGATCGGAACTTTAGCAGCCAACGCCATATTGTAAAAACCTTTGCGCCATTTCGGGACCCAGCTTCTGGTGCCTTCCGGTGTAATGACCAGGCTGAAATCTTCTTTTTTAAATTCATTTGCCACAAAATTGACCAAGTCATTCTTCTGGCTACGGTCTATCCCGACACCACCAATGCCTTTCACGATCCAGCCGTAAAAAGGATTTTTCGTATGTGCATCTTTGATGATGATCTTCAGTTTCTTGTTCAATGACCAATATGCAAGATTGCCCAGCAGATACTCGCTGTTATGCGTGTGTGGAGCCACCACCAGGATGCAACGGTCCAGATTATCGACATCGCCCTGGAGCACGACTTTCCAGCCAATGATTTTGAGAATAAGTTTTGCCAGCAGTTTTTTCATACAACGTTATATTTTTTATATCTGATGCGACTCAAAGATGAATCCACAAAAAAAGTACAGCCGCAACGACTATACTTTACAAATTTACAAAATATGTTTATTTATTAAGAAATATAAAAGATTATATTCTTTGAAGATCTAAAAAAGGTTGCTGATGAAATCTACCAGTTTAATGGCGATTTCTAAAACTAATTGTATCATAACTGAGATTTTTGGTGTTAATAGTTTATTGTTGTAACAAAATTAATAAATTTTTTGCTTCATCCTTATTTTTAAGGTTAAAGTTTTATTAAAATATTAGTTCACTTTGGGATAGATCACTGCAGTGGTAAGGTCAATAGGATTGTAATTCTTGGAAATGTAATTCTGCATCACTTTTGCCATCTCCTTAAACTGGTCTTTACTGGTGATTTTGGTCCCGCTTACCTGAAATGTTCCCGGTGGTACATCGTCAAATTTTTCTCTGAGTTCCTTCATCGGATCATTGTAGAACTGCAGCATCATCTTGTGCATGTCAGTCAGCTTCACGTCTAGTGGTTTTTTGCCACCGAAAGATTCCAGGAAATCAGAAGTGTCATACGTTTTGTCCAGCTTCTGACTTTTTACCAGCTTGAAAATGAAATTGTCTCTGCTGTCATTTAGTTCAAAAATCAATCCTGGCAATCCGCGGAATTTATACGGACCTTCGGAAATATTGATGTCCTGGCAGAACCATGCGGTCCAATGTCTACCGCCAAAATCCGTGGTTGCCTTCTGAAGGGTATATTGGCCAGAGGTTTTGGTTTCGTTTTCCAGATGCCAGTCCATTTTGTCCTCGGTCTTAAAGGAAAAATAATCCATCATCATCTCGTAATTAGTGTTCTGATAAGAGTTTTTGTTTCTCTTCACCGCCGGCGTGCCGTTCCAGTTATAGTTTCTGCCGCCTTTTTTATTGATGGAATCATTGATTATATTTTCGTAGTGATAGAATTTTACATCTTTTGGATTGATATCCAATGCCATGTTGACGTTTCTGTATTCGGTGGAAGCAGAGTCCGGCTTGAATTTGAATTCATAAATAAAGCGGTGGGTTTGTGCCTTAGAACAGATTCCGAGAAATAGCAGGAAAAGTAAAGTGTTGATTTTCATTTTAATATTGTTAGAAAGTGTTTTGGTATAATTGTTTTTCGAAAGGAAATTTAACATTTAAAAAATATGGCCGAGACAATCAGAGCAATAAATAGTATTAATCCTGCAATTTCCCAATAAACCGAGGGTTTTCTGTAGTGAAGTTCAAGATTACTTTTGATTTCCAAAATGGGCTTCAGTTTATCAAAATCCCAGGCAAGTAGTACGCTGGCTGCAAACAGCATCAGGGAAGTGATAATCCAGGTTCCGGTAAAATCCATGCTGATGGTTAGTACACAGATGTTAAGCGTGATTCCGAAAAACATTACTGCACCTAGAGTCGCGAACCGCTGTGTGAAGAGTAATAATGCTGTCAATAGTTGACAAAATCCCAGAAAAATCCAGTAATCGCCTGTTCTGTACATCGCTTCGAAGAAATAGCCAATGGGATTGTCTGTGCCAATGGTGGTGAACCGTTCTCCCAATAATTTCTTAAGTCCTGAAGGTATAAACGCAAGTCCTACCAAAAACCGGATTCCGATGATCACAAGACCGAGAAAGCTGTTATTGCGAAGCTTGGCGTACATGGTCTTTTAGTTTAAATTTTGTTTTGAGAATTAGAAGAAAAGCGGAAACCCGAAGGCTTTTGGCCCGCTTTTCAACTAATCCACTCTCAAAATTATTTAGTTTTAATGGAAATCTCTTTTTTGCCGTCTTTGATATTAATGTTCATGTCTTTGAAGCTTTTCTTGACATCTTCATCAATTTTCATTCTTTCCAGAACAGCATCTGCAGAATCTTTGGAGTATTTTTTTCCGTTGATTTTCACAGAATCATTGTCATCGGAATTGTATTCAATCGTGGTACCGTTGATCTTGATTTTGTTTTCTTCTACGGTGATTCCGGAGTGGTGGTTACCATTATCATCGCCATTGTCATCCTCCTCATTGTCACGCACATTGATCTCATATTCCTTCTCATTGATGACCTTCATTCCAGCCGGAATTACCAATTCATAATCCAATCTGTAATCTCTGAATCTGTATTCGTAAGGAATTTCGTAGTAGTTTGGAAAGAAAATCTTATTGCCGACTACCTCTACAGGAACTTTCATTTTCATAGGCTGGTTATAGCCGTCCGCTTCTTTTTTAATGATCAGATATGGAGTTTTGATGTCATCTTTTCTTGTGATCTCCACACTTGGATAATCTCTTTTGTAGATCCTGGTCTTGTCTGAATAGATGTTGTTCACATAAGGCTTGAAGTTCTCAGGAATCTGAATTTTTTTGCTATCCAGGTAAATGGTATCATTCGGTGCTGTGATGGACACGTTTTCATAATCTTCATTGTCTCCGGTATATCGGAAGTTAAGTCTGGAGGCACTTGCAGCAAGAATTCCTATCAAAATGATCCATATAATTCCCAATGTTCCCAATGCCGGGCCTACGTAATTGAACTTGGTTTTTGGCGAGAATAATTTGATGGACAGCAACAGAGCACCAATTCCGATGATGATTACAGGAAGCGCTGCGATCCCAAGCAACAGGTATCCAAGGTTGTTTTCTTCCAGATAGAAGCCCAGGTTGTCATTCATCCCAAATTTATCTGATCCGTAAGCAAACATCATTGCGAATAATCCGATGAAACAGCCAGCTGCGATAAGTCCCAGCAAAACAGCAAAACAATACTTCAGGATTTTCAGAAGAGAATCTCCTGCTGAGTTGACTTTAGGGCGGTTCTCATTATAGATTTCGCCGGCTCTTGTCGTGGTCTCATTGGCAAACTGCACTATTTTGCTGGATTCTTCCTTTAAGTTGTCAAAGTTCAGAGGTTTGCCTTTCATTTTTAAAAAATCAGACGCAGATTCTGCTTTGGGTAAAACTGCCCAAAGAATAAAGTACAAAATCACAACTAAGAAAGACGAACCCGGAGCAATCCAAAGGAAAAGAAATGCGCCAACCCAAATTAGCCTCATCCATGTGATATCCATTCCGAAGTAAGCCGCTAAACCTGCACATACACCGGCAATCTTCTGTCTCTCCGGGTCGCGGAACATCTGTTTCTGAGCGTTGCTGCTATAACTGCCGTAGCTGTTGGAAGATTTGCTTTTGCTCTGCTTACCTTCGGAGAAGTAAGCTTCTTCCTGCTCGTCGATCTGTTCAGGCGTTCCGATCTGGGCAATCACCTTTTCTACATCAGAATCGTTGATGACTTCACGTTTGGCAAGAACTTCCTTGAAGATCTCTACCATCCGGATTTCAATATCGTGCATTACTTCGTCTGCTTCCTGAGCATCCAATGAATTTCTCAAGGCACTCAGATAATCGCTGAGCTTGATATAAGCATGTTCATCTATCATAAAAGAGAACCCTGCGAGTGCTATTGATAATGTCTTGTTCATAGTATTAATTTTGAGAGTGAGAGTTTGTAGTAATTTGGTTTACAGAATCTGTCAGTTCCTGCCAGGTGGTCTGTAATTCTGCAAGGAAGAGACTTCCTTTTTCCGTAATCTGGTAATACTTTCTGGGCGGTCCGCTGGTGGATTCTTCCCATCTGTAAGCCAGAAATTCGCCGTTTTTCAATCTTGTGAGGAGAGGATAAAGCGTTCCTTCCACCACGTCCAGTTTTCCTTTTTTGAGAGATTCTATCAGGTCGGAAACATACATTTCTCGCTGCTGAATCAGGCTCAAAATACAGAATTCCAGAATTCCTTTGCGCATCTGCGCTTTTGTGTTTTCCGTATTCATATTAATTGTTTGGTTTTAATCGGTTAATGTAAAGTCTGTTGTCCTTAGTTTTTAATCAACCTCGAATCTGCTACTCTAACTTTACATTGCAAAGATATATAAATAGAATGGTATTATGCAATACAAAGTAGTAAATAATTTTGTTTAATTGATGTAGTTGCCTGATTATCAATTGTATTATTTTTGATAATGAATTTTATTGTTATTTTGAAAATCATTGTTAATTATTTGATGGTCTTCTAAACAAAGTGAATTCGGACGTTTTAACAAAATTGATGATCATTTTCTGTTCTAATTTTGCTTTTATAAATAATTAGAATAATGAACAATTATCAAAGCGCATTACAAAAGCCGGTTAATTCTGGCTTCGGTGCAAGATCAACTACAGAAGATGTCATCAGAGGAATCGATCTCAAAGGAAAAATAGCAATTGTAACAGGTGGCAATTCCGGAATTGGATTGGAAACGGTAAAAACATTCGCAAAAGCCGGTGCGCAAGTTATCGTTCCTGCAAGAGACATTGCGAAAGCAAAAAGAAATCTCACTGGCATTCCTAACGTCGAATTGGAAGAATTGGATTTAGCGAATCCAGATTCGATTGACAGTTTTGCGGACAAGTTTTTAAAATCCGAAAGACCATTACATTTATTAATCAACAATGCAGGCATAATGTGGGTGCCGCTTCGCCGAGACCATCGCGGATTCGAATCCCAGTTGGCCGTTAATTATCTGGCGCATTTTCAATTGACAGCAAAATTATGGCCGGCTTTGAAACAAGCCAACGGCGCAAGAGTTGTCAATGTTTCGTCCGGCGGACATCAGTTCTCAAATTTTAATTTTGAAGACCCCAATTTTCTCAATCGTGAATATGAAACGCTGCTTGGTTATGGACAGTCGAAGACTGCGGTTAATCTTTTCTCAATGGAATTGGATAATCGTGCAAAACAATTTAATGTCAGAAGTTATGCGTTATGTCCGGGTGCAGTCGGCGAAACGGAATTGTCGAGGGAAGCGCCTTTGGATTTATTTCAAAAGTTAGGTTATGTGGATTCGGAAGGGAAGTTGTTGCCGGAAGTTACAGCTTCTTTGAAAACCATTCCTCAGGGTGCTGCTACAACGGTTTGGTGTGCGACAAATCCTTTGCTTAATGATTTGGGCGGCGTTTATTGTGAGAATGTTGATATTGCCGAATTAAGTTCGGATGTTAAAATTATCGGTGGTATTAAGGAATATTCTCTTGATGAGAACAACGCCAAAAAACTCTGGAAGTTAAGCGAAGAAATGATGGAAATCTCGTTTGACATCCATTGATATTCGTAATTTTGTGTGACAAGTCATTATGGATTATCAAGTTAACTATATCAATCCGGAAATCAAACTTTCCAGTTACGAAGGTAAGTTGTTCAAAACCGAAGCGGCGTTTCCGGACCATCTGCTGGTTTGGCTCATTTCCGGCGAGACCAAGATGATCCAGGCCGACGCAACTTTTGTTTTCGGCGCAGGAAGCACTTTCCTGATTCCTCGGAATCAGCTGGCAGTGATTATTAATTATCCGAAAGATGGCTTGCCTCACAAAGCGGTTGCAATGCATTTGTCATCAAAAAGACTTCGGGAATTTTATGCTGATAATCCCACTAATTCAAAAATCAAAACAGAAAAAATAATCAGTTTTGAGAAGCATCCGCTCCTGGAAAGTTGTCTGGCTTCATTGATTCCTTATTTCGAAATGCAAAAGAATTTTCCCGAAAATATTGCGTCGCTTAAAATTAATGAAGCCTTCAATATTCTCAGAACTATCGACGCAGACATCGATTCTGTACTCAATAATTTTGATGAACCTGGAAAAATTGATCTGGCTGCATTTATGGAAAAGAATTTTATGTTCAATATGCCATTGGAGAGATTTGCATATTTAACGGGTAGGAGTTTGACCACTTTCAAGCGTGATTTTTCCAGAACTTTCCGCTCTACACCGCAAAGATGGCTGACAAGGAAACGTCTGGAACTGGCCCATTACGAAATTGCAGAAAACCGCAAAAAACCCAACGAAGTTTATTTAGAAACCGGCTTTGAGAATCTTTCCCATTTTTCTTTCGCTTTCAAGAAGCAGTTTGGCTATGCGCCAACGACTCTAATTTCAGATCGTTCATAAAATTTAAAAAATATCCCATTAAAATTTGCGAAACTAAAATCTTTTCCTAAATTCGTTAAACATTTTACAAAACAGCAATGAATTTCATTTTCACAACGACAACATCAACCTCTACAACTCCAACATCTGTCAGTTGCAGGAAGGCGCGTTTGTGAAATTTGATTTAACCATAATGACAAAAGCCTTTCTGATTTCAGAAAGGCTTTTTTTGTTGGTAAAAAATAGCTTCAGAGAAAGGCTTACAGCAATGAGGGATTGCTTTACAAAAAGCTCCGTAGGAGCGACCTGTTCGTAGCAATGAAAAATTATTTTACAAAAAAGCTCCGTAGGAGCGAAATGTTTGTAGCAATGAAAAGTTGTCTTACAAAAAGCTCCGTAGGAGCGACCTGTTAATAGAGAAAGAAAACGGATAATATAGAGCTCCGTAGGAGCGAACTGTTAGTAGCAATGAAAAGTTATCTTACAAAAAGCTCCGTAGGAGTGACCTGTTAATAGAGAAAAAAAACGGATAATATAGAGCTCCGTAGGAGCGAACTGTTAGTAGCAATGAAAAGTTATCTTACAAAAAGCTCCGTGGGAGAGAT
>DBLQ01000042.1 GCA_002297505.1 Flavobacteriales bacterium UBA720
CGCTTATGCTTGCCATAAAGCTGCCTGCCCAGCAAAGCAGTGATGTGCTAAAAAAATCTGCACCTGCAGCAGTGCCTCAGCCTGCAATTCCAATCGAATTTGTACCGGGATCTGATCGCTTTTATTTTCAGGCTATTATCTCCCGTGATATTCCGGAAACCCATGGAAAACTCAGGTTTATTTCGGTAACCAATTATGCCACCGAGTACAAAAACGAAAACGCCCGTGAGAACGATTTCACTTCGGTCAATATTGTCAGTTATAAGTTAGGAAAGCATATTGGCGTTGGTCCTTCAGCTGCGAATGTTGCAGGTCTTGGCTGGATTCCGAGTGTTGGTCTGCAGTTTGGCTGGAGAAAACCGTCTTGGTCTTTGATTTTCAATCCTGCGATCAGTATTAACAAAAATACCAATACCAACAATGTGTTGGTTGCAGAATACTTTCCGGAAATATCGGAAAATCATAATTGGCGGCTTTATGCGAGATTTCAGGCTCTATATATTTATGATTTCAAGAATGATATCCATTCACGGAGCCAGTATTTTGGTAGATTGGGTGTGTCCTATAAACAGTTCACCATTGGTGCGGCGGTCAATTATGACTATTATGGTGCCACCAAACGTGAGAAGAGGAATTTTGGGCCTTTTCTCAGAGTCACATTGTAAGCGGATAGAATGGTAAGTTTATTTCTTAGATTAATATGCCTGATTCTCGCAGCTGGACTTGCCGCACAAGAATCTTCAGAAAAACCGCTGAAAATTAGTGGTTTCACTGAGATTTATTATCAATATGATTTTAATAACCCGGAGCGCAACACGCGTCCGGGTTTCATCTACAGTCATCATAGGAACAATGAGATCAATATCAATCTGGCTTTCATCAAGGCCGGGTACGAAACGGAAAACTTGCGTGCCAATCTGGCTCTGGCTACAGGAACTTACATGAATGCCAATTATGCAGAGGAACAAGGTGTTCTGAAAAATGTTTACGAGGCCAATATCGGATTTAAAATTTCAAAATCTAAGAATATATGGATTGATGCCGGAGTTTTTCCGTCCCATATCGGCTTCGAAAGTGCTGTAGTAAAGGACAATTGGACGCTCACGAGAAGCATTGCAGCTGAAAATTCGCCTTATTTTGAAACCGGTGCCAAAATTACTTACAGCACAGACAATGGGAAATGGCTGATGAGTGCCCTTGTTGTCAACGGATGGCAGCGCATCCAGCAAGTGGATGGAAACAGCAGGCCTTCTTTTGGTCACCAGCTTACCTTTATACCAAATGAAAAACTGACCATCAACAGCAGTTCTTTTATCGGAAATGATAGGCCGGACAGCATCCGGCAGATGCGGTACTTTCATAACTTGTACGGCATTTACAAAATGAGTGACAAATGGGCTGTCCGAGCAGGCTTCGACATTGGTGCCGAGCAGAAGTACAGGCACAGCTCATCGTACAATATCTGGTATACGCCGGTTTTGATTGCACAATATTCGCCGACGGATAAATTGAGATTTGCTGCACGAGGCGAGTATTATCATGATAAGAATCAAGCGAAGATTGTAACAGGAACCAAAAATGGATTTGAAACGCTGGGCTATTCTCTGAATTGGGATTATCAGATTCTGCCCAATTTGCTCTGGAGAACGGAGCTGCGCCATCTGAGAAGTCGTGATGCCATTTTTCCTGACAGAGACGGAAGCGTCTTGCGCGATAGCTGGTCAGCAGCCACATCTCTATCAGTTTATTTCTAAACATTCGTTATTTTTATCGGAAATAAAACTTAGATAATGAATATATCCAGCCACTACCATCTCCGTCATTTCATCCCTTGGACCAGAAGCAAAATTTACAGAATGCTTGTCCTCAGCATCATCCCTACGGCACTCTTTTATTTCCTCGACTGGAAATGGCTGGCAATCCCGTGGGTTCCGATTGCCCTTTTGGGAACAGCCACGGCATTTATTTCGGGATTCAAGAATACACAGACTTACAACCGGGCTTGGGAAGCAAGGCAGATTTACGGCGCAATCATCAATAACAGCCGTACTTTTGGGATTATGGTGCGGGATTTAGTGCGGACAAATTCGGAGATACATCAGGAAATTATTTACCGTCACTTCGCCTGGCTCACCGCCCTGCGTTTTCAGCTGCGCGAGGTCAAAAGTTGGGAAAACGTTAAGACCAAAAGTTATAACAGGGAATATCTCAACTACTACAAAGTTCCTGAATGGGAAAGCAGCCTGGATGAGGAACTCACACCCTATCTTACAGAGGAGGAAAAGGAGTATATTCTCGGTACCAAAAACAGGGCTACCCAACTGATCGCTTTACAGTCTTCTCATTTCAAGACACTTCATCAGCATGGTCTGATTACGGAGTATAATTATGTGGCATTGGAAAATCAGCTGAAAGAACTCTATGACCAGCAGGGTAAGTGCGAGCGCATCAAAAACTTTCCTTATCCCAGACAGTTCTCCAGTATCAATCTATATTTTACCAACGCGCTCTGTGTGCTTTTGCCGTGAGGATTTCTCGGCGAGATTTCTAAGATGACCGAGCGATTCGGAGAGCACATCATCTGGCTGGTCATTCCCTTCAGTTTATTGATCGGCTGGGTCTTTCTGGTACTGGAGCAGGTAGGCGAGAGTACAGAAAATCCCTTCGAAGGCTGTGCTAATGATATCCCGATTACACAGATCAGTCGCAATATTGAGATTGACCTGCGCGAAATGCTTGGTGAGAAGGATCTGCCGCCTGCATTACAACCGGTCAATAATATTCTGATGTAAAATTAAAAGAGCTAACGTGGGTTAGCTCTTTTAGTTTAATGAAAATTAGGATTGATTTTAAGGTCGTTCAGATCCAGCTGCATTTCGGCTTTCCGGATTTCCTCATCATCGTAATATTTCTCCCGGCGCATCTGGAAAATATCCAGTCGCTGCTTATCATATATTTCCTTCAGGATGTCCTCAAAACTGATGATTTCATCTTTTGTACAGGTGTTACATTCCATCAGGTCCAGCTGGTTTTCGGTATTTTCCGTTTCGATGGAGATCTGTGCATGGTAATTTTTAAGCAAATTGCTTTTCTGGATCATATCTTTATAATTGGCATTGATGTGATTCAGTGCCAGGCGATTCAGGCGGATCTGGATTTGTGCTTCCTGCTGTTCGGGCGGCAGCACCACATCCATAGAAGGCATGTTGAGTTTCTTAACCAGGAAGGGTAGCGTCAGTCCCTGTACCACCAGTGTAATAAAGATCACGATAAAGGTAATGAGTAGAATAAGATTCCGGTGTGGGAAGGGTGTCCCATCGTCCATCAGAAAAGGAATCGAAAGTGCCGTTGCCAGTGATACCACGCCACGCATGCCCGCCCAGCCTATCACCAAAGGACCTTTCCAGCCGGGATTCTGTTCTTTCCGGACTGATTTGAAAAGCCATCTCGGCACAAACGCCGCAGGATAGATCCAGAGAAAACGGATGGCGATGACCACAGCGCTGATAATAACACCGTATTTGATACCCTGAATCAGGGAAGCTTCTTCCAATCCGCGGATGATTGAAGGCAAAGACAGGCCTATCAGAATAAAAACCATAGCATTCATCACAAAGATCACGGTGGTCCAGACGCCCAGCATGTTCAGCCTGGTGTTGCCATTGCGAAAAATCTCGTGCGAACGGTAGGAGATGAAGAGGCCGCCTGTCACCACGGCCATCACGCCGGAGAAATGGAATTGCTCTGCACCCAGGTAAAGAATATAGGGCGTCATAATCGTGAGCGCCGCATCAATTGCAGAGGTTGTCGGCAGGTAGCGGTGGATGAGGTACATGATCCCTGCACCGATAAGTCCCACCACAATGCCCATTCCTGCGACCAGGAAGAACTGGCCCACAGCTTCGTTCATAGAAAAACTGCCTGTAAGGATGGCTGCAAGAGCAAAGCGGAAAACGATGAGTGATGAGGCGTCATTGACCAGGCTTTCACCTTCCAGGATGCTGATGATCCTCTTCGGCACCGGCAGACCTTTCAGCACTGTGGTGGCGGCTACTGCGTCGGGAGGCGAAACGATACCGCCCAATAAGAATCCCAAAGCCAGCGTAAATCCCGGGATCAGCGCCTGAGAAAGGTACGCGACAATCAGCGAGGTAGCGAAGACCAAGCCGAAAGCGAGTAAGGCAATAGGCCGCTTCCACTTCCAGAAGTCATTCCAGGAGGTGTACCATGCTGCTTCGTACAGCAGCGGTGGCAGGAATATCAGGAAAACCAGGTCCGGATCCAGCTCTACCTCCGGGATGCCGGGCAGTAAGCTGATGATGAGGCCTGCTAAAACCAGAAAGATCGGATAGGCAATCTTCATTTGACGGGCT
>DBLQ01000043.1 GCA_002297505.1 Flavobacteriales bacterium UBA720
TATGCATGGATTGCCTACCAAACGGCCTACCTAAAAGCCAACTATCCGGCTGAATATATGGCAAGTGTGATGAGCAATAACATTAACAATACCGCTTCTATCACAATGTTTATGGAAGATTGCAAGGCCATTGGTGTAGACGTTTTGGGACCGGATGTCAATGAATCTCAATATAAATTCTCAGTCAATGACAAAGGTCAGATCCGCTTCGGACTGGGCGCTATCAAAGGTATTGGAGAAGGTCCCAGTGAGGCGATCACCCGGGAAAGACAGAACGGAAGATTTAGAAATATTTATGATTTCTTCGAAAGAATTCCGTCTTCGCAAGTGAATAAAAGAGTAGCGGAAAGTTTGGTGATTGCCGGTGCATTTGATGAGTTGGATTCTTATCACCGCGGACAGTACTTCGATATCGACACAGCCGGGAGAACCAATCTGGAAAGACTTTTACGCTATGGTCAAAGCTTTCAGGACAGTAAAAATGAAATGGAAAATTCGCTTTTCGCGGACTTTGCCGAGGAAGTCCAGATCGAGCAGCCAAAACTACTTCCGTGTGCCGAATGGCCGAATATGCATAAACTGAATCGTGAAAAAGAAATTATCGGGTTCTACCTCTCGGCGCATCCGCTGGATGAATTCCGGTACCAGTTTCAGTTTATGCAGGGTGTACTTTCTAAAAAGGCCGTTCTGGAAGAGAAGAAGGAGGAAATCGTCCTGGAAGAAGTGGTTCCTGTCCTGGAAGCAGACAGCATTGCCGACGAAGACGTTCCGGACATTGTGATCTCCGACGAAGCCGGACTGGATGATGAAATTATAGAAGAAATCACGGTAAAAGCAGAACCGAAAGGGAATTTCAACTTCCTGAACCTGGATGAAGTGGAAGCTTTCAAAGATCTGGCTTTCCCTCCGAAAACCGCAGAACTGTTTGAGGAGAAAAAAAGCTGGAAAGACAAGATGAACGAGAAGGACAATGCCAAAGAATACACGGTAGCCGGACTCATCACCGAATACCGCGTGGCAGACGGCTTCCGCAGTGGCGAGAAAGTAGCCTTCGTGACCTTGGAAGATTACACCGGCTCCTACTCTTTCCGCCTGGGCGACAGAGATTACATGAAGCTGAAGGAAAAACTGGAGGTGCAGCGCTTTGTCATCATGAAGATAAAGTACTCGCAAGGCAAGGATGGCCGGGTATTCGTAAATGTGAATGATGTCTTGGAACTGAAAGAGGCGTTCGAAAAATTTGCAAAAAGTCTTTCTGTCGTAGTTCCGCTGGATTCTTTAAGAAAGTCGGATATTCTGTTTTTTAAGGAAAATATCATTCAGAATCAAGGTGAGCAAAAACTTAATTTCTTCATCAGAAACCCGGAGGACGAGTCGGTGTTGGAAGTTGTATCCATGCAGCACAAGATCAACATCAACGAAAACCTGCTGGAAGTGATTCATCAAATTAATAATTATGAGGTTTTTTTGAATTAAACAAATATTTTATCTATTTATCTTAGAAAATCGAAATATAAATTGAGTTATATTTCGATTTTTTCAGTTAATATCAACTATAACCTATAATTTAAATTAACTTAAATTTAAATTTTATTATAGATTATTCAACATTACAGTTGTTTAATTAAAAATTACTTATTACATTTGATGGAATTTTAAAATCAAAATAATTATGAAAAAACTTTTATTACCTTGCCTGTTGGCAGTGGGAATTTTTGCGAACGCTCAAGTCGATGTTAGCTCTAGCGCCGGAACTCCCTTAGCAACTTACACAACTTTAAAAGATGCTTTTGATGCTGTAAATGCAGGAACACATCAGGGAGTCGTTAATTTTAGTTTGACAGCAGGAACCACAGAAACTGCAATGGCAGTACTTAATCCTGTAACAACTTATAGTTCCTTAACTATCAAACCGGCTGTTGGAGTAACTCCAACCATAACTGGTGCGATAGGTAATTCTCCACTCATAAAAATCTTCGGCAGCAATGTGACCATTGATGGATCCAATACAGTTGGCGGCACAACACGTGACCTCACTATCACAAATACTTCAATTACTGCACCGCAAGTATTAAATGTAGGATCTGGTGATGCGGCAGCACCCGTTTCAAATGTGACCCTCAAAAACGCTACAATTATCAACGGAGTAAATACTTCTGCTGCAGTCGTTTTTAACAACGCAGGTACCACAAGTGCCGGCGGATATTTTAACAATATACTGGTAGAAAACAATTCTGTTCAGAAAGCATATTTCGGCTTCTATACTTTAGCCGCAATTGCTCCCGGAAATGGCAGTATTACTTATCGAGGAAACGATCTCAGCAGCACCGGAGCAAACTCTATAACTTTAGGTGCCATCTATCTGCAAGGCGTAGATGGTGGTATTATTGAGAACAATACAATAGGAAATTTCCTTGCAACCGCACCATATTCCAAAAGAGCTATATGGCTTGCAACCGGCACAGTGAATTCTACTATAAAAGGTAACACAATATCAAACATCACTTATACAGGAACTACAACTTCCCTGGCTTCTAATGCAATCACAGTTTCATCCGGGAATACTGGAGCTGTTGTAAATGCTAACATTGTGATTTCTGAGAATAACATCTCTAATATTGCTTCCAGTTCATCAACAATTACTTCTGCTATACAGATAGCAGGAAGTGCAACCGCTAGTACGAGTGGAGTTTCAATTCTGAGAAATAAGATATCGAATATCAAAAATTCCAATACAGGCGGATACGCTGCAGTAGGAATTTACTTGAACGGCTTTGGTACAGCAGCCAATGGAGGTGTCACTGTTATCAATAATTTCATTGCTGATGTAGCTAATTATGGTTATAACGGAACTTCGTATTTGGACAATGGTGTTGGTATAACATTTAACGGCGCAAGCTCTGGCTATAAAATTTATAATAATACGATCAGCCTGGCAACCAATCAAACTACTGCAACAGGTATGACAGCAGCAATCAATGTTCCATCCTCAATTACCGCTACCGGCGCAATTGATCTGAGAAATAACATCTTCGTCAACACTCAGACAACTAGCACTAGATATGCGATTTATAGCGCTGCTCCAAATACTGTATTCAGCAATATAGATTTTAATGATTATTACTCTAGTGGTACAGCTCTAGGATATCTGGGTTCTGCCAGAACAACCCTCGCAGATATCCAGACAGGTTTTGGAGGTAATGTTAATTCCAAAAATATCTTACCAATATTTACATCCAGCACGGATTTGCACCTAACAACTGCAAATACCACCCTTGACAATCTGGGAACACCATTGGCAGATGTTACTACGGATATTGATGGAGATAGCAGAAGTGCTACAACACCTGATATGGGAGCCGATGAATTCACTGCTGTAACCATGGCAGTTTCTGATTTATCGAAAAAAGGTATTTCAATTTACCCTAACCCATTCACCGATATGCTTAATATCTCCGACGTGAAAGGTGTGAAGTCTATTTCAGTTAATGACATCTCAGGTAGAGAAGTGAAGGCTCTGGCTCCAGCAGCTACACTGAATCTTTCCAGCCTCAAAACTGGTCTTTACATTGTAAATCTTAAAATGGAAGACGGAAGCGTAAAAACTTTCAAAGCCATCAAAAAATAATTATTAAAACAATTATTCACTAAGCCACTTCTCTTGAAGTGGCTTTTTTAATTTAACAAGGCTTTGGATATTTTAATGTTAATATCTTTTCTCAAAAGAAAAAAAAACTATATATTCGTATCAGTTTTAAATAAATTTATTAGATATGAAAAAAATTCTATTCTCTTGCCTTTTGGCATTAGGTATTGGAGTCAATGCTCAGTATGACTTCACAGAAGATTTTGAAGGTGATCAAATTGGGATGGGCCAGTTTGGTGGCGGATCATTAAGCACAACTAACTATTGTAGCGCAAGCACCTCTGGCGCAATTACTTTTAGCGCGTCAGTTACCAGATCCGGATGGTTTGCAAACCTTGCCGAAATTTCAGATTACTACGGTCAGACTGGAAATGGTCAAAAGATCAATGTTAGCTTCAAATACAAAAAAGCGGCTGGTCTTACAGGAACTTTGTATGTGATGTACGCCGTTTTGGATGAAGAATCTAACTCTTGGTCTATCATGACAGTAGGAAATGGAGTTGCTTTAACAGCTGCAGCTTCTCTTTCGACGTGTAACACTGTTTCCGCAGTAATCCCTGCAGGAACATTTGATCCGAACAAAACTTACGGTATCGGAACATGGCTACAGCCTACAGGTAACACTACGGGAGCACTATACATAGATGATCTTGTGGTGAAGCAGGATATTGCTACTACTGTTCCTGCTTGCAATACATTCTCTTTCCCTACCAACGGAAGCACAATTTCCGCAGGAACTGTTGGATTAACTTGGCCTACTGTTGATGGAGCTTCCAGCTACAAAATCACAATCGGAACATCTTCCGGAGCCAGCAATACACTAAACACCACAGTGCTTGGAAGCACCAACGTTCTGAATGTTTCTCTGGCCGCCAATACTACCTATTATGCAAAAATTGTAGCTTCTAACAGCGTAGGCGATGCTACCGGATGTCAGGAAATTTCATTCACCACCAATAGCAGCGTTGGACATTGCGGACCATTGACATCATCTGCACCAACTGCAATTGCACCAATCAAGTCTGTTAATTTTGCAGGTGTAACCAATACCTCAGACCCTACCGCTACAACAATCGGATCTTTCCCGGTACACCAGAACTTCACTGCAACAGAATTCGTTGTGAAGGATGATGTAACTTCGGTTCCATTAACGATTCTTGGTACTACAAACGGTAACCCTGCTAATGGATGGGCGATGTCCGTATTCATCGACTGGAATAATGATGGTGACTTCGACGATGCTGGAGAATCCTATTTCAACACCACAGCTACTATGATCAGAAAGGCGAATGTTGCTGACAACCCAATCTCTCTTACTGGTAATATTACCATTCCTGCAGGAACTTCTCTTGGTAAGAAATTCATGAGAATCAAGTATAACTTCTCTGGAACAACGCTTAACACGCCACTGACTACAGGTTGCGAAAATATGATCAACGGTCAGGTTGAAGACTACACCATCGATTATCAAAGTGCTCTTGCAGTATCTGATCTTAACAAAAAATCAGTTTCTGTGTACCCTAACCCATTCACTGATGTTCTTAACATCTCTGATGTGAAAGGTGTGAAGTCTATCTCTGTAAACGACATTTCCGGAAGAGAAGTGAAGTCTCTTGCTCCAGCAGCAGAACTTAACCTTTCTACTCTTAAAACTGGTCTTTACATCGTAAACCTTAAAATGGAAGATGGAAGCGTAAAAACTTTCAAAGCCATCAAAAAATAATTCCCAGAATTATCCATAATTCCGAAACCGCCTCCTAAACGAGGCGGTTTTTTTTATTTGGAAGAGCACTTATCAACTGAATACAATCTCAGCTCGGATAAAAAGATTACTGCAGTATCAACAAGAACGGGCTTTAGCTTATTTACATGAACGCGCAATTCAGGCATTAGCCAGAACTTAGTTTAAATTTTTGGTTGAAGCCCGCCATCATTTCTACGGGATTCATCGGCCGGAGCAACATGCGACCGATAGCAGGATTGGGACTGGATTAATGGATAGTAATAGAATCATTAACCCGAAACGGATTTAACATAATATACTGATTAATGCATTAAATTAAAATTTATTTTAAAAACATGCGCACATATCAGAAAAATTTTTAACTTAGTTACTGTTACAGTTCATTATATATTAACATTTAAAAACGCAAATTATGCCTGTAAAGTACAATGTGGTGGAGCGCAAGAATCCACTCGACATCAAAGCCCCTTCTAAGTTTTATGCCAGCGCCAAAGCTGATGGTGAAATCAACCTCAAAGCCATCGCGAGAGAAATTTCCGGCGGATCTACCACCGTATCCGACACGGATGTTCTGGCGGTACTGAATGACCTTGTGAAATGCATGGGAAGACATCTTGCCAATGGCGAGGTCGTAAAGCTGGGCGACTTCGGGAATTTCCAGGTCACCATCGCCAGCGAAGGGTCCGAGACGGCAGAAAAGGTAACCTCTGCCAATATCATCAAGCAGAAAATCACCTTCCGCCCGGGTGTCGACCTTAGGGATATACTCAAGACCCTGAAGTTCGAAAAATACGGCAAGTAGAAAGCCCTGCCCGAAAGGGTTTCCGGCCACTTCATGATGAGACCGCCCCCGCGACTTCACGGGGGCGGTCTCGTCTCTTCACGGGGGCGGTCTCGTCTCCCATCGGGGGCGGTCTCGTCTCACCGCGGAGGCGCACGGAAGCAAAGACTCCTGCAGAGGACATCCAGCGCACCAACTGCGGACAGACAGAATCAAAAAAAGCCTGCAAATTGCAGGCTTTGATATTATATAATGAAGGATTACCAGATCTTGATCCGCTCCTCCGGTTTTTTGTAAAGCTTGTCGCCCTGCTTCACATCAAAGGCCTTATAGAAAGCCTCCGTGTTCACCAAAGGACCAAAACTTCTGTACAGTCCCGGCGAGTGCGGGTCGGTCTTCACCTGGTTGGTCATATACTTGTCGGTAGACAATGTTCTCCACACCGTGGCCCAGCTCAGGAAGAAACGCTGCTCCGGCGTGTATCCGTCGATTTTCCCCGGATTCCCTTTGTCTTTCATGTACATCTGCAGCGCATCAAAAGCAATATTAACACCGCCCAGGTCCGCAATGTTCTCACCATTGGTGAAGGTTCCATTCACTTTGACATCTTTTACAGGCTCGTAGGTATCGTATTGTGCGGCAAGGCTCTTGGTCGCTTTCTCAAAGTTGGCTTTATCCTCGGCCGTCCACCAGTCGGTAAGATTACCATCTCCGTCGAACTGCGCACCACTGTCATCAAAACCGTGGGTCATCTCGTGGCCGATTACCGCGCCAATACCTCCGAAGTTCACTGCCGCATCGGCATCCGGATTAAAGAACGGCGGCTGCAGGATGGCTGCAGGGAACACGATCTCGTTATTCACAGGGTTGTAATAGGCATTCACCGTCTGCGGAGACATGCCCCACTCGGACTTGTCCACCGGCTTTCCGATTTTTTCCAGCTCCTTGCTGTAATGCCAGCTTTCTACATTTTTCAGGTTGCCGTATAGCGTACCGCCATCTTTTTCGGATTTAAGGTTCAGCTTAGAATAATCTTTCCACTTATCCGGGTAGGCAATTTTCACAGTAAACTTGTTCAGTTTGTCCAAAGCTTTTTCCTTGGTAGTGGCAGACATCCAGGACAGATCCTTGATGTGTACGGCAAAGCTTTTCTTGAGATAATCCACATAATTCAGCATCTGCGCTTTGGCTTCCGGCGTAAAATATTTGTCTACATAGACTTTTCCGAAGGCTTCGCCCAGAACACCGTTGATCAGGGACAATGCACGCTTGTTCAGTGCACGCTGCTCCTGCTGGCCTTGCAGATACTTGCTGTAGAAATCAAATTTAAGATCATCCATCTTCTGGTTCAGGTAGCCTGCGCTGCCGGAGGTCAGATGGAATTTAAGATAATCTTTGATGAGTGGGATATTCTTTTCGTTCAGAAACGTATCCAGGTTTTTATAGTAGTTCAGTTCTCCGATGATCACTTTATCAGTACTCACGCCTACAGTCTTCAGATACTTGGGAAGGTCTACATTCTTCACCAGGGTCTTCAGTTCCGGCATGGTCTTCGGGTTATATTGGAGATTGGCATCGCGGATCTGCTCATTGGTGAGTAGCGTCTTGGCCATTTTCTTCTCGAAGTCCACAATCTGGCCGGCTACAGCGTCTGCATTTTTATAGCCGATTTCCTTAAGGACATTGGCTACATACTTTTTGTACTCGGCAATGGTCTCTGTATTTTTTGGTGATTCTTTCTGGTAATAATCCCTGCCCAACCCGAATGAAGCGTCTCCCAGATACACAGCATTCATTTTAGAATTCTTGAGATCCCCATCTACGCCCCAGCCATAGAAGGCATTCTCCCCATTTTTGGTAGCCTCGTCCAGATATTTCTGAAGATCTGCCATATTCTTGATCGCATCAATCTTCGCCAGATCAGCTTTGATAGGGCTCAGTCCGTCGGCGTTACGCTTGTTCATATCCATATAGGTCTCGTACAGGGCCTGGATTTTCTGGCCTTCGGAACCATTGGCGAACTTCTCCTTCAGGATGTTGTCCAGCAGTCCTAATGAGTTATTGTCCGTGGTTTCTCTAAGCTGGTTGAATGAGCCCCAGCTCGGTTTGTCTGCAGGAATCTTGGCGGTCTTCATCCAGGTTCCGTTAACATAATTATAAAAATCATCCTGAGGACGTACCGACTTGTCCATTAGGTTAAGCTCTAAAGCAGCCTGCTTGGTCTGTGCCAATGAAATGTTGAAAACCGAAGCCAACATCAGTGCACTGAGAGAAAGTTTTTTCATTTCGAATATGATATTTGATGAGATAGGTAGGGAATTATCATGAATTGTTACACCATTGGTGCTAATTTTTAAATATTATAAAGCCTCTTAATCAAATGATTATAAGGAATCGATAAAAGATCCGATTATTAGAATGGAAAGATTTCAGATTAATCCGGGGATTCTTTAGGATTTTAATCATCAGAATTATATTTTTACAGAAAAATAATTAAAGTTTACACCAATGCATCACACTCTGTTACTGATCCTGGCATTGCTTTTCTCGGTCTTTATGATGGTAATGGTAGCCCGTCAAATGAAG
>DBLQ01000028.1 GCA_002297505.1 Flavobacteriales bacterium UBA720
ATGGCATAGTTAAGGCTCACATACGGCAGGAAATTGTTGTAATTTCTTTTGATGTTTCTCAGCGACACCACCTGTGCATTGTCCGATTGACCCACGCTGTTCGTGATTTCGTAGCGGGAACCGATCTTCCCGGAAAACTTGTCGGAGAATTTCTTTTCCAAAGTCAGGTAGACGCCGTAGATGTTTTCATCGTAGATAAAATGGTTGGGGTTCTCCTTCGGATTGTCGATCCTCACGCCGTTTTCAAACAGCTCGGCAGGATTACCGTTCACATCGAAAACAGTGGTAGTGCTCTGTGTATCGTTGTCGGTTTTTGTCTTGTTGAAGTTGCCTCCCACCGACACTGTGAAATCGTTTTTGAATTTCTTGATATAATCGCCCAGAAAAGAAAAATTGTTGATGATCTGCGGCGTGCTTTGCTTGATCTGTACTGTGGGATAGCGGCTGAGATTCTGAAAAAGGTCGGACGCAAACGTGTTATTGTCTGCAGTCTGGAAACGTCTGTAGTTCAGGTACGCGGCATTCAGGTTCAGCTTGCTGCCCAGCGTGTCGGTCTTCCATTCGTAATTGAGGTTCAGGGAATTGTTGTAAGACCGGGAGTTTTCCAGATTTTTGGTGTAGGTGTAATCCGTGTTGGTGATGACGCCGTTGTCAATGGTATTTACCGTGTTAAAAAGTCTTGCGCCGGAGCCGTAGCTTCTGTTGGCCCAGCTGTTCCAGGTGAGGGCAAGATTGCTGTTGTCATTCAGTTCATAGTCGATGTTCAGGTAGCCGCCCAGGTTTTTGTTCGGATCGCTCACGCGGCCTTCGGTCTGGTTACTGGCTTTGGCATTACCGTTTCTCAGGATGTAATATTGCTCCTGAATGTTTTCGCTGGTGTTGATATTGGTGCTGATGCCCAGTTTATCTTTCCGGTAATTCAGCGAAACCCCGGCGTAAGTGGAGTTGTAATAGTTTTGTGAATTGCCCATTCTCATATTCCCGTTCAGTCCGTCCGTCATTTTTTTCTTCAGAACAATATTGATGATGCCGTCCGAAGATTCTACCTGATATTCACTTCCAGGAAGCGTAATCACCTCGATTTTCTGAATATTTTCTGCCGGTGTATTTTTCAGGAATTGAGTCAAAGACTCCGCATCCATATTGGTCTTTCTCCCATTGATGTAGATCACAGCATTATTTTTTCCAATGATCTTCAACGTTTTATCATCCGTGGAGGAAACCAATGGCGTCTGCTTGAGCAAACTGAATGCTGTATTGCCTTTGGCGACTGGCGAAGCGGCCACATCATAGACAAATCGGTCACTTTGTTTTTTGAAAACCTGTTTGGTAAGCATTACCGCTTCAATGTTCTTGGTTGTCGCACTGTCTTTTTTAGGCGTTTCCTGAGCGTAGATCAGTCCTGAGAAAAATATGGCGGCGATGAGAGTCTTAGTTTTCATTTTGAGAGTTTTTTGGGTTTGCGAGTTTGAGAGTTTGCGAGTTTGAGAGTTTGAGAGTTATAGTGTTGATTTGGTGTCTGTTCTATTAAGTTCTGGAGCGGATGGCATCGTTAGCCGATTTTACTTCCCTTGCTTTTTTCAGTTTCTGATTCCCAAAGTTGTAGGTTACGTTGATGTTCAGTTCTCTTCGGTATTGGAAATTTCTTACGGTGTTGTAGCTTCCGTTATTTTGTACTGTTCTGATATCATCGATGTTCTGATTGAAGACATCATTGAGTTCAACTAAGAAGGTAAAATTTCCCATTATTTTTTTGATGTTTAGATCCAGGCTTTGTTGCGTATGAAGTTTTCCGATTTCCATTTCCCTGGTTGGCATCAGCCAGTAATTAACGCCCAGATACCAATCTTTCTTAGGCGATAATCTCACCATATTGTTCACTTGGAAAAATGTGTTCAGCGTTTTTACATTGATGTTGAACGGTTCCAGAATTTCGGTCACTCCTGCAATTGGTTGAGAAGTTGGGTCTTTCGTTACACTTCCGCTATAAATGGCATATTCAAAATTGGCTGAGTAATTAGTGGTCCAGATGTCGCCAAACCAGGCTTTGTTCATTCCCAGAGTCAGTCCCAACTGTTTATTGTTGCCATAATTGGTTCTGATGTATCTTAAGAATTTAGTTTCTTCGCCGGTAGCGTTGTCAATCATTGTCCCCTGCAAAGGCAACTGTCCGTAAGCGTTTTCAGCATAATTGAAACTCAAATTAGCATAGAAGGCATTTTTGTACAAATAGTTGATTTCCTGATTATAATTCTTGGAAGCCTGCATAAAAGGATTGTTCTGAATATAATTGGTCGGCGTAAAGTACGTTCTGGAAGGATTCAGCTGTCCGAATCCCGGTCTTCTCACACGGCTGGAGAAACTATACGTCAAATTATTGTTGTCATTGATGGCATAATTCAATGTCGCATAAGGCAAAAGATTGCTATAGTTTCTTTCAAAACCGATGTCGGATTTTCCGACCACATCGCCTGTGCTTAATGTGGCCTCGAATCTCGTCCCGATTTTGCCAGAGAATTTGTCAGAGAACTTTTTTTCGAAAGTGGCATAAGCGCCTATGATGTTTTCTTTGTAGATAAAATGATTGGAAAGCACAGTGTTGGTTACGAATTGCGTTCCGTCGAAATCATTCTGTCTGGTATCGCTGTCTGTGTTGGTGTAGTTGTAGCTGCTTCCAATAGCAAACGTACTTTCATTCCTGAATTTTTTGATATAATCGATATTCGCCGCGTAGTTGTTGATGATCTGAGGAACAGCCTGTTGGAAGGCACTGTATCTTCCGCCGGCTTTTAATGGAAAAGACTCGCCCAAGCTCACCTTGTCTCTGTTGAACCACAAGTAGGAAACGTTGGAGCTCAATTTACTGCCCAGCGTATCGGTTTTAACTTCATAATTCAGGTTGAAGTTATGGTTTCTGGTCTGCGCATCTTCTTGATTAACAGTTCTGTTGGACAGCGCACCATTTTCAAAGTTCGTCATATCCAGAACAGATCCGAAGCTCTTGTTGTATCGCATATTGTAGCTGAAACCCAAACTTTGTTTTTTGTTGATTTCATAATCGATGTTCATACTTCCGCCATAGTTTTTGTTCGGATCGTCCATTGTTCCGAAAGAATTATTCTGGAAGCTGTCATTCCCATTGGTCAGCGTATATTTTTCCCGTTCTCTCCAGCTGCCCATATTGAAGTTGGTGCTGAAAGACCATTTGTTTTGCCTGGCATTCAGTGCAATTCCGGACGAAGGATTGTTATAAAAAGTCTGGCTGTTATTCATTTTCAAAGTTCCATTGTAGCCATTCGTTTTGCTTTTTTTCATCACGATATTGATGACACCTTCATTCGCTTCCACCTGGAACTCACTTCCGGGAACAGTCACCACTTCGATTCTTTGGATGTTTTCGGACGGCGTATTTTTCAGCATTTCCGTTATCGCTTCAGCATCCATCAGTGTTCTTTTGCCATTGATGTAAAAAACCAAGTTGGACTTTCCCATGATTTTGAAAGTCTTTCCGTCTGTACTGGAAAGCATTGGAGTCTGCTGAAGAAGATTGAAAGAGTTGGTTCCTTTTGCAATAGGAGAGGAAGCGACATCGTAAACAAAACGGTCAGACTTCTTCACAAAAACCTTTTTGCTGAGCTTAACTTCTTCGATGGTTTTAGTTTCTTCGTTTTTATTCTGAGTCTGTTGCGCAGAAATCATTCCTGAGAAAAATATGACTGCAATGAGGATCTGAGTTTTCATAATACTTGTTTTTTATAAAGTAGTTTGTAGTTTCTAATATTTAACATTGCAAAGATATATATTAATTTAAGTATTATGCAATACAAAGTAGTGAATAAAATGTTTTATTATTTTTAATCGATTGATTTTCAGTAGTAAAAAATTTTGATTGATTTAATAATAAGACAATTGTGGATAATGATCTATTACATCACATCCCTAAAAAATAAAAAGAAACCTTTGCAAAATCTGCAAAGGCCTGATAATTAGAAGTCAATTTTTAGTAAAATTTGGAAGCAAGTCTATTTTCTATTCCTGATTTCTGTGGTGCTTCGCCAATTTTTTATCTACCCAAATTGTGGCAAATGGGAAAAATGCGGAACAAAGTGCGAAGATAGAATCCTCATCATCCCATCTGAAAATTTTCCGCACGGGCAGCAAGAGTAAAAGGTAAAGTGTAAAAAACAGACCGTGGATATTGCCGACAATGATGATATAAACCGTCGGCCAGAGTCCGTTTTTGTCCTCACGGATCCAGATCATCGCCGTAAAAAGCAGAAACCAGGAGACTGCTTCTGCCAGGCAAACCTGCTTAAACCATTTGACAATTCTGTCATCAGGATATCTGGAAAAGTATTTTTCGATGAGGTTCATTGGTGCAAAGATACGGGATTTAGGAGCAACGGAAAATGGTTGTTATTTATAAAATGAAGAACCGTCCAGATAGTCGAAAACTTCTGGTGGCAGCATAGGCCGCACATTTTTTCCTTCCTTAATCATATTCCGGATTTCCGTTGCAGACAGTTCGATGATCGGTGCTGTAATGAGAGAGATGTTCTCATGCTGCGCAATTGTCAGTCTGAGGCTCTCGAAGACTTCATCGTTTTTCTCTTCTCCGAAAATTCTAGGATAAACAATGATGTGATACCTTTCCAGCAGCAGTTCATAGTTTTTCCACTTCGGCAGGCTTCCGAGATTATCTTCGCCCATGATCAGGGAAAAGGAGTAGTCCGGATATTTTTCCGTGAGATGAGTTAATGTGTCAATGGTGTAACTTGGCGTCGGTAGGGAAAACTCGACATTGGAAGCGCGCATTTTTGGATAATTCCTGATCGCCAGCTGCACCATGTCCAGCCGGTTATGGTCTTTCAGCAGAGATTTTTTATCCTTGAATGGATTCTGAGGACTCACTACGAACCACAATTCTTCCATGTCAGAATTCTCAAGAATATAATTTCCGAGGATCAAATGCCCGATATGAATCGGATTGAAAGAGCCGAAAAATAGTCCGATTTTTTTTTTCACTACAAATTAACTATGAAATTTTACATCGCGGATATTAAGAAAATGCGAGACATTGCCTTTCCAATGGTTTTCCTCGATGGTGAAAGCCAGATCGAAAGTTTTAGTTTTAAAATCCTCAGAATATTGCCCGAAACGGAAGCCCACGCATTCGATGTTCCGGCCTGTATTCGGCTGAAGAATATTAAATTTAAGATGCGAACTCTCCTTGCCCATCAGCCTCACGTAACCATTCACTTTGACATTTTTCAGCACCAGAACCGGCTTCATATTCTGCGGGCCGAATGGCGCCAGCTTCCTGTGAAAATTAAAAAATTCTCGGTTCAGATCTTCCGGTTTCACCACACTGTCCACGTAAATAGACGGCTCGCGCTGGTGCTCACGGATATTGACTTTTACATATTCTTCGAATCGGATTTTAAATGCTTCGAACTTGTCTTTTTCCATAGAAAGTCCTGCAGCAGCCTGATGCCCGCCGAATTTCATAAACAGATCGGAACAATATTCCAGAGCCTGATGGATGTCAAAATCAGCGACTGATCTGGCAGAAGCCACCAGTTCGCCGTTATTACCTTCGGTGAAAACCAGCGTCGGCTTATAATAATTTTCGATCAGTCGGGATGCCACAATGCCAATCACGCCTTTATTCCAGCTCGGATCGTACACAATGGTGGAGAAGCGTTCCGTTTTCTGAAGCTCCAGCACCTGATTCATCGCTGACTGCGTGATGTTGATGTCCATCTCGCGGCGCTCGTCATTCAGATTGACGATTTCATCCACAATCTGATGCGCCTGCTTCAGATTATCCGAAATCATGAGCTCAACAGCGGCCTTGGCGTGCGAAATTCTCCCCGCAGCATTGATCTTGGGCGCAATGTCAAACACAATATTCGAAATTTCGAAATGTGCGAGCTTCTCTTCGGGAATTAGTAATCGTAGTCCGAATTTTCTCGTTTTTCTGAGAAATTTGAGACCTTGTTTCGCCAGAACTCTGTTTTCGCCGGTCATCGCAACAATATCAGATGCAATGCTGATGGCCAGCAGATCAGTCAGCTCAAAAAGTTCATTTTCCGGGATTTTGTAAATCGTATTGAGTCCCTGGCATAATTTGAAACCCACACCACAGCCACTCAGCTCCTTGTAAGGATAGCGGCAGTCTTTGCGCTTAGGATCCAAGACGGCAACCGCATTCGGAAGTACGTCTCCAGGCAGGTGGTGGTCGCAGATGATGAAGTCGACACCCACCGAATTCGCCAGATCAATTTTGTCTACAGATTTGATGCCGCAGTCCAGCGCAATAATCAGCGAAAATCCATTGTCCTTCGCATAATAAATGCCTTCGTCCGAGATGCCGTAACCTTCGACATTGCGATCCGGAATATAAAATTCGAGGTATTTTTTATCCACGATTTTGCTGAGGTAGAGGTACATCAGTGCGACAGCTGTAGTGCCGTCTACATCATAATCGCCGTAGACCAGTATTTTTTCGCCGTTTTCTATGGCTGTCGCAATGCGTTCTACCGCCTTTTGCATGTCGGCCATCAGAAAAGGATTGTGGATGTCGTTTCCGTTGGGTTTGAAGAATTCCCGTGCTTTCTGATAATTGTCGATCTCGCGCATCACCAGGATTTTGGATTCTAAAGTTCCAAATCCCAGTGAAGAAATCAGTCCGTCAACAATTTCTTCATCAGGCTCGGGTTTATAAATCCATCTTTGACTCATAGTTACAAAAGTAAAGAAAAAAAACGGCTTAGGGAAATTAAAAAGGTTGCCAAATAACAGGCAACCGGTGTTTTATTTTGAAAGATTTTGAATCTATTGTTTGATGATTTTTCTAGACTCTACACCAGAGTCGGTTTCAATGGAAATCATATAATTCCCCTTCGGCAGTTTCGAAATATCAATGTGCGCAAATTCTTTGTTCTGAGATGCAACCAGAGCGCCGGAAGCACTGTATAATTTTACGGATTTGATGGTCTCATTGCTCCTTACAGAAATATAATCTGAAGCCGGATTTGGGAAAACTTTAGTGAAGGTTTTCGGTGTGTCCAGCACTGAAAGCTGATCCATATTTTTGATGACGATATTGTCTACGATAAAACCACTGCCATCGTTATCAAATTCGAAATTCAGATCATTGGTCCTGATGACGCGGTTGCTGAGCGGGGAAGTGTGTACCAGCTGATTGTCCAGATAATATTTTACATCTTTCGTTGTGATATGGTCTATTTCGACCCGGAGATTGTACCATTGTCCCGCATTCCAGGTGCCAAGATCCTTGAAGTTGACATCACTGTCGGCATACAGTTTTCCGCTCCACATAAAATTAAAACCGCCGGACCACCAATAGTCGTTATTCTGCTTGGAATACAGGGAGAGCATATAATAATCAGATTTTTGAAGATCCTGCAGCTTGACATCTGCAGATACGGAAATGCGGTCATACTCCGGAATGCTCTTAAACAAATATGTGTAATTTTCTGTGTAGTTATTGGTGCTGGTAACTTCCACGGAACGGTTGCCATCACTGGCTTTGCCATTCACGACCTGAAAACTGCTGTTCGGTACATTGTCGGTTTTCACGGTCCATTCTTTTTGGCCGATGACGGTTCCAAGATTATAACCTTCGGCAGCTTCGAAAGAAATTTTCTGCTGCCCAAAAGTTAACATGGACAAAAAAGCTGTGGCTGCAAGCGTTAGTAGATTTTTCTTCATAAATAATTGTAAAGGGTAGCGAATTTAGAAATAATTTTGATATACAGTTCTAGATCAACAAAAAAACCTTCCGGAATGCGGAAGGTTTGTATGGGGTATTTTCAAAAATTTACTTGGTGTGATTCATCATATTGGCATCAATATTAATATTCAGTCCCTGTGCTACCCGCATGCCAAGCTCAATATTGGCACGGAAGAAATGGCAGAGCTGTCGGTTGATGATTTCCTCGCGTTTCGGCCCGTCTATAGCGCTCATGTGACCGATGATGTTATTGACCAGTGCAGTTCTGGCTTCCTGGTTCAATGCCTTGGTGTAGAATAATCCGGGTTGCGTATAATGGTCGTCATCATTTTGATTTCTGTCATAATTGGCAACGTGTGTGTTATCCAGATCGTATTCGAATGATTTGTATGCACTATCTGGCTCTATATCGCTGAAGCTGTTTGGGTAGTAGTTCGGTTTATCGCCATAATTAGAGTCGTCCGCCATTGCGCCACCTCTCTGGAAGTTTTCTACGGCAAAGGGACAACGGTTCACTTCCAACTGGTGAGAATTGACACCCACGCGGTAACGGTGCGCATCGGCATAGGAAAATAAACGGCCTTGCAACATCTTGTCCGGCGAAAAACTAATGCCGTCCACCAAGTGGCTTGGCGCAAAAGCCGACTGCTCCACATGGACAAAGTAGTTTCTTGGCACTTCATTCAGCTCCATCACACCAACTTCCTGCAGCGGAAACTCGTCCTGAAACCACACTTTGGTCACATCAAACGGATTCCAGCGCCACTCTTTAGCCTGCTGCTCGTTCATGGTCTGGATATAAAGTTTCCATTTCGGGAAGTTGCCTGCTTCAATTTCTTTCACGAGATCTTCCTGGGAAAAATCGGGATTCTCGCCTTTCATTTTAGTAGCTTCGTCGTCAGAAAAATTCTTGATGCCCTGTTGTGTTTTGAAGTGGAACTTCACCCAAGTCCGCTCATTCTTGTCATTGATCATCGAAAAAGTATGAGAGCCAAACCCGTGCATATGCCTGTAGCCATAAGGTGTTCCCCGGTCTGACATCAGAATCAGAACCTGATGCAGTGATTCCGGATTCAGGGACCAGAAATCCCACATCATCGTTTTGCTTTTCAGGTTGGTTTTCGGGACCCGTTTCTGAGTATGGATAAAGTCCGGAAATTTTTTAGCATCCTTGATAAAGAAAACCGGTGTATTATTTCCTACCAAATCCCAGTTACCATCTTCGGTATAAAATTTCAAAGCAAAACCACGAGGGTCTCTTTCGGTATCGGCGCTTCCCATTTCGCCTCCCACCGTAGAGAATCTGGCGAACATTCTACAGCTGTTGCCTACTTGTGAGAACAGCTTTGCGCGGGTATACTGGCTGATGTCATGCGTGACTGTAAAGGTACCGTATGCACCGGAACCTTTGGCATGCACCACACGTTCAGGAATTCTTTCCCTAACAAAGTGGGCCAGGTTTTCCTGAAGAATAAAATCCTGCAATAGGACAGGTCCTCGTGGACCTACCGTCTGTGAGTCCTGATGCTCGTAGTAACCGGAGCCTACGGCGTTGGTGAGTTTTTTCTTGTTTTCCATAGAATATATTTTTGATTGTGTTACGAAGTATAAATGCTAAATTCGATAAAAAATGCTATTTATGAAACAAATTAATAATTATATTTGTTATAGATAAAATTAATTACAAAGTCGTGAACATACAACAGCTAGAATATCTGATTGCAGTAGATAAATATAAACATTTTGGTAAAGCTGCACAAGCCTGTTTTATAACCCAGCCTACGCTCAGCGCTATGATTCAAAAGTTTGAAGATGAGCTGGATGTCAAGATTTTTGACAGGACCACACATCCCATCCGAACTACCGATGCCGGTGGCGAAATCATTAAGGAAGCGCAAAAGGTCATCGATTCTGTAATGGAGCTCAGAAACAAGGCGAATTTCCTTAACAACATTTTGGCAGGCAAACTGAACCTTGGCATTATCCCGACTGTTTCCAGCTATGTTTTGCCAAATGAGATCTTTGCATTGCTCAATAAAAATCCTCAGATTGAACTGAATATCAAAGAAATGACCACGGAAAGCATCATCAAATCTCTAAAATCCGGAGAGCTGGATGCCGGCATTATTTCTACACCGTACGCTGCTGCGGATGAGTTTTATCAGGATTTTCTGTTCAATGAAGAGCTGATGCTGTATTCTGCCAATCAGGAAGCAGGAAAAAAGAAGGATTGTTTTGTGGTGCCAGAAGATATTGATGTGGATAAAGTGTGGCTACTGGAAGAGGGCAACTGTCTCAGAACACAGTTCGAGAACATTTGTCATCTGAAGGAAAATTCATTAAAACCAGGCAATCTGGAATTTCTTGCATCTAATATCAATACCTTGATTCAGATGGTGGACAAGGTGGGCGGCATCACCATTCTCCCGGAGATGGGTGTGGAGCAACTGTCTGCCGAGCAAAAGGAGAAAGTGTCACGATTCATCAAACCTTTTCCGTTCCGCGAGATCAGTCTTATTTATTACAAGCCGACCTATAAACAGAAAATCATCGATGAGTTGATTTCTGAAATCCGTGGTTCCATGGAACAGCGTCTTAACTATTATAAAGATTCTGAAAATTACGTGAGTATCAAACCTGAGTAAATTCATATCCAATCAGTAGGAATTGATTTTGAATTCTGAATTATTGTGCGTATTTTTGCGGTCGATTTTGAACTAAGGAGGAGAACTTTGACTGATTGCAACCTCAATAAAAAATGCTAAAACAGAATTTTCTCTTTTAGTTCCTTTTGCAGTCCGCAGGTTTTTATGCTCCCAATTATAAAAAACATAAAAGGAATACTATGTCTTATTTATTTACGTCCGAATCCGTTTCCGAAGGGCATCCGGATAAAATTGCAGACCAGATCTCTGATGCGTTGATAGATCATTTTCTGGCTTATGACAAGAACTCAAAAGTAGCTTGTGAAACGCTGGTGACCACAGGTCAGGTGGTGTTGGCCGGTGAAGTGAAATCCGAAGCCTACCTGGATGTGCAGCATATCGCCAGAGATGTTATTAATAAAATTGGATACACCAAGAGTGAATACATGTTCAATGGCGATTCTTGCGGTGTGATTTCCGCAATTCATGAGCAGTCGCCGGATATCAACCAGGGTGTGGACAGAACCCTGGACGAAACCGATTTCGAAACCAGAGCCAACGCTCAGGGTGCCGGCGACCAAGGAATGATGTTTGGCTATGCCACCAACGAGACGGAAAATTATATGCCATTGGCACTGGACATTGCACACCAGATTTTAAAAGAACTTGCAAACCTTAGAAGGGAAGGCGACGCGATCCCGTACCTGCGTCCCGATGCCAAGTCCCAAGTGACTATCGAGTATTCTGACGACCACAAACCAATTAGAATAGACAGTATCGTGGTTTCTACCCAGCACGATGACTTCGGAAGCGAAGAAGCGATGCTGGCCAAAATCAAAAAAGATATCATTGAAATCCTGATTCCAAAAGTAAAAGCGGCTCAGAAGCCGGAAATCCAGGAACTGTTTAATGATCAGATCAAATACCATATCAACCCGACAGGGAAATTTGTGATTGGCGGCCCTCATGGCGACACAGGACTTACCGGTAGAAAAATCATCGTCGATACTTACGGCGGAAAAGGTGCCCACGGTGGTGGCGCATTCTCCGGAAAAGATCCAAGTAAAGTAGACAGAAGTGCGGCTTATGCAACGCGTCATATTGCTAAAAACCTTGTGGCTGCCGGTGTTGCAGATGAGGTTTTGGTGCAGGTTTCCTACGCCATTGGTGTTGCAGAACCTTGTGGCCTGTACATCAATACTTACGGCACTTCCAAGCTGGATATCAACGATGGCGAACTGGCCAAGAGAGTTCAGAAATTATTTGACCTCAGACCTTACGCTGTAGAAAAAAACCTGAAGCTGAGAAATCCTATCTTTCTGGAAACCGCAGCTTATGGCCACATGGGCAAAGATTATTATGTTGCTGATAAAACCTTCAATAAAGGTCATAAAAATGAATTGACATTGAAAGACCTTGAGTTTTTCACATGGGAAAAATTAGACCGTGTAGAGGATGTCAAAAAAGAATTCGGGCTGTAAATCCGATATTTTAGAAATCTTGAAACTGCTTTATTCTTTGGATGAAGCAGTTTTTTTATTTTAGCATTCATTCGAGCATCACTTTTGCTACTTTTGTGAATAATTAATCTGAATCAAATGAAATCATCTATATTTTCCGTCCTACTTTTTTTTACTTTTTGTGGCTTTGCAAAATCCCAACTCACTGTCCATAAACTTCTGACAGCAGGCTACACGTATCAAAATTCGAGTTTCGGAGAAGTAGGTGGAAAACTTTTGTTTCTCAGCAATGATGATGTGATGTTCCGTGCGGGACTGTCTGCACTGATGGGTTCGGCCAACAGTCAATTTGCGATCATGCCTAAGGCTCAGGCAGACTTTCTGTTCAATTTCGAACGCAACGTAGATCTTTACCACTCTTATTACTTTGTGGCCGGCGCAGAAGCCACCAATAAGTACATTGCGCCTAAAATAGGCTTCAGCCTTTTCGGTATTGTAGATCTCATGGGCGGCTACGGATTTTCATTGGATAAGAAAGGAATCAACGGCAAGGAGCTGAAAGGCTTCAATATGAATTTCACAATAAATATCCCCATTGTCGCAATTAATGATTTAACTAAATAGTTTTTCTTACATCAAATTAAATAAAAAAGAAAGTTTAACAATTCATTAACGTTTTGTTTTGTCTTTTTTATTATTTTTACACACCTAAATTTTTGTGTATAGAAAAACTCTACTCTTAAAAATAATAACAGTTCCGAACCTGTCTAAGCAGTTACACCAGTATCTGTGCTGCTCGTTGGGTTCCAAAAGTAAGAGTAAAAGTTATGAAAACGCATACGGACAGCAAACTGATTTCTCAATATCAGAGCGGCGATGAGAAGGCCCTTTCTACATTAATCAACCGACACAAAAAAGATCTTTTTACCTTCATTTATTACAAATTGATGGATGAAGATTTGGCCAATGACATTTTTCAGGATACATTTATTAAAATCATCGTCACACTGAAGGAAGGCCGATACAAGGAGGAAAACAAGTTTATTCTTTGGGCCAAGCGCATTGCCCACAACCTGATCATTGACCATTTTCGATTACAATCCAAGAACATCAAAATCTCAGAAACCTCTTATGAGAACGAAGAGTTTTCGATTTTTGATATCATCAAGGAACCGGAAAGTAATATTGAGGATCGCCTCATTGACAACCAAATTAATGAAGATCTACTGAAAATGCTGGTGCTGCTTCCCGAGAATCAGCAGGAGGTGATCAAGCTCCGGTTTTTCGACGGACTGAGCTTCAAAGAGATTGCAGATCATACCGATACCAGCATCAATACCACGCTGGGAAGGGTGAGATATGCATTAATAAATCTCAGAAAAATTATGGAAGAACACAAAATAATTTTAACAAAATAATATAATAAAGATTTTTTTTTGGCGTTATTGTTGTAAAGTTTTGCCTATGAAAAAAAACGACACATTAACAAAAAAAGCTTTGGCGCCTAAACAAGAAACAATTGATTTTTTGCTGTCGTATTCTAAGAATCTTCAGCCTATGAAGACTAAAATGAAAAAGACAATTCTGGTTTCCAAAAACTAGAATCTATATTAGATTAAATAATTGATTTTTATGACTGAGCTTTCCTACGTGGATAAAAAATTTGACTAGATTTGTGCCTTATGAAAAACGTAAGGCACATTTTTTTTGATCTGGACAATAC
The DNA here is from genome assembly GCA_002297505.1 of Flavobacteriales bacterium UBA720. GTDB lineage: Bacteria > Bacteroidota > Bacteroidia > Flavobacteriales > Weeksellaceae > Epilithonimonas. The sequence goes on from DBLQ01000028.1 coordinate 13,588, forward strand.
GCTGTGGGACCACCGCAGGAACGCATACCTCACTATTGCAGAACTCTTCAAAAATCAGCAAATTTCTGAAAAGTATCATATCGATTTTGAGGAATTTTATACCGCTTATCATGTGATTAACGAAAAACTTTGGGAGCAGATCCGCGATGGTGAGATTGATAAGGAATATCTAAGAAAACACCGCTTTTACGATACTTTCCGGAAGTTTGGTGTCGATGATGAAAATCTGGCAAATTATTTCGAACATCATTTTCTGGATGAAATTCTAAACTACAATGAATTGGTAGAAGGTGCTTTGGATTTGCTGAATTATATGAAATCTAAAGGTTACAAAATGCACATCATCTCCAACGGTTTTCAGGAAGTTACCGAACGGAAATGTATTCTCTCCGGAATCTCCGGTTTTTTCGATACCATTACCAGTGCAGATTCCGTAAACATCAGAAAACCAAGACCGGAGATATTTGAGTATTCATTAAACCTTGCGAAAGCCAGTAAAGAGGAAAGTGTCTTAATTGGCGATGATTGGATCGCCGATGTCAAAGGGGCGCAAAATTTCGGTATCGACGTCATTTTCTTCGATGTTTTGGACGAAAATCCGCAGGAAGAAGGACTGAAATTCATCAAACATCTTTCTGAAGTCAAACAATACTTATAAAAAAGTCCCTCTCCAATCGGAGAGGGATTTAGGTTTGAGGAGATTAGATTCCCAAACTTTCTCTGACTCTTTTAATGGTCTGATTCGCAATCACTCTTGTTTTTTCTGCACCTTCCTGGAGTTTCGCCTCAAGCTCGTCCAGGTTGTTCATATAGTATGTGAAGGTCTCTCTTTCTTTTGCAAATTTCGTCAGAATCAGATCCAGTAATTCTTTTTTGGCGTGGCCGTAACCGTAGTTCCCGGCAAGATATTTCGTCCTTAATTCTTCGGTTTGTTCGGGCGTCGCAATCAATTGGTAGATGGCAAACACCTTGTCAGTGTCCGGATTTTTCGGTTCTTCCAGTGGCGTGGAATCCGTCTCGATAGACATCACCTGCTTTTTCAGTTCTTTTTCGGGTAAAAAAATGTTGATGATATTACCTCGGGATTTTGACATTTTATGGCCGTCAATTCCGGGAACATATTTCGTGTTTTCTTCCAGCTCAGCCTTTGGCAAAACAAAAACTTCTCCCATTTGGTTGTTGAACCTGGAAGCCACATCGCGCGCAATCTCCAGATGCTGAAGCTGGTCTTTCCCTACAGGAACAATCTCTGCATCATACAGCAAAATGTCTGCAGCCATCAGAATCGGATAGGTAAACAATCCGGCGTTCACGTCCTGCAAACGGTCTGCCTTATCTTTGAAAGAATGTGCCAAGGTTAGTCTCTGGTAAGGAAAAAAGCACGACAGATGCCAGGATAATTCGCAGGTTTCCGGAATGTCGCTTTGTCGGTAAAAATAAGTTTTTTCGGTGTCCAGTCCGCAAGCCAGCCACGCCGCAGCAATCTCGTAAGTGTTTTGTTTCAGTTCTTGGGCATCTTTGATTTGTGTCAAAGAATGAAGATTGGCAATAAACAGAAACGATTCATTCTCCGCTTTTTTGGATAACTCGATAGCGGGAATAATTGCTCCTAAAAGGTTTCCGAGATGTGGTGTTCCGGTGGCTTGTATTCCGGTCAGGATTCTAGACATTTTTAATAAATGATGAATGATTATAGATAAACGATTTACTGAAATTCAGTGAACAAAAATAGGAAAGATTAAATGTTTAACAAAGTATTGGCTTACTGGATTTCAATCTTCTCGCCACCAAACTTAGGTTCTACACCAAAAAGAAAATCCCAAAAAACTTTAGCGCGCGCTAATTTTTCCCGAAGATTAGTCTTGAAGCCGGCATATTTGTTAACATCTTTTGCATTGTAGCCGAAAGCTTCAATACCATTTTGCTGTGCCAGAAACACAGCGCGTTCATTGTGAAACTGCTGCGAAATAATGATGTAGCAAGTCTGTCCAAAAATTTCTTTGGCTCTCACCACAGAGTCCAGTGTCCGGAATCCGGCAAAATCTTCATAAATTCTATCCGCCGGAACGCCGGCTCTGATGAGTGCATTTTTCATATCTTCCGGTTCATTGTAATGGATTCTGGAATTGTCACCACTGGCAATAATATTCTTGATTTTCCCGGATTTGTACAGTTCAGCTGCTGCTGCAATTCTGTTGTTGAAATAAGGATTCGGACGCCCGTTAGCAAGAATTCTGCTCGTGCCCAATAGCAGCCCAACTTTCTCGTTAGGCAGTTTGGCAATGCTGTCCGTCACGAAATCTTCCGTATCATTTTCAATTTTAAAATTAGCCCAGAAAATGAAAAGAACTGATAATCCTAAGAAAATCAGTCCTGCCCAAATTATTTTTTTGAATAATTTCATAGTTTAAAAATCCAAACCGTTTGGAAATGCTTTCTTTCTGAAGATGTACAAAAATAACGCGCCCAGCGTAATAGAGCTGTCGGCTACATTAAAAATATATTTGAAAAACTCAATTCTGTTCCCACCAAAAATCGGAACCCAATCCGGCCAGGTGGTATCGACCAGCGGAAAATGCAGCATGTCTACCACGCAGCCTTTCATCAGGTCAGAATAACCTTGCCCAATCGGGACCAGTTTGGAAACGCCGGAATAATCTACCCACATTCCGGAGGCAGGGTCGTACGAGGTGCCACTGTCAAAAATAATTCCGTAGAAAACGCCGTCAAAAACATTCCCGATTGCGCCGGCGAAAATCATCGCCATAGGGATGATGAGGTAATTGGAAGCACCTTCCTTCAGCCATTTTTTGAACAGCATCACCATTCCGATAGCCAGTACGATTCTTAGAAGGATCAATGTATATTTTCCCCAAAGTCCGCCGAAATGCAGGCCATAAGCCATTCCCGGATTTTCTACAAAAGTCAGCTTAAACCAGCTCAGTCCAAAAACGTTGATGCTCTCGCCAAGAAAAAAATGCGTCTTGACATAGATTTTCGAAAACTGGTCGATCAGGAGAATCAGAAATGTGATCAGGATGATTTTCTTCATTACAATCCTTTTGGTTTAGGTGTTCTGGTGATTTTCTTCTCCTTCCTGTCGTTGATTTTCTGAACCGTTTTCTTGTTGTGAAAATTATTTTTGTTGTGAAATTTTTCGAAGTCGATGTTCATTTCTTTCAGCAAACTTTTCAGCGCCGTCAGTTCCATCGCGTTTTTCGTATGTACAATGATTGATTCCATTTCTGAATGTTTTAGGTTAAATTTTCCGCTGGGAAGATTTTTGCAAATGTACTTAAATTACTTATTTCTTGGACAATTCGTCCAGTCTTTTCCGCTCTTTTTCAGACAAATCTGCCAAACCATTTTCCCCGATTTTGCTCAACAATTTATCGATTTCGTCCTGCCGTGCTTTACGCTTGGCATTGAACTCATCATCAATCGTATGATATTTTTCTTCGGGTTTGAAGATATTTTTCACAGATCGATTGCGGCTGAGAAAATAAACCAAGATTACGGCAATCGCCAGAATAGTAATTAAAGTCATCATGTTGTTATAAGAAAAAAGTCCCAATTTCCAATCGGTTAGAATCGGAAACTCGGACTTTGTAAGTGGTTAATAAGTAGATTATCTCTGCATATTTTTCGCTTCAATGCTTAGTGTAGCGTGTGGTACAGCCTGTAAGCGCTCTTTCGGGATCAGTTTACCCGTTACTCTGCACACACCGTAAGTTTTGTTCTCGATTCTGATGAGGGCGTGTTTCAGGTCACGCAAAAATTTCTCCTGTCTCGATGCCAAAATTGCATTTTGCTCCTTGCTCAGTGTTTCAGCGCCTTCTTCAAAAGCTTTGAAAGTCGGCGAGGTGTCGTCCGTTCCGTTATTTTGATTATTAATGAAACTCTCTTTGATAAGACCTAAGTCGTTCTCAGCTTTTGCGATTTTATCCTGAATCAGCTTCTTGAATTCCTGAAGTTCAGAATCGCTATAACGTAGTTTTTCGTCAGCCATTTTCCTCTGGTTATTTAATTGTTTAACTTTTATTCTATTTCCATTGCGATACTGAATCGCCCATTTTTAGGTTAGTAAGAATATTGATCAATTTGAAAACAATTCCGGCTCAACGATGAATTAATAAATCCTTAACAAAAAATAACTATGAATTATTTTTTCTCAATTTTTACCTTGAATCGTTCCTCATCTATCTCTATTTCATCAAAATTCGAAAGTGAATTTACAAATTCTATTTCATCCGACAATACTTCCGAAGAAATATATGCTTGATTGTTGATAAATTCTTTTCGGAAAGGACAATTGTCTTCTAATTGTATTGAGATTCTGTCCGTTAGTTCAAAATCTTTGTCTTTTCTCAGGTTCTGAATTCTGTTAATGAACTCCCTGGCAACGCCTTCCGCCTTCAATTCCTCCGTCAATACCAAATCTAATGCCACAGTTGTTTTTCCTTCGCTTGCCACAGTCCATCCCGGGATATCTTTTGTGGAAATTTCCACATCATCAACTGTAATCTCATAGCCTGAAACTTCTGCTTTTCCGGTTTTTTCCAGCTCGGTAATCTGCTCGGAACTGAAGTTTGAAATCTCTCCCGCAACTGTTTTCATATCTTTTCCTAATCTCGCACCAAGGGTTTTGAAGTTTGGTTTTATCTGTTTTACAATAAGATGCGACGCTTCTTCTGCATTAATCAATTGTAATTCTTTAACGTTAACTTCTTGCTTAATCAATTCTGAAACTGCCAAGATTTGTTCTTCCGTTTTCTTATCCAAAACAGGAATCATCACTTTCTGAAGTGGCTGACGGACTTTTACATTTTCCTTTTTCCTCAATGAAAAAACCATCGAAGTAATTTGCTGAGCGAGATGTGTTTTCTCCACCAAATCCTGGTCAATCAGACTTTCATCTGCAACAGGGAAATCCGTCAGGTGAACAGAGTTTACCAAATCTCTTCCAGTTACTTTGTTAAGGTCTTGGAACAATTGATCCATAAAGAATGGTGCAATAGGTGCAGAAAGCTTAGCAACCGTTTCCAGGCAAGTATATAAAGTCTGATATGCAGAAATTTTATCATCAGAATAATCACCTTTCCAGAAACGTCTTCTACACAATCTCACGTACCAGTTGGACAAGTTGTCGTTAACAAAAGTATTGATGGCTCTTGCTGCCTTGGTCGGTTCGTAATCTTCATAAAAAGATTTTACTTCTTTGATGAGAAGATTTAATTCAGATAAAATCCAACGGTCGATTTCCGGACGATTCTCTACATTACTTTCAAGATATTTAAATCCATCAACATTCGCATATAGAGCGAAAAAAGAATACGTGTTGTAAAGTGTTCCGAAGAATTTTCTACGAACTTCATCAATGCCTTCAATATCAAATTTCAGATTTTCCCAAGGATTCGCATTGGAAATCATATACCAACGCGTTGCATCTGGTCCGTAAACTGCCAGCGTTTCGAACGGATCAACAGCATTCCCCAAACGTTTGGACATTTTTTGTCCATTCTTGTCCAGAACCAAACCATTGGAAACCACATTTTTGTAAGCGACAGAATCGAAAACCGTTGTTGCAATGGCATGCAACGTATAAAACCAGCCACGCGTCTGGTCCACACCTTCTGCGATGAAATCTGCCGGGAACGCTTTGTTGTTGTCAACTTGTTCCTTATTTTCGAAAGGATAGTGCAATTGCGCATACGGCATGGAACCGGAATCAAACCAGACATCAATCAAATCAGATTCACGCTTCATCGGTTTTCCGGAAGCAGAAACCAAAGTGATTTGGTCCACGATATTTTTGTGAAGGTCAACTTTCGCATAATTTTCTTCCGACATATCGCCTATCACAAAACCTTTGAATGGATTGTCTTTTTGGAAACCTGCAGCAATTGATTTTTCGATTTCGTTGTATAATTCCTCAACAGAACCGATGAGAACTTCTTCTTTTTTATCGTCTGTTCTCCAAATCGGCAACGGAATTCCCCAATATCTGGAGCGGGAAAGATTCCAGTCGTTGGCGTTTTTCAGCCAGTTTCCGAAACGGCCTTCACCTGTAGATTTTGGCTTCCAGTTGATGGTTTCATTCAAGTCGAACATTCTGTCCTTCACATCAGTCACTTTGATGAACCAGGAATCCAACGGATAGTACAATAAAGGCTCATCAGTTCTCCAACTGTGCGGATAACTGTGAACATATTTCTCAACCTTGAAGGCTTTGTTTTCTTTTCTTAATTTGAGTGCAATTCTCTCATCAACAGACAAGTAAACTTTTAAATCCGAAATGATGGATTTTAATTTCTCTTTCTGAATATTGTATTCTGTGTTCTTTTCATCATCGTTAAGATACTCAGACTTCACATATTCATCCGCAAAACCATAGATTTCATCCTTAACAACCGATAAAAATCGACCTTGCAAATCGACCAAAGGCACAGGATTTCCATTCTCATCCAAAACCAACATGGGCGGAACTTCCGGCGACGCTTCTTTCGCTACTTTCGCATCATCCGCACCAAAAGTTGGGGCAGTATGTACGATTCCCGTTCCGTCTTCCGTCGTCACAAAATCTCCGGAAATTACGCGGAAAGCATTTTCTGGATTCTGATAAGGTTTAGCGTAATCTAAAAGTTGCTCATATTGGATACCCACCAAATCAGTTCCCTTGAACTCCTCTAAAATCTGATAAGGAATGGTTTTGCTTTCGGAAGTGTAATTTTTGAAATCTTCGGCGCTGCCTTCCACATATTTTTTGCCGAATTGTTTTGCGACCAGCGCTTTTGCTAAAATAATGTGAATCGGCTCAAAAGTATATTGATTGAATGTCTTAACCAAAACATAATCGATTTTCGGCCCGACGGTCAGAGCTGTATTGGAAGGCAAGGTCCAAGGTGTAGTGGTCCAGGCCAGGAAGTAAACATTGGACTTAGAATTCTGATTGTCAAATTCTTCCCAATGCAATGCACCGCCACAAGTAGCGCCTGCGATGTCCTCGCTGTTGATGGCATCGCCATAAGCTATTGCGGACAGCTTTTTCCAGGTTTCACCAGCGTTATCCGGCGCCTTTTTCATTTTGAACTGCGCCACCACAGTCGTGTCGGTCACATCGCGGTAGGCGCCAGGCTGATTCACCTCGTGCGAAGACAGTCCTGTTCCCGCTTTCGGGGAATAAGGCTGGATGGTGTAGCCTTTGTAGATGAGACCTTTGTCATACATCTGTTTCAGAAGCCACCACACCGTCTCCATATATTTCGGTTTGTACGTCACATATGGATTTTCCATATCCACCCAATAACCGATTTTTTCGGTCATGTCGTTCCAGACGTCGGTGTAACGCATTACGGCGTTTTTACAAGCTTCATTGTATTCCTCGATCGAAATCTTTTTGCCGATGTCTTCTTTGGTAATTCCCAATTCTTTTTCAACGCCCAATTCCACAGGCAGCCCGTGCGTGTCCCAGCCGGCTTTACGGAAAACCTGCTTTCCGTTCTGGGTCTGGTAACGGCAGAAAATATCCTTAATCGCTCTTGCCATAACGTGGTGAATTCCCGGCATTCCGTTGGCGGAAGGCGGTCCTTCATAAAAAACAAACTCCGGCTGTCCCTCGCGGATTTCCACGGATTTTCTGAAAGTGTCGTTATTTTTCCAGAATTCTGCGATGCTTCTGGCGGTTTCGGTAAGATTCAGGGTTTTATATTCTGCGAACTTATTCATTGTCAACGTCTAAAAATCGATTGATTGTTTAATTAAGTTTGCGAATTTAGTGAAAAAAAGTAAATTTTCGCATTGGGAAGGTGGTTATTTGACCGCCACATCTATAATATATATAAGGAATAGAGGATAGAAATCAATCTTAAAATGATTGCTAATAAAAAAACTGCTACTTTTGCAAAAATTTTTCTAGGATGCCAAAGAATTTAGTCATCGTCGAGTCTCCGGCAAAAGCAAAAACAATTCAGAAATATTTAGGTTCAGATTTCGAGGTCAAGTCCAGCTTCGGACACATCCGTGATCTGCCTAAAAAAGGGATGGGAATTGACTTGTCGAATTTCACGCCGGACTATGAAGTGTCTGCCGATAAGAAGAAACTGGTGACCGAGCTAAAAGCCTCTGTGAAAAAAGCGGACATGGTTTGGCTGGCTTCCGATGAAGACCGCGAGGGAGAAGCTATTGCCTGGCATTTGGCAGATGAATTGAAACTGAAGCCTGAAAATAGAAAAAGAATTGTCTTCCACGAGATTACAAAAAATGCAATCCTGAAAGCCATTGACAATCCAAGAGATATCGACCAGAATTTGGTGAATGCCCAACAGGCGAGAAGAGTCTTGGACCGTATCGTAGGTTTTGAGATGTCTCCGGTTCTTTGGAAAAAGGTAAAGACAGGATTGTCTGCAGGAAGAGTTCAGTCTGTAGCAGTGAGATTGGTTGTAGAGAGAGAAAAGGAAATCCGGGAGTTTGTTCCGAAGCCAAGTTTCAAATTAGAAGGTACTTTTCTGAACAACGCCAAACAGGAAATTGCGGCCAAGCTGAAAAAAGATTTCGAGAAAGAATCTGAGGCAGAAAACTTCCTGGAATTAGCAAAAACCACAGACTTCAAAGTTCTGAATGTCGAAACCAAACCTGGAACGCGTACAGCATCGGCGCCATTCACAACGTCAACTCTACAGCAGGAAGCTTCTTCCCGATTGGGTTACGGCGTTACCACGACGATGCGTCTGGCGCAAAGACTTTACGAAGAAGGATTTATCACGTATATGAGAACAGATTCCGTGAATCTTTCTCAGGAAGCAATCAATGGTGCTAAGGCGCAGATTATCTCAGAATACGGCGAGAATTATTCCAAGCCAAGAAATTATACCACAAAATCATCCTCTGCACAGGAAGCGCACGAAGCCATCCGCCCGACAGATTTCTCTGTGAAATCCATTGGTGATGCGCAATTGAACAAATTGTATCAACTGATTTACAGAAGAACGTTGGCTTCCCAGATGGAGAATGCGAAAATAGAGAAAACGGTCATCGAAATTGGAAATACCAAGTTGCCACAACACTTCGAAGCGCAAGGCGAGGTGATCGTTTTTGACGGTTTCCTGAAAGCTTACGGCATTGTGAAAACGGAAGATGACGATGACGAAAGCAACGAAAAATTATTGCCGAAAGTTTCCATAGGCGAAGCTTTGGATTATAAAAAAATTACAGCTACAGAAAAATTCACAAGACCACCGGCTAGATTTACCGAAGCTGGTCTGGTTAAAAAACTGGAAGAATTGGGAATCGGCCGTCCATCTACTTATGCACCGACTATTCAAACCATTCAGAATCGTGAATATGTTGATAAAAGAGAGATAGAACCACAAACGAGAGAGATCGTCAAAATGACTTTGGGGAAATCCGGTGTCAAAAAAGAAGTGCTCGAGGAGAAGTTTGGTGGTGATAAAAATAAATTCGTTCCTACGGATATTGGTGAGGTGGTGAATGATTTCCTCATCAACAATTTTGCCGAGATTCTGGATTACGGATTCACGGCCAGAGTTGAAGAAGGCTTTGACGAGATTGCCAACGGCGACCAGAAGTGGAAGGAAATGATGACGGATTTCTATTCGAAATTCCATCCAAGGATCGAGGATGTAGAGGAAAATGCAGACCGTGCGAATGGCGAAAGAATCTTAGGTGTAGACCCTAAAACGGGTAAAAACGTTCACGCCAGAATCGGAAGGTTTGGTCCGATGATTCAGATTGGCGAGCAGGACGACGAGGAGAAGCCGACTTTTGCTTCATTGATGTCCAATCAAAATATTGCGACGATCACTTTAGAGGAAGCTTTGGAACTGTTCAAGTTACCTTTCGATCTGAAGGAAGTCGATGGCCAGCCTGTTTCTGTGGGTGTAGGTAGATTTGGGCCTTATGTGAAATGGGGCGAGACTTACATCAGTATTCCGAAAGGGGAAGATCCACTTTCTGTAGATCAAAACCGAGCAGAAGAAATCATCAATGACAAGAAAGTAGCCGATGCGCCGATTGCCAATTACAAAGGCGAGCCGGTGACGAAAGGAACAGGGAGGTTTGGACCTTTTATCAAATATCAGAATATTTTCATCAACGTTCCGAAACGATACAATTTCGATAACCTGTCTCAAAACGATATCAACGAATTGATTGATGCCAAACTGGAGAAAGAAGCCAACCGCTACATCCAGCATTGGGAAGCAGAGAAAATCTCGATCGAAAATGCGAGATGGGGACCGATTGTAAAACACGGCAAAAACATCTACAAAATCCCAAAAAAGAAAGATGACACCAAGTACGAAGCAGACGACTTGAAAGATGTTTCATTAGATGAGGTGAAAAAATGGATCACTGCACAAGACCCAAAAGCTTTTGCTGAAAAGAAAAAACCGGCGGCTAAGAAACCGGCTACGAAAAAAGCAACGACAGCTAAGAAAGTGCCGGCGAAGAAGCCTGCTGCTAAGAAATAAAAGTTTTTGACCTTAACATAAAAATCCCTTTTGAAATTTTCAAGAGGGATTTATTTTGTCGATTGGTCGCTGGCGCAAGCAGCTTGCTTGTGCCTGTTTACGTGGGTACGAGCGAGACCCCGCTGCGCAAAGTCTCTCCGCTGCGCAAAGTCTCCTGACTTTGAGCAAGGCGCTTACTCATCATAATTATTATACTTCCAGAATTCATTCTTTTTTGTCACATCAATGATTGGGTTGTCTGCCAATTCAATTTCCAATAATCCTTTTCCTGTTACATAATTGCTTGCCGAAGAGTAGATGTAATGTTGAGCTTTTTCTACAATGCCTGCCCTTATTGGGTTGAGGTGGATGTAGTTGAGTTTATCCCACATAAAATGTAACGTGTATATCTCTTCTGCATGATTTCCGTATTGCCAAAGTTGGTAATTCTTATTTCTGCTGTGGCTTTCTGTGGCTTTTTTAAATAGATCCAGCATCCAATCCCGTCTGCTTTCGGGTTCTGTCTGTACAGCGTCTACGATAGTTTTGCTGGTAAATTTTTTAAAATCCCGGATCAAATCGGATAATAATCCATTTTTGGATTGCACGATCAGATGAATGTGATTGCTCATAATGACATAGCCGTACAAAATCATTCCTTTCTCTTTAATACAATATTGTAATGAAGAAATCACAATGTCCTTATAAATCTTTCTCGAAAAGATATCTATCCAATCCACAACAGTGCAAGTGATGAAATGTGGTCTTTCCTGGTCTTTGATTGTGTAACCTTCTTTCATTTGTTTTGTGTTTTTTGTTGTTGTAATTGCGCAAAGTCGGGAGACTTTGCGCAGCGGGGGATCGTCAAAATGACTTTGAGCAAAGCCCTTGTTAGCGTTTGTGCATTAAATTTGTATTGTTTGACTGTCTTTATTATCTAATTTGAAATTGTCTTGCCATTCAAAATCGATTTGCATTGTGTCAGGGGAACCAATAAAAGTGTGAACATAAATTTCCATAGAATTTTGCGGCCTAATATCAATTGAACTAGGATATTCTGTAATCATCACATCAGGCTCGCCTGGAAAAGTTACAATAACATTTTTTGCTGTCGCTTTTCCTTTATTATAGACTTTTATAATTCTCTTGCCTTTTTCTTTATTGATGACATTTGCTTCAATATTTGCCTTTTTTTCCGAGTCTGTTTCTTTTCTGAGTTTTTCTAATTGAAATTGGTTTATCAAGGCACTCTGATTTTTAATTTTTGCGTCGTGTCTAAAATATGTATACAACGATAAAAGAAGTGCAGATGAAGAAATAACAATTGGAATAATTTGTATAGGTGTCATATTATCTAAACTTAATGTTCTTATTCCCTTTAAAAGCATTTTTTAGCATCTTATCAAAATCTTTTTTGATGTCTTGCATTACTTCTTTTTTCATTTCACTCACTTGTTCGTCTATTTCGCCTTGATTGAATTTTACCAACTCATCGTAACCACCGTGATATTCTCTATCACACCTTTTACATTTTACCCAAGATTTATCCTCATTAAATTCAAATGATGAGTCGCCACAAGTGTTGCACCTTAAGGAAATCGATTTGTTATAATTATCTTTCATATACTATCGGGTTTTATGTCGCCGGCTGCATTACCGCTAACAACCAAATATACGCATTGCGCCAATATAAACTATATCTAGTTGCGGTTATCCTGAAAATATTGCTCCGCCGCTGCGCAAAGTCTCCCGACTTTGCGCAAACGAACTTATCATCAAAACAAATATACCTACAATTCCCAATCTACCCAAAACACTCATCAACCAGTGTTTTATACTCATCAACCAGTGTCCGAGACTCAAAAACGAGTGTTTTATACTCAATTTCGAGTCTTTTTTACTCAACGCTGAGTCTCGGAGACTGGATTTTGAGTCTTTTACACACAAAAACGAGTCTTTTAGAGTGGTTGATGAATATAAAAGACTCGTTTGAAAGATTAGGGAATTGATTTTACTCTGCGCCAGGCTTCTTTTTCGAGCCTTTTCTCGTAAATCTTGCGCTGAGGTCTTCGTAGATAGGAGTTGCAGTCGCCACGCCTTTGCTGGAAGCTTCTTTCACAGCACCGTAATACAGCAGTGCAGCCAAAAGTGCCTCGTTCCCCGCAATAGTGATGGTATCGCCAAGATCAGAAGCCAACTGCGTAGCAAGATTGCGAAGAGGCGACAGGTTGGTAACTACGGAAACATCTTTTACAAACTCCGGTTTATCCATATATGCTGGCGTAAACTCAGGATTGGTCTCTGTATAGTCTTCAACTTTCTGAACGGTAGCTACCGTCTTGTCGCCCATCTTGAAAATTGACTTTTTCTGCCCTGGCGCCAGCGCCTGCAGATAAGGCTCAAGAAGTGTTCTGGAATTTTGCAGATTTTCTGTTACTTTGTCGATAACGGATTGAGGAATGTCGATGCTGATTTGATTTTTTGTACTCATCTTTTGTGGATTTAATTTTTTAAACAGTTAAAATTAATAAACTTTAAAATACAAATGGTCTATAAATGTTGATTTTTTAAATTTTTATTTTGGGTATTGAAACAAATATCTTAAAATCAAAGATTTAAAATTTGTGACAAGGGATCAAGCAGGAACTGCAGGACCTCTCCCACAGCTATTTCCGGTAACTCAGCCGAGCTTTAATTTCCAGGCAATAAAAAGCATCAGTTTTTTATCTGAAACGAACCAATGCGGCGCGCCAGAAACTCGCCTGCGTTTGTTCCAAGATTCCATAAGCACTCCAACTCTCCAGCGCTCCAACCCTCAGACCCTCCAACTCCAACTCTCCAACGTCTGCATCCTCGTCCTTAAAAGTTCTGATATTCATAAAAAACTCAAGATTTTCTAAACTATTATTAATATTTTTGACCATTCTTAAAAACAAAAAACACTTCTGAATGGGTGGAAAATTACAATGGGCCAATCTTAAAAACTTTCCGTGGCTGATCTTTTTCGTAGCAATCGTGATTTGGATGGCCATGGCAGGCGCCAATTTCTATTACCAGAATCAGGGCGGCTACACTGGTACAGGTATCCTTTTTCCGATTTCTGTCATCTATCCGAATTCGTTTCTCTGGAGCGGCTTTGTGTTTGCATTTCTGTTTTTGACTTTAGGGATTTTGGCTTTCCGGTATTCTGAAAAACTGAATATTTATCTTCTGTTTCTCATGGCCATCCTCCTTGTGGTTTTAGGCAATCTGAGTCAGGGGAATTTTGATATTGCTTTCCTGCAGCCGTTTTATCTGAAAGGCAGACAATACTATACCGACGCTCTGGCGATTACCGACGGACAAGTCTGGCTCAGAGATTTTTCCAAAAATTTGGAACAGTTTCAGATGCACACGCGCACACATCCGCCATTTGTAACGCTACTGCATTACTGGATTCTGAGTATCTCGAACATCGAGACGCTTGCAATGGTGTTCTTTGCTCTAGGAAGTCTGGCTTTTCCATTATTTTATAAGATTCTGGTCAATCTCGGGTTCGGGGAGACCAGAAGAAAGTGGATGTTGCTGCTGCTGGCTGTGATTCCTTCGGTTAATATTTATCTTTTGGTATCCATTGACGCTCTGGTTCTGACATCAACTCTGATATTTCTGTTGGGATTCACGAGAATTTTTCATCAGAATAAAATCGATGCAGCGTCGTTTCTGCTGATTTCTTCCGGACTGATCCTGACCAATCTTCTGACCTTCTCCGGATTATTTCTGTTCGCATTTTTAGGCTGCATCAGTTTCTACTTTTTGATCAGAGGCCGGTGGAGTTTTGTCTGGCTGAGTTTGATGAGCGCTGCTGTTTTTGTGCTGGCTTTCACCGTTATTTACGCCATAACGGGCTATAGCCAATTGGATACATTTCTGTCGGCCTCCCACTCCGAAAATCCGGACGGTTTCCGATTGTTTCATCAGCCATTTATCTACCTGATGACGAGATTGGAAGATATTGGCGAGGTTTTTCTGTTCCTGTCTTTCGGCTTCCTGGCAGTTTTCTTTTCCAGAAAACCGGGTACAGAAGTTTTTGAGAATCGTACTATCAACATTCTTTTTTTCTCAGCCATCACAGCCATTTCGGCGATGCTTCTGACAGGCGCGTACGGAACGGGCGAAACTGCGAGAGCCTGTTTGTTTTTGGTGCCTTACTTTCTGATTTTGCTGAAAGATATCAGTTCAGAACAGTTTAAAATCCTGTTTTATCTCTGCCTTCTTCAGACTTTTGGGATGCAGATGATCGGGAATTTTTATTGGTGATAATCTGTAGTGTGTTTCAAATAAAATTATCTTTGCCTTTCTAAGTCCATTATTGCATGGTTTTTCTTCATCCTGTTTTTACAGTCCTTCTGATCCTCCTGATCGCTTTCAGCTTTCTTGAGGTTTATAATGACAAAAAATACAAGCAGATGATGTGGTTTCTTTTTGTGGCAATGGTGCTGCTGGTGGGCATGCGGGGCAATGTGGGTGCCGATTATCCCATCTACAGGTCTTTTTATCTGATTTATTTTCCTACGCTGGACTTCTCTGATGTGTTCGACAAGATGCTTCTGAGACATTCGGATCTGGATATCGAATGGATGTATGTGCTGCTGAATAAAGTGGTTTTTGTTTTTGGAGGTCCGTTTCAGACCTTCACAATGGTGAGCGCGCTGATAACGATTGGCGTTAAAATGATCATGTACTATAAAAACTCGGTGTATCCAATCTTCACGGTTTTACTATTCCTCATACCGGCTTACTTTATTGCAGACAGCGGCCATATGCGGCAGGCACTGGGAATGACAATGTGTATCCTGTCTTACCAATTCATCAAGAGCAGGAAGCTTTTTTGGTTTTTGCTTTGTCTATATGTTGCCTATGGTTTCCACAAGTCGGCCATCATATTTCTTCCTGCCTACTGGCTGGTTCTGGTCCCAATGAATAGCACCAGGATTTTCTACGCCATTGTCACCTGTGTGATTTTGTCGCCCCTTCACGTGTACGAGCTGTTTTCCGGTTTTTTGGGCAGTCTGAATCTCCAGGATGTCTCCAACGGTTACAATGGCTACATTGGCTATGAAGACAAAGCCTCCAGCTTTATGGATG
Source organism: Flavobacteriales bacterium UBA720 (assembly GCA_002297505.1). Classification (GTDB taxonomy): domain Bacteria; phylum Bacteroidota; class Bacteroidia; order Flavobacteriales; family Weeksellaceae; genus Epilithonimonas. Next base: position 29,181 of record DBLQ01000028.1, read on the forward strand.
GTACCATGGTGCTGAATGCCGTGCTGCTGGTAGCCTATGACAAGGTTGCCAGCGAGAAAGTCTGGTACTACGAATATATGAGGAACATCGTAGTGTTAGGTGTCTGTCTTTACTTTATTTTCCGGGACAATCCCGTTTTCTCCACCAGACTGGTTGGGGTCTATATCGGTTTTGTATGTATCGTGATTCCTAACATCATTTCCGCACTTAACTGGAACCTGAAACGGGCATGGCATCTGTTCTTTGTGGCCTTTATGATCTTTTACTACTTTGTTTTTGCGAGCTACCAGGGCAAAGCAGGACGATTTACGCCGGATACGTATACCAATTTTCTTTGGAGTAACTAACATCTGATTATGAAAAAAAAATTAATATTAGCCCTTGTTTTAATCATCCTGTCCCTTCTGGTTTATGTCAATATTCAGATGGTTTGCAATTTTGCCGGACGGTTTATCTACCCGCTGGATGATGCCTACATTCACCTGTCCATGGCAAAAAACTTTGCCGAATTTGGAACGTGGGGCATTACGCAATACGAATTTTCATCTACAACTTCCTCGCCGCTGTACACCTTTCTGCTGGCTGTGCTGATTAAGGTGTTCGGGAATTGGGAATATATTCCGCTGGTGATTAACGGACTGGCCGGTGTTGCCATGCTCTATGTTTTTCATCTTTATCTCAGGCCGTTTTCGTGGATGACCCACGCCATTGTTCTTGGCGCTGTTCTGCTGCTGATGCCACTGCAGCTCATGATCATGATCGGAATGGAACACGTATGCCACGCTTTGGTGATGGTTCTTACATTGCTGGCGTTCAGACGGTATCTGGAGGACAAGACACCGCGGCGCTTTTCGAATCTTGCTTTGGTCGCCATTGTGGCAGTCGGATTCCGGTACGAGAGTTTGTTTATCATTCTCTTTATATGCATTTATCTTTTTTTCATCAGGAGAGATTATGTCATCAGCATTGCTTTGGGAATCCTGGCATTACTTCCCGTGCTGGTCTATGGCTACATTTCCGTTGACAATGGCTCATTCTTTCTTCCTAATTCTCTGATTCTTAAGGGAAATAATTCTGCCGGCATCAGTGGCTTTCTGGAAAGGGTAGCAGGGAATCTCACCCGTGCCCTGTCTGTTCTTTTTCTGTTTTCCATTCTGGTATACCGCTTCTTTTCCGGTTCAAAAACCAGCAGTGGGTTTCCATCGAAAATGAAGAGCAATCCCGTTGCTTTTGTGGTGATTGGCGGATTCATAGGGCATTTGCTTTTCGCCAATTTCGGATGGCTCATCCGCTATGAAGCCTATCTGGTAGTGGTAGTTATCTTTGCATTAATACCGATGGTGGAAGAGTTGGTCACCAGGAAAAGTTCATCTACTCTGCTGAAATATGGTGTCGTAATGATGGTTCTTTTTACATTCATCTTAAGGTTCGTAATGCACATTCGGAAACAGTCTTTAGCGTCTAAAAATATTTTTGACCAGCAGATTCAGATGGCAGATTTCCTTAGAAAAAATTATAACGATGCCTGGGTTATTGCGAATGACATTGGTGCAATCACATATTTTACAAACATTCACTTATTCGATACTTACGGATTGGGTACTGCCGAGGTGGCAAAATTGCGGAAGGATGACCATGGCAGTTTTGGTGTCAATAAAAAACTGACCGACTACATTCAGAAATCTACAGCCGATTATGACATAGCCGTGGTCTACGACAGCTGGGTCAAGCTGCCTGATGGTCTTAGCAAAGCGGGATCCTGGACCATTAAAGATAATTACATCTGTGGTAGTCCTACTGTTTCCTTTTACAGCATCAGGAAAGCAAATCTTCCTGAGTTGGAAAGAAACCTTACCATGTTCCGGAGTGCGATGCCAAAAGACATCACCATTAAAATTAATAAAAGATAGATCGATGAACTTCGAAGACTTTATCATTACACCAAGAGCTTTCCGGACAGAGACCTGGCAAATCGGAAACAGAATCACGAATGAAATACGGGAAAGCAGCATTGTACTGCTCTTTGTCTCGGATTATCGCGGTGCGAACGGCGATGCGGAAAGTCAGGATTTCACCGGGATCCGAAGGGAATTTTATAAACTCTCCCAGCTGGATTTCGACATTCCTATTATCGATTTGGGAGATTTGGTCTCCGGAAGAACGCCGCAGGATTCGCATTACATCTTGCAGGAAGTATTGTCCGCTTGTCATCAGCAAGGCGCCATTCCCGTAATAGTAGGGGGCAGCAATGATCTGGCATTTTCACTGTTCTCTGCGCTCAATATTTATCAGGACAATATCAACTATACCCAGATCAGTAACGTGGTTTCTCTGAAACAGGGCGACGAGATCCATGAGTCTAATTTCCTGAGCAAGATTTTGGGCGCCAAGAATTTTTCCATCAAGAATTACCATCATCTCGGTTATCAGAAACATCTGAACGAGATGGATTCTGTAAAGCTGATCCAGGAAGTTCAGTTCGATATCATCCGGCTGGCAGAAATGATGACTTCTACCGAGAAGACCGAGCCTTATTTCCGGAAAGCCGATCTGGTGACCGTCAACTGTGACGCTGTCGAAACGTTTGCCGAACCTTTTTCCATTAATCCACAGGTCAATGGCCTGAATCGCCGCGAGATCTGCGCCTATATGAAAGAGATTGGGCTTAGCGAAAGGCTAAAGTCTGTAGGGATTTTCAATTATAATATTTATTCAGACTCTCAGCTGAACCACCAGCTCCTGGCACAGATGATCTGGTACCTGATAGAAGGCATCAACATCCAGCGCTCGCACCCGAAGGAGAAGTCCTACGAGACTTTTTATGTCCTGATTAATGACGAGCAGTACGCCTTCAAAAGAGAAGTTTTCAGTAATCTCTGGTATTTTGGCGAGGATGAGAATATTGACAACTGTATTCCATGCTCGCGTTCGGATTTTGATGAGGCCAAGAAAGGTTTTTTAGGCTCCAGGTTTACCAGGAGTTAGTATGCGTAACCAACGTTATTAATTGATGAAAAAGCTCCGTAGGAGCGACCTGTTTTTGTAATGTCTGAAACATCCAATATCAAAGTTTCCATCATCGTTCCGGTTTACAATGTTGAATTGTATCTGGAACAATGCCTGTCGTCCCTGGTCAGCCAGACATTGGAAGACATAGAAATCATTGTTGTGAATGACGGCAGTCGGGATAAGTCTCAACACATCATTGAAAAATTTCAGCAGCAGTTTCCGGATAAGATTTTTGGCTATGTCAAGGAAAATGGTGGACTCAGCGATGCGCGCAATTTTGGAATCGATAGGGCGAAAGGTCAATTCTTAGGATTTGTGGACAGTGACGATTACGTGTCGGCAACGATGTTCGAAGAGATGTACAGCCTTGCCGTAAAACATAATGCAGAAATGGCCATCTGCAATCTTCAGAAAGTAGATGAAAACGGAAATATCACCCAAAAGCTGACGCAGCTTCCCGGTTTTCCGGAGAAAATCCTTCTGGAGCAGAATCTGTCGGTTTTTTCCGATATTTCTTATTTTGCGTGCAACAAGATTTTCCGGCGGGAATTGTTTGAAGAAAGGCGATTCAAAAAAGGAATTCACTTCGAAGATATTGAGCTGATTCCGCAACTGCTGCTTCAATGCAGAACATTGGCTTTTACACCAAAGTACCATTATCAATACTTTGAAAGACAGGATTCCATCAGCAAAAGTCATACGACAAAAGGTTTGGATATCCTTCGTGCTGTGGAAACGGTGGGCGCAGCGTTTAAAAAAAGTCCTTATGCCCATCAGAAAAAAGCCCTGGAAAATTTCCAGATTCTGGAGGGCGTTTATACCTTCCTGGCTTACCTTGCCTTCGTTAAAAACCGGGCGGATTTTGACCGGATGTACGGCGAGATGCATCAATTCATCAGGAGCAATGGATTAAATTTAATACATATCTTGCGATACCAGCGGTTTGGTAGGAATTATCTATTATCTTTGCCGATAAGAAAAAAAATTTATTATTTACTTGTTTTTTTCCGATTCAAAAACACCGTCAGAAAACTCATCAAGTAACACTGCAACTTCTAAAGAACGCCGATGAATAGCAATTTTCAAAATTTTATAGAAAATCTGGGGATTTCCTTTTTCTATTTTAAGCTGGTTTTGGGCTTTGCATTTTCATTTCTTATCACTTATCGGTCCATACCTACAATTATCAAAATCTCGAGGCGTAAGAATCTGATGGATGAGCCGGGCGCCAGGAGTTCCCACCTCACCAAAATCCCGAACCTCGGCGGCATTGCCATATTTTTTTCATTGGGTGTCTGCGCACCGATCTTTGCCTATGAACTTTTTGACCGTTACAAGTTCCTGTTTGCTTCGTTCATCATTCTCTTCTTTGTAGGTGTGATGGATGACATCATGGTGCTGCGGGCCTATAAAAAATTGCTGGCTCAGATCCTGGTTTCCGCACTGCTGGTGGTGGGCTCCGATGTCCGGATCCGCAGTCTTTTTGGCGTTTTCGGAGTTTATGAGCTCAACTATTTTGTGAGTGTGCTGTTCAGTATTTTTACTTTTATAATTCTGATCAATGCCTTCAACCTTATCGACGGGATAGACGGGCTTGCCGGCAGTTACACCGTGATTACCAGCCTCCTTTTTGGAATCAGTTTTTACCGCCTGGGTGAGCACAATGATCCGCTGGCTGTTCTGTGTGCCATTCTTATTGCGGCATCCATTGCATTTCTGATTTACAACCTTTCTGCTAAGCGGGCTACCAAAATTTTCATGGGTGATACCGGCTCGATGATATTGGGCTTCCTGCTGGCCTTCACGGGAATTTCTTTCATTGAGATTTTTATTGCCAAGCATGATGAAGTATTTTACCATCTGAAAAGTGCACCAGTCATCGCGGTAGCGATCCTGATTCTTCCGATCATTGACACGCTTACAGTGATCATCACAAGAATTTATCATAAGAAATCAGTCTTGACGCCAGACAAAAATCATATTCATCATAAATTGCTGAACCTTGGTCTCACGCATAAGAGATCTACAGCATACATCATCGGGTATTATCTTATCGTGATTGCAGCGGCGTATCTGCTGCGGCATCAGGATGTCAATTACCTTCTGGTTATCATTATGGTGTTGGGTTTTTTAGGAGCCTATCTGCCAATTTTTCTTCTTAAATTCAAGAAGGAATAAATTTATCTTACTTTTGCAAAAAACATTAAATGAAAAACTACTATAAATTAAGCTTTTCTATTTTTATTCTGTTATTATTGTCTTCTTGTGTCACCAAGAAGGATCTGAGGTATCTGCAGCCCAGCGAAAGTCTCACGATTGATGAGGAAGGTCTGGTGCCGTACGATGTGCCGGCTTACCGTGTAACCAAGGGCGATATTCTTACGCTGAATGTGGTTACGACGCCCACAGGTGATGCTGCACAGTTTTATTCCTCGCTTAATGCTACCACAGGAACTTCTGTAGGAACATCGCAGCTGCCTCAAGTGGCATCAAGCTCCAGCAATTCTACCGGTGGGAGCGCGACCTACTATCTCAATGGTCTCAAAGTAGACTCCAACGGTGATGTCAATATCTTCGGGATCGGCTACATGAAGGCAGAAGGCCGTACGTTAGAAGATATGACCAAGGAAATCCAGGAGCGCGTGAATGAAAACTTCCTGCAAGGGAAATCTGAGGTGAGGCTCAATCTGGACGGTATCCGTTACTTTATGCTTGGCGACATGGAGACCATTAATGTTACCGGAGAAAAAGTAGCATATATGACGCAGCTCAACATTATGCAGGCCATCGCACTGGCCGGCGGGCTCAATCGGACTGTAGACAGGAAAAGCGTTACCATCCACAGAAAATATCCGGAAGGCATCAAGACTGCAAAATTGGATCTTACGAGAGAGGACGCCATGAACTCGCCGTATTACTGGATTCAGAACGGTGATATCATCTACTTCAATACCAACGCAAAGAGTATCAATGGTTTTGGCAAAGAACCGATCCAGACGCTTACTACCGGTGTTACAGTGCTCACCAGCTTACTGTCTATTTACCTAATCCTTACCAGACTATAACATGATACCGGATAAAAAAGGCAATAGTACAGCAGCTGCATCACAGACTCAGGCTCCGGAGAAGGTAGGAAACTTCAGTCTTTTCGATCCTGTGCATTTTCTTCAGCGCGTTTTACGGAACTGGTATTGGTTTGTGCTCCTCGGATTTATCGGGTACTGCATCTCCTTTGTTTACAGTAAATACTATGCGCAGCGTGTCTATGCATCCAGCTTGTCATTAAGTATTTCAAATAATACTGCCAGCTATTTTACGCCCAATCAGTCGATTAACTTTATCTGGGGACAGAATGGAAATCAGGATGGAATTTATCTCAAAAAAATTCTGTTGTCCCGCAGTCATAATGAATATCTGGTCAAAAAGCTGGATCTGACCGTGAATTACACCACCAAAGGTCTGATCAAAACGACCTACCTGGATAAGGAAGACAGCCCGGTTTTTGTGGAGATCGATCGGAATCATCTTCAGCAGGTCAATTACGGCTTTACCATTATTCCCAAGAATAATAATCTTTATGAAATCATTCTGCCTGATGAAGGCCAGAGTAATTATCTATACAATTACAATACGGAAGGCTACGAGATTGTGCCGGCCTATTCCAGAAAAGCCAATGCCAACCTCCGTATCGGCGAGTGGTATGAGTCACCGAATCTGAAGTTCAGGCTGGTCAAAAATCCTACACCCAACAGCAATGTAGAGTTGCATAACATCATTGTCAGTTTTATTCCGGTGAATCAGGCGGTCAATAGTATTATCAGCAGTCTTACAGTAGATTTTGATAAAGAATTGCCGTCTATCATGATCATTACCAAGTCCGGATACAATCTTAACAATACGATCAACTTTCTCAACAATTCCGTAGAGGTGCTTCGTAAGAAGAGATTGGAAGATCAGAACACGGTAGATCAGAACACCGTGGAGTATCTCAATGAGAACCTCAATAAAATCCGTAAAAAGCTGGACTCCAGTGCAACTGTGGTCAATAATCTGAAGATCAATAACAGACTCTTTGATATGGAGAATATTGACGCCAATACCATCCAGAAACTGAATGATCTGGAAGCTCAGCGTGCCGATATTTCCACCAAAATCAAGTCACTCAGCGATATCAGAAACTCTGTGGATGCCAATAATATTGAGAATATGATTAGCCTCAATCTGGCAGGCGTAGAAGATGGCTCTTTTCAGGCGTCGGTTTCCGAGCTCAAGGCACTGTATGCCAAAAGAAGAGAAATGGCATTGATCTACACGCCTTCATCCGAACCGATGCGGGAGATTAATAGACTCATTAACCAAGCCCGTGGCGCGTCCCAGTCGGGCCTCAGAAAATATTTTCAGGACTATTATGATAAGCTTTCCGATCTCAATGCACAGATTGGCGTCATTGACAAAGACCTTGTGACGCTGCCGGAAAAACAGAGAATGTTCCTGGATGCGCAGCGCGGGTACAACATCATCGAAAGTACCTATAACACTTTGCTTGCAGAACAGGCTAAATCGCAGATGCGCGTGGCAACCAATAAAAGCAACCTGACCATCATCGATCCTGCAAAAAATCTGGGACAAGGTCCTATTGCTCCGAATGTCAATGCAACCAAGATTCAGATCATCGGTGGATTGCTGCTTTTACCACTGATTTTCCTCGCCATTGGAGAATTGCTGGATAACAAAGTCCGTAACATCAAAGAATTGCTTGCCGTTACCAGAATTCCGCTCTTGGGCGTAGTAGGGCATAACAATTACGAAAATAATCTTACCGTCTTAGAAGAGCCGAAGTCTTCGATCTCGGAATCGTTCCGGGCAATCCGGGCCAATTTAAGATTTCTTTTTGATGAAGAGCAGAACAGCAAAGTCATTCTGGTAACCTCTTCCATCAGTGGCGAAGGCAAGACGTATGCCTCCATCAATGTGGCTTCGGTTCTTGGCCTCAGCGGTAAAAAGACCGTTTTGCTGGGCATGGACCTCAGGAAACCAAAGATTTTTGGCGATTTTAAAATCAACAATAAGAACGGAATCTCCAACTATCTCACCGGCCAGGTGACCATAGACGATATTATCAACCATACCAGCATTCCAGGGCTGGATGTCATTACGTCCGGACCTATTCCGCCCAATCCTTCGGAACTGTTGATGAGCGATAGCAACATGAAATTTATCGATCAGCTTAAGGAACTTTACGAATATGTAATTATCGATTCGCCACCTGTAGGTCTGGTAGCCGACTCTTTCGAACTGATGAGTAAGGCCGATACCACTATCTACGTAGTGCGGCATGAATATACGGAGAAACACATGCTGAAGATGATCACCGAGAAGTATTACAACAAGGAAGTTAGCAACCTGGGTATCATCTACAACGATTATGTGGCCAAGCAAGGTTATGGCTACGGTTATGGCTACGGTTACGGCTATGGCTATGGTTACGGGTATTTTGAGGAAGACAAAAATTACGAGGAGCCGCTCATCATTAAAGTCAGAAACCGATTGAAAAAGTTTTTTAACAGAAAGTAAAAGCCTTGCCAAGGCTTTTCTTTTTTTATGAAAGACTATTTTCCGCATTCGTCCGTTTTATAACAATATTATGGTATTTTGACCTTATTTAACTAAACTTTAAGAAGTTCCTTAAACTAAAAATGTTTTATATTTGCACCAAATTTTTGACGAAAACTCGTCCCAGTATATTGAGAATGAAGAGAGAGACCGCCTATTTTTTAATCCTGATGTTTTGCTGCTTTGGTGCGGTGAAGGCACAGCGGCATGAGATAGGTGTGCAGCTCGGCACCAGCAATCTGGTGGGCGATATCGGAAGGACGGCTTACGTGCTTCAGAAACCGGTGGGCAGTATTTCGGATATGGGACTGCCTTTCTACGGCGGACTCATGTACAGGATGAATTTTAATCCGTATCAGACCGTAAGGCTGAACCTGGGCTACAGCAATCTCCAGTTCGATGACCGCTATGCCAAGGAAGATTACCGAAGACAGCGCAAATTGTGGGGTACCAACTCGGTATTCTCTGCAGATTTACTTTTTGAATATAATTTCTTTCCGGTGAATGAGGAGCAGAAAAGTCTTCTGAGCCCGTACATCTTTGCCGGCGTTTCCGGATTGTATATGGATGCTGCCAAGCCGGAACTTACCATCAATTCCCAGACGGATGTTTTGGTTAATTATAAGCAAGATAACGCCTTCACCATGGCATTGCCTTTTGGTGTAGGTCTTAAGTATAAATTCAACTATAATTGGGCGTTGTCCGGGGAGTTTACCTTCAGACCGACATTCTCGGATCAGGTAGACTACAGTGTAGTAAAGGATGTAGATGTCACCGTGGTGAGAACTGCGCTGGATGAGGATCAGACGCGCGCTGTGGTGCAGAGTTTCATCAATCAGCGGACCATCGGCAATCCTAATTCAAAGGATTGGATTAATTCAGCGACATTGATATTGTCCTATTCCTTCGGCAGACCGCCTTGTTATTGTAAATAGAAAAATGCAGGATTTAAAAAAGCTTATAGATAAAGACAAGTTGCCGAAGCACGTGGCAGTCATCATGGACGGAAACGGGCGCTGGGCCAAGTCTAGAGGAGAGGAGAGAACCTATGGGCACAGGAATGCCATCAATGCGGTGCGCAATGTGATCAACGCTTGTAATGAAATCCATATTCCGTATCTTACTCTGTACACTTTTTCATCCGAAAACTGGAACCGCCCGAAGGATGAGGTGGATACACTGATGTCACTGCTTTCCGAAACCCTTCTTCTGGAGGCGGAAGAGATTTTTACAAAAGGTCTCAGGATGCATGTCATTGGTGATGTGTCCCAGCTGCCGGATCTGGTGAGAGATCAGTTGCTGAGCGTGATTGAGCTTACCAAAAACAATAAAGACGGCAATCTGATTTTGGCACTCAATTATGGATCTCAAAAAGAGATTCTTAAAGCAGTGAAGGAAATCGGTAAAGCTGTAAAAGACAACGAAATTAATATCGATGATATAGACGAGGCAACGTTCAAAAGTCACCTCTATACCAAAGACTTCCCGGATGTGGATCTGATGATCCGTACCAGCGGCGAAGTGCGCATCAGTAATTTTCTGCTCTGGCAGATTGCCTATGCTGAGCTCCAGTTTCTGGACGTACTTTGGCCGGATTTTACCAAGGACACTTTTTTTCAGTGCATCATTAATTATCAGAATAAGGAAAGACGCTATGGCATGACCAGCGAACAACTTATTCCTTAAATATATTTTAGAAAAGAGAACTTCAATAAGAATGAGATTAAGATTTATACCCATCATTTTCTTCGTAGCATCTGCCTACTTCCATGCGCAGGTGGTTACACCGGGTAACAATGCAGAGAGCACTGAGCTTGTAGGAAACCAAAACAGCGAGTACGTCCTGAAGGATATTGTAGTCGATGGGGTGAAGCGTTACACGCCAGCCCAGATTTTGCGTTTTACAGGACTTGTGAAAGGAGAAAAGCTGGAGATCCCGGGCCAACGGGTAAGTAATGCCGTAAAAAAGCTGTGGGAAACGCAATCGTTCTCAAAAGTTGAAGTCTATGTCCAGGATGTAGAAGGGCAGAATGTGATCCTTCAGTTCTCCCTGCAGGACCTCAAAGAACTGGGTGAGATTAAGTTCACAGGGAAAGGAATCGGGAAATCCAAAAATGAGAAGCTCATCAAGGATAACAACCTGAAACCGGGAACCAAGATCAATAACAATTTGGTTTCCAGCCTTCAGAACAAAATTCCTCAGGAATACATTGCCAAAGGTTTTGCCGATGCCAAGATCAACATTCAGGAAAAGGCCAATGGTACGGATGCCAATCTGGTAGACTGGACGATTGAAGTGGCCAAAGGTAAGAAAGTTAAAATCGATAAAATCGCATTCGAAGGCAATCAGCAGGTTTCCGACAGAAAACTTAAAAAGAACGGATTCAAAAATACAAAAGAAAAGCGTTTTCTTCTGGGTATCCTGAAGCCGTCCAAATTTGTGCAGGACAAGTATGATGAGGACAAGAGAAACCTTATCAGCTATTATAACTCCTTAGGTTTCCGTGATGCAACCATTGTGTCCGATTCGGTAACCAGAAATGAGAAAGGCTACAATATCAACGTAAAACTGAACGAAGGGAAAAAATATTACATCGGTGATATCAATTTCATCGGAAATACTACCTTTTCTAATGAGTTTCTTCAGAAAATATTGGGCTACAAAAGTGGCGATGTTTATGATGCGGTAGGATTTAACAAAAAAGTCGGCGAAGATGGCGGTAAGGAAGATGATTCCGACATCAAGTCTATCTATATGAACAATGGTTTCCTGTTCTCCAACGTGACACCTATTGAAAAATCGGTGAAAGGGGATTCCATCAATCTTGAGATCCGTATCAACGAAGGCGAGAAGGCAACCTGGAACCGTGTGACATGGTCCGGAAATACCACCACGCATGACCACGTGATCCTGAGAGCGCTTAGAACCAAACCAGGAACATTGTTTGCCAAGTCCGATATCAAGAGAACTTACTTTGAATTGGCAGGCATGCAGTTCTTCGATCCTCAACAGATCGGTACGGATGTGAAGCCAAATCCTCAGGATAATACCGTGAATATGCACTGGACATTGGTGGAGAAGGGATCTTCTCAGGTGCAGCTGCAGGCCGGATACGGTGGTGGCTCATTCATCGGAACGCTGGGCTTGACGTTTAACAACTTCTCTCTAAGGAATTTCCTGAAATTTAAAGATTTTAAACCGGTACCTCAGGGTGACGGCCAGACTTTATCGCTTCAGGCGCAAGCAGGGCAATATTTTACCAACTACGGAATCTCATTTACAGAACCGTGGTTGTTCGGGACGAGACCAACGGCATTAAGTGTGGGACTAAATTACTCAAGGGTTAATTATTCTTACACCACGGGAGATCAGACCATGAATATCTTCTCTGCAACTGCAGGTCTTTCCAGGATGCTGAAGTGGCCGGATGACTACTTTTCATTGTATACCGGAATCCAGTATCAGAGCTACGATTTCAGGAATTATCCGTTCTATTTTGGTGATAAACTAGAGGAAAATGGTAATACCAAATCTTTCAGTTTTAACATCGGTTTGAGCAGAAACTCAGCAGGTCTGGATCCTGTTTTCCCAACATACGGTTCCAACCTGGAAGCTTCTTTGAAATTCACGCCGCCGTACTCATGGTTCAGTAATAAGGATTATGCAACAATGAGCGTATTGGATAAGTACAAATGGATGGAATTCTATAAAGTTAAGTTGAAAGCAGATTTCTATAACGAGGTTATTGGAAAATTAGTTCTGAGAACCACCGGTGAGATGGGCTTCCTCAATGGTTACAGTAAGGAATTGGGACCACCACCTTTCGAGAGATACTATGTCGGTGGCGTTGGTCTGTTCAATGGTCGATTTGATGGCCGTGAGCTGGTGCCATTGAGAGGTTATGAGAATGCATCCTCAACCGGATTCAGTTCATCTTCACCTTATGATATCACGCCGTATGGTGGTGCTACAATTTATAACAGATTTGCAGCAGAATTACGTTATCCTATTTCAATGAACCAGACGGCGAAGATTTTTGCGCTGACATTCGTAGAAGCAGGTAACGCATGGAACAGTTTCGGAACATACAACCCTTTCAGGCTAAAGAGATCTGCCGGTTTAGGGATCAGAGTGTCCATGTCCGCGTTCGGGTTGATCGGTTTCGACTTCGCTTATGGATTTGATAAAACTCTGGGCGGTACAGAACCTTCCGGATGGCAGACACATTTCTTGATGAATCAGCCTTTATAAAAAATAAAATATTATTTTTGAAAGATGAAAAAAATAGCATCCCTTGTAACAATTCTTTTTCTGGCCACACATATGTATGCACAGAAAATCGGCGTGGTAGATACCAACTATGTGCTGAGCAAGCTGCCGCAGTACAAAGATGCGGAAAGCCGCCTGAACAGCCAGGTCGCGCAGTGGCAGGATGATATCCAGAAACAGCAGGCCGACTATGAGAGAAAGAAGGAAGCTTTCGAAAATGAAAAGGTACTTTTGGTAGGCGATCAGCTTAAACTCAGAGAAAAGGAAGTGACCGATATGGAAGCATCAATCCGAAATACGATTGGTGCGAGATTCGGGACGAATGGCGAGGTCAATCAGCTGCGTGCCAACCTTACAAAACCTTTCCAGGATCAGATATGGAATGCGATTCAGACTGTATCTACAAAGAATAATCTGGGTATCGTTCTTGATAAGAGCAACAATATCAGCGTCATCTTTTTAGATAAAAAATACGATTACACGGAAGCTGTTCTTAACATCCTTAGCAAAAATACCAAAGTGGATGACAGAAAAGGTAATGATGGCAACAGAGGCGTTTCTGCACCGGAGACCGGAAAAGGTAATAAAGGCGGAAGCCGATTTTCTCCTAAATCTGGATTGCAGAGGAGAGCCACCACTTCCAAATAATGTGAATTAAAATTAAATTATTAAATAAATATAAATTTCTAAAATGAACAAATTAAATGTATTATTAGTAGCTGTTGTAATGGTGTTCGCTACTGGATTTGCAAATGCACAGAAACTGGCTTATGTAGATATCAACGCGATCTTCACTGCTATGCCGGAAATGAAGGCTTTGGATTCTCAGTTGCAGACGTTGCAGACAGCAAAACAAGGTGAGTTGGAAAAACAAGGTAAATCTCTTCAGGATCTGATGAAGAAATATCAGGACGAAGCACCTAAGCAGACTCAGGCTATCAACGAGCAGAGAAGCCAGGAAGTTCAAAAACTTCAGGACAATCTTCAGCAGATGTACACTGCAGCTCAGAAAGATATCGCAGACAAAAGAGATGCTGGATTAGCACCAATCGAAAAGAAAATCAACGACGCGATCTCTAAAGTTTCTAAAGCTGCCGGATACGAGTATGTTTTCGATTCTTCTACACCAGCTTTGGTTTACAAGAACGGAACAGACGCTACGGCTGCTGTTAAGAAAGAACTAGGATTGTAATATTATCTTAATAAATCATAAAACCGCTCTTTTTCGGAGCGGTTTTTTTATTTTTGCATTATGGAATATGAATTTTCATCCACCGTCAGAATCCGATTTGCAGACTGCGACCCGATTGGGCACCTCAACAATGTCAAGTATCTGGAATATATGCTCAATGCGAGAGAAGACCATGTGGAGCAAAACTACGGATTCACCTACGAGCAGTACACGCGCGAAACTGGCTGTACCTGGGTCACGGTGCAGAATGAGATTGCTTATCTCAAAGAAGTCAGATATAATTCCGTAGTTCAGATTACCAGCAAAACGATTTTCGTGGATGATCTCACAGCTGTTGTCGAGTTGCTGATGAAGAATGAAGATGGCACAGTCCACGCAGTTTTCTGGCTCACCGTGATTTATTTTAATATGAAAACCAGACGTGCGGAGAAAATGCCACAATCCACATTAGATCAGTTTGCGCACTTTTTAGTAGACATTGACAAAAAAAATTTCAAAGAGCGAGTCGGATATTTCCGGATTCAGAATAAAAAAAATTAATATGAAAAGAATATTAGTCATCGGCGGAAATGGCCAGCTGGGACATTGCCTGCAAAAATTGGCACCGAAATACCATGACCAGTTCGATTTTAACTTCACAGGCTCTGATGTGGTGGATATTACCAATAAAGCACAGATAGAGCAACAATTTAATGATTATCAGCCGGATTTTGTCATCAATGCATCCGCTTACACTGCTGTGGATCTTGCCGAAAAAGAAGAAGACAGGGCGTTCGCCATCAATGCACAGGGCGTGGGACAATTGGCCGAGATCTGCAAAGACCATCATGCCACGCTGATACATGTTTCTACAGATTACGTTTTTGATGGTGAAACCAATTTGAACTATTCCGAGGACGATTTTACCAATCCTATCGGCGTCTACGGCGCATCGAAAAGAAAAGGTGAGGAACTGGCTCTGGAAAATAATCCGGAAAGCGTGATTCTGAGAACTTCATGGCTTTATTCAGAGTTCAATAAAAATTTTGTGAAAACCATGCTTCATCTTTTTAATGTGAAGGAGGAATTGGGAATTGTTGCAGACCAATACGGGCAGCCAACCAATGCGAATGACCTTGCAGAAGCGATTATGACGATCATTGAAAGTGATAAAAAAACCTACGGCGTGTATCATTTTTCCAACTATCCGGAAACCACGTGGTTCGATTTTGCCAGCAAGATAAAGGAATTCTCAGGTTCCGGCGTTATATTAAAACCAATTACTACCGAAGAGTTTCCTACGCCTGCCAAACGGCCTAAGCGCAGTACGATGTGTCTCGATAAAATTGAGAAAGATTATCATGTAGAGCTGAAACATTGGGAAAACAGTCTGAGAGATTGTGTAGAAATCCTTAAAATAACGAATGCGTAAATTATTATATCTCATCACATTTTTTAGTTTCCAGCTTTTTTTCCTTCAGTCTATCACACTGAACAAGGTAGAAAAAGTGAACGAAAATAAAGACAAGTTTCTTTACCGTATTGCGGAAATATCCAATTCTGAATATCTGGGCGAAATCCTGGTCAATGGCTTTTCTAATGACGATGTCAGAATCTTTGGCGAAGTCTATAAAAAGGCAAAGCAGATTGGCGCCAACTCCTTTTCACTAAAGCCGATAGAAAATGTGGACGGGACTTTTCAGAAATTTGATCCCGGCTACTATATTCTGAATCTCTATTATACGGAGCCAGGCGACATAAGCGAAGAGGATAACGTAGCTTATCTCGTGTCGGCTGCAGATAAAAAACAGAAAATAGCAATCGATAACGAGCCGGTGGAGATGCAGCCACGCCACTACCTTAAGCTGAAACTGAAAGATCAGGAAGTTATGACAGTCTCTACAAGGAAATTATTGGGCTCTACGGTAAAATTGTCCGGTAAGGCAGACCAGCCGGCACTCTACTTTTCGCTGACTAATTTTAATATTCGCAGTAACGACAGTGTATACGGCGGCATCAACCTGAAATCCGGAGATATTACAGGTCTTGAAAAATCGTTTGGTATGTTTTTGACTACCATCTATACAGAACAGAAATTGGATTAGTGTGGATAAGTTATCATCTGGCGATGACTTTTCATCACAATAAATTTCATTAACTTTATACAGATTTCGGATCCGGCTAATTGTAATTGACTTACAGACCTCACTTGACAATCATCTGAGCGGAGCTAAATCTCAAATCTAAATTATACCTATTGGAAGAATTTTTTGAAAACGAACTGGCAAGACGGTTCGAAGAAATGATAGAAAACAATGATGAATTTTACTTCGACACAGAAGAATACGTGGATATCATCATTTATTATCTGGAGTTAGGAGATTTCAGCTATGCAGAACTTGCTGTGAATCATGCACTGAAAATTCATCCCAACTCATTGGAAATTAAAACAAAACAGCTGGAAGTTTTTCTGGAACTGGAGCGTTATGGCAAGGCGAAGGAACTGATCGATGAGCTGCATCAGTCTTCACTGGAAGATACTGATTTTCTGGTGTGCTGCGCCAAGTATTATTCTAATCTCGGCAATCCCATCAAATCTATCGAATACTGCACAAAAGCACTGGAGCTGCAGGAAGAGGAAAACTTTCTTCACAACTTCATCGCAGATGAGTATGTGAATCTGGATGATCCGTTTAATGCGCTGAAACATTACAGCGCAGCACTGGAGCACGATCCTTATGACGATTATTCGCTGGAAAATGTCATGGTTTGCTACACCAAGCTGAATCGGCCACAGGAGGCATTGGATTTCCTGAATCAATACCTGGACAGATTTCCCTTCTCGGAAACTGCATGGTATGAGTATGGCCAGTATTTTTTCAATAAGAAGAATTATGAGGAAGCCATCCGCGGATTCGATTATTTATTAGCCATCAATTCGTCGGCAGTCGGCGTATATGCCAATAAAGCATCCTGCTATGAAGCAATGGGCGAATGGGAAAAGGCAGTTGGCGTATATGAGGAAATGTTGGAGCTGGAATATACCAAAGCCTTCACCTATTACAAAATCGGACTGTGCTACAAAGAAGCGCATAAACCGGTTCAGGCGCTTACTTCCTTTCAAAAATCTTTGAGGGAAGATCCTCAGTTTTACTTGGCGATGATGGAGCAGTCTCAGATCTATGAAGATATGGGAAATCCAAAAGAAGCCTTATATTTTGCACAGGAAGCGGTAGCCCTCAATGAAGGCAATCTGGAATATCAGAAACGTCTTGCATTTTTGTATATCACCTGTGGCGAGTACGAAGAAAGCCTGAGCTGCCTTAAAAAGCTGATTGAGGCAGAGCCAACAAGATTTTATAATTGGTATGCGTATTCAGAAGTTCTGATGCTCATTGGAGAGTACGAAGAAGCAGTCACAGTTCTTACACAAGCCTTGCAGCATCAGAAGCGTGCAGAACTGTATTACCAGCTTAGCAATTGTTACTTTCACCTGAAGAACGATGCAGAAGGTCTTTCGGCATTGGAGAAGGCTTTGGAGCTGGATCCTGGCATCAGCAAAGATATGCAGCAGAAATATCCTTATATTAAAGATCAGGTCAAAAAGATCAAGACCAAAAAGAAATAAAAAAGAAAGCTCAGAGTTGCCTCTGAGCTTTTTTGGTGCTACTGTTCTGAGAATGCAATCTCAATCTCATTAATGAACATCAACACCTGCGTTCTTACCCTTATCTGAAAAAAGTGTTTTGTTCAAATTGAGCATCATGGTTATTAGCTTTCCATGCACCTGTGTTTTGCTTTTACAAAAATAGGGTGGAAGATTGTAGTTATTTTACGGATATCCGTAAAAGCGAAAAAAAATAGAAATTATTTCATTTTTTGTGTGGAAGTTGTCTTACCGCAAGCATTAAAGAATGCCGAAATCTTTGCAGAACGCGATCAGCTGTTCATTGGAATTGATAGCGAGTGATTCCCGGATTTCTTTCAAACGTTTTTCCACCGCACTCATACTTGCAGGCTTAA